>NZ_BAAAMY010000001.1:577108-642567 GCF_039529515.1 Nocardioides lentus
GCTGCGCGAGCTGATGACGCCCCAGTGGGCCAACATCGTCGCGCTCGTGGCCTCCACGCTGCTGAGCACCGGCGGCAACCGTCGCGTCACGTTCCACAGCACCGCCGCCGCGACGATCGTCCCGCACCACACGCTGGGCCTGGGCCTGGTCGTCGCGGGCCTCGGCATCACCTCCGGTGCCCTCGGACTCCTCGGCCTGGTCGACCCCGACGCCGGACGGCTCACCGAGGTCCTGGTGCTCGGGGTCGCCAACGGCCTCGTCGGCACGCTGCGCTTCGTCTCCTTCAGCCTCGTGATGCACGAGGACCCGGCGCCGGCCCCCGAGCCGCAGCCGGACGACGACCGGGTCCCCGCCGGCCGCTGAGGCGCCCCGGGCCGGGTCCTCGCCCGAGAGGGGGATCGACGGGTCCTGCCTCGCCCGGCGCGGATCGCCGAGGGTGGTGACGACGGCACCCGCCGGACCCACCACCGAAGGAGCACGCCATGGCCCGCACCCACGACCTCACCCTCCCCGACCTCACCGGCCGCCGCGTCGTCCTCACGGGCGGCAGCGACGGCATGGGCCTGCGCATGGCCCGCCGCCTCGCGGCCGCCGGCGCCGACCTCGTGCTGCCCGTCCGCAACGCCGCCAAGGGCGAGGCCGCCCTGGCCACGATCCGGGCCGAGGTGCCGGCGGCCTCCGTGCGACTCGCCACGATGGACCTGGCCTCCCTCGACTCCGTCGCGGCGTTCGCGGCCACCCTGCTGGAGGAGGGGGCGCCCGTCCACGTGCTCGTCAACAACGCCGGGGTCATGACGCCGCCCGAGCGTCGCACCACGGTCGACGGCCACGAGCTGCAGATCGCCACCAACCACCTCGGCCACGTCGCGCTCGTCGCCCACCTGCTGCCGCTGCTGCGCGAGGGCGGGGGGCGGGTGACCTCGCAGACGAGCATCGCCGCGAACCGCAACGGCGTACAGCTCGACGACCTCGACTCCGAGCGCGGCTACGACCCGTTCCGGGCCTACAGCTCCTCCAAGATCGCCGTCGGGCTGTTCGCGCTCGAGCTCGACCGGCGCAGCCGCGCCCACGGGTGGGGCATCTCCAGCAACCTCGCCCATCCCGGCGTCGCCCCCACCAACCTGCTCGGCGCCCGCCCCGAGATCGGCCGGGGCTCCGAGGGTCGCGAGCTGCGCCTGATCCGGCGGCTCTCCGCGCTGGGGATCGCCGGCACCCCCGACAGCGCGGGGCTGCCCGCCCTGCTGGCCGCCACCGCGCCCGACGCCGGTGGGCGGTTCTACGGTCCGCGCGGGCTCGGTCACGTCGGCGGCGCTCCCGGCGAGCAGAAGCCGTACCGCAGCCTGCGCAGCACCGACGACGCCCGCCGCGTCTGGGAGCTCTCCGAGCGGCTCGCGGGCGTCCGCTTCCCGGCCGGGTCGCTGTCGGTCTGAGACCGAGCGGCCCGCCCTGCCCCGCCGCCCGCCGCGTGCCGGCGAGGAGCGGGAGGGTGGCGCCGCCGCGTCGGACGGGGGAGGGTGACCACCATGACGCGTCCCCACCACGTCGTCCCTGCCCTCGTCCTGGCCCTCGCCGGCCTCGCGCTCCCCGCCGCCCCGGCGGCGGCGGCCGACCGGGTCCAGGTCACCGACCCGGGCGGGGACGTCCGGGCGACCCGGGAGCCGGCGCCGGACCCGGACGCCCAGCAGTCCGCCGACGTCACCCGTCTCGCCGCGCGGGTGCAGCCCGGCCGCGTCGTCGCCGTGCTCGACGTGGACATCGAGGAGCGCCTCGTGACCTGGCGCCAGGCCTACAGGGTCTCCTTCGAGAACCGCGCGAAGGAGCTGCGCTTCGAGACCCGCGGTGCGCGGGTGGTCCGGGTCGGCGACGACGGCGGGCTGCGGGGCGGCTGCGGCGACTGGAGCCAGGACCGGGACGCCGGGAGGGTCGTCGTCCGGATCGACCGGGACTGCCTGGCCGGCGCGGACCTGCAGGTGCGGGCCGCCGCGGAGCTGGTGAAGCGCCGCGACGGCCGCGTGTCCGCGCGCGACACGACCCGCCGGGCGGGCGACCTGACGGTCCCGCGCCGCCCCTGAGCCGCGCTCACCCCAGCCGTCGTACGGCGATGCGCGCGAGCTCGGCGTGGATCTCCACGCTGGCGGTCACGTCCGGCCGCCGCAGCCGCACGAGCGCCGAGATCGCGAACGGCGTGCCCCGCGGCGGGAACACCACCCCGGCGTCGTTGAACGTCTCGGTGCCCGAGCCGGTCTTGTCCGCGAGCGCCCACCCGTCGGGCAGGCCCGCGCGGAAGCGGCGGTCGGAGGTCGTGCTGCGCAGCATCCAGTCGCGCAGGACCGCCCGGTCGGGCACCGAGAGGGCGTCGCCGACGAGCAGCGCCGCACAGCCGCGGGAGACCTGCCGGGGGGTCGTGGTGTCGCGCGGGTCGCCCGGGATCGCGGAGTTCAGCTCCGTCTCCCACCGGTCCAGCCGCGTGGCCCGGTCCCCGATCGAGCGGGCGAACCGGGTGATCGCGCCCGGCCCGCCGAGCTCGCGCAGCAGCAGGTTCGCGGCGGTGTTGTCGCTGACCCGGACCGCGGCGTCGCACAGCTCGCGGACCGTCAGGCCCTCGTCGACGGCGGGCCCGGTGACGGGGGAGTAGGTCACCAGGTCCTCGCGGTCGTAGCGCACCCGCCGGTCGAGCACCTCGCCGTCGCGGTCCAGGTCGCGCAGCACCGCGGCCGCGGCGTACGCCTTGAACACCGAGTGGACCGGGGCGCGCTCGTCGGCGCGGTGGGCCAGGACCCGGGCGCCCCGGCAGGTCCGCGCCGCGTGGAAGCCGATGGTGGCGCCGTAGCGGCGCTCCAGCGCCCGCACCTCGGGCAGTCCCGCGCCGGCCGGACCACGCGCGGGCCCTCGGGGCGCCGCGGTGCCCGGGCGGTCGGGCAGCAGCATCGCGCCCCCGGCGAGCGGCAGGGCGGCCGCCGCCCCGAGGACGGTACGACGGGCGGTGCGGGCGGGCGGGTGCGTCACGGGGGTCTCCTGAGGGGTCGGCGTCGTCAGGCGCCACGCTGCTCGAGGGGCCGCGGCCATGTCGAAGACGGAATCCGTGACGCTCATGCGCGAGCGGTATAACCGCAGCGTGGACCTCCTGCTGCACCTCCGCGCCTGGTGCGCCGTCGTCGACCAGCGCAGCTTCACCCGGGCCGCCGCCGAGCTCGGGGTGCCGCAGCCGGTGGTCAGCCGCCGGGTCGCCGCGCTCGAGAAGCACCTCGGCGGGCGGCTGGTGGTCCGGGACCCCCGCGGCGTCGTCCCGACCGACCGGGGTCGGGCCGTGCTTCCCCACGCCCGGGACCTGGTGGTGCGGGCCGACCAGCTGCTCGACCTCGGTCGCGCCGTCGGGTCGGCGCTGACGGTGTGGCTGCCCGAGGGCGCCCCGGCGCGGGGCCTGGTGCCGGTACGCGCGGCTGCGGAGCAGGTGGGGCTGGACGTCTCCTTCGAGGTCGCCGGCCCCGACGACCGGTCGGCCGCCGTGGCCCGCGCGGGCGGAGGGGTGGCGCTGGTCCCCTGCAGCCCCGACGAGGCGGACCTCGGGGGCCCGCTCGGCGTCGCCGCCCCGCCCGACCGGAGCGACCCCGCGGACCCGGCCGGACCGGGGCCCGCCGGGGGGCACGCTGCCACCCGAGCCGGGTCCGCGCCGGGTCGGCTCCACCTCGACCAGCTGCGCCGCCACCGCGGCGAGACCGGCCGGCCGCGGCGTCTGCACCTCGGCGCGGAGGACGACCGGCCCTGGGTCCGCGACGTCGTACGACGGGCCGCGGCGCGGGCCGGGCTGGCGCCGGGGCAGGTGGTGGTGGGGCGGGCGACGCTCACGGTGGTCGCGGACGTGCTCGCCCGCGGCGACCTGTGGCTGTGCACCCCCGGCGAGGCCGCGGCCCACGACCTGGTGTGGCGGGAGGTCGCGGACCTCCCGGTGGCCCGCGGCTACCGGCTGGCGGTCGGCCGCGGGGCGGCCGCCTCGGTCGGGGCGGCCGAGCGGCGCGGGCTCGTGGCGACGCTGGGGCCCGCGCTGGGCCTCGCGCTCGGCCCCGCCGCCTCCGCGGAGCGGCGCCCGTGAGCGCGCTGGTGGGCTCCGACGGACCGCTCCTCGCCGTGGCGCAGGAGGTGGCGGAGGTCTGGGACCAGGCCGGGCTCGGGGGCGCGTTCCTCGCGCGCCACCTGGGCTCCGGGGCCGAGACCGGCCTCGACGTGGACCGGCAGCTGCCCCTCGCTTCCCTGGTCAAGCTGCCGCTGGCGCTCGCCGTGCTGGACGCCGCCGCCCGCGGTGCGCTGGGGCCGCGCGGGGAGGCGGAGCCGGTGGCGGTCGACCCGGCCACGGCCACGCGCGGGCGCACGGGCACGGGCGCGTTCCGCCACCCGGCCACCGTCGCGCTCGGCGACCTCGTCGACTCCGCGCTCACCGTCAGCGACAACGCGGCCGCGGACCTGCTCCTCGACCGCGTCCCGCCCGCGACGGTCACGGCGACGATGGCCGGCTGGGGGGTCGCGGACCCGGCGGGTGGCGGCATCGTGGTGCGTCACCGGCTCCGCGACCTGCACGACGCCGCGGCGGCCGCGGCGCCCGACGAGGAGGGAGCGCTGGCGCTCGCGGTCCGCGCCTCGACCGAGGGCGGCGGCCACGCGATCGCGATGCTCGACGTCGCCGCCGCCAACGTGGGCTCGGCCCGTGCGGTGGCCGACCTCCTGGCCGCCGTCTGGTCCGACGGCGTGGCCACCCCGGCGGTGTGCGAGCGGGTCCGGGACGCGATGGGACGTCAGCTCACCAGCCGCCGCATCGTCCCCGAGCTGCTCACCGACGCCGTGCGTGTGGCCAGCAAGACCGGCAGCTTCCTCCACCTGCGCCACGACGCCGGCGTCGTCGAGCACGGCGACCAGCAGGTCGTGGTCGTCGCGCTCACCGAGTCGCGGGTGCCGGTCGCCGTCGACCCGGGCGCGGACGCGGCGATCGGGTGGGCGGCGCGCCGGGCGTTCGAGGCGCTGCGGCGGTGAGGTCGACCCGGCGGCCTCAGGAGTAGCGGTGGCTCTTCGCCGCGTGGCCGTGCTCGCGGGTGCAGGTGCGGCCGTTCATCGACTTGTGACCGCACAGGCCGTCGCCGGCGGCGGTGTCGGCGGTGTCGGCGGTGGTGGTCGCCGCCGCCGGCGCGGTGGCCGGGGCCTTCGCCGCGGGCCGGGGGGTGGCGGCGGGGCTGCCCGCCGGCGGCGCGACGGGGGGACGGGTGCGGGTGGCGGGGATGCCGGTGCTGCCGTTGGCCATGCGTTCGGCGTACCGGGCCTCGCGCATCGCGCGCTGGGCTGCTTCCTTGCTCATCGGGCGATCACCCCCCGACCCTAGGCGCCGCCACCGACACCGGCCCCACCGCCGAGCCCGGTGCGGGTCGGTCACCGCCACGCGGTCACCAGGGGACGACGCCGGCGTCCTCGAAGAACCCCCCGGTGGGCCCGTCGTCGGGCAGCGTCGCGAGCCGGATCGGTGTCGCCGCACCCTGCTCGGTGGTGCGGTGACCGGCGAACCCGTTCAGGTCGGTCGCGACGTAGCCGGGGCACGCGGCGTTGACGAGGATGCCGGTGCCGGCGAGCTCGCGCACGTACTGCAGCATCACCGCGTTGAGGTAGGTCTTCGACGGCGAGTACGCCGCGGCGACCGGCCCGGCGGCCCCGTCGGTCGCCGCCGCGGACTGGCGCGCCAGCGACCCGACGCCGCTCGAGACGTTGACGATGCGCGCGGCGGTCGAGCGACGCAGCATCGGCAGCATCGCGTTCGTCGTGCGGATGACGCCGAAGACGTTGGTCTCGAGCACGGTGCGCAGGGTGTCGAGGTGGACCACGGTGGGCTCCTGCGGCATCGAGCCCGTGATCCCGGCGTTGTTGACGAGGACGTCGAGGCCGCCCCCGCGCCGCTCCAGCAGGTCCGCGGCCGCGGCCACCGAGGCGTCGTCGGCGACGTCGAGCGGCACGAGGAACACGTCGAGGCCGTCGGCCTCGAGCGTCGCGACGGCGGTGGCGCCGCGGTCGGCGTCGCGCGCGCCGACCCCGACGGTGAAGCCGAGGGCGCCGAGGCCCCGGGCGATCTCGAGGCCGATGCCCTTGTTGGCGCCGGTGACGAGCGCGGTGCGGCCCCGGTGGGTGGGAGTGGGTGTGGAGGTCGTCTCGGTCATGGGTCCATGGTTGGTCGCGGCGTCCTCGGGCCCCAACACCGTCTGGGTGGGCGCCGATACCCTGGCGGTATCGACCGGACCGGGGCCGCAGGCGGGCCGGTCCGGCAGCGGCGCCGGGTCGGGCTCCGGGCGGGAGGGGGACACGTGGAGACACGGGAGCTGCGCTACTTCGTGGCCGTCGCCGAGGAGCTCCACTTCGGACGCGCCGCGACCCGGCTCGGGATCGCCCAGCCGCCGCTGTCGCGGGCCATCGGCCAGCTGGAGCGCCGGCTCGGCGCCCGGCTGCTCGAGCGCACGAGCCGCACGGTGAGCCTGACCCCGGCCGGGGAGGTGCTGCTCCGCGAGGCGCGCGCGGCGCTCGACGCCGTGGTGGCGGCCGAACGGCGGACGCGCCGTGCCGCCGGCGTCGCTGCCGGCGGTCGGGCCGGGCTGGTGCTGGTCTCGAAGGCGGGCGCAGCCAACGAGCTCGTGGCCAAGCTGCTCGACCAGTACGCCGCGGAGCCGGGCGCCGTCGGCGTCGACGTGCTGCTGGTCGGGCCGGGCCAGCAGGAGCAGGCGCTGCGTGACGGGCGCGCCGACGTCGCGCTCCTGCACGCGCCGTGGGACGACGCGGCCGGGTTCGACACCGAGGTGCTGCAGGTCGAGGAGGCGGCGGTCCTGGTGGCGGCCGGGCACCCGCTGACGGGGGGCGGCGCCGTGCCGGCGGGGGACCTCGACGCCCTCGTCGGTCTGCCGGCGCCGCGCTGGCCCGACCGCGAGGGCCGGTACGCCGCGGGCGCGGGGCCGGAGGTGCACGACGTGACGCAGCTGCTCCAGCTGATCGCGCTCGGTCGCACCTACCTGGTCGCGCCGGCGTCGGCCCGGGCGCTGGCGGGCGAGGGGGTCGCGGCCGTGCCGCTCGTCGGCGCACCGCCGGTCACCACGATGCTCGCCTGGCCCTCGCAGAGCCGGTCGACCGACCTCGCGGCGTTCGTCAGGGTCGCGGCGCGCGCCTGAACGTGTGCCCCGCCCCGACGCGGGGCCGGGCTCAGCCGTGCCGGGCGGCGAGCGCGGCGAAGTCGTCGAGGGCGCGGAGCGACTCGTCGGTCGACGCGGTCTCGAGCATCAGTGCGACCTCGTCGACGCCGGCCTCGGCGAGCCCGTCGATCAGCTCGGGGTCGGCCGGCACGCCGAAGGAGGTGAAGCCGACGTCCTCCCGACCCTGGTCGGCGAGCCACCGACGGACCCGGGCGATCTCCTCGGGCGGGGTCCCGGCGCGGGGCAGCCAGCCGTCGCCGAGGGTCGCCAGCCGGCGCAGCGCCGCCTCGCTCTCCCCACCGACGTAGATCGGCGGGTGCGGCCGCTGCACGGGCTTGGGCCACATCGTGATCGGGTCGAAGTCGACGTGGGTGCCGTGGTACTCCGCCTCCTCGGCGGTCCAGATCTCCTTGAGCGCGGCCAGCTGCTCGTCCATGAGGGCGCCGCGGGTGCGGGGGTCGGTGCCGTGGTTGCGCATCTCCTCGCGGTTCCACCCGACCCCGACGCCGAACACGAACCGGCCCTCCGAGACCACGTCGAGGCTCGCGACCTCGTTGGCGGTGTGGATCACGTCGCGCTGGGGCAGCAGGGCGATGCCGGTGCCGATCCGCAGCGTCGACGTCGCCGCCGCGACGGCCGTCAACGCCACGAACGGGTCGAGCGTGCGGTAGTACTTCCGCGGCAGGTCGCCGCCGCCGGGGTACGGCGACTCCCGGCTGGTCGGGATGTGGGAGTGCTCGGCCACGACGAGCGTGCTGAACCCCCGCACCTCCACCGCACGACCGAGCGTGTCGGGGCGGATGCCGTCGTCGGTGATGAACGTGGAGATCCCGAACTTCATGACCCCGTTATAGCCGAGGGCGCGGACCCGCGGTGGGCGTCAGACCTGCGGCGCCGGCCCGACGCGCAGGCGGGTGCCGCGGACCTCGTCGTACGCGTCGTCGAATCGGCCCCTGCTGCCGACGGCCTCGGCGTAGGAGGAGACGCTGACCTTCCCGGGGTCGAGCCACTCGGTCGACATGGTCACCGTCGTCGTGCCGCGGGGGCCGGGGCGGTGCCGCACGTCGAGGTCCTCCGGTCGCACGCGGGACGGCCCAGCGGTGTCGTCGGTCAGGAGGTACAGCGTGAAACGCGGCAGGCGGCCGATCCTGGTCAGGGCGTACCCGGTCCCCCCGTTGCCCGTGCGGGCGTCGACGACGGTCGTCAGTCCCCGGCGCACGCCGCGCGCCCGGCCGGTGGGTGCGAGGTCGCGCCAGGTCGCCCGGACGGTCATGGTCCCGCCCTCGCGCACGGCGGGGGTGCGGTAGGCGACCTTGCGCAGGTCGGCGTGGGAGTGGAGGTAGGCGGTGCCGCGGGCATCCCGCAACCGGTCCTCGACCGCCGCCCGGGTGGGCAGCGGGGAGGCGACGCTGTCGTCGTCCGCCGGGCCCACCCGCACCCCGCGGACGCGCTCCTCGGCGACGGACGGAGCCGCGGTCGCGGCGAGCAGGGAGGTCGACGCGAGGGCCGCGGCGAGACCTCGGGCGACGGCCCGCATCACCGGCGAGGCCCGACGCGCAGCGCCACGGCGTCGGTGAGGTCGAAGGCGGCGGAGCGCGGGCGGGCCACGGACCCGTAGCTGAGCGGCGCGACCCGTCGGCCGCGGAGCCACTCGGTGGTCAGCTCGACCTCGATGGTGCCGCCACGGCCGAAGGTGTAGTCGACGTCGACGTCCTCCGGGGCGATGCGCCCGGGGCGGGTCTGGTCGTCGACGTACTCGAGGAGCCGGAAGGTGCCGCGTCGGTTGCTCACCCGCAGCACGTAGGTGCGGTCGGCGGAGGTCTCGATCACCGTGACGAGGCGCTGGCGCACGACCCCGGACCGGTTGGCGTTGCGCAGGTCGGCCCAGCGGGCCCGCACCGTGAGGGTCCCGTCACCGGTGGAGGGGGTCCGGTACGTCACCCGGCGCAGGTCGGCCAGCCCGGTCGGACCCTTCCTGCCGTCCTCGGCCTCCCCCTGGGCGTCACCGGCGGGGTCCTTCACGACCGCCCGGGTGGGCAGCTGGGCCGGCGGGCGCGCGTCGGCCGTCGCGGCAGCCCCCAGCTCCGTCGGAGGCAGCGCCGGCAGCTCCGTCCCGTCGCTCGCCTGGGCGGGGGACAGTGCGGTGCCGGTGAGGGCGAGGGTCGAGGTCAGCAGCAAGGCGGCGAGTCGTCGCACAGGGTCTCCGTCTCACGGGTGGGGGGTGGGGTCACGCAGGGTCGGGCCAGAACGCCGGGCAGTCCCGCTGCGGGGCGCTGGGCGGGCCCGGCGCGGGCTCAGTATGCGCGGATCACCCGCCCTCCGTCGGTCTCTCCGTCCCGGTCTGGACCGGCGCGGCGCGCGGTCGGGTGCGCTCAGTCGGTGACCGGCCCGACGCGCAGGTCGCGCCCGGCGCTGCTGTCGAAGGCGGCGCTCGCGCGGCTGCCCGCCTCTGAGAGCACCGTCACCTCGACCCTGCCGGCCGGGGCCTCGAGCCACTCGGTCGACATCGTGACGGTGGTCGTGCCGCGCTCGCCGTACACACGCTGCACGTCGAGCACCTCGGGCCGGACGCGGTCGGCGAAGGGCTCGCCCCGCTCGTAGGTCTGCACGGAGACGCCGGAGCGCGCGCCCTCGAACGCGGACGGCTGCTGCTTCCCGCTGGTGCGGGGGTCGACGGAGACGTGCAGGCGCTGGAACGGACCGGTACGGCGCAGCTCGGCCCACGTCACGCGGACGGTGATGGTGCCGCCCTCGACGCGCGGGGTCCGGTACGACGCCCGCACCAGGTCGGCGCGCCGGACGGCGAGCGCGCCACGACCCACGCCGTCACCGACCGGGTCCTTCGCGATCGCCCGCGTCGCCAGCTCGGAGGCAGGCACCTCGGCTGACGCCGGGGACGCCGAGGCTCCCGTGCCGGCGGCGAGGACCAGGGCGGCGGCGAGGAGGACGACGGGACGGTGCGGCATCGGATCTCCAGAGAGTGTCGGGCGGGTCCGGGGTCGGCCCCCGGTGTGGTCAGCGGTCGTGAATCGCGGTGTCGGTCAGCAGTGGTGTCAGTCGGAGCGGACGGTCGGCTGCGCCGACGGCTGGGGTGCGCCGTCGCTGTCGTCGAGGGAGTCCCCCTTTGCCCAGTCGTCGGGCACCTCGAAGGACGCGACGAGGTCGGCGAGGCGGGGAGCGAGCGCCGGGTCCGAGGTCCGGACCCAGACGGTGCCGCTGTCGAGGGAGAGGACGGTGACCAGCGGGTCGTCGAGGGTGCACCGGGCGCTCAGCGTCGACCTCGAGGGTCGGCCCACGGACTCCAAGATGATCTTCAGTTCGCGGTAGTCGCCGCGCTCGCAGTCGTCCAGGACCTCCAAAGCGCCCGCCAGCGGGTCCCCGGGGACAGTAGGGTCCGCGGTGCGGACGATCACGACCGGACATGACCCTGCCGGCTCGCCCTCCGGGCCGACGCAGGCGCGCAGGGGGGTGCGGGACTCGTAGGTCTTCCACCCCTCGGGCAGGGAGTACGACAAGGCCGTCGACGAGATCGCCCGGCCGCCGGCCGGATCCACTCCTCGCTGGTCGCCGCCACTGAGGCGCGCCAGCGGGGCAGCGATGGCCACGACGGCCAGGAGGCCCAGGACCGCGGCCCCGCCTCCACCGAGCCAGTGCCGCCGCCTGCGGCGGTCCGAGAGTCGACGCACCACGAAGGCGTCAGGCGAGGTACGCATCAGTGGCGCGCTACGGGCTCGCACCAGCGCCTCCGGCGCGTCGGGCAGGTCGTGAGCGGTCATGCCGGTGCTCCTCCCGGGTCGAGGCTGGTGGCGAGAGCGGCACGCCCGCGGGACAGGTGGGACTTGACCGTCCCCTCGGGCATCGCCAAGAGGGTGGCGATGCGTCGTATGGAGAGGTCCTGGAGGTAGTGGAGCAGGAGGACATCGGCCTGGGCTCGGGGTAGGCGACCGAGCGCGTCGCGCAGCTCGAGCAGCTCGGCCGGGACGTCCGTCCGGAAGTCGGGACGACCGCGCCAGGCGTCGTGCTCGCGGCGCCTGCGGTGCCAGTCCTTGATCGCGAGCCGCCATGCGACCGTCGTCACCCAGCCGACCGGATCGTCGCCCTCTAGACGGCCCCATCGTCGCCACGCGCGAATGAAGGCCTCCTGCACACAGTCCTCAGCCCGCCCCAGATCGCCGGTGCGGGCATAGACGAGCCGCACCAGGCGCTCCGCCCGCGCACTGTAGAACTCGTCGAAGCTCGTCGCGTCCCGCACCTGGAGGCCCCCTTTCCGTGCTTCTGACCCGGGTAGCCCGTATGGGCGGAGGAAGGTTGCAGCGGGCCTCCGATTGCTTTCAGATCGGTGGAAGCCCGGCACGAGAGGAGCCGTGCAGGGCGCCGCGCCACCACACGACGTACGCCGGGTACTCACCGAGCAGCTCCTCCAGCTCTATGGCCGCACCGACCGGGCCGTGACCCGGGCGCATGGCGTCCGGGCCCCGGTCCCTTTGTGCGGTCACCTCCCAGTCGACGACGTGCTCGCGCCACTGCTCGGGCGTCAGGCAAACGGTGGCCCGCCCGACGCGGATGCGGTCCGTGGCGATCCGCTCACCGCCCACGAAGGCGCGAACGTGCTCCAGGAGGGCTTCGGCGTCAGGCAGGGACGTCGACGCGGCGGCGACCTCGTCGGGGTCGATCGCCTGGGGGCAGTCGATCCCGAAGTAGAGGTGTCGGGCGGCCCACTGGGCGTACGAGCCCTGGAAGGAACGGTCGAGCGCCTCGCGGTACTCGCGGTCGATGCGGAGGCGCCGGGTCTCACGCTCGTCCTCGCGACCCGGGCTCACGAGGTCGTGCTCGACCACGAGGTCGAGCACGCCGTCGGCCGCGACGTCGAGGGTCAGGTCGATCACGACGATCTCGGTCAGCTCCGGCTCGTCGGGACCGAAGTAGGCGACCTCCTCGGCGTGCAGCTCGGCCAGCCGGGCCGCCAGCTCGGGACGCAGCTGCTCGACGTACGCCACGTCACGGTCGGTCGGGCTCACCGGGTGCGCCGCCGGAAGCGCAGGATCAGCCAGGACCCCACCAGGCACACGACGGCGAGACCGGCGTCGGTGAGCTGGAAGCGGGCGGCCCCGAGCAGCCCGGCGACGGTCAGCACGAGGAACAGCAGCCCGAACGCGCCGAGCAGCAGCGCGGCGAAGCCCAGGGCCTGACGGCCCTCCAACCAGGACGTGTCGGGTCGGGAGGTGGGCGGCTCGAACCCGGGCATGGCCGGGATCCTAGGCCGGGACCGGACCGGCCCGCGTCAGATCGCGCAGCCGTCCGGGCCGCACGCGTCGGCGTCGCCGCCGACGGTCTGCAGCGCCGGGCGGCTCTCGGTCCAGGCCTGGGCGAGGACCTGCGCGAAGACCTCGGTGGGCTGGGCGCCCGAGACGCCGTACTTCTGGTCGACGACGAAGAACGGCACGCCGGTCGCGCCGTACGCCCGCGCCTGGGCGACGTCGGACGCGACCGCCCCGGCGTACTCGTCGGAGGCCAGGACCGCGGCGACCCGCTCCGGGTCGAGGCCGGCGTCCACCGCCGCGGCGGTGAGGACGGCGTGGTCGCCGACGTCCTCGGCGCGGGTGAAGTACGCGGCGAACAGCGCCTCCGCCAGCTCGCGCTGCAAGCCCGGGCCGCCGGTCTCGAGGGCGAGGTGCAGCAGGCGGTGGGCGTCGACGGTGTTGGTGTGGACGTTGTCGTGCAGCCGCAGCTCGAGGCCCTCGGAGGCGCCGAGGTCGATGAGCTGCTGCTGCATCGCCCGGACCTCCTCGACGCTGCGGCCGAGCTTGCGGGTGAGCACGACCGAGGTCAGCTCGTGGCCGTGCTGCGGTGCGGACGGGTCGAGCTCGAAGGAGCGGTAGACCACCTCGACGTCGTCGCGGTGCGCGAAGTCGGCCAGCGCACCCTCCAGCCGCCGCTTGCCGACGAAGCACCACGGGCACACGACGTCACTCCACACCTCGATCTGCATGTGCGGCCCAACAGCGGGTGCAGCCCGATTACTCCCGCCAGTACAGGTGGTGCACGACGCCGTGGCGGCCCGGCACGACATCGTGCTCGTAGCGGTCCGTGAGCTCGTCGTGTGACGTCCACAGGCGGGACCCGCCGCCGAGGTCGAGCGGGGCGACGGCGACGTGGATCGTGTCGACGAGCCCGGCGTCGAGGAACTGCCGCACGGTGTCGGCACCGCCGCCCAGCCGGACGTCCTTCCCGTCGGCGGCGGCGAGCGCCTGCCGCAGGACGTCCTCGGGCTCGCCGCCGACGAAGTGGAACGTCGTGTCGGCCAGAGTGAACGACGGCCGCTCGTGATGGGTCATCACGAAGACGGGGGTGTGGAACGGTGGCTCGGCGCCCCACCACCCGGTCCACTCGTGGTCGCTCCACGGCCCGCGCTGCGGACCGAACTTGTGACGGCCCATGATCTCCGCGCCGACGTGGCGGTGGAACTCGCGCGCGAGGTGGTCGTCGACCCCGCGGGACCCGCCGGGCGTGGTGCGTCCCGGGAAGCTCGCCGTGCCCAGGATCCAGGCCATCAGCTCGGCCAGGTCCGCGTGCCCGAAGGGCCGCTCGAGGCTCTGGCCCTCGCCCGCGGCGTACCCGTCCCTCGAGACGGTGAGGTTGTGGACCCTGACCTGCTGACTCGTCATCGCTGCTCCTTCGTCGTCCCCGGGATGGACCCGGGCTGCGGTCAGGAGTCATCGGCGTCGCCGGGCGCGACGACCGGTGACGCACCGCCGCCCCGGACGCCGTGCAGAGGCGCCCGGGGCGGTGGGGTGGGACGGTGCGTCAGCGACGCACGCGGACGACGAGCCGGTCCTGGCTCGGCGCGACGGCGGGGCTGCCGTTGTAGCGGACCACCAGCGGGGTGCGGCCGACCGCCAGGGGGCGGTTCACCCGCACGGTCGCGCGGCCCGCGTCGTCGAGGCGGGCGCGGACCCAGCGGCGGCCGGGCACCTCGACGCGGACGAACCCAACCGGGGTGAGGTCACCGGCCCCGACCTTGACCCGGACGACGGGCGCCTGACCCTGTCGCACCGGGTTGGCGACGAGGTCGGCCAGGGTCACCGACGTGGCGGGCGGCGCGACCGGGGCGGCCGGGCAGTCCTCGTCGGGCAGCGTGGCCTCGCTGATCGCGGTGCAGCGGAACGCGGTGGGGTTCACGACGTCGGGCGACCGCCACACGTCGGCGGCCTGCTCGTAGTCGTACGCGTACTCCAGCAGCGCCTGCTCGGTGAAGGCCGTGCCGAGGAAGGTGATGCCCGTCGGGCGACGGTTGGCGGGGTTGTAGCCGGCCGGCAGGGTCACCGACGGGTAGCCGGCGCGGGCGCCGATGCCGGTCGTGGCGGCGTTGCTGACGATCGCGTCGACGTCGTTGGTCTCGAGCGTGGAGTCGATGCTCGCGCGGGTCTCGGCGATGCCGCGGTCGCGGTCGGCCTCGTAGGACGCGAGGGTCGCCGGGTCGTCCAGGTCGACGGCCTCGGACTCGGTGAGCAGCGTCTGGCCGAACTTGAGCGCGACGTCGGCGTTGGCGGAGTTGAACGCGATGATGTCGCTGAGGGTGTCCATCGGGGCCGACTCCGGCAGGCGCGACAGGTAGGCGTTGAGGTCGCGCTCGAACTCGCGCACCAGGATGCTCGGCGCGGTGGTGTTGGTCGGCGAGGCGACCTGCACCAGCTCGGCGCCCTGGGCGCGCAGGACGTCGAGCGCCGCCAGGTAGGGCTCGTTGGTCGAGGGCACGAAGCCGAGGCGCACGCCGTCGAGCGCGGTCTCGTCGAGCCCGGCGGTGTAGTCGGTCCCGTCGTACTCGGCGCCGGCCTCGGTCGCCGGGTCCTCGGGGTCGAGGCCGGTGGTCATGCCCGAGAGCAGCGCGGCCGCGTCGTACACGGTGCGGGTCATCGGGCCGGCCGTGTCCTGGGAGGCGGAGATCGGGATGATCCCGGTGCGGCTGATCAGCCCGACGGTGGGCTTCACGCCGACCAGGGAGTTCGCGTTGGCGGGGCTGAGGATCGACCCGGAGGTCTCGGTGCCGACGGTGGCGGCGGCCATGGTCGTGGAGGCCGCGACGCCCGAGCCGGAGCTGGAGCCCGACGGCGTCTGGGAGAGGTCGTAGGCGTTGAGCACCTGCCCGCCGAGCGAGCTGTAGCCCGAGGGCAGGCCGTTGGTGATGAAGTTGGCGAACTCCGAGAGGTTCGTCTTGCCGAGGATGATCGCGCCGGCGTCCTCCATGGCGGTGGTGACCGGGGCGTCGGTGGCGGGGAACGAGTTCGCCAGCGCGACCGACCCCGCCGTCGTCGGCAGGCCGGCGACGTCGATGTTGTCCTTCACGAGGATCGGCACGCCGGCGAGCGGGCCGAGGTCCTCCCCGGCGGCGCGGGCGGCGTCGGCCTCGGCGGCCTGGTCGAGGGCGTCGTCGGACAGCTCGCGGATCGCGTTGAGCGCGGGCCCGCCGACGTCGAGCGCGGCGATGCGCTCCAGGTAGGCCTCGACCAGGTCGACCGAGGTGAAGTCACCGGCCGCGAGCCCGGCCTGCAGGTCCTCGATGGTGGCGGTGGGCAGGTCGACGCCGGGGACGGTGCCGACGATCTCGTCGTCGGCGGCCGTGGTGGGGGCCGCGCTGGCGGGGGCCGGGGCGAGTGCGACGGACGTGACCGCGAGCGCGGCCAGTCCGGCGACGACGGAGACCGCCCGGCGGCGGGCGGTCGAGTGGTGCAGTGGCACGGGGGTGCTCCCAGGGGTGAGTGGTGAACGACCATCGAGGTCGGACCACAGCCTGGGAGGCCCGTGTTGCCGTCGCGTTACGTCCCTGGGTCGATCCGGGGACCGGGCTCGGAGCTACTCGGCGTCCGAGCCGAAGGTGACCTCGAGCGTCTGGGACTCGCCGTCGCGGGAGACCACGACCTCGGCGGTCTCGTCGGGACGGAAGGCGTACACCGACGCGATCAGCCCGTTGGAGCTGGAGACCGGGATGTCGCCGAGGCGGGTGATGACGTCGCCGTCCTCGATGCCGGCGGCCTCGGCCGCGCTGCCGGACTCCACCTCGGTGACCAGGGCGCCGTTGGGGACGTCGTCCTCGGTGAGCTCGTCGGAGGTGCTGACGCCGAGGCGGGCGTGGGTGGGGGTCTCGCCGGCGCGCATCTCGGCGACGATGTCCTTCACGTCGTCGATGGGGATCGCGTAGCCGATGCCGATCGACCCGAGGTCGCCCCCGGCGCCCTCGCTGGAGCGGGCCAGCTCGATCGAGGAGTTGATGCCGACCAGCTCGCCACCCATGTTGACCAGCGCGCCGCCGGAGTTGCCCGGGTTGATCGCCGCGTCGGTCTGGATCGCGCCGTAGACGCTGACCTCGTCCGGGTCGTCGACCGACGGGATGACGATCGGGCGCCGCAGCGCCGAGACGATGCCGGCGGTGACCGTCGACTGCAGCCCGTACGGCGAGCCCACCGCCACGACGGCCTGGCCGACCTCGGTGGTGTCGGAGGAGCCCACGTCGATGGTCGGCAGGTCCGAGACGCCCTCGGCCTTGATGAGGGCGGTGTCGGTCTTGGGGTCGGTGCCGATGATCTCGGCCGGCGCCAGGGTGCCGTCGTCGAACGACACGGTCAGCGTGCCGCCGTCCGCCGCCGAGGCGATGACGTGGTCGTTGGTCAGGATCTCGCCGTCGTCGGTGAGGATGATCCCCGAGCCGCTGCCGCCCCCGCCCGCGCCGTCGCGGGCGTCGATCTTGACCACCGTCGGCAGGACCTCGCTGGCGACCTCGTTGACCGTGACGACCTCGACCGGGTCCACGCCGGTCAGGTCGACGTCCTCCGCGGCGACGCTGTCGCTGCCGCCGCCCGCGCCGGTGGCCGCCGAGGGGGTGTCGTCACCGCTGAGGGCGCCCCACGCCGCCGCGCCGCCCACGCCGCCGAGCAGGCCCAGCACGAGCGCGCCGGCCAGCAGGCCGGCCCCCAGGTTCGAGCCGCGCCCGCGGGACCCGGAGCGGCGCTGCTCCGGCTGCGCCGCGGACCAGCCCTGCTGGGCGGGCTGCTGGGCAGGCTGCTGGCCGTACCCCTGGCCGTACTGCCCGGCGTACTGCTGCTGGGGGTAGCCCTGCTGACCGTATCCCTGCTGCGGGTACTGCTGCTGTCCGGCGGCCGGGGTCGCCGGCTGCTGCACGCGCCGGCCGGCGTACGGCTGCTGACCCTGCTGGGGCCACCCCTGCTGCGGCGACACCGGCTGACCGGGCTGGCGGGGGTCCGGCTGGCGGGGCTGCTGGTCGCTCATGGGCGTCATCATCACCCAGATCGGCGGGCTTCAACCCTGGTGGCGTGAATTGGTCCCGGCGGTCTCGACGCCGCGCGCTCGCCAGGGCTCGCGTGCTGCTCGACCACCGTGGCGTCGACCTCGCGCTCGCCAGGGCTCGCGTGCTGCTCGACCACCGTGGCGTCGACCTCGCGCTCGCCAGGGCTCGCGTGCTGCTCGACCAGCGTGGATGTGTCGCTGCGGGGTCAGCCCATCGAGTGGCGGTGCTCGGCCTCGACCACCAGGAGGAGGCGCTGCTGGTCGCGGCCGCCGTACCAGGGGTAGGGGCCGCCGGTATAGCGCTGCGACAGCATCTCGATGTGGTCGGCCGCGCCCTCGGTGGTGGTGCGGACGACGCGGCCGCGCAGCTGGTGGTAGCGGCTGGGGTTGCTCGGGTCCGACACCGTCAGGGCGACGCGCGGGTCACGCTCGATGTTGCGGGCCTTCTGGTAGCCGACGACGGTGTTGACCAGGACGTGCTCGCCGTCGGTGTCGACCCAGGTCTGCGTGAGCTGCGGCGAGCCGTCGGGCATCGTCGTCGCCAGGTAGCAGGTGGCGCCGCTCCGGCAGAGCTCCAGGACCTCGTCGGTCAGGACGTCGGACGCCATGGCTGCTCCTCGGGCCGGGTGCGGGGCCCCTCGGCGAGGAGCCCCTCGAGTGTCGCAGGCACCCTCACGCGTCCGCGGGCACGACCGGCCGCTGGCTACCGTGCGGGCATGGGGATCGTGACGCTGCTGCTGGCGAACGCGTTCCTGCTCGCCGCCATGGTCGCGGCCTACCGTCAGCGGTCCGGTGGCCGCCGTCCCGGGCCGGCCGACTCGCGGCTCGGCCGCCGGCTGCTGGCCGCCGCGCTCGTCTGCTTCGCGGTCCACGTCGTGCTGCTGGGCGTGCAGGGGGTCTGAGGCCCGATCCCACCCCACTGCGTCGAAAGGAACGAGGAGAAGTCGGGTCCGAGGGGCCTCCGGGGGCCTGTCGGGGCACTTCTGCTCGTCGGGCCCGACGCCCGCGTCCCCGGTAGGGCCAGGTGCGGGGTCTGACGCGGCCGGGACTCAGAAGAGCCACCGGATCCCGAGGGTGCCGGGGCCGGAGCCGTGCATCGACAGGTGCGTGCTCCCCCCGGCGCCGACCTCGAGCTGGCGCGTGCGCTCCGCCTCGCCGGGCGTCCGCTCCCACGCCACGCAGGAGGCGGGCCGTCGGGACGGGTCGAAGCGCACCCACAGCAGCAGCTCCCGCGCCGGTCGCAGGAGGTGGTGCTCCCACTGGGGCCCGAGGGCGGGCTCGTCCAGGACCGGCACGTCCAGGACGCTCTCGACCACGGTCGTGGCCCCCGCGGTCAGCGGGGCGTCCAGGCCGAGCTCCCAGACGCAGACCCCGGCGGAGCGGTCCACGACCCGCCGCCGGGCGACGCCGCCGTGCACGGAGCGCAGCACCGGCGGCGCGAGGAGCGGGGAGCCGCCGTTGGTCACGACGAGGGGGATCGAGCGGACCCCACCGCGCACCGCCCGGTAGAGCGTGCGGGTCGACTGCGAGCGCACGTGGCCGCGGCGGTCGACCTCGACGGTGGCGATGACCGTCACCTCGGCGAGGTCGTCGGCGACCCCGAGCAGCCCGAGCCGGTCGAGGTGACCGGTGAGCGCCACGGCCAGCGGCAGCTCCAGCAGGTCGCCGTACGCCGCCCGCTCCCGGACGACGCCCGGGCGTCGGGAGGGGCCCAGCCGGCCGGTGAGGTGGCCGGGGATCAGACCGAGGATGCGCTCCAGCTCGTCGACGGCGTCGAGCGAGCCCGGACCCTCGGGCTGCCGCTGCCCGGACCGCCAGTAGCTGAGCGCGGTCAGGCTGATCCGTACGCCGTGTTCCTGCAGGCGCCGCTGGAGGGCGTGCAGCGAGATCCCCGAGGCGTCGACCGCCGCCGAGAGCTCCCGCGCGAACGCGGTGGGAACCGCGGTCACGGCGGGGGGCTCGCGCGCTCCCCGCTCGGCGCTGCCGGAGGTACCCATGGCTCGACCCTCGCACGCCCGGGTTCACGTGCGGAGCGTGTCCTGTGTGAATGCCGTGCGTCTAGCGTCGTCACCGGCGGGCCGCCGGGGTCTCCTCCGGGGGGAACGAGGGGCGCCGCGCGCTCGCCGCCACGGCCCCGGTCCGGCCCGGCGTGGGACGCCCCGGACCGGGGCGCGGCGACGTCCCCGGGCCCTGGGCCCGGAGGAGCGTGGCTCAGGCGTCGACGGTCGCGGGTCGGCCGGGCAGCCACATCTCGAGCCGGGCCCCGCCGGCGGGGGACTCGCCCGCCCGGACCGCGCCGGAGTGGCGGTCCACGACCTGCGCCACGATCGCGAGCCCGAGGCCGGAGCCGGGCATCGTGCGGGACTCCTCCGAGCGCCAGAACCGGTCGAAGACCCGCGGCAGGTCCGCCGGCGCGATGCCCGGACCCTCGTCGTCGACGACGAGCCGGCCCTCGTGCAGGCCGACCCGCACCGTCCCGCCCGGGGGCGACCACTTCGCGGCGTTGTCGAGCAGGTTGAGGGCGGCCTTCTCGAGGCTGTCGGACTCGCCCTGCACGAGCCACGGCTCGAGCTCCACCTCCAGCCGTACGCCGGGGGCACGCCGCCGGACGCGGGTGACCGCGCGGTCGACCGCCTCCGACAGGTCGACGGTTTCGACCACGGTCGGCAGCGGCTCGTCGCGGGCGAGCTCGACCAGCGCGCCGACCAGCGTGCTGAGCTCCTCGGTCTGGGCGCGGACGTCGTCGAGCAGCTCGGCGCGGGCCTCGGGCGGCAGCCCGTGGCCGGAGGCGGTCGCGGCGTCGGACTGGCTGAGCAGGTCGATGTTGGTGCGCAGCGAGGTCAGCGGGGTGCGCAGCTCGTGGCCGGCGTCGGCGACGAGCCGGCGCTGCCGGTCCCGGGACGCCGCGACGGTGGCGAGCATCGAGTTGAACGCGCCGGCGAGCCGCGCGATCTCGTCGTGCCCCTCGACGGGCAGCGGCCGCAGGTCCTCGGTGCGGGCGATGTGCTCGACGGAGTGGGTCAGCCTGCGCACCGGCCGCAGCCCGTTGCGGGCCACCGCCCAGCCGGCGAGCGCGGCGGCGATGACGCCGCCGCCGCCGAAGAAGCCGAGGACGAGCCCGAGCTTGGACAGCACCTGCTCCTGCGAGGTCAGCGGCTGCGCGATGACGAGGGCGACGTCGGTGGAGGAGGGTGCCCGGACCGCCACGACCCGGTAGCGGGTGTCGCTGACGCTGATCGTGCGGGCGGAGTGGTCCCGGTCGCCGCGGGCGACCTCGACCTCGCTCCGCCCCAGCGGCAGCGGCCGCTCGGTGTCGGCGAAGAAGGCGACCTCGTCGGCACTGACGTAGGCGATCCGCACGTCGGCGGCGCCGAGCGCCCAGCTCGGCACGGCGTAGCTGCCGGTGGTGATCTGGGCGAGGGCGCCAGCGCGGGCGGCCTTGTCGGCGCGGTTCTGCAGGCTCTCGTCGAGGGTCGTCTGCATCTGCGCGCGCACGGTCACGAACGCCGCGAGCGCCATGATCGCGACGGCGAGGCCGACCGCGGCCGTGGTCAGCAGGATGACCCGGCTCTCGAGGGAGCGGTTGTAGTGCAGGCGCCGGCCCGCCCCGCCGAGGGTCTCGGTCACGACTCCCTCAGCACGTACCCCACGCCGCGCACGGTGTGGATCAGCCGCGGCTCGCCCTCCGCCTCGGTCTTGCGGCGCAGGTAGCCGACGTAGACCTCGAGGGAGTTGGCCGTGGTCGGGAAGTCGTAGCCCCAGACCTCCTCGAGGATGAAGGAGCGCTCCAGCACCCGCCGCGGGCGCCGCAGGAACATCTCCAGCAGCGTGAACTCGGTGCGGGTCAGGTCGATCGCGCGCTCGCCGCGCCGGATCTCACGGCTGGCGAGGTCCATCGTCAGGTCGGCGAAGGACAGGACCTCGTCCTCCTCCTCGGGCCCGGTGGCGGCGCGCCGACGCAGCAGCGCCCGCACCCGCGCGAGCAGCTCGGCGAGGGCGAACGGCTTGGTGAGGTAGTCGTCGGCGCCCGCGTCGAGGCCCTCGACCCGGTCGCCGACCGCGTCGCGGGCGGTCAGGACGAGGATCGGGACGTCGTTGCCGGCGGCGCGCAGGGCGCGGGTCGCCTCGAGCCCGCCGAGGCGCGGCATCATCACGTCCATCAGCACGACGTCGGGGCGCACCCGCGAGATCCCGGCCAGCGCGTCGGCGCCGTCACCGGCGGTGGTCACGGCGTAGCCGTTGAACTCCAGCGACCGGCGGAGGGACTCACGGACCGCCCGGTCGTCCTCGACGACGAGCACCTTCGCGGAGTCCATGGCTCCGATCGTGCCAGCACCGCCTGAGCCCGCGCTGAGAGTCGGGGCGGCTCAGCCCGCGTAGGGCTCGGCCACCGCGACCGCGCGGGCGCCGTACCCGCCGCCGAACATCGCGGCGTGCACGAGCAGCGGGAACAGCTGGTGCAGGCCGAGGCGGTCCTCCCAGCCGTCGGCGAGGGGGTGGACCTCCTCGTAGGCGTCGAGGACCCGTGACAGCTGGGGGAGCCCGAACAGCGACAGCAGCGCCAGGTCGGCCTCGCGGTGGCCGCCGTACGCCGCGGGGTCGATGAGGCGCACGACGCCGTCGGCGCCCCACAGGACGTTGCCGCTCCACAGGTCGCCGTGGAGTCGGGCGGGCGCCTCGTCGGGCAGCAGGTCGGGCAGGCGCCCGACGACGGACTCGACCGTCGCGGCCTGGGCGTCGTCGATCGCGTCGCGGTCGCGGGCGAGCTTGAGGTAGGGCAGCACCCGGCGGGTGGCGTAGAACTCCGCCCACGTGGGAGCGGTGGCGTTGGGCAGCGGCAGCCGCGCGATCCAGCCGTCCTCGTCCGCGCCGAAGCCGTCCGCGCCGGCGTCGTGGGTGGCGGCGAGGGCGCGCCCGAACGCGGCGGCGGCGGCCTCGGTCGGCCGGCCGGGCTCGACCCAGCGCAGCACCAGGCACTCCTCGTCGGTGCCGAGCACCTCGGGCACGGGGGCGCCGCCCGCCGTCGCGGCCTCGCCGAGCCAGCGCAGCCCGCGCTCCTCGGCGGCGTAGAAGCCGGGTGGCGACTGGGTCAGGGTCTTCGCGAACGCGACCGTGCCGTCGGAGAGCCGCAGCCGGGTGGCCGTGGAGATGTCGCCGCCCGCGACCGGGGCGGTGGCGACGACGGAGGAGCCGAGCAGCTGCTCGATGCGGCGCGCGACGGTGGGTCGACGGGTCATGCGCGGCCCCCGGACCGGTCGCCGTCGAGGGCGTCCGGGAGGGCGGCGACGAGCCGGTCCGCGGTCCTCTCCACCATCCCCAGCACCTCCTCGAAGCCGTCGTCGCCACCGTAGTACGGGTCCGGGACGTCCGCGCCCGGGTCGACGTCGTCGAGGTCGCGGAACAGGCGCAGGCGCCCGGGCTCGGCGGTCCCGGCGGCCTCGGCCCGGCGGCGGACCTCGGCGAGGTTGCCCGCGTCCATGGCCAGCACGAGGTCGGCCTCGGCGGCCCACCCGGCGTCGTACTGGCGGGCACGGTGACCGGCCACGTCGTCGGCGTCGTAGCCGGCGGCGTCGAGCGTGGCGGCGGCGCGCGCGTCCATCTCGCCGCCGACGTGCCAGCCGCCGGTGCCGCCGCTGGTCACGGTGACCACGTCGGCGAGCCCCGCCCCCGCGACCCGGTCGCGGAGCACGACCCCGGCGATGGGGGAGCGGCAGATGTTGCCGAGGCAGACGACGGCCACGTGGTAGCGGCCCGGGGTGCGGGGGGCGGGGAGGTCGGGCGGGCCCGCGGCGGTGCTCACGCGCGCTCCGTCTCGAACAGCGGCTCGACGACCCAGGTGACCAGCGTGATCACGATGGCGCCGCCGACCGCGGTCCAGAAGCCCTCGACCCGGAACGGGAGCCCGACCTGCGAGGCGAACCAGGCCGTCAGCGCGAGCATCCCCGCGTTGATGACGAGCAGGAAGAGCCCGATCGTGAGGATCACCAACGGGAGGGCCACCAGTCGGACGACCGGCGCGACGACGCTCGTGACCACGCCGAAGATCAGCCCGGTCAGCACCAGCGGCAGGAACTTCTGCTCCAGCTCCGCCATCCCGCGGGTCGGCCCCACGAAGTAGATGCCCTCGAAGAGCCACGCGGCGGCCGCCAGCCCCGCGATGCCCGCCACCACCGACGCCACGAACTTCACCGGCGTGACTCTAGTGAGCCCGGCTGAACGCCGCCTGAACGACGCCGGCCCGGCCTAGGGTCGGGGCCCATGACGACACGTGCGCGGTACGGCGCCCTGGTGGCGGTCGCGGTCATGCTCACGGCGGGGTGCGGCGCCACCCCGGGGACCGAGGGCCCCAGCGGGGCGGGTGCCTCCCCCGCCACGGCCTCCGCGTCGCCCCCGACCGGCACCGACCGGCCTGTCGCCGAGCCCGAGGTGGTGGTGGCGACGCCGGCCCCGCCGGCGGCCGGCGAGCTCGTGTCGGTCCGCCGTGGCGGACGGGTCACCTGCACGGGCCCCGGGGCCGTCAGCCTCGCCCAGGCGGTGGTCGAGGCGCGGGTCGGTGCGGTCGACGTGCGGGCCGTGCGGGGGGTCGGCACCCGGGACGCCCGCCTGCGCGGGGTCCAGCTCGTCCTGCTGACCGAGGAGGCCGTCGGTCGCTACAACGTCACCCAGACGGCCGATCCGTGGCCGATGCCGTTGCGCGGACGGACCACGCGTGGGCTGGTGAGGTCCACCCGGTGGTGGGTGCCCGTCGGTCCCCCCGGGCCGGGTGCGTACCGGGTGCCGGCGGGTCGACAGGCCCTGATGCTGGTGCGGGTGACCGGCTCGGCGGGCTCTCGGTCGCGCGCGCTCCAGGTCGACTGGTCGCCCGACGGAGCCGCCGGGTCCACCGGTCGCGCCGTCGAGACCACACGGGTGCCGCTGGGGTTCCGCTTCGGCCGCTGCTGAGCGGCCCGTCCTCGCACGGGTGCCGTCGGCCCAGGGCCCTCAGCCGAGCGCGAGCGCCTCGAGGATCGAGGTCTCCGCGTCGCGCAGGTGGGCGTCGAGCTCGGCGCTCGCGCCGTCGGCTCCCTCGATCCGGCCGGCCTCGAGCAGCACCACGAGACGGGTGTGCGAGTCGGCCTGGTCGTGGGCGTTGCGCCGGATCCGGTCGACCTGCGCGAGGGCGAGCTTGAGCTCCAGCACGAGGTCCTCGGCCATCGCCACGAGTCGTGGCGAGCCCGTCAGGCCGACCAGCGACACGTGGAAGGCCAGGTGCAGCGCGTTGAGCTCCCGGTACGACGCGCCCGCCGCGACCGCGCCGGTGTAGCGGTCCAGCGCCTCCCGGACAGCGGTCCGGGCCGGGTCGCCCGCGTCGTGCCAGCGGCGCACGCCGGCGCCCTCGAGCACCGCGCGGGCCCGGCAGACGTCGCGCACCGACTCGGCCCTCGGCGTGGCGACCGAGACGCCGCGGTGGGGCTCGCGGGTGGCGAGGCCGTCGGCGACGAGCACGGTGAGCGCCTCGCGGACCGTGGGCCGGGACACGCCGAGGCTCTCGGCCAGCGCCACCTCGCGCAGCGCCGTGCCCGACTCGACCTCGCCGTCGAACACCGCACGCCGCAGCTCCTCGACCACCCGGTCGACGGTGGAGGAGTGCTCGAGGCGGAGGGTCCCGAAGTCCATGACCCCTCCAGTGTCGCGCCTGTTTGCGTGGGATGCACGGCACCACCACACTGATCGTCAGATTGTCTGACAACCTGACGATCAGCGCGACCCCGAGGAGACACGCCATGACCCTGGCCCCGGACGCCGTCCGCGTCGCCGAGCCCCTGCCCTGGGGACGCCACTACGCCGCGGTCTCGCCCGACCACTTCCGGGTCGACTACGTCATCAACCCGTTCATGGACCCCGCCCGCCAGCCCGACCCGCGCTACGCCCGCCGTCAGTGGGAGCGGATGGTCGGCGCGCTGCGCGGCCTCGGGGCCCGCGTCGACGTCCTCGGTCAGCGCCCGGACTCGCCCGACATGGTCTACGCGATGAACCTCGGCCTGGCCGTCGCCTCCGCGGACGGCACGGACCGCCGCGTGGTGATGTCGCGGATGCGGTACGCCGAGCGCCGCGCGGAGGGCCTGAGCGCCGCGCCGTGGTTCGCGGGGCGGGGTGCCCGCGCGGTCGAGCTCGCGGGGGAGGCGTCCTTCGAGGCCGGCGACGCGTTCGCCTTCGGCGGCGAGCTGGTCGTGGGCCACGGCCCGCGCACCGCCGAGCCCGCCTTGCACGCGCTCGCGGCCGAGCTGGAGGTCCGCGTCCGCGGCGTACGGATCGTGCACCCGTCGATGTACCACCTCGACCTCGCCTTCCAGCCGCTCGACTCCCGCCGCGCGATGGTCTGCCCGGCGGCCCTCGACCCCGCCTCCGCGGAGGCCCTGCTGGCGCTGGTGCCCGAGCCGCTCGTGCTGAGCGAGGAGGAGGCGCTGACCTTCGTGGCCAACTCGGTGGTCGTCGACCGCACGGTCCTCGCCCCCGCCTGCCCGCCGCGCGTGCGGGAGGTGCTCGAGGGCTGGGGGTTCACCGTGGTCCTGCTCGACGTCAGCGAGTTCCACAAGGGCGGCGGGTCGGTCCGCTGCCTGACCAACCCCCTCGACCTGCGCCTCGGCCGCGACCTCGCCGTCGTCCCGGGCGGGGAGGTCTTGCTGGCTTGAGCGAGGGGCCGGTGTGACCGTCACCGGGTCTCGTGGCTCGCCCGCTCGTGCCTCGCGACCTCGCGCCTCGACCTACGGGTGGATCCGGAGGTCGAGGTGCGAGGTCGATCCGGAGGTCGAGGTGCGAGCCGGCGACGCAGGAGCCGGGGAGCCACGAGACCCCTCTGGCCCCCATCGGCCCCTCGTTAGCCTCGCGGGGTGGTGAACTTCGGCGGCACCGGGGTGATGGTGCTCGGGGCGGTGGTGGCGGGGTTGCTGCTCGGCCTCGTCGCCCTCGTCGCCGCCCGCCGCTCCGGCCCGGTCGCGGCGTACGCCTCGGCGGGGCTGGTCTGGACGCTCGTCGTCATCGGCCTGGTCACGCTCGTGCCCGCCTCCGGGCCGCCGGGCTACCTGATGCCCGACGAGGTGCAGACGGTGTGCTCCTTCGACTACGGCGGGCCGGCGCCGGACGGCTTCTGGATCTTCTCGGGCGGCCAGCGGCTGCTCAACACGGCACTGTTCGTGCCGTCGGGGGCGCTGGTGGTCGTCGTCGCCGCCCGGTGGCGCGCCGGGTGGGTGCTGGCGCCCCTCGGCGTCGGGC
The DNA here is from genome assembly GCF_039529515.1 of Nocardioides lentus. NCBI lineage: Bacteria > Bacillati > Actinomycetota > Actinomycetes > Propionibacteriales > Nocardioidaceae > Nocardioides > Nocardioides lentus. Next base: position 603,866 of record NZ_BAAAMY010000001.1, read on the forward strand.
TGCTCGCGGCGTACTCGGTCGCCATCGAGGCCACCCAGCTCGCGCTCGCGCGCATCGACCGGGCCTGCGACATCACCGACGTCGTGGACAACGTGACCGGTGCCGGGATCGGGTTCGCGATCGGGCTGGTGCTGGTTGTCCTGCTCCGCCCCTGGCGCGAGCGCGCGCCCCGCGCGATGTCCTAGCGTGCGGCGGGTGAGTGCACCCCAGCCGCGCGGCAACGTCCAGCAGATCCCCGCCTACGTGCCGGGCCGGCCGCCGTCGCCGCGCGAGGACCTCGTCGTCTACAAGCTGTCCTCCAACGAGAACCCCTACCCGCCCCTGCCGGGTGTCGTCGCCGCCGCGCACGCCGCGGTCGAGGAGATGAACCGCTACCCCGACATGGGCAGCGCCGCGCTGTACGCCGAGCTGGCCGCCCGCCTCGACGTGCCGGTCGGCGACCTCGCCGCCGCGACCGGGTCGGTCGCGCTGATCTACCAGCTCCTCGCGGCCTACTGCGAGCCCGGGGACGAGGTCGTGCACGCCTGGCGCTCCTTCGAGGCCTACCCGATCGCGATCACCACCGCCGCCGCCCGCGGCGTCCGGGTCCCGCTGACCGCCGAGGCCCGCCACGACCTCGACGCGATGGCCGCCGCCATCACCGACCGCACCCGCGTCGTGCTGCTGTGCACCCCCAACAACCCGACCGGGCCCGCGCTCACCCAGGGCGAGGTCGACGCCTTCCTCGCGAAGGTCCCCGCCCGCGTGCTGGTGGTGCTCGACGAGGCCTACCTGGAGTTCGTGCGCCTCGACCCCTCCCGCGGGCAGGCGCTCGACGCCATCGGCACCTACCGGCGCCACGACAACGTGGTCGTCTTCCGCACCTTCTCCAAGGCCTACGGGCTCGCCGGCTTCCGCGTCGGGTACGCCGTCGCCCACGCCGAGGTGGCCGCCGCCCTGCGCGCGGTCTCCCTGCCGTTCGGCGTCTCCGCCGTGGCGCAGGCCGCCGCGATCGCCTCACTCGAGGCCCAGCCCGAGCTGCTGGAGCGCGTGGACGGCATCGTCGCGGAGCGCGAGCGCCTGGTCGCGGGCCTCGCCGAGGTCGGCTGGCACGTCCCCGACGCGCAGGGCAACTTCGTCTGGTTCGACCTCGGCGAGAAGGCCGCCGCCTTCGCCGCGGCCGCCGACGCCGCGGGGGTCGTGGTCCGCCCGTTCGCGGGGGAGGGCTGCCGCGTCACCGTCGGGGAGCCCGAGGCCAACGCGCGCCTGCTCGAGGTCGCCGCGGCGTTCAGCCGCGACTAGCGCCCGACCCGGCGTACGGTCCCGTCATGACCGCCGAGCACGACGGTGAGCCCGGGCCCGAGCGGGTCGGGCCACCCGACCTCGACGCCCTCGCCGATCGCCTCGAGGCCGCCTCGCGGCGCCGTGCGGAGCCCGTCGAGCCGCACCACGTGCGCTCGCGAGGGCAGCGCAGCTACGTCGTGCGGCTGCTCCTCGGCGCCCTCGTCGTGGTGGCCACGATGCAGCTCCTGGGGGTCCCGCTCACCGCTTACGCCTGGGTCGCCGTGCCGCTGGTGCTGCTGCCGCTCGTCCTGGTGGCCGCCGGCCGGGGTCGCTCGCTGTTCCACGTGGACGACGGCGGCCTGACCGTCCCGGCGGCGGGGACGAGGCCGCAGCGCCACTGGCCGTGGTCGGAGCTGCTGGAGGTCGGGTGGCTGCCCGACGGCCACGACGCCGTGCTCGTGCTGCGGCCGCGGCAGCCGCTCCACGGGGCGGAGCGGACCGCGCCCTGGCGGCTCGACGCGGCGGTCTACGGCGACGAGGCCCGCGCCGCCGTGCGCGACCGGCTGCTGCACGCCTGCGGCCGGCACGGCGTGCACTTCTCCGAGGACCGCGCCGCCCTCGGCACCGCACCGCCGGGCAGCCCCTACCGCTGACCCTGCGTCGGGACGGACGAGGAGGAGCGGTCGGGACGGCACCGATCGGGACCCGTGGGGCCCCTCCTGCTCGTTCGTGCCGACGTCGACGATCGAGGTCGGGAGGGGGGTGGACGGGGTGCTTCCGCTGGGCGGGAGGAAAGCCGGATAGGGAAGATGGTTCAGGGGTAAAGTACTGACATGACTACCGACCAGACCCCGACCTACGTCGAGTCCGGCAAGGAGTTCGACCGGGACATGAACTACATCCCGGACCGGATCACCGCCGACGGACGGGACGGGTGGCCGGTCGAACCGGGTCGCTACCGCCTCGTCGCCGCGAAGGCCTGCCCGTGGGCCAACCGCGCGATCATCGTGCGCGGCCTGCTGGGCCTCGAGGACGTGATCTCGCTGGGCATGCCCGGCCCCACGCACGACGCCCGCAGCTGGACCTTCGACCTCGACGAGGGCGGCAAGGACCCCGTGCTGGGGATCGAGCGCCTGCAGGAGGCCTACTTCGCGCGCTACCCCGACTACCCGCGTGGCATCACGGTGCCCGCGATGGTCGACGTGCCCACCGGCGCGGTCGTCACCAACGACTTCCCGTGGATCACCCACGACCTGTACTTCGAGTGGCGCGACCACCACAAGGAGGGCGCCCCGAACCTGTGGCCCGACGACGTCCGCGAGGAGATGGACGACGTCATGAAGCGCATCTTCACCGAGGTCAACAACGGGGTGTACCGCTGCGGCTTCGCCGGCTCGCAGGAGGCCTACGACTCGGCGTACGACCGGCTGTGGACCGCGATGGACTGGCTCGAGGAGCGGCTGACCGACCGCCGCTTCCTCATGGGCGACGCGATCACGGAGGCCGACGTGCGGCTCTTCACGACCCTCGCGCGCTTCGACGCGGTCTACCACGGCCACTTCAAGTGCAACCGCAACAAGCTGACCGAGATGCCGGCGCTGTGGGGCTACGCGCGCGACGTGTTCCAGACGCCCGGCTTCGGCGAGACGATCGACTTCGACCAGATCAAGGCCCACTACTACGTGGTCCACACCGACGTGAACCCGTCGGGCATCGTGCCGAAGGGTCCCGACCTCTCGGTCTGGCACACCGCGCACGGTCGCGAGAAGCTCTGAGGCGCGTCCCGGCCGCGGTCTAGCCCACCGCGGCGCGGGAGCGCGGCCCGACCCCCGCGGATGTGATGATCCGCGGCATGATGTCGCGCCCCCTCGCCTCCGGCCTGCTGGCCACCGCCCTGACCGCCGGCCTCGTCGCGCTGGCCCCGTCCGCCTCCGCGGCGTACGAGGTCGTCGGCGGCTACCACGGTTCCGACCTGCAGGCCTGCCGGACCACGACCGACGGCGGCGAGCCCGCGGTGCGGTTCCGCCTCGACAGCCGGGACGCGGGCCACGTGCACAGCGGGGGCCTCTTCCGGACCCGTGAGAACGGCGCCACCGCCCGCTTCACGGTCAAGCCCGCCGTGGGCAGGGTGTCCGCGCCCCGCACGGTCGTCGTCCGCTCGACCGACGAGATCGGCTGGTTCGTGAGCGACCCGAACTCGGGCACGGGCGGTGACCTGCGGCGAGGCAGCCTGCCCCGCTGCTGACCACGGGCGCGGCGCTCAGCCGCGGGCGATGAAGTCCTTCTGACGGATGAGCAGCAGGCACGCCACGCCGGAGGCGAGAGCCAGCACGGCGGCGATCAGGACGATGTGGTTGAGGGCGTCGACGACGCCCGACGTGCCCACCCGCGTGACCAGGTCGAACGCCTGCTGGCCCGCGGTCGCCCCGCCGGTCGCGCTCGCCTGGGCCTGCGCGCCCTCGGCGGCGGCGCTGACCTGACCGCCGGAGAGTGCCTCGACGAGTCCGTCGAGCGCGCCCGGCGGCACCTGCGAGGCCAGCTCGGGCCGGACGGCGTCGGCGACCTCGCGCCCGAAGAGCGAGCCGAGGGTGGCGATGCCCGTCGCGATGCCGACCTGGCGGAAGGTCGAGTTGACGCCGCTCGCCATGCCCGAGCGCTCGACGGGCACGACGCCGACGGCGGTGGAGGCCAGGGGCGGGTTGATCATCCCGATCCCGATGCCGGACACGACCATGCCGGGGATCAGGTGCGTCCACTGCGAGGTCTCGGTGATGCCGAGGAAGAGCAGCAGGCCGGTGCCGAGCACGAGGAAGCCCGGCCCGATCAGCCACTTCACCGGCACCCGCTCGGTGAGGCGTCCGGCGACGGCGGCGGCCACGAACGACGCCGCCGACAGGAACAGGAACCGCACGCCCGTGCCGACCGCGGAGTAGTCCAGGACGTTCTGCACGTAGATCACGAGGAACGTCAGCAGCGAGAAGATGGACGCGGAGACCCCGAACGCCGCCACCAGCCCGCCCACGAACGTCGGCTTGCGCAGCAGGGCGAGGTCGAACATCGGCGAGGCCTGCACCCGCTGGCTGATCGCGAACACCACGAGCCCGACGGCGGCGACGGCCAGGCAGGCGAGGACCAGCGGGTCGCCCCACGACGTCTGCCCGGCCTCGATCAGTCCGTAGACCAGCGCCCCCAGCGCGACGGTGAACACGACGAACCCGATCCAGTCCGGTCGCCCGGCGCGGGGGTCCTTCGACTCGCCGACCTTCGCCCAGGTGACGCCGAGCGCGACCAGGCACAGCGGCACGTTGACGAAGAAGATCCAGCGCCACGACAGGCCGCTGGTGAGCACCCCGCCGAGGACCGGGCCCAGGGCCACCGCGACGCCCGTGACGGCGCCGAACACGCCGAACGCCGTGCCGCGGTCCTTGCCGCGGAACGCGCTCGCCAGCAGCGCCAGGGCGGTGGCGAACATCGCCGCCCCGCCGATGCCCTGGAAGGCTCGGGACGCCGTGAGCACGCCGATGCTGCCGGCCGCGCCGCAGGCGATGGAGCCGACGGTGAACAGCAGGGTCCCGATCATGAAGACCCGCTTGCGGCCGTACAGGTCGGCCAGCGACCCGGCCGTCAGCAGCAGCGCGGCCAGGCTCAGCGCGTAGGCGTCGATCACCCACTGCAGGTCGGAGAGCGAGGCGTCGAGCTCGCGCTGGATGTCGGGCAGCGCGACGTTCACGATCGTGATGTCGAGCAGCAGCATGAAGACGCCGGTGCAGACCGCGGCGAGCGTCCACCACTTCGGGTCCATCCCGGTACGACCGGCGTGGGTACCGGCGGCGGGGCTGACGTGGGTCATGGCGGCCTCTCGAGATCGTTCGCGGGTGAACGGTCAACCCGGTGATCGTCCGGCTCGACGATACGCGCGGTGGCGGTATCGTCAACCCCTGAACGATCGAGGAGGCACGGACGTGGGCGAGGTCACGCACAGCCGCGCGCTGCTGCCCGCGCTCGCCCGGATCCCGGGCCACGTCTTCTGGCGGGCGTCCGCCCGCGTCGCCCTCCTCGCCGGCGAGCGGCTCGCGCCCGGCGTCGACCTGACGGCGTACGCCGCGCTGCGGACCGTGGACGGCGGCGACCACGCCCGCTCGCAGCAGGAGGTCGCCGACGCGGTCGGGGTCAGCCGCACCACGATGGTCAAGGTGGCCGGGGAGCTGCTCGGGGCCGGCCTGGTCTCCCGCGCGCGGAACCCCGACGACCGGCGCTCCTACCGCCTGGCGCCCACGCCGGCCGGACGCGCCGCCGCGCGGCGGTGGGACGCCGACGTCGACGGCCTCGAGGAGGTCCTCCTCGAGGGCCTCGACGCGGACGAGCGGTCGGAGCTGCGGGCGCTCCTGCTCGAGCTCGCCGCTCCGGTGTTCGGCCCCGACCCGGCCCCGGTCGTCGTCGAGCGGGTCGCCGTGCTGCTGCCGCGGGTCCACGGCTGGCTCCACCGCGAGTTCCAGGCCCTGCTCGAGCCGGTCGGGATCGAGCCCCGCCACGTCGGCTCGCTCACCGCCCTCGACGCGCTGGGCCCGGTCTCGCAGGGCGGGCTCGCCCGCGCGATCGGCGTCAGCCCCGCGGGAGCCGTCGCGATCGTCGACGAGCTCGAGGAGCGGGGCCTGGCCACGCGCCGCCCCGACCCCGCCGACCGTCGTACGCACGTGATCCACCTGGCCGCCGGGGCGCCCGCGACCCTGGCCGAGGCGCGCCGCCGGGGGAGCGCGGGCGCGGAGCGCGTCCTCGGCGGCCTCGCGCCGGACCGCCTCGAGCGGTTGCTCGGGCTGCTGCGCCGGGTCGTCACCGGCACGGGCGGACCGGGGCCGGTCAGCCCGCCGTGACCGTCGGGACGTCGGAGGTGGCGACCACGTCGCCGTCGGCGTCGCGGATCTCGACCGCGTCGACGTCCTCGCGCAGCAGGGCGCCGTTCATCCGGCAGGCGATCCGGACCTCCGAGCCCAGGAAGGTCCCGGACTGCTCCTCGCCGCCGTCGGCGCCGACGAGGACCACGCGGTAGGGCTCGCCGGGCGTGAAGCCGTCCATGTCGAGCACGGTCTCGGTGCCCCAGGTGTGCGCGACGAGCGAGGCGTCGATGTCGACGGCCGCCGGCTCGCCCGCGAAGTCGATCGGCTCGACCGCGCCGAGCGTCCCGGGGGGACCCTGGGTCGGCGCGGCCGGCTCGGCGCTCGTGCCGCCGTCGTCGTGTCCGGCCAGCCACGTCCCGGTGGCCCCTCCGACCACCAGCAGGACGACGGCCGCGGCCGCCGCCAGCAGCCACCGGCCCCGCGGGCGCGGGCCCGGGGGGAGCGCGACGGGAGTCGCCACCGGTCGTGACCCACCGGGGACGTCGGGGTCGTCGGCGGAGAGCCCCAGGACCCGTGCGGTCAGGGAGGGGTCGGGGTCCGTCTCGACCCAGCGGTCCATCCGCCCCAGGCGGACCCAGACCTCGCGCAGCGACGCGGTCTCGGCGGCCACGGACGGGTCGGCGGCGACCAGGGCCTCGTAGGTCCGCCGTCCCTCGGGGTCCAGGTCGCCGCTCACGGCGCCGGCGATGAGGGCCGCCTCGTGGGGCGGGCGCTCGCGGTCGGTCATCGGCTCTCCTCCCCGACGAGGGCGCGCATGGCGCGCAGGGCGTGGTAGCAGCGGGTGCGCAGGGTCGCGACCGGCACGTCGGTGCGCGCGGCCAGCTCGGCGTAGGTCAGCCCCTCGAGCCGGACCGCGACGAGCACCTCGCGGTGCTCCGCGCTGAGCTGCGCCAGGGCTGCCACCAGGGTGGCACGGTCCTCGACCCGGTCGTGCTCGGAGGTGGTGTCCGCGAGGTGGCGCAGGCCGTCGTCGTCGACCGGCACGGGCCTCCGCGCGCGGGCGCGGGCGGCGTCGACCACGACGTTGCGGGCGATCGCGAACAGCCACGTGCGCTCGGAGCCGCGGTGCTCGGCGTACCGGTCGCGCGCGCGCCAGGCCCGCAGGAACGTCTCCTGCACGCAGTCCTCGGCCGCACCGCGGTCGCCGAGGCAGTTGACGGCGTAGCCGAGGAGCGCGGAGCCGTGGTCGCGCCAGGCGTCGGCGAGGTCGAAGCCGGTCGCGGGGGCGGACCGCCCCATCGCCCACCTCCCGGCCGTGCCCGGTCGGGGACCGGCGAGCACTGCTGACATCGTCTCGGGGCCCCCGTCGTCGTCGGTGCGCACGACGCGGCGGTGGCCGCGTCCGAAGGTAGTACGTCGCTCGTCGGGCGGACGTTCACGCGGCGTCGGGGACGATCCGGGCTCCGTCATATAAGGTTTCTCGCATGAGTCATGGTCACGGGCACGGGCACGGCGGTCACGCCGCCGGCCGGGCCGGCGACCGCCGCCGCCTCAAGGTCGTGCTCGCCGTCACCGGGTCGATCCTCGTCGTGCAGCTCGTCGGGGCCTGGATCAGCGGGTCGCTGGCCCTGCTGGCCGACGCGGGCCACATGGCGACCGACGCGGCCGGGATCGTGCTCGCGCTCGGGGCGTCGTACGTCGCGGCGCTGCCGTCGGGTCGACGCGCGACGTTCGGCTGGCACCGGGCCGAGGTGCTCGCCGCGCTCGCCAACGCCGTCGTGCTGGTCGCGCTGTGCGTCTACCTGGCCGTCGCGGCGGCGGGTCGCCTGCTCGAGCCGACCGAGGTCGCCGCGGGGCCGATGGTCGGCTTCGCGCTCGTCGGCCTCGTCGCCAACGCGGTCTCGCTGCTCGTCCTCTCCCGCTCGACGACCGGCTCGCTCAACATGCGCGGCGCCACGATGGAGGTCGCGGCGGACACCCTCGGCTCCGTGGTGGTGGTCGTGGCGGGCGTCGTCATCTGGACCACCGGCTTCGATCGGGCCGACCCGATCGGGTCGCTGCTGATCGCCGCGATGATCCTGCCCCGTGCAGTCGCGCTGGCGCGGGACTCGGTGGCGGTCCTGCTCGAGGCCGCGCCCCGCGACGTCCGCCTCGACGACGTGCAGGCGCACCTGATGCGGATGCCCGGCGTCGTCGACGTCCACGACCTCCACGCCTGGACGATCACCACCGGCCTGCCGAGCCTGTCGGCCCACGTCACCGTCACCGACGAGGTCCTCGACGAGCGCGGGGTGGGAGCGATCCTCGACGACCTGGCCGGCTGCACGGCGGCGCACTTCGCGGTGCGGCACGCCACCTTCCAGGTCGAGCCCGCCTCGCACCGCGCGCACGAGGACCTCGGCGAGGCGCACTGAGCGCACCGTCCGGGTCCGTCGTCAGCCCGCCGTCCGGCCTCAGGCGTCGTTCTCGGCGGCCTCGCGCAGGCGCACGAGGGTGCCGGCGATGCCCTTGCGGTTGCGGTCGGGGAAGCCCGCGGTCTTCAGCACCAGCCACGCCGGCCGCGCGTACCGGCTCGCGTCCCAGGTCTCGGTGACCTCGCAGCCGGTCGCGGTCGGGGTGATCTCGTAGCGCCAGCGGTGCGCACCGAAGTGGCGCCACGCGATGCGGCGGTCCTGCTCGAACTCGACCACCCGGTTGCGGATCTTGTAGGGCAGCCCGAACATCTTCATGTCGACGCCGAACGTCGCGCCCCTCGACAGGACGTCGGGCCCCGTGATGTTGCCCTTCACCGATCCGGAGCCGTCGATGCGCTCGTGCTGGCGGGGGTCCGCGAGGATCGCGAACACCACCTCCGGCGGGGCGGCGATCGGGGCGGTCTCGGACACGATGCGCTCGTCGTGGGCCATGTCGCGAGCGTAGCCAGCGGCCCCGCCGCCCCGGGGCCGTGCGCGACGGCTCAGTCGGAGAGCCCCGCCTTGTAGGTCTCCGCGACGAGCCAGGTGGCGACGATCGTGACCAGCGCGCCGAGGACGGTGAGGCCCGCGATCAGCCACGGCTCGCCGTCGCTGCCCGCGAGCAGCGCGGTCGCGATGAACGGCGTGGGGGCGCCGGCGACGAGGGCGCCCAGCTGGAAGCCGACCGAGGTGCCCGAGTAGCGCACGCCGGTGCCGAAGAGCTCGGAGAAGAACGCCGAGAGCGGGGCGAAGACGGCGGCGTGGCCGACGCCGATCATCAGCACCGTGGCGAGGACGACGAGGTAGGGGTTCGTGGTGCCGACCATGAGGAAGTAGGGGAAGGCCATCGACGCGCAGACCGCCGAGCCGCCGATCATCACCGGGCGGCGGCCGATGCGGTCCGAGAGCGCCCCGAAGTAGGGCATCAGCACCAGCTCGACGGCGGAGGCGACGAGCACGCCGAGCAGCGCGACGTTGCGGGAGATCCCCAGCTCGCCGGTGAGGTAGGTGAGGGCGAACGTGGCGAAGACGTAGTAGGCGATGTTGTCGGTGAAGCGCATCCCGGCGGACAGGAAGACCTGCTTGGGGTGGCGCTTGAAGACCTCGACGATCGGCGTCTTCACCTGCTCGCCGCTGGCCTGCAGCTGGGCGAACGCGGGCGACTCGGAGACCTTGAGGCGGATGAACAGGCCGACGGCGACGAGCGCGAGGCTGAGGATGAACGGCACGCGCCAGCCCCACGCGAGGAACTCGTCGTCGGGCAGCTGGGAGACGACGGCGAAGACCGCGGTCGAGAGCATCAGGCCGATCGGGACCCCGAGCTGGGGCCAGGAGCCGTAGAACCCCCGCTTGTCGGCGGGGGCGTGCTCGACGGCCATCAGGGCGGCGCCGCCCCACTCGCCCCCGACCGCGAAGCCCTGGGCGATCCGCAGCACCACCAGCAGGATCGGGGCCGCGACGCCGATCGTGGCGTACGACGGGAGCATGCCGATCAGCGCCGTCGCCAGACCCATGACCATCAGGGTCCAGATCAGCATCCGCTTGCGCCCGACCTTGTCGCCGAGGTGGCCGCACACGACCGCGCCGACGGGTCGGGCGAAGAACCCGACGCCGAAGGTCGCGAACGCGAAGAGGGTGCCCGCCAGCGGCGAGGCCTCCGGGAAGAACAGCCGGTTGAACACCAGGGCGGCGGCGGTGCCGTAGAGGAAGAAGTCGTACCACTCGATGGCGCTGCCGATCAGGCTGGCGCCGGCCACCCTGCGCATGTCGGAGGAGGTCGTGGTGGGCGCAGCAGCGCCGGGTGTGGCGGTCGTCATGTGATGCACGTTACGACGGTGCGATGCCGAGCGTCAACGGATCATGCATGATCCGTGGGATCCGGTCTGATCGACGCCCGGGCGGGCCCGGGCGGCCGTCGGCTCAGGGCCGCCGGGTGATCTGCAGGACCGGTCCGGAGTCGTCGGTGAAGAAGTCCCGGCCCTGGTCGTCGATGACGACGAAGGCGGGGAAGTCCTCGACCCGCACCCGCCAGACGGCCTCCATGCCGAGCTCCTCGTACTCGAGGACCTCGACGTGGGTGATGCAGTCCTGGGCCAGCCGCGCGGCGGGACCGCCGATCGTGCCGAGGTAGAACCCGCCGTGCTCGCCGCAGCTCCGGGCGACGGCGGCGGAGCGGTTGCCCTTGGCGAGCATCACCAGCGAGCCGCCCGCGGCCTGGAACTGCTCGACGTAGGTGTCCATCCGCCCGGCGGTGGTGGGGCCGAACGAGCCCGAGGCGAAGCCGTCGGGGGTCTTCGCCGGGCCGGCGTAGTAGACGGGGGAGTCGCGCAGGTAGTCCGGCATCTCCTCGCCGGCGTCGAGGCGCTTCTTGATCTCGGCGTGGGCCTGGTCGCGGGCGACCACGAGGTCGCCGGTCAGCGAGACGCGCGTGCCGACCGGCAGCCCCGAGAGCCGCCCGCGGATGTCGTCCATCGACCCGGCGAGGTCGACGGCGACGACCTCGCTGCCCGCCTCCGCGAGCGACTCCTCGGTCACGTCGGGCAGGAAGCGGGCCGGGTCGCGCTCGAGGTCCTCGAGGAACACGCCCTCGGCGGTGATCCGCGCGACCGCCTGGCGGTCCGCGGAGCAGGAGACCGCGATCGCGACCGGGCAGGAGCCACCGTGGCGGGGCAGGCGCACGACGCGGACGTCGTGGCAGAAGTACTTCCCGCCGAACTGCGCACCGATGCCGAGCTCGCGGGTCAGCTGGTGCACCTGCTCCTCCAGCGCGAGGTCGCGGAAGCCGCGACCGCCCTCGGAGCCGGTCGTGGGCAGCGAGTCGAGGTACTTCGTCGAGGCCAGCTTGGCCGTCTTGAGCGTCGCCTCCGCGGAGGTCCCGCCGACGACCACGACCAGGTGGTACGGCGGGCACGCGGCCGTGCCGAGCGAGGCGATCTTCTCGCGCAGGAACGCCATCAGCGACGCCTCGTTGAGCAGCGCCTTCGTCTCCTGGAACAGGAAGCTCTTGTTGGCGCTGCCCCCGCCCTTGGCCACGAACAGCAGCTCGTAGGCGTCGTCGCCCTCGGCCATGAGGTCGATCTGCGCGGGCAGGTTGTCGCCGGTGTTCCGCTCGTCGTACATGGTCAGGGGCGCGAGCTGGGAGTAGCGCAGGTTGAGCCGCCGGTACGCCGAGCGGATGCCGTCGGTGAGCCAGGCCGCGTCGTCGCCGTCGGTGAGCACGTGGCGGCCACGCCGGCCCATCACGATCGCGGTCCCGGTGTCCTGGCACATCGGCAGCACGCCACCGGCCGAGACCGCGGCGTTGCGCAGCAGGTCGGTCGCGACGTACCGGTCGTTGCCGCTGGCCTCCGGGTCGTCGACGATCCGGCGCAGCTGCTCGAGGTGGGAGGTGCGCAGGTAGTGGGAGATGTCGGCGAACGCCGTGTCGGCCAGCGCCGCGAGCGTCTCCCCGGGCACCTCGAGGAAGCGTCGGCCGAGGGCCTCGCGCACCTCGGGAGCGGGCAGGTCCAGCCGCCGGTACGACGTGGTGTCGGCGCCGCGCTGCAGGATCGGCGTGTAGGCCGGGGCCCCGCCCGCGGGCCCGCTCCGCTCTCCGCCGGGCTGCCGGCTCGACTGCCCGCTCGACTGCTGGGTCATGGCGCCTCCTGGATCATGCATGATCGGTCTGGGTCCGACATGAGCGTTGCTTATCGGGCATTCTATCCGTAGCGTGGTGCACGACACACCGCTCCCGTCGAAGAGGATCGCCGATGACCCAGCGCAGCGCACCCGTCACGTCCGTCCCGACCCCGTCGGGCTACACGGGCAAGGTCGCGATCGTCACCGGCGCTGCGAGCGGGATCGGTGCCGCCACGGCGCGGGCCCTGGCCGCCGCCGGCGCCCGGGTCGTCGTCGCGGACCGCGACGCCGACGGCGCCGGGCGCGTCGCCGAGGAGGTCGCCGGCACCGCCGTCACGGTCGACGTCACCGACGCGGCCTCCTGCGCGGCGATGGTCGCCGAGGCCGTCGCGGCGTACGGACGCGTCGACCTGGTCGCCTGCAACGCGGGCCTGACCACCGACCCCACCCCGGCCGTCGACATCGACGAGGGCGACTTCGACGCCACCTTCGCGGTCAACGTCAAGGGCGCCTGGCTCACCGCGCGCGCCGCGGTGCCGGCGCTGCGGGCCGCCGGCGGGGGTGCGATCGTCGTGACCGGCTCCGTCATGGGCGAGCGCACCCGGCCGGGCTTCGCGGCGTACGCCCCGAGCAAGGCCGCGGCCAACCACCTCGCCCGCACCCTGGCCGTCGAGCTCGCGCCCGACGGGATCCGGGTCAACGCCGTCGCCCCCGTCGCCACCGACACCCCGATGCTCTCGACGTTCCTGGGCAGCGCGGACCCCGAGGCGGCCCGCGAGCGGTTCATCGCCTCCATCCCGCTGGGCCGGCTCGCCCAGCCCGAGGACGTCGCCGCCGCGATCTGCTTCCTCGGCTCGGACGCCGCGGCGTTCGTCACCGGGGTCGTCCTGCCGGTCGACGGCGGCCGCAGCATCTGAGAGCCCCCGACGGCCCCACCGGCCCGGCCCCACCAGCCCGACCCCACCACCGCGAGGAGCGAACCCGTGCACCACGTGCCCTGCCTCATCGACGGCCGCGACGTCGAGACCACCGGTGTCTTCGACGACGTCGACCCCTCCACCGGCGAGCGGCTCGCCACGGTCGCCCGCGGCGGGGCCGACGAGGTGGACGCCGCCGTCGGTGCGGCCCGCGAGGCCTTCGCCCGCACCCGGCGCCGGGGCCCGGAGTGGCGCAGCGGCGTGATGTCGACGCTCGCCGACCTGATCCGCCGCGACGGCGAGCGCCTCGCCGAGCTCGAGTGCCGCGACGTCGGCAAGCCGCTGGGCCAGGCCCGCAACGACGTGGCGGTGACCGCGCGCTACTTCGACTACTACGCCGGGGTGCTCCACGCCCTCCACGGCGAGACCATCCCGCAGCCCGGCGGCAGCGTCGCCTGGACCACCCGCGAGCCCTTCGGCGTCACCGGCCACGTCACCCCGTGGAACTACCCGCTGCAGATGACCGCCCGCACCCTCGCGCCGTCGCTCGCGGCGGGCAACTGCGCGGTGCTGAAGCCCGCCGAGGACACCCCCCTGACCGCGCTCGCGATCGCCCGGCTCGCGCTCGAGGCCGGCTTCGAGCCCGGCATGGTCAACGTCGTCAACGGCTTCGGCCACGAGGCGGGCGCCGCGCTGTCGGCCCACCCGGGCGTCGGCCACCTGTCCTTCACCGGCTCCCGCCCCGTCGGCACGCTGATCGCCAAGGCCGCCGCCGACAACGTGGTGCCGGTCGTGCTCGAGCTCGGCGGCAAGAGCCCCAACCTCGTCTTCGCCGACGCCGACCTCGACCTCGCGGTGCCGAAGATCGTCACCGCGATCACCCAGAACGCCGGCCAGACCTGCTCCGCCGGATCCCGGGTGCTGGTGCACCGCTCGATCCACGACGAGCTCGTCCGCCGGGTCGCCGAGGCCTTCGAGGCGATGCGGATCGGCCCCGCGATGGGCGACCCCGACCTCGGCGCGATCATCAACGCGAAGCAGCGCGACCAGATCCACGAGAAGGTCGCCGCCGCGACCTCGGGGGCCCGCCTGGTCACCGGCGGCGAGATCCCCACCGGCGGCGACCTCGACCGCGGCTTCTACTACCGGCCCACGCTGTTCGACCAGGTCGACCCGGCCTCGCCGATCGGCCAGCAGGAGGCCTTCGGGCCGGTACTCGCCGTCACGGCGTTCGACACCGACGACGAGGCGCTCGCCCTCGCGAACGGCACGGAGTACGGGCTGGTCGCCGCGGTCTGGACCCGCGACCTGACCCGCGCCCACCGGATGGCCCAGGACCTCGTCGCCGGCCAGGTCTTCGTCAACACCTACGGCGCGGCGGGCGGCATCGAGCTGCCGTTCGGCGGCTGGAAGGGTTCGGGCTACGGCCGGGAGAAGGGCTTCGAGGGCATGCTCGGCTACACCCAGACCAAGACCGTCGCGATCGGTCTGTGAGGAGCAGCCGATGACCGGCCCCACCGCAGGGCTGCCCCTCGAGGGCATCACCGTCGTCTCGTGCGAGCAGGCGGTCGCCGCCCCGCTCGCCACCCGCCAGCTCGCCGACCTCGGCGCCCGGGTGATCAAGGTCGAGCGCCCCGGCAGCGGCGACTTCGCCCGCGCCTACGACGAGACCGTGCGCGGCATGTCGAGCCACTTCGTGTGGCTCAACCGCTCCAAGGAGAGCCTCACGCTCGACCTCAAGAACCCCGAGGCCGTGCGGGTCATGGAGGAGCTGCTGCGCGACGCCGACGTGTTCGTCCAGAACTTCGCGCCCGGCGCCGCCGAGCGGCTCGGGCTCGGCGCCGAGCGGCTCCGCGACCTCAACCCGCGCCTGGTGACCTGCTCGATCTCCGGCTACGGCTCCGCGGGCCCCTACCGCGACGCGAAGGCCTACGACCTCCTCATCCAGTCCGAGACCGGGCTGGTCTCGGTCACCGGCACGGAGGACGTCCCGGCCAAGAGCGGGATCCCCGCGGCCGACATCGGCGCCGGCATGTACGCGTTCTCCGGGATCCTGGCCGCGCTCTACGAGCGCGAGCGCACCGGCGTCGGCACCGACGTGGAGGTCAGCCTCTTCGACTCCCTCGTCGAGTGGATGGGCTACCCGCTGTACTACGCGGCGTACGGCGGCACCCCGCCGCGGCGCACCGGCACCAGCCACGCCGCCATCGCGCCGTACGGGACCTACGCGGCGGGCGACGGCACCGAGTACGTGCTGTCGATCCAGAACGAGCGCGAGTGGGCGGCGTTCTGCGAGGTCGTGCTCGGCGACCCCGCGATCGCCACCGACCCGCGCTTCGACACGGGCTCGCGCCGCGTCGCCCACCGCGACGAGCTCGACGCCGAGATCGCCGCCCGGCTCGCGCCGTTGAGCGGCGAGGAGATGGGGGAGCGGCTGGACCGGGGCCGCATCGCCAACGCCCGGCGCCGCGAGCTCGCGGAGGTGCTCGAGCACCCGCAGCTCTCGTCGCGGGACCGCTGGCGCGACGTCGGCACCCCGGTCGGCGAGATCCGGGCGGTCCTGCCGGCCATCGGGCTCGCGGGTCGCGAGGCGCGGATGGACCCCGTGCCCGGCGTCGGCGAGCACAGCGCGGCCATCCTCGCCGCGCTCGGGTACGACGAGACGGAGGTCGCGCGCCTGCGTCATGATGGGGTGCTGTGAGCCTCCCCGCGACGACCGGCGCCACGACCAAGCGTGACCTGATCGTCGACGAGCTGCGCCGGTTGATCCTGTCCGGCGAGCTCGCCCGGGACGCCCGCCTGCCGCAGGACGAGCTCGCGGCGCGCTTCTCCTCCTCCATCACGCCGGTCCGTGAGGCGCTGCGGGCGCTGGAGGCCGAGGGCCTGGTCGTCTCGGCGCCCCACCGCGGCACCCGCGTCGCCGGCATCGACGTCGACCGGGTCACCGCGACGTACGTCGTGCGGCGGCTGGTGGAGGGCCACGCCGTCGCCCGTGCCGCGTCGCGGCTGACCCGCCGCGACCTCGCCCGCGCCGAGGAGCTCGTGGCCGCGGTCGAGGCCGCGACCGAGCCGGTCGACGTGCGGGCGGCCAACCGGGACCTGCACTTCTTCCTCTACGAGCGGTGCGGCCTGCCCGGTCTCGTCGAGCAGATCACCGGGCTCTGGGCGTCGTTCCCGTGGGACCTGGCGCTCGGCAGCCCCGAGCGCGGCGCCGCCGCCCACGCCGAGCACCGCGCGATCCTCGCGGCCCTGCGCGAGGGCGACGCCGAGGCCGCCCGACGTGCCTGCGAGGACCACATCGCCTCGGGCTTCGCAGGCATCCTCGAGCGCCTGACCGGCCGCTCCGGGCCCGACCCCTTCGACCTCGACAGCGACTGACCGCCGAGTCGTCACGAGCTCCCGGCGCCGGGCGCCCGGGAGGCGGGAGCTCGCGCCCACTCGGCGTCGGACGAGCGCCGAGTCGTCACGAGCTCACGGCGCCGGGCGCCCGGGAGGCGGGAGCTCGCGCCCACTCGGCCTAGCCTCGGGGAGGTGACGACCCCGGGGAGGCTGCCGCTCGTCCCGGCCGCGGCGTTCGTGGTGGTCTGGTCGTCGGGGTACGTCGTGACCCCGCTCGGCGTGCAGGCGATCAGCCCGCTGTGGATCCTCGCCATGCGGTTCGGCCTGGCGGCGGTGCTCGCGGCCGCGCTGGCCCTGGTGCTGCGCCGCAGGGTCGGCGTGCGCGGGCGGGAGCTGGGTCGGATCGCGCTGGTCGGGGTGGTGCTCAACGCGGTCGTCTTCTCCGCGATGTTCTCGGCCTTCGGTCTCGGCCTGGACGCCACCTTCGGCGCGCTCGTGCACTCGCTGAGCCCGGTGCTCACCGTCGTCCTGGCCGGTGTGCTGCTGCGCGAGCGGCTCAGCCGCGTGCAGGTCGCCGGCTTCGCCGTCGGGGTCCTCGGGGTGATGCTCGTGCTCGTCCCGGACCTCGACGGCACCGGTGGCCCCCTCGCCGTCGGTCTCGCCGTGTCCAGCCTGCTCGGGCTGAGCCTCGGCACCCTGGGCCAGCGCTGGATCGGCGCCGCCCCGGACCCGCTGTGGTCGGCGGCGATCCAGTTCGCCGCCTCGGCGCCGCTGGTCGCGCTGCTCGCGGTCCTCGTCGAGGGCGGCGACGTGGTCCGCGACGCCGCCGCGGGCGCGGCGGCACTGGTCTACATGGTCGTCGTGAACTCCGTCCTCGGCCTGGTGCTGCTCGGCGTCCTCGTCCGGGCCAGCGGCGCGGGCTCCGCCTCGAGCACCTTCTTCCTGATGCCGCCGGTCACCGCGCTGATGGCCTGGGCCGTGCTCGGCGACACCCTCGGTCCGCTCGAGCTCGTCGGCCTCGCCGTCGCCGCCGCGGGCGTCGCGGCGGCCACCATCGGCGCCCGTCCCACCGACGCCCCCCGCCCCGGCGCCCCGCCCACCGCCGGCTGACGGCGTCGGGTGGTCGGGTCGTCGGGTGCCGCGACCCCGGACGGCTCGACGTCCGACGGGTCCGCGCGGTGGGTGCGCGGCGGTGG
Organism: Nocardioides lentus; assembly: GCF_039529515.1. NCBI lineage: Bacteria > Bacillati > Actinomycetota > Actinomycetes > Propionibacteriales > Nocardioidaceae > Nocardioides > Nocardioides lentus. Next base: position 621,487 of record NZ_BAAAMY010000001.1, read on the forward strand.
TTTCGTGCCGGTCGGAGGGGTCCGCTACCGTCTGCCCCAGCCGGACCCCTGTGGTCCGGCTCACACCCGACGGCGTGCCGGCCGGACCCTGTCGCCCACCACCCCGGGCGGTCGGGCAGGTGACCGGGCGCCCGGTCGCGGAGACCCCGCCGACCGCAGAGTGAAGGAGCACCGATGACCGCAGCCACCCCTGCCCCGGGCGCCGAGTTCGGCCCCGACCTCGCGGAGGTCTTCGGACCCTCGCAGCGCGACGGCGGACCCGACCTCGTGCAGCTGCTCACCCCCGAGGGCGAGCGCGTCGAGCACCCCGACTTCGCCGTCGACCTCTCCGCCGACGAGCTGCGCGGGCTCTACCGCGACATGGTCCTGGTCCGCCGCCTCGACACCGAGGCGACCGCGCTCCAGCGCCACGGCGAGCTCGGCATCTGGGCCCAGCTGCTCGGCCAGGAGGCCGCGCAGATCGGCGCCGGCCGCGCGCTGCGTCGACAGGACCACGTCTTCCCGACCTACCGCGAGCACGGTGTCGCCTGGTGCAAGGGCATCGACCCGCTCGACCTGCTCGGGCTGTTCCGCGGGGTCGACCAGGGGGCCTGGGACCCGGCCGAGTTCGGCTTCGGGCTCTACACGATCGTCATCGGCGCGCAGACCCTGCACGCGACCGGCTACGCGATGGGCATGCAGCGCGACGGCGTCGTCGGCACGGGCGAGCCCGACCGCGACGCCGCCGTCCTCGCCCACTTCGGCGACGGCGCCTCCAGCCAGGGCGACGTCAACGAGGCCTTCATCTTCGCGGCCTCCTACCAGGCGCCGGTCGTGTTCTTCTGCCAGAACAACCAGTGGGCCATCTCGGAGCCCATCGAGCGCCAGACGCGGATCCCGCTCTACCAGCGCGCCCTCGGCTTCGGCTTCCCCGGCGTCCGCGTCGACGGCAACGACGTGATCGCGACGTACGCCGTGACCAAGGCCGCGCTGCAGCGCGCCCGCGACGGCCAGGGACCCACGCTCGTGGAGGCCTACACCTACCGGATGGGCGCCCACACCACGACCGACGACCCGACCCGCTACCGGATGAGCGAGGACGTCGAGCACTGGAAGCTCAAGGACCCGATCGCCCGGGTCACGGCGTACCTGCGTCGCATGGGTCTGGCCGACGACGCGTTCTTCGCCGAGCTGGCCGACGAGGCCGACGACCTCGGCGCCAAGCTGCGCGAGGGCTGCAAGGCGCTGCCGGACCCGGACCCGATGTCGATGTTCGAGCACGTGTATGCCGAGCAGACCGCCGAGCTGGAGGCCCAGCGCGCCGCCCACCAGGCCTACGCCGAGAGCTTCGAGACCGACCACACCACGGGGACGGGAGCCCACCGATGAGCAGGATCACCCTGGCCAAGGGCCTCAACGCCGGCCTGCGCAAGGCCATGGAGGACGACCCCAAGGTCCTCCTCATGGGCGAGGACGTCGGCAAGCTCGGCGGCGTCTTCCGCATCACCGACGGCCTGCAGAAGGACTTCGGCGAGGACCGCGTCATCGACTCCCCGCTCGCCGAGTCCGGCATCGTCGGCACGGCGGTCGGCATGGCGCTGCGCGGCTACCGCCCCGTCATCGAGATCCAGTTCGACGGCTTCGTCTACCCCGCCTACGACCAGATCGTCTGCCAGGTCGCGAAGATGAGCTACCGCAGCCGGGGCCGCTCCCCGATGCCGATGGTCATCCGGATCCCGTTCGGCGGCGGCATCGGCGCGGTCGAGCACCACTCCGAGAGCCCGGAGGCGCAGTTCGCGCACACCCCGGGCCTCAAGGTCGTCGCCTGCTCCAACCCCGTCGACGGCTACTGGATGATCCAGCAGGCGATCGCGTGCGACGACCCGGTGATCTTCCTCGAGCCCAAGCGGCAGTACCACGCCGACAAGGCCGACCTCGACGAGACCGAGACCCCGGCGCCACTGTTCACCTCACGCACCGTGCGGGCCGGCACCGACGCGACGCTTGTCGGCTACGGCCCGACGGTGAAGACCTGCCTGCGCGCCGCCGAGGCCGCCGAGGACTCCACGTCGCTCGAGGTCATCGACCTGCGGACCCTCTCGCCGCTCGACATGGGTCCCGTGCTCGACTCCGTGCGTCGCACCGGCCGCCTCGTCGTCGTCCACGAGGCGCACGTCAACCTCGGCATGGGCGCCGAGATCGCCGCCCGCGTGACCGAGGAGGCGTTCTACTCCCTCGAGGCGCCCGTCCTGCGCGTCGGCGCCCCCGACGCGCCGTACCCGCCGTCGCGGATCGAGGAGGACTACCTCCCCGACCTCGACCGGGTGCTGGACGCCGTCGACCGCAGCCTCGCGTACTGATCAGGAGACACACCACCCATGGCCGAGTACCTGCTCCCCGACGTCGGTGAGGGCCTCACCGAGGCCGAGATCGTCACCTGGAAGGTGAAGGTCGGCGACGTCATCGCGATCAACGACATCGTGGTCGAGATCGAGACCGCCAAGTCCCTCGTCGAGCTCCCCTCCCCGTACGCCGGGGAGGTCACCGCCCTGCTCGTGGCCGAGGGCGAGACGGTCGAGGTCGGCACCCCGATCATCGCCGTCGGCGACGTCGGGTCCGGGGCGGCGGCCCCGGCTGCTCCCGCGGGCGGTGCCGCGTCGCCCGACCCCGCGGCGACCTCGCCGGTCGAGGCGGCCGAGACGGTCGAGATCGACTGGTCCAACCCCGCCGCCAGCGGCGGCGGCGAGGGCGAGTCGCTGGTCGGGCGCAGCAAGGCCGAGCGCGGGCCGGTGCGTCGCCCGCGCAAGGGCAGCGCGTCGCCGCGCACGGAGTCGGCCGCCGCCACCCAGATGCAGGTCCAGGGCGCGTTCGCCCCCGGCGGGGCGCAGTCCGACCCCGTCGTGGAGACCGACGAGCCGGCCGTGCCCGCGACCTCGGCGCGCCCCGACGAGACCCACGACCGGGTGGCGGACCCGCTCACCCCGGCGCGGGCCACGACCCCCGGCGGGGTCCGGGTGCTCGCCAAGCCGCCGGTCCGCAAGCTCGCGAAGGACCTCGGCGTCGACCTCGCCGCGGTCCGCGCCACCGGCCCCGGGGGCACCGTGACCCGCGAGGACGTCGAGGGCGCGCGCCGCGCCCCGGCCGCGTCCCCCGCCACCGCCGTGTCCGCCCCGTCGGCCCCGCAGGCCGCCGCGCAGCCGGCCGGCCGGGAGTGGCGCGAGCCGGTCAAGGGCGTGCGCAAGATGATGGGCGAGGCCATGGTCGGCTCCGCCTTCACCGCCCCCCACGTCACCGAGTGGGTCACCGTCGACGTCACCGCCGCGATGGAGCTCGTCGAGCGGCTCAAGGGCCGCCGCGAGCTGCGCGACGTCAAGGTCTCGCCGCTGCTGCTCCTCGCGCGCGCCGCGATCCTCGCGATCCGTCGCACGCCGGTGATCAACTCGACCTGGGACGACGCCGCCCAGGAGGTGGTGTTCAAGCGCTACGTCAACCTCGGCATCGCCGCGGCCACGCCCCGCGGGCTGGTCGTGCCCAACGTCAAGGACGCCCAGGAGATGGACCTGCGCGAGCTCGCCGAGGCGCTGGTCGCGCTGACCGCGACCGCGCGCGAGGGCCGGACGTCGCCGGCGGAGATGGCGGGCGGCACCTTCACCATCACCAACGTGGGCGTCTTCGGCGTCGACGCCGGCACCCCGATCATCAACCCCGGCGAGTCGGCGATCCTGTGCTTCGGCCAGGTCCGCAGCCAGCCGTGGGTCGTCGTCCGGGACGGCGTCGAGGTGATCGAGCCGCGCCAGGTCACCACGCTGGCGCTGTCCTTCGACCACCGCCACGTGGACGGTCAGGCGGGCTCGCGCTTCCTGCGCGACGTCGCCGACGTGATGGAGGACCCGGGCACGGCGCTGCTGTTCTGAGCGACGGTGCCCGCGACCGGCCCCCTGGTGGTCGGCCCGGCCCGGGCGCGCGACCAGCGGTTAGGGTGCCGCCACCCGTCCGGCAAGGAGAGACCATGACCCGCACCGACCTCGACCAGGCGCTCGCCGCCGTGGACGTGCTGTCCAGCCTCTCGCGGCGCCAGCTGCGCAAGCTCGTCGACGCGGGCAGCGAGGTGCGCAGCCCGGCGCGCAAGGAGATCGCGACGGAGGGCCTCGGCGCCCTCGCGCTGCACGTGATCCTGGACGGCCAGGTCGAGGTCAGCCGTGAGGGATCGGTCATCCGGACCCTGGGCCCCGGTGACTACTTCGGCGAGATCAGCATGATCGACGGACGACCGCGCTCGGCCACGGTGACCACGACCGAGGTCACGACCACCTTCGCGATCCCGCACGTCACGGTGGCGGGTCTGCTGGAGAAGGACGCCGAGCTCGCCAACGCGCTGCTCGTCTCCCTCTGCGGCCGGCTGCGCGAGGCCGAGGCTCGCCGCTAGCGCACCCGGGCGTTGTCGCTGAGCGCCAGGAGCACCGTCTTCACCTGGTACGGCGTGAGCCAGGGGTGCTTGCTGCGCATCAGCGCGACCATCCCGGTGACGTGGGGGGCGGCGAAGCTGTTGCCCGTCGCGACGACCGTCTCCCCGTCGCTCCACGCCACCTCGACGTCGATCCCGCGGGCACCGAGCTCGACGGGCGGTCGGGGGTTGCACGCCAGGCCCCAGGGGTCGTCACCCGGGGCCGCCGCGACCGAGACCACCGAGGCGAACTGCGAGGGGTAGGTGGGGCCGGGGTCGTTGTTGGCCGCACAGACCAGGGTGGTGCCGGCGAAGTAGGCGGCGTCGGCGAGCGCGTGGAGGCGGGCGTACATCGACTCGCTGCGGCTCGACAGGCTCAGGTTGACCACGTCGATGCCGCGGGCGAGCGCCCACTCGACGCCCGCGACCAGCATCGCGCCCTGCCCCTTCAGGTCGGCCCCGAGGACCCGCACGGACAGCAGCTCGGCCTCCGGGGCGAAGCCGCGGATCACGCCGGCGCACGCCGTGCCGTGGCCCACCAGGTCCTCGTGCGGTCCCTCCTCGACCCGGACGCCGCCCGCGGCGCCGCCGTCGCGGACGACCGCGGCGCCCCCGGCGATCCCCCCGACGGCGGGGTGGTCGGGGTCGACGCCGGAGTCGACCACGGCGACCCGGATCCCGGCGCCGGTGGCGCCGCCGAAGGCCCACTCCCGCACGTCGTCCAGCGGCAGCGAGCGGACCGGTGCGGGGTCCGCGAACGCCGCCGACCACTCCGGCGGGTCGTCGGCGACCGCGGAAGCGGCGTCGGGAGCGGGCCGGACCCGGGCGGGTGCGGGGACCGGGTGCGGCGACCCCGGCGCGCGGGCGACCGGGCGCACGGCGGCGTCGAGCCTGGCGGCCACCACGGTCAGCACCTCGAGCCCGGGGTGCTCGGCGGCGGGGTCCAGGACCTCGACGACCCCCACCACCGCGCCGGTCGCGTCCGCGACCGGCGCGGCCAGCACCGTCGTCGGCACGTAGCCCGTGGCCCGGGCCGCGGCGTGGTCGAACCGGGTGTCGGTCGCGACCGCGGCGACGCCGGCGGGCAGGCCGGACCGCGCCACCCACCCGATGATCCCGCGGTCGAGGGACACCGGCACGTCCGGCAGCCGGTCGGCCCCGGCGCCGTCGGCGGCGACGAACCGCAGTCGGGTCCCGCCGGCCTCGACGACGGCGTAGGAGCAGGCCGCGGCGTCGTACAGGGTGCGGATGCTGCCGAGCAACCGGGCGACGTCCGGGTGCCGGCTCGCGCGGGTCCGCGCGCTCACGGTGCCACCGGGTCGGCGCGGTCGAGGCGTCGCAGCCGGGGCAGTCCGAGCAGGCCGACGCCGAGCAGGCTGACGACGCTCAGCCACACCGTGGTCGGGGTCCCCAGTGTCGCGATCGCCCAGGACGTGAGGCACGAGGCGAGCAGCAGCGCGGCGATGGCGAGGCTGTTGAGGGCGCCGAAGACCCGGCCCAGCACGTCGGTGGGCAGTGCGCGCTGGAGTGCGGTGACCGCCAGGACGTCGACCACGAGCGTGCCCGCGCCCCGCACGACCTGGGCGGCGAGGGCGGCGGCGGGCGCGTCCGTGACGAGCACGACCAGCATCGGCAGGCAGGCGGCAGCCGTGGCGGCGAGGATCACGGGGGCCAGGCGCGGCCACGCCTCCGCGCGCGTGACCAGCGGTGCGGCGAGCACGCCGCCGACCCCCAGCCCGGCGAGGAGGTAGCCGAACCCGTCGGCCCCCGTCCCGAGCAGGTCGTCGGAGACGGCGACGAACAGCACGGTGTCCACGCCGAAGACCGCCGTCGCGAGCACGGCGTAGCCGACCAGGACGGCGGCGGCGGGCTCCGTGAGGATCGTGCGGATCCCGGTCGTGAGCTGGCCCAGCGCGCCGAGCTCGCCGCCGTCCGAGGTGTCGACCGCGCGGGTGCGGGTCCGCACCCGCGCGACGAGGATGGCCGAGACCGCGAACGTCGTGGCGTTGAGCCACACGACGTGCTGCGGAGGGCCCAGGAGCAGCAGCGACGCGGCGAGGGCCGGACCGGCGACCACGGTGACGTCGTCGACGGCGTTGCGCAGGGCGTTCGCCGAGGCCAGGTGCCGCTCCGGCACGACCTGGGGGGTGAGCGCGGCCGTCGCCGGGTCGTACGCCGTGGCGAGGGTCGAGGCGACCGCCGCCAGGCCCAGCACGACGGTGACCGGGGCACCGAGCGTCATCGCGAGCGCCATCGCGACCATGACGGCGAGCAGCAGAAGGTCGACGGTGCGCAGGAGGCGGGCCTTGTCGTGCCGCTCGACCAGCACCCCCGCCCAGGCGCTCACCAGCAGCGCGGGGACGAAGCGGCAGGCGGTGGCTACGGCCAGCCACGTCACGGAGCCCGTCGCCTCGAAGACCCAGACCGTGACCGCGACGGTGTAGGCCCAGCTGCCCGCGTCGGACAGCGTGGACGCGCCGAGGAGAAGGCGGTAGTCGCGGTGGCGCAGGGCCGCGGTCAGCGCGGTGTCGCGGCGGTCGGCCTCGGTCTCGGTGGCGTGGGCGAGGGTCACGGTCGGCTCCTCAGGGGGAGGTGGTGGACGGGGCGGCGGAGCGTCGGCCGGGCGCGGGTGCGCGCGGGAGGGGGCGGTGCGCCCGGCCAACGGCCCGCTCAGCTGCGGAAGATGCGGCGGCGGTGGCCCTCGACGTCGTCCTCGACCTCGACCTCCGGGGCGTGGTCGGTCCGGTCGGCGTCGCTGCGGGTCTCGGGGGTCGGCTCGTCGTGGTCCATGGCGTTCTCCTTCGGTGAGGGCTCGCCGGGCGGTGGCGCCCGACGACACGGACTGTCGCCCGGTCCGCGGCCCGTGGGTGTCGGCCGACGGACACGACCCGTGTCGGATCGACGACACCCGTGGCGGGCGGTCCGCTCCGGTCTGGAAACGAGGGGCCGCGGGTGCTTCACTGCGGCGCGTGGGGATGGACGTGGGTGAGGTCCTGCCGTCGGGGACGGTGACGCTGCTGTTCTCCGACGTCGAGGCCTCGACGCAGATGGTCCACGCCCTCGGGGACGACTGGGCCGACGTCCTCGCGCACCAGCGCCGGCTGTGCCGGCGGGCGTGGGTGCGGCACGCCGGCGTCGAGCTGGCCACCGAGGGGGACTCGTTCTTCGTGGTGTTCGCCTCGCCGCGCGACGCGGTGGCGGCCGGGCTGCGGGTGCAGGGCTCGATCGCGGCCGCGACCTGGCCCGTCGGCGCGAGGGTCCGGCTGCGGGTGGGGATCCACACCGGGACGCCGACGCGGCACGCGGACGGGTACGTGGGCATGGACGTGCACCGGGCGGCGCGCGTCGCCGCGGCCGCGCACGGCGGGCAGCTGCTGGTCTCGGAGGCGACGATGCGGCTGGTGGCCGACTGGCTGCCGGACTCCGTCGCCACGGTCGACCTCGGCGAGCACCAGCTGAGGGACATCCCGACCCGGACCCGGCTGTTCCAGCTGTCGCCCGCCGGGCAGGACGCCGCCTTCGGGCCGCCGCGGACCCTGGGCGGGGCCGGGAGCCTCACCACCTCGGTGCGCGACGGGCTGCGCGGGGTCCGCGGGCGCGACGGCGAGGTGGCCGAGGTCGCCGGGCTGATCACCGACGGCGTCCGACTCGTGACCCTCACCGGTCCGGGCGGGGTCGGCAAGACCACGCTGGCCACGGCGGCGGTCGCCGTCGTGGCCGACTCCTTCCCCGACGGCGTGCACGTCGTCCCGATGGCCGGGGTGACCTCGGCCGCCGGGATGTGGGCTGCCCTGTCGCAGGTGCTCGACGCGCCCCCGGACGCCCAGGAGCCGACCGGCCTCCTCGAGCACCTGCGGCACCGCCGGGTCCTGCTGCTGCTCGACAACCTGGAGCAGATCGCCGACGCCGACCAGGTCGTCGCGACGCTGCTCGACGCGGCGCCCGACGTCGGCGTCGTCGCCACGTCGCGCCGTCCGCTGCACCTCCCGGCCGAGCACGAGCACGCCGTCCGCGGCCTCGAGCCGGCCGACGCCGTGGCGCTGTTCGCCGAGCGCGCGGCCCGCGCGCGGCGGGGTTTCGTCGTCGACGCGTCCAACGCCACGGCGGTCCGCGAGCTCTGCTCGGCGCTCGACCGGCTGCCCCTGGCCCTGGAGATCGCCGCGGCGAGGGTCAAGCTGCTCTCGCCGCAGGCGATGCTCGCGCGGCTCGACTCCAGCCTCGACCTCGCGACCAGCCACCGGCTGGGGGAGGGCCGCCAGGCCACGCTGCGCGACACGATCGCCTGGTCCCACGACCTGCTCGACGCCGGCCGGCGCAGCGTGCTGGAGCACCTCGGTGTCTTCGTCGGCGGCGCGTCGCTCGAGGCGCTCGAGGCCGTCGTGCCCGCCGCGGAGCTGGGTGGGGCGGACCTCCTGGACGTGCTGTTCGACCTGGTCGACCAGTCGATGGTCGTGGTCGGCGACACCGCCGACGGCGAGCCCCGCTTCGACCTGCTCGAGACCGTCCGCCGCTTCGCGCGGGACCGGTTGGACGCCACCGGACGGCGGGCCGGGGCCGAGCAGCGGCACGGCCAGCACCACCTCGACCTGCTCCGCCGGCTCCACGGCGCGCTCGAGGGGGGCGAGTACCGGGCGACGCGCACGGTCCTCCTCCGCGAGCTGCCCAACGTGGACGCCATGCTCGCCCGGCCGGCCCTCGACCTGACGTGGGACGACGTGCCCGTGCCGCCGGCGCACCGTCACGCGTACGCCGCTGTGCTCGCGCTCGACCTCCGCCTCGTCGAGGACGCCCGACAGTGGGGCCGGGCGGGCCTGGCCGCCGACGCGGGCGACGGTGACACCGGCCGGGTGGCCCGGGCGTGGTTGCGCGGTGAGCTCGGCCGGATCGAGTCCCGCCACGGCGACGCCGGACGCGCGCTGGCGTTCGCGGAGGAGGGCTGGGCCGAGCTCGGCGTGACGACCCACGGGACCTCGCCTCCGTGGCGCTCCGCCGCGCGCGTCGCCGTCGAGGTCGCCTACCTCGGCTCGCTCAGCGCCCTCGACACCGACCGGGTCGAGGAGTCACGGGCGTGGCACGGTCGGATGCGGGCGGTGGGCGAGGCCGCGGACGACCACCTGATCTCCGCGTTCGTGGCGGAGATGGGCTCCTGGCTGGCCGAGCACGACGGCGACCTCGAGAAGGACCGGGCGCTGCTGCTGGAGTCCCAGCAGCACCGCCTGGCGGCCGGGGTCCCGCTGCGGGTGCAGGACGTCAACAACCTGGCCGACGTCGACATCCGTCTGGACCGTCACCACCTGGCCCACGCCCGCCTCGCGGCGCACGCCGACCTGCCGCTCGACCTGGGGGACCCCTACCTGCTCGGCGTCTACGCCGAGACCATGGCCGAGGCCGTGGGCCCGGCGTACCCGTCGGTCTGCGTCCGCACCTACGCGAGCTCGGCCGCGCTCCGCGACGTCGAGGGCATGGGGCGCGACGACTACGGGGCGGCCGTGGAGGAGCGTGTGATGTCCGCGGTCCGTCCGCTGCTCGACCCCGAGGAGTACGACGCGGCGCGGGAGCGTGGACGGACGGAGGCGGTGGCCGACCTGGTCCGGGAGATGGCGGCCCTCCCTCCGATCCCGTCGCCGCCCGGGGCGTGACCACAGGACCCGGACGCCGGCCCTCGTCGAGGGGTCAGCGCCCGCAGCGGCGCGCGAGCGCGGCGAGGTCGTGCACCTCGACGCGGCCGCGCCCGAGGGTGACGACGCCCTCGCGCACCAGCCGCTGCAGCGCCTGGTTGACCGACGGCCGGGTGCCGCCGGTCAGGTCGGCGAGCTGCGCCTGGGTGAGGGGCACGACGACCGGGCCGGCTCCCGCGTCACCGGCCCCCGTGGCGGTGTCGCGGTAGTCCAGGGCGAGGTCGTGGACGTGGCGGTACACCCGGCGGTCGAGGCCGACGTGAAGCAGCTCGAGGACGTCGTGGCTCAGGCGGTCGACCCGGTCCGCCAGCAGCACCGCGAGGGCCCGGTGCACCGCAGGGTGCTCCTCGCAGAGCCGGCGGAACGCGACCTCGGTCAGCACCAGGGTGCGGGCCGGGTCGAGCGCGGTCACGGTCGCCGTACGGCGGCCGTCGGGGCGTAGCAGCGCGAGCTCGCCGAAGTAGTCGCCCGGACCGAGGTGGTTGACCGTCGCGGTGTCGCCCGACGACAGGGAGACCCGGACGGCGAAGTGGCCGTCCGCGACCAGGTGCATCGAGTCGGCCGGGTCGCCCTCGTGGCACACGATGTCGCCACGGTCGAAGGTCCGGGGGCGGGCCAGCGCGATCAGCCGGCGCCGCTCCGTCGCGGGCATCGAGGCCAGCAGCGGCCAGCCGGCGCCGGCCCGACCGGGGCCCGGGCGCCCCCATGGGTGCCCGGGCCCCGGGGTGTCCTGGCCCGTGTCGTGCGGTCGGGTGGTCACCAGGGGAGTATCACCCGCACCGGGGGCCCCGGAGTGTCGGCCGGCGGACACATCGGGCCCGGGTCCGGGGACGACGAACCCCCGGCCCGCCTGCGGCGGAACCGGGGGTCCGGTGGTGAGGCGCGGCCGGCTCGTGCCGGCCGAGGGGCCTCAGCTCAGTGGCTGACCTTCTTGCGGCCCGCGAGGGACTCCGCGACGCCGATGAGGAGCACGGCGGCGATGACCGCGATGACGAAGCCGATGACGTTCAGCTCGCCGACGGAGCCGGTGCCGATCAGGCTGGCGATGACGCCGCCGATGACGGCGCCGGCGATGCCCAGCAGCAGCGTCCAGAGGATGCTCAGGTTCTGCTTGCCCGGCTTGATCAGCCGCGCCAGCGCTCCGATGATGAGGCCGGCCACGAGAAATCCGATGATGCCCATGAGGTGTACTCCCTTCCTTTGTGTCGTGTGTGAGGACTGCAGCCTCGCAGTACCCCCCCGTATTCCCCTGATCCGCGCGACGGAGGGTGGTTCGGACGGTGCTGCTCGGGGTAGACACTCCTCGTGAGCGAACCCCCCGACACCGGCTCCGCCGGCGAGCGCGCCGGAGGCGTGCTCGGCGAGGGCGACGTGGTCGGCGGCTTCCGGATCCGGCGGCGCCTGGGGGCGGGCGGCATGGGGGTCGTGTACGCCGCCTGGGACGAGAGCCTCCACCGCGAGGTGGCGCTCAAGGTCCTCGCCCCGCAGCTCGTCGACGACGAGGAGTTCCGCACCCGCTTCACCCGCGAGGCCCGCACGCAGGCGCGCCTCGACTCCGCCCACGTCGTCGCGGTGCACTCGTACGGCGAGGAGTCCGGTCGGCTGTGGATCGCCACCCAGCTCGTGGCGGACGGGGACCTCGGCCACCTGCTGCGCACCGACGGCCCGCCGCCGACGCCGGTCGCTCTGGACCTCGTCGCGCAGGTCGCGGCGGGGCTCGCCGACGCCCACGCCGGCGGCCTGGTGCACCGCGACATCAAGCCCGGCAACGTGCTGGTGCGGCGTCGCGACGACGGGCTGCGCGCCTACCTCGCCGACTTCGGCATCGCCCGCGTCGCCGACGCCGAGCTCACCCGCTCGGGCGGCGCGATCGGGACCCCGGCCTACATGGCGCCCGAGCTCCACCTCGGCGCCGAGGCCGGCGTGGTCACCGACGTCTACTCCGTCGGCTGCCTGCTGTGGGCCGTGCTGACCGGCCACTCGCCGTACGGCGGGCCGAGCGAGTACCGGGTGATCCGCGACCACGTCGAGGCCCCGGTCCGTCAGCTCGCCGGCAGCGACCCCTTCACCACCACCCTCAACCGCACGCTGGCCCGGGCCATGGCCAAGCGGCCCGAGGACCGCCACCCCGACGCCCCGGCGCTGCGCGCGGACCTCGTGCGACTCGCCCGCTGGGCGCAGTCGGAGCCCGTGCCCCCGGTCGTGCCCCTCGGTCCGCCCGGCGGCGCCGGGGGCCCGGGGCCGAGCTGGCCGAGCGGTGCGCGCAGCCCGAGCGGGACGCCGAGCGGCGGACCCCACAGCGGACCCAGCAGCGGACCCCACAGCGGACCCAGCAGCGGACCCCACAGCGGACCCCGCAGCGGACCCGGCAGCGGACCCCACAGCGGCGCAGCGGGCGTCGCCGCGGGCGGGGGCCCACGGAGCAGGGGCCCGCTCGTCGCCGTCGTGGTCGGAGCGGCGCTGGTCGCGGTGGCGATCGTCGTCGGTGTCCTCCTGGGTCGCTCCGGCGGTGACGACGACCCGGTCACCGCGACGGACCCCTCGGCGAGCCCGTCGGCGGGCGCGACGTCCGGGACGACCCCCGACGGCGGCCCGACCGTCACCCCGAGCGAGGAGGCGTCGTCGGGCATCGGCTCGGGCGACGACGCCGCCGACCGGCGGCTCGCCATCGACAACCTCTCCACGGCCATCCAGGACGAGACCCCGATCCTGCCGGACTCGGTGTGCGACTGCACCGCGCAGCGGTGGGTCGACGCGGTCGGCGTGCCGCGTCTCGTGGAGGAGGGGGTCCTCACCGAGGACCTCGACTACGACCCCACGACGCAGACCCAGGACATCGACGACGACGTCAACGACGCCGGCGAGGAGGCGGGCCGCAGCTGCGGCGAGGAGTACGCCGACGACCTCACGGGCGCAGCGACGCCAGGGCGGTGAGGAGTGCGGCCTCCTCCGACCCCTCGAGGCCACCGAGGGTCACGTCGGGTCCGGTCGAGAGCCACACGGCCGTGTCGGCCGCGGTCTCCTCGGCGGGCCGCACCCGCAGGCCGCCGGCGCGGGCCGGGGCGTCGTCGTGCGCGAGGATCCCGGCGAGGTCGGGCGGCAGCCACAGCGGCAGCGAGCCCGGGCCGGACCACGGGGCGACGCCCCGCTCGAGGAGGAACGCGGTGTCGGCCCACACCCAGGTGGGGGTGGCGCCCACCGCGCGGGCGACGGCCGCGAGCGCCTCGGCGCGGGTCGTGGGAGGCCCGACAGCGTCGACCACGCCGGTCGAGCGGCGCTCGGCGCCGTCGACCAGCCAGTCCGCGAGGTCGCGCGCGTCGAGGACCTGGCACGGGTCGTCGGGGTCGCCCGGGGCCAGCACCCGCTCGCCGGGTGCGCTGTCGAGGAGCCGGCGCACCCAGGTCGGGTAGCGGCCCGACGGGTCGTCGGGCCCCACCAGCAGACCGGGCCGCACCACCCAGTGGCCGGCCGCCTCGGCGACCGCCTCCTCGCAGGCGACCTTGCGGCGGCCGTACGCCGCGGCGGGGTCCGCGTCGGCGGGGTCGCCCGTGCCCTCGTCGGACCTCAGCGGCTCGTGGAGCGCGAGCGTGGCGGGCCCGCCGCCGCGGGTGGCGGTGTCGGAGTAGACGCTGATCGTGGACACCAGCACGTGGTGCGCGTCGGGCAGCGCGGCGACCGACGCGCGCACCCACCCGGGCTGCCGGGCGACGTCGACGACGACGTCCCAGCCGACGCCGACCGCGTCGCGGACCTCCGCGGGGCCGGCGCCCGACCGGTCGAGGGCCACGTGCCCGGCGCCCTGCGGGACCGGACCCGACGCCGCGCGGCACGCGCAGACCACCTCGTGCCCCCGTCGTACTGCCTCCTCGGCGACCGCTCGCGACAGGAACGCCGTGCCGCCCAGCACCAGGAGCCTCATGGCCCCATCGCAGCGCGCCCGGCGGCCGCCGGCAAGGGTGTTCCGCCGTGCGCGGACCGGTGGACGGGCCGGGTGGGTCAGCCGCGGCCGCGGCGCGGGCCGGGCAGCTCGAGGGCGAGGAGCTGGACGCGCTTGCCGTCGGCGCTGGGGTAGTCGGAGACCGGGCGGAAGCCGCGGGCCTCGTGGAAGCGCAGCGAGGGCACGTTGGGCGGCTCGAGGTTGACCTCGAGCACGAGCCGGCCGTACGGCGCGGCGATCGCCTCGATCTCGTCGTAGGCCCGCCCGGCGAGGCCGTGGCGGCGGAAGCGGTCATCGACGACGATCCGGTCGAGGTAGTAGAAGTCGGTGCCGAAGTGCTCGGCGTGGGCGCGGTAGTGGGCCGAGTCGTAGTCGCTCCCCGGCGCCATCGTCATGACGAAGCCCGCGAACTCCCCGTCGGCCTCGATGACCTCGGCGCGGTCCGCCCAGTCGAGCAGCCGCTCGAGGCGCTGCTCGTCCATCGGGGAGAGGAGGTCGACGTTCCGGTCGTTGAGCTCCAGGACCGCGGCGTGGTCGCGGCGCTGGACGGGGCGGAGCACGGTGGCGGCCCCCGGAACGACGGTGTCCGACATGCCCGCCACCTTGCCACAGGGCCCTGCCCGGCCCGGACCGAGCACCGGACCGTACCCTCCACAGCCATGGCGATGCTGCTCCTGCGCGACGTGCGTCTCGTGCCCGTGGCGGCCCGGCGCCTCGGCGTGGTCGTGCCCCCGGTGGGGGTGCCGACCGACCCCGTCGACGTCCTGGTCCGCGACGGCGTCGTGGTCGAGGTCGGGCCCGGGCTGCGCCCCGGCGTGCTGGCCCCCTCGATCGACGCGGACGGTCGCTGGCTGATCCCGGGGCTGTGGGACCACCACGTCCACCTCGGGCAATGGACCGTCACCTCCGCCCGGCTCGACCTGTCCGGCGCGACCTCGGCGGAGCACGCCGTACGGCTGGTCGCGGAGCGCATCGCCGAGGGCCCCGAGGGCGCGATCGTCGGCTGGGGGCACCGCTCGGCGCAGTGGCCCGACGAGCCGCTGGTGCCGCTGCTCGACGCCGTCGCCCCCCACACCCCGGTGATCCTGATCTCCGGCGACGCCCACCACGCGTGGATGAACACGACGGCGCTGATGTGGCTGGCGCTGCCGGTGCGCGAGGCCGTGGTGCGCGAGGCGGAGTGGTTCGCGGCGTACGGCCGGCTGATGACGATGTTCGGCGACGACTCGACCTCGCCCGCGGCGTACCGCCGGACGATGGAGCACGCCGCGGCGCAGGGCGTCGTGGGGCTGGTGGACTTCGAGTTCGGCGGCGGCTTCGCCGACTGGACCGACCGCTACGACGGCGGCGCGGACCTGCTGCACGTGCGGGCCGCGACGTACGCCGACGGCCTCGAGGACGCGATCGGCGGCGGGCTGCGCACCGGCGACCCGCTGCCGGGCTGCGACGACATGGTCACCATGGGCCCGCTGAAGATCATCTCCGACGGCTCGCTCAACACCCGCACGGCCTGGTGCTGCGCGCCGTACGCCGACGCGCACCGGCTGGAGTACCCCGCCGGGCAGCCCAACCTCGACTACGGCGAGCTGCGGACCCTGCTGGCCCGCGCCCACGACCACCAGCTCGAGGTCGCCACCCACGCGATCGGCGACGCGGCGGTCGAGGCCGCCCTGAGGGCGTACGCCGAGACCGGCGCGACCGGCGCGATCGAGCACGCCCAGCTCGTCGCGCGCGCCGACGTGCGGCGGATGGCGGAGCTCGGCCTGCGCGCCAGCGTCCAGCCCGCCCACCTGCTCGACGACCGCGACCTCACCGACCGGGTGTGGCCCGACCGGAGCGAGGGCTGCTTCGCGTGGCGCTGGTTCGCCGAGGACGGCGTCGACCTCCGGTTCGGGTCCGACGCCCCGGTGGCGCCGCTCGACCCGTGGCTCGCGATGGCGGCGGCGGTGCACCGCAGCGCGGACTCGCGCCCGGCCTGGCACCCCGAGCACACCCTCACCCCGGCCGAGGCCCTCGCGGCGTCGGTCGACGGGCTGGGCACGGTGGGACCCGGCCATCCCGCGGACCTCGTGCTGCTCGACGCCGACCCGCTCGCGCACGGCCCCGCGGCCGGCACGGCCCCGGTGGCCCCCGACGGCGGACCCACCTGGGACACCGCCGCGGCCGCCGCGGGTCTGCGGGAGATGCCCGTCGCCCTCACGATGGTCGGCGGCCGGATCGTCCACCCGATCTGAGGGCGGTCCCGTCCCCGCCGGGCCCGCCGGGCCCGGCACGTGGTCCGCTCAGCCGTTGCCGGTCGGGCGCCCCGCCGGGCGCACGGCCTCGGTGACGAGGTCCGCGACGGCCTCCTGTCCGGCGGCGAACGGGTGGAACGCGAGCGCCGCGCCCGGGTCGGTCGTGGCGCCGTTGACCCAGGGGTCGCCCGAGCAGATGTCGTGGCCCACGGACGCGGCGTACGCGTCGACGAAGCGGACCCCCGCGTCCTGCGCCGCCGTCCGCATCGTCGCGTCGAGGCCGTCGGCGACCCCGCGGACGAACGCGACGTCACCGTCGGCGAGGGGCAGGCGGTCCGGGCAGGTGCCGGTCGCCGGGGCGGTGTGCGGGTAGCCGACGAGCAGCACCTGGGCCCGCGGCGCCTCGCGCTGCACGCGCCGGAGGGCCTGGGCCAGCGTGACCCGGAGCTCGGCGAGCCGCTCCTCGGGCTGCGCGCCCAGCGACGCCGCGCACGGCGAGCCGGTCGGGTCGGCGTCGCGCAGCGCCGGGCAGGTCCCGACGAGCGGGGTGAGCACGTCGTTGCCGCCGATGCCCACTGTCACCAGGTCCGTACGCCGGTCCAGCGGCGCGGTCTGGGCGGGCACGGTCTGCGCGGGGCCGGCCTCGCCGGTGAGGGTCGGGCCGTCGAGGGTCTGGGGCGCGAAGAGGTCCGCGGTCGCCGCCTCGACGCAGCTGCGGTCCGTCAGCCGCACGTCGCGTCCCTCCGCGGCGAGGGCCTCGGCGACCAGCGCCGGGTAGTTGCCGGTCGACCGCACGCACGGCCCGGACGCCCCGTCGATCGACGGCACCAGCGGCGCGGCGGTGTAGGAGTCGCCGAGGGCGACGTAGCGCAAGGGGGGCTCCGCGCGTCCGGCCGCGGCGGTCGACCCGGCGTCGGTCGGCTCCGTCTGGTCGCCGGACGACGAGCAGCCCGCCACCAGCAGGACCGCCGCGAGCGCGGAGGCGACGACGGTCCGGCGGGGCACCCGGGAAGCGTAGGCAGGCCGCCCTACGCCAGCGCGAGCGTCAGCTCGAGGACGGTGCGGGGGTCGTCGAGGGCGTCGCCGTACAGCTCGCGCAGGCGGCCCATCCGGTAGCGCACGGTCTGCGGGTGGCAGAACAGCGCGGCGGCGACCGCCTCGCGTCGGCCCTGGTGCAGCAGCCAGGCCCGGAGGGTGTCGCGGAGCTTCTCGGCGGTGTCCGCCCGCACGTCGGCCAGGGGGGCGAGGGCCCGGGCCCGCAGGTCGGCGAGGGCGACGGGGTCCGCGTGCAGCACCAGTTCCCCGAGGTGCTCCTCGGTGTCCAGCAGCGACTCGTCCCCGACCGGCGCGAGCCCGAGGGCGAGCGCCCGCGCCGCCCGGTCGTACGACGCCCGCACCTCCAGCGTCGGGCGCGCGGGGCCGACCACGGCGTCCCGGTCGGCGAGCGCCCGCACCAGCGTCGTACGACGGGCGCCGGCGACGTCGGGCACCAGCAGCAGCGCGCGGTCCTCCAGCCCGGTGAGGTCCTCGGCCGGCTGCAGGGTCGCAGGGCTCACGACGCCGAGCACCGCGCGTCGCTGCGAGTCCGGCACGACCACCGCGGTCAGGGTCTCCGGCCAGGGCCACTCGACGCGCTCGGCCGCGGCGATCGCCTGCTCCTTGGGCGCCCCGGCCAGCAGCAGCCCGCCGAGCTGCTCGAGCAGGCGGCGGCGCACCCGCCCCGAGGTGGCGAGCTCGTCGGAGTGCCCCGCCGCGCTGGAGGCCGAGAGCTCGTCGATGTAGGCGAACACCAGGCCCGCGAAGTCCCCGAGGGTCTCCGCCTCGATGCCGCCCGACACCGCGGCCGCCGACATCTCGCGCCACGAGGCGCGCGCCCCGATCCGGTACGCCGCGAGGAGCGCCTCCATGGAACGCCCGGCGCGCGCCTCGCCCCGTCCGAGCTGGTAGGCGCCCTCGACGGCCGGAGCGGTCGGGGTGCGGGGCGCCTCGCGGGTGCGCGCGGCCAGCGAGATGAAGCCACCGAGGGCGAGCTGCACGGCGTTGCGGATCTTGGCGCCCATCGGGCCGCTCAGGGCGCCGGCATAGCTGGGGACCTCGGAGATGATGGCGTCGACGGTGCGCTCCGCGACCTGCGGCAGCCGGCTGCGCATCTCGGCCAGCACCTCCGCCGGGAGCACGAGGTCGGGCGCCACCAGCGGTGCTCCGTCGGACATCGAGACCTCCCGGTTGTTCGCAGTGAACAACCGCAGGTGGTCGATTCACGTCGCGTGGTCAGGAAGTTACTCGCTGGGGCCAGCACAATGGAAGACATGTCCAGCGCAGCACTGCCCCGACGCGCCGGTTCGAGCGCCGCGGGCGCCGGGACCGGCGTCAGCTGGCGCGAGGCCCTGCGTCGCCGCGCCCGCTCCGTCGCCGACGCCGCGGTCACCCCGCTCGACCTCGACGACGTCCTCGACGTGTTCCACCCGCTCCGCGGTGGCCGCGACGGCCTGCAGGGGCGGATCGTGGCGATCCATCCCGAGACCGCGGAGTCCGCGACCGTCGTCGTCAAGCCCGGTCGTGACTGGGCCGGCCACCTCCCGGGCCAGTACGTCCGGGTCGGCGTCGACGTGGACGGCGTGCGCCTGTGGCGCACCTACTCGCTGACCCACGGTCCGCGCGCGGACCGCTGCATCAGCCTGACCGTCAAGGCGATCCCGGGCGGCGTGGTCTCGAACCATCTGGTCCACGACGCCGAGCCCGGCCAGATGATCCAGCTCGCGCAGGCCGAGGGCGAGTTCACGCTGCCCCAGCCGCTGCCCGGCAAGCTGCTGCTCGTCACCGCGGGTTCCGGCATCACCCCGGTGATCGGCATGCTGCGCAACCTGTTCTCGCGCGCCGAGCCCACCACGAGCACCGACATCGTGCTGGTCCACGTCAACGCAACCGAGCCGGCCTCGATCTTCGCCGCCGAGCTGCGTCGCCTCGCGGAGCGGGGCCACATCCGCCTCGTCGAGCGCTTCGACGACGTCCACGGCACGCTCGACGTCGCCGACCTGGCCGGCCTGGTCCCGGACCTCGACGAGCGGCTGGCGTACGCCTGCGGGCCCGCCGGGCTCCTCGACGCCCTCGAGCAGCACCACGCCGACCGCGGGCTCGTGCTGACCACCGAGCGCTTCCGCGCCACGACCGTCGAGCCCGGCGACGGCGGCACCGTCACCCTCGGCTCCGGCGCCGTGGTCATCGAGGCCGACGGGGCCACCCCGATCCTCGACGCCGCCGAGTCCGCGGGCGTGCTGATGCCCAGCGGGTGCCGCATGGGCATCTGCATGGGCTGCGTCCTGCCGATGCGCTCCGGCGCCGTGCGCGACCTGCGCAACGGCGCGATCACCGTCGCCCAGCCCGGGGAGACCGACCCGGGCGGCGTCCCCATCCAGACCTGCGTCAGCGCCGCCGCCGGCGCCTGCGACATCGACCACGCCGTCGCCTGACGGCCCCCCGCACCTTCCTCCGCACGCCCACCTGAACCACAGCCCAGGAGGCACCGCATGACCGCGATCACCAAGAAGCCCGAGAACCCCACCGCGCACCTCACCGAGGCCGACATCGAGGCCATCGGCGTCGAGCTCGACGCGATCCGTCAGGACGTCATCGATGACCGCGGCGAGAAGGACGCGGCGTACATCCGTCGTGTCGTCGACGTGCAGCGCAAGCTCGAGCTCGGCTCGCGCGCCGTGCTCCTCGGCTCGGCCCTGCCCCCGCTGTGGGTGCTCGGCACCGTCGGCCTGAGCGTGGCCAAGATCCTCGAGAACATGGAGATCGGCCACAACGTCATGCACGGCCAGTGGGACTGGATGCGCGACCCGAAGATCCACTCCACCACCTGGGAGTGGGACAACGCGTCCACCGCCGAGGGCTGGAAGCACTCGCACAACGAGGTCCACCACACGTACACCAACATCGTGGGCAAGGACAACGACCTCGGCTACGGCATCATGCGCGTGGACGAGGACCAGAAGTGGGTGCCGCTCTACCTCGCGCAGCCGCTGTGGAACTTCATCAACGCCTGCTTCTTCGAGTACGGCATCGCCGCCTACGACCTCGAGCTCGGCAAGAACCTCGCCCAGCCGAAGGAGAAGCGCAGCGAGGACTTCAAGCGCCGCGCCAAGAACACGGTGCGCAAGATCCGCAAGCAGGCGACCAAGGACTACGTCGTCAACCCGGCGCTCGCCCTGCCCCTCGGCGGCTTCCTGCCGGCGCTGGCCGCGAACTTCACCGCCAACGTGGTGCGCAACGTGTGGTCGCACTCCGTGATCATGTGCGGCCACTTCCCCGAGGGCGTCGAGACCTTCGAGCGCGCCGCGATCCCCGAGAAGGAGACGCGTGGCGAGTGGTACGTGCGCCAGATGCTCGGCTCGGCCAACATCACCGGCTCGAAGTTCATGCACCTGATGACCGGCAACCTCTCGCACCAGGTCGAGCACCACCTGTTCCCGGACCTGCCGTCCAACCGGTACGCCGAGGTCGCCCCGCGCGTGAAGGCGCTGTTCGACAAGTACGACCTGCGCTACCACTCCGCTCCGCTGCCGCAGCAGGTCGGCAGCGCGTGGCACAAGGTGGTCCGCCTGTCGCTGCCCAACAACTTCCTGGCCACCACGACCCCGAAGAACGCGGTGTCGCAGGCCAAGCTGCTGTGGGCGATGACCACCGGTGACCGTCGTACGCGCCGCGTCGCGCAGGCCCGCCTCGACCAGATGGCCGCCCGCCAGGCGCGCGCCGAGGCCGAGGTCGCCACGGCCGCCTGACCCGCGGCCCCCCGAACGACGGGCC
>NZ_BAAAMY010000001.1:642576-707049 GCF_039529515.1 Nocardioides lentus
GGCCGGCCCGTCGTCGCGTCCGAGGCCCGGTCGCCGGGTCTCGTGGCGCCGCGGCTCGTGCCTCGCCCCGGCGCACCTCGACCTCCGGGGCGGTCGCCGGGTCTCGTGGCGCCGCGGCTCGTGCCTCGCCCGGCGCACCTCGACCTCCGGGGTCGCCCGGAGGTCGAGGTGCGAGGGCCGCTAGGCCCGAGCCACGAGACCCGATGACGCGCGCCGCTCACCCCGGGTCGACGGCCTCTCGCTCGCGGACCGACCGTCGTCGCGCCAGCGCGGAGATGGCGTCCCAGTCCCCGCGGATCAGGGCCTCCCGCTTGGCGCGTCCCCAGCCCTGGACCCGCTTCTCGAAGGCGAAGGCGTCCTCGATGCGGTCGAAGTGCTGGGACCACACGAGGACGACGGGCCGGCGCGAGCTCGTGTAGGCCGCCCCGAGGCCCTGGCCGAGGTTGTGGTCGGCGACACGGCGGTCGAGGTCCCAGGTGCTGCCGACGTAGTACGAGCCGTCGCGGCAGCGGAGCATGTAGGCGTAGGGCATGCGCCCGATCCTGCGGTCGCGGGCACGACCCGGCAACGCACTCTCCACAGGCCTGCGGGGTCGGTCACCGGGTCTCGTGGCGCCGCGGCTCGTGCCTCGCCCCGGCGCACCTCGACCTCCGGGTCGGTCACCGGGTCTCGTGGCGCCGCGGCTCGTGCCTCGCCCCGGCGCACCTCGACCTCCGGGACGGTTGCCGCGGCTCGTGCCTCGCCCCGGCGCACCTCGACCTCCGGGACGGTTGCCGCGGCTCGTGCCTCGCCCGGGCGCACCTCGACCTCCGGGGTCGCCCGGAGGTCGAGGTGCGAGGGCCGCCAGGCCCGAGCCACGAGACCCGCCGAGCGTCAGCGCCAGCCGAGGCCCGGGGCCACGTCGCGGACCAGGGACTCCAGCAGGTGGGCGTTGTAGTCGACGCCGAGCTGGTTGGGCACGGTCAGCAGCAGCGTGTCGGCGGCGGCGACCGCCTCGTCCTCGGCGAGCTCGCGGACCAGGGCGTCGGGCTCCCCGGCGTACGTCTTGCCGAAGCGGGCGATGCCGCCGTCGATCCGGCCCACCTGGTCGGACCCGCCGGTGGCGGTCCCGAAGTAGGCGCGGTCGGTGTCGTTCGTGATCGGGAAGATGCTGCGGCTCACCGAGACCCGCGGCTCCCAGTCGTGGCCCGCCGCGGCCCAGGTGTCGCGGAAGCGGGCGATCTGCTCGGCCTGGAGCTGGTGGAACGGCACGCCGGTGTCCTCGGTGAGCAGCGTGGAGCTCATCAGGTTCATGCCCTGCTGCGCGGTCCACTCGGCGGTCGCGCGGGTGCCGGCACCCCACCAGATCCGACGGCGCAGGCCGGGGGACTGGGGCTCGACGCGCAGCAGGCCGGGCGGGTTGGGGAACATCGGGCGCGGGTGGGGCTCGGCGAACGCGTCGCCCTCGATGACCTCGAGGAACCGGCGGGTGTGCTCGCGCGCCATGGCGGCGTGGTCGCCGTCGGCGGGCTCGAAGCCGAAGTGGCGGTAGCCGTCGATCACCTGCTCCGGTGATCCGCGGCTCACGCCGAGCTGGAGGCGCCCGCCGGAGATCAGGTCGGCGGCGCCCGCGTCCTCGGCCATCCGCAGGGGGTTCTCGTAGCGCATGTCGATGACGCCGGTCCCGAGCTCGATGCGCGAGGTGCGGGCGCCCATGGCGGCCAGCAGCGGGTACGGCGAGGCGAGCTGGCGGGCGAAGTGGTGCACCCGCACGTACGCGCCGTCGACCCCGAGCTCCTCGGCCGCGACGGCCAGCTCGATCGTCTGCAGCAGCGTGTCGGACGCCGTGCGCACCTGGGAGTGCGGCGAGGGCGTCCAGTGGCCGAAGTTCAGGAACCCGATGTTCTTCTTCATGGTGACCCAACCCTAGTTGACACGTCACCATTCCGCGAGGGAGGTGCGGGCACCCACGGAGAACGGGTCGGTTTGGTCCGGCGCGGGGCCGGGAAACCTCGGAGGATGACCGCCCCCGACCGCCCGCGCGCCGTGCGGGCAGCCCTCGGAGCCGCAGCAGCCGTCATGATCGGTGGCGGCGTCCTGATCGCGGTCGGTGGCGCCGGGGCCGGGGACGACGGTGGCGAGGACTGCCTGGGGCCGAGCGCGGAGGCGCGGTGGGCGGTGCCCCTCGGCGAGTCGGGCGCCTACGGCGACGACGGCCTGGTCGCCGCGACCCGGGTGGGGTCCACGGTCGTCCTCCGCACCGTCGCGACGGGTGTGGACGGGTCCGACGTGCAGGGTGAGAGCACCGACGGCGACCTGGTGGGCGTGCGCGGCGGTGAGGTCGTGTGGAGCCGACCGGGCCTCGACCTGGTCCCGGGCCTCCCGGGGGACGAGGACGGTCTGTTCGCCGCCGACGCCGGCGACCTGGTGCGTCTGGACGCCGACGGCCGGGAGTCCTGGCGCTCGCCCGGCGCCGTCGTGCGTCACGAGCACGACGGCCGGCTCGTGGTCGAGACGGCCGAGGGGGCCGCGGCCGTCGTCGACGCCGACACCGGCGAGACGCAGCGCGAGCTCGACGGCGGCTTCGTCGGTGCCGACGACGACCTGGTCCTGGTGACGGCGGACGGCGACGGTGTGCGGCTGGTGGGCCTCGACGGCAGCGAGCGCTGGGTGCGGCGACCCGCCGAGGTCGACGTCTCCTCCGGCGTCGCGGCGCTGTTCACCGACGGCATGCTCGCCCTCGGTGAGACCGGTGCCCTGCCCACGGTCGTCGGCCTGGACCTCGACGACGGTGACGAGCTGTGGCGGACCGAGCAGGGCCTCGGCGGCACGCTGAGCCTCGGTCGGCGCGGGCCCGACGGCACGCTGACGCTGGACGAGGCGACCGACGACGGCGCGGTCGTGACGGTGTACGACAGGACCGGACCGATCGGGTCCGAGACCGTCGGGTCCGACCCCGACGACCTGGAGAGCCGGCTCCGGGAACGCCTCGGCGACGCCGACGACCTCCTCGACGACCTGGAGCTCGCCGACGCGGCGACCTGCGACGGCGCGGTGTACGCCCTCGTCGACGACGGCGAGGGGCCGGCGGACGAGGACGACGCGGACGACGCGGACGACGCGGACGACGAGGACGACGAGGACGACGGGACGGACGAGGTGGTCGTCCTGGACCGGGACACGGCCCGGCAGGTCGGACGGCTGGTCGTCGTCGGCGACGTCCTCGGCCTGCGGACCGTGGACGGCGGCCTGCTCGTCGAGGTGGAGGTCGACGGCGAGCCACAGGTCGTGCTGTACGCCTGACGACGGCGGCGGGGCCCGCCGTACGATCCCCGGGTGAGCGCAGTGGAGAAGCCGGTCCAGCAGGCGGTCGACGGCACCCCGGCACGGGCCGACGGCCGGGTGCGGTGCACGGTCGAGGACGGGGTCGCGCGGGTGGTGCTGTCGCGGCCCGACAAGCTCAACTCGCTGACCCTGGACACCCTCGACTCGCTGATCCGTACAGCGCGGGCCCTGCGGGCGGACCGCGACCTCCGTGCGGTGGTCGTCAGCGGGGAGGGGCGCTCGTTCTGCGCGGGCCTCGACTTCGCGACCGTGGGGCGTGAGCCCCGTCGGATCGCGGCGGCGTTCGTCCCGCGACCGTGGACGGGCACCAACGTCTTCCAGGAGGCGTGCTGGGCGTGGCGCCGCCTGCCGGTGCCGGTGGTCGCGGCCGTCCACGGTCACTGCCTGGGTGGCGGTGTGCAGATCGCGCTGGGCGCCGACTTCCGCTTCACGACCCCCGACGCGCAGTGGTCGGTGCTCGAGGCCAAGTGGGGGCTGATCCCCGACATGAGCGGTGTCCGGGCGCTCGCCGACCAGGTCGGCATGGACGTCGCCAAGCGCCTCGCGATGACGGCGGAGACGATCAGCGGCACCGAGGCCGCCCGCCTCGGCCTGGCCACGGAGGCGGTCGAGGACCCCCTCGCCGCGGCCGACGCGCTCGTCGCGACCCTGCGCACCCGCTCGCCCGACCAGCTCGCCGCCGCCAAGCGGCTCTTCGAGACCACCTGGACGTCGAGCCCGCGGCGCACCTTCGCCCGCGAGCGGCTCGAGCAGGCCTGGTTGTTCACCCGCGCCAACACGAAGGTGGCCCGCAAGGCCGCCACCGCGCGGCTCGAGCCGGCGTACCGGCCCCGCGGCACGCGCTGAGCAGGGCCTGGCCCGGACCGGGGCCGGGGTCGGGCGCCGGGCGCCGAGCCGGGATAGTCCCTGACGTTCTGACCACGGATCCGCCGGGATCACGGTCGCTACGTCAGGGACTACCCCGCCGTGGTCGGAACGTCAGGGACTACCCCGCCGTGGTCGCCACGTCGGGGACCATCCCGACGACGCGATCCCGGCGCGGAGGGGCACGACGACCTCAGCGGTCGTAGCGGCGCTCCTCGACGTGGGTGGTCTTGGAGCGCTGGCGGTTCATCGCGAGGCTGAGGCCGATGGCGATGATGGCGACCAGGATGAAGATCCAGCCGAGCGCCTCGGGCTCGAGGATGAAGCCGTCGAGCACGCCCAGGTCCACCGCGCCGGTGACGAGGATCAGTCCGAGGACGAGCAGGACGATGCCCAGTCCGATACCCATGGTGACTCCTTCGAGGTGGTGAATTGGTGCCGACCGTAGCGGCAGGGGAGTGAGGGCGTACGACGAAGGGGGCTACGGGGCGCCGCGCGGCTCGTCGAGCCTGGGCAGCCGGTCGCTGAGCTCGTCGGTGACCAGCAGGTCGTCGCGGACCTGGCCGGCGCGGAACGCCGCACGTCCGATCATGTGGCTCGCGACGGGCGCGGTAGTCATCTGGAAGAGCACCACCAGCCCGAGCACCGCGATCGAGGACGGGTCCCGCAGCCGCAGCGCGAGCCCGAGCACCACGAGCAGCAGCCCCAAGACCTGCGGCTTGGTGGCCGAGTGCATCCGGGTCAGCACGTCGGGGAAGCGCAGGACGCCGATCGCGGCGACCAGGCTCAGGAGGGCGCCGAGGACCATCAGGACGCCGGCGGCGAGGTCGGCCCAGGCGGCGGGGTCGGTCCAGCTCACAGCCGTCCTCCCGTCCTGGTGCCGCGGCGGGGCTCCGCGGAGTGCTCGTCGTCCACGTCGTCGCTGCCGGGGGTGAAGCGCGCGATGCTCACCGACCCGACGAAGCCGAGCAGGGTGGCGACGAGCAGGATCGGCACCGACTCGGTGTTGCGGTCGACCGCCGCGTCGACGGCGATGCCGCCGATCGCGATCGACACGAGCACGTCGAAGGAGATCGCCCGGTCCAGCATGGT
Organism: Nocardioides lentus; assembly: GCF_039529515.1. Lineage (NCBI taxonomy): Bacteria > Bacillati > Actinomycetota > Actinomycetes > Propionibacteriales > Nocardioidaceae > Nocardioides > Nocardioides lentus. The sequence continues at coordinate 647,857 of NZ_BAAAMY010000001.1, forward strand.
CGGGCCGATCGTGACCCGGATGACGACCAGCAGCGCCGAGATCCCGAACAGCACCGCCGCCGCGGCGAGGAGCCAGCTCATGCGTCACCTTCCTCGTGCGTCGTGGACCCGCGGCTCTCGCGCGGGGCGGGGACCGGGTCGGGGCTGAACGCCCGCAGGACACGCCGTTCCTGGGCCAGGACCCGTCGACGCGCGCTCTCGGCGTCGGCGTCGTCGTCGACGTCGAGCACGTGGAGGAACAGGGTGTGGGTCGAGCGTCGCGCCTCGACGATGACGCTGCCGGGGATCAGCGAGACGATCTCGGCCACCACGGTCATGACGAAGTCGGAGTCCGAGGCGAGGTCGACCTCGATGACCGCGCTCGTGGGACGGCGGCGCCGCAGGGTCACCCAGGCGACCTCCAGGCTCGCGACCACGATGTCGGCGAGGAAGCGCGCCGCGAGGACCAGCGCGGGCCACGGCCGGAGCGCGAGCCCGAGGCGCAGCGGTGGGAGGGGGAAGACCAGGCAGACCCCGACGCCGACCAGCACGCCGGACAGCACCACCAGCACGGACAGGTTGCCCCACAGGGCCGTCCAGACCACCGTGAGCCACAGGATCATCGGCCACTGCAGCAGCCGCAGCGGCCCGAGCCGCGAGGCGGTGCCGGAACCGGAGGTGCCCGCGGCGGCGGCGCCGGCGTCGACCGGCACGTCGGCGGCCGCGCCCGCGGCGTCGTCCCGGGTGCTCATCGGTTCCCCTCGTCGCCCAGCACCGCCGAGAGGTACGGCGTGCGCTCGAGCAGGTCGACCGCGGCGCGGTCGGTGTAGCCGTAGAGGGGCCCGCCCACCAGGGTGATCAGCAGGCTCACGCCCACCAGCGCGGCGGCCGGGGCGACCATCAGCGCCGGCAGCCGCTTCGGCAGGGCGTCGGCCTCGAGCAGCTGGAAGAGGTCGCGGGCGGCGTCGTCGTCGTCGCGCAGCGCGCGGGCGGACTCCAGGTCGCGGTCGCCGAAGGTCGCGGGGCCGACGTGGACGTGGCCGCGGTGGTGGACCATCGTGGGCCGCTCCCCGCCGGGGGCCTCGCCGCCCGGCGCGGGCAGGACGGCGGTGGTGTCGTCGGGGTCGGGCAGCGCCGCGGCCATCGCGTGGGCCTGCTCCGGGCTGCGCCAGAAGGCGAGGCCCCAGGTCTTCGCCACGGCGTACAGGGTCAGCAGGCTGCACAGCACGCTGCCCGCGACCAGCACGAGCGCCAGCCAGGACCCGTCCGCCAGGCCGGCCTGCATCAGCCCCACCTTGCCGATGAACCCCGACATCGGCGGGATGCCGGCGAGGTTCATCGCGGGGATGAAGAACAGCACCCCGATGACGGGAGCGAGGCGCGCGAGGCCGCCCATCCGCAGCAGCGCGGTGCTCCCGGCCCGCGCCTCTATCAGACCGACGACGAGGAACAGCGAGGTCTGGATCGTGATGTGGTGCGCGACGTAGAAGATCGCGCCCGACAGACCGGCGGCCGAGGCGAGCCCGATCCCGAAGATCATGTAGCCGATGTGGCTCACCAGCGTGAAGGACAGCATGCGCTTGATGTCGGACTGCGCGATGGCGCCGAGGATGCCGATCAGCATCGTGGCCAGCGCGGCCCACAGCAGGAGGTCCGTCAGCGGGCTGTCGGGGAACACCAGCGTCTGGATCCGCAGGATCGCGTAGACGCCGACCTTGGTGAGCAGGCCCGCGAAGACGGCGGTCACCGGGGCGGGGGCGGTCGGGTAGCTGTCGGGCAGCCACAGCGACAGCGGGAAGACCGCGGCCTTGATCGAGAAGGTCACGAGCAGCAGCAGCTGCAGCACCAGTGAGACGTCGTCGGGCAGCTGGTCCATCCGCAGCGCGATCTGCGCCAGGTTCAGGGTGCCCACCGCGGCGTACACCGCGGCGATCGAGATCAGGAACAGCATCGAGGACACGAGGTTGACGACCACGTAGATCGTGCCGGCCCGCACCCGGGCCGCGGTGCCGCCGAGGGTCAGCAGCACGTAGCTGGCGAACAGCAGCATCTCGAAGCTGACGAAGAGGTTGAACAGGTCGCCGGACAGGAACGCGTTGGAGACGCCGGCCACCAGCACCAGGAACGTCGGGTGGTAGATCGAGACCGGGGCCTCCCGGTCCTCCTCCGTGATGCCCTGCCCCAGCGAGTACAGGAGCACCGCGAGGGTCACGATGGCCGAGACCAGCAGCATCAGCGCCGCCAGCCGGTCCGCGACGAGGGAGATGCCCAGGCCGGCGGGCCAGCCGCCGAGCGTGATCACCTGCGGGCCCTCGCGGTCGGCCGCCACCAGCAGCACGCCGGCGATGACGACCACCGAGGACAGCACGACGACGCTGACGGTCCGCTGCAGCGCGGGCTTGCCCGACAGCGCGAGCGCGGCGCCCGCGCCGAGCAGCGAGAGCAGGACGGGCAGGGGCACGAGCGCGGTCAGGCCGAGGGAGGTCATCCGCGGTCCTCCTCGGGGTGGTCGGCGGCGTCGGCGTCGTCGTCGCCGTGGCCCTCGATCTCGTAGCCCTCCGAGACGTCGTCGGCGAGCGCGAGGCGCCGGATGGTGGCGTCCTCGATGTCGTCCTGGACGTCGTCGTTGCCGTTGAGCTGCCAGCTGCGGTGGGCCATCGCGAGCAGGAAGGCGGTGGTGCCGAGGGTGATGACGATGGCGGTCAGGACGAGCGCCTGCGGCAGCGGGTCGGCCATGTCGGCGGGGTCGCGGCCGTCGACCACCAGAGGGGCCTCGCCGGCCCGCCCGGAGGCGATGAGGAACGCGACGTTGACGCCGTTCGAGAGCAGCACGAGACCCACCAGCACACGGGTCAGGCTGCGCTCGAGCATGAGGTAGACCCCGGTGCCGACCAGCACGGCCGCGGTGACGACGAGGGTGAGGCTGACGCTCATCGGAAGGCCACCCGCTCCCGGTCGCCGCGCTCGGCGTCGACGTCGCCGCCGCGCTCCTCGCGGAGGATGTGGCGGTCCAGGCGCGAGCCGAAGGTCCGCAGCAGGTCGAGGATCAGGCCGACGACCACGAGGTAGACCCCGACGTCGAAGAAGATCGACGTGACCACGTGGATCTCGCCGATCAGCGGCGGGTAGAGGTAGAAGTCGTAGGTCCGCTGCGCCTCGCCACCGATGACGAAGGGTCCGAGGCTCGCCAGCGCCGCGATGAACAGCCCGGTGCCGATCAGCACGCCGGCGTCGACCGGGGCGGCCTCGTCGAGCTCGTAGCGACCACCGGCCAGGTAGCGCACCATCAGCGCGAGCCCGGTGACCATGCCCGCGGCGAAGCCACCGCCGGGCAGGTTGTGGCCCGCGATCAGCAGGTAGATCGAGAACACCATGATCGTGTGGAAGATCAGGCGGGTCACGACCTCGAAGACGATCGAGCGGCGGTCCGGGCTCAGGGTCCGCGGACCGGGGAGCCAGACCCGCCGGCCCTGCTGGGAGGGCAGCTTCTCGACGCCCTCGGGGTAGGGGATGTCGCGCACGCGGCGGATCCCGGCGGTGCGGCTGTCGAGGAAGATCAGGCTGGCGACGCCGGTCGCGGCGGCCACCAGCACGGCGATCTCGCCCATCGTGTCCCAGGCGCGGATGTCGACGAGGGTGATGTTGACGACGTTGCGGCCGTAGCCGAAGTCGTACGCCGCGTCGGCGAACGCCTCGGAGATCGGCGTCGAGGAGCGGGCGTTGGCCGCGACGACCAGGAAGCCCGCGACGGCGGTGCCCACGCCCGCCCCGAGCGCCGCGCGCCAGTAGCGGGTGCGCGAGAGCGGGCGGTCGGAGAAGAACGGGGGGAGCCGGCGCAGCACGAGCACGAAGACGACCAGGCTCACCGTCTCGACCAGGATCTGGGTCAGGGCGATGTCGGGGGCGCCGTGCACGAGGAACAGCACGCCCGTCGCGTAGCCGGTCACGCCGGCCAGCGCGACGGCGCGCAGGCGGCGTCGGGAGCGGGCGGCGGCGAGCGCGGAGAGGATCGAGATCGCGCCGAGGATCACCTGCGCGGGTCGGTCCCACCAGATGACGTCGAGGTCGCGGTCCAGGCTGACGACCAGCGCGGCGCCGGGCGCGGCCAGCACGACCACCAGGATCACCCCGAGGTAGACGGGCACCGAGCCGCGTTGGAACTGGCCGGTCGTCTCGACAGCGGCCCGGTCGACGAAGCGCATCGCGACGCGGTACGCCGCCTCCGCGGAGTAGCGGGTCGCGAACAGCGCCGCGAAGCGGCAGACCGCCTCGCGGGCCGCGAAGAGCCCGACGCCGGCGAGCAGCGTGAACGCCGAGAACGCCAGCGGCAGCTCCAGGCCGTGCCACAGCGCGAGGTACTCCTCCGCGGGGCCCGGCAGCGCCCCGGCGTACAGGTCGAAGGCGCTGGTCAGGGCCGCGCCGGCGAAGCCGAAGCCGAGGCTGAGGACGGCCAGCACGACGGGGGACGCCGCGAACGGCGCGGGCACCGGGGTGACCGGGGTGGGCGGGACGCCGGGCTTGGGCCAGAAGGCGCCCCACAGGAAGCGGAGCGTGTACGCCGCGGTGAACGCCGAGCCCGCGAGCAGGCCCAGGGTGACCAGCCAGCCGGCCCACGGCGGGATGCCGGCGACCTCGCCCTCGGTGAGCTCGAGGACCGCGGCCCACACGGTCTCCTTCGACACGAAGCCGACCAGCGGCGGGACCCCGGCCATCGAGGCCCCGGCGAGGACGGCGGCGGCGGCCACGACCGGCATCGCGCGACCGACGCCGGACAGCTCGCGCAGGTCGCGGGTGCCGGTCTGGTGGTCGACGATGCCGACGACGAGGAACAGGGTCGCCTTGAACAGCGCGTGGGACAGCAGCAGGCCGAGGCCCGCGAGCGCGGCGGTGCGGGTACCGATCCCGAACAGCACCATCAGGAAGCCCAGCTGGCTCACGGTGCCGTAGGCCAGCAGGAGCTTGACGTCGATCTGGCGCAGCGCCCGCCAGCCGCCGACCAGCATGGTCAGGGTGCCGAGGCCCAGGACGACGAGGTGCCAGCCGGGGACGTCGGAGAACGCCGGCGCGAGCAGCGCCACGAGGTAGACGCCGGCCTTCACCATCGAGGCGGCGTGCAGGTAGGCGCTGACCGGAGTGGGGGCGGCCATCGCGCCGGGCAGCCAGAACTGGAACGGGAACAGCGCCGACTTGCTCAGCGCGCCGACCAGGATCAGCAGCACGGCCACCGTCAGCGAGGTCGAGGCCGCGGGCGGGTCGGCGAGGATCTCGCTGATCCGCAGCGTGCCCGCCTCGGCGCCGAGCACCAGCATGCCGACGAGCATCACCAGCCCGCCGAGCGTCGTGACGATCAGCGCCTCCATCGCCGCGAGGCGATTGGCCCGCTTCAGGGGGTCGAAGCCGATCAGCAGGTAGGAGAAGATCGTCGTGAGCTCCCAGAACACGAACAGGACCAGCAGGTCGTTCGCGACCACCAGGCCGAGCATCGCGCCGACGAAGGCGATGAACGCCGTCGCGAAGGCGACGAGACCGTCCTCGCCGGTGTGGAAGTACCAGCTGCAGTAGAGCAGCACCAGCACGCCGATGCCGGCGACGACGAGCGTCATCACCCACTGCAGGAGGCCCATCGACAGGGCCAGCTCGATCCCGAGGGCCGGGATCCAGGTGACCTCCTGGGTGACCGCGCCGCCGTCGAGGACGGTGCCCGAGCCGAGCAGGGCCCACACCAGGGCGACGGCGGGCACGACGGCGAGAGCGGCGAAGGTCCAGCGGCCCGTACGACGTACGAGCAGCGGAGCGAACGCCGCTGCTACGAAGTGGGCGACGACGATCGCGAGCAACGGACGGCCTCTCGGAGGGCAGGGGAGGTCGGCACGACGAACTCTATCGGCTCGCGCCTGACCGGGTCGGCCGGTCACGTCCAGGACGCGGGCGGAGCCTTGACGGAGCATCCGTCGCGTGATGACGTCACCTCCGTGACCTGGGTCACACCACCCCGCGACTTCCGTGACAGGAGCAGCCGATGACCACCACCCGGCCCGAGCCGAACCTCGCCGAGGCGGCCCACGAGGCGTCGGACGCCGCGTCGCTCTACGAGCGGCTCGGCGGCACCTACGGGATCGCCGGCGCCGTCGACATCCTCGTCGACCGGCTCTTCGACAACATCGCCGTCAACGCCAACCCCGCGGTCCACGCACACCACGGGGACCCGGCCAACGCGGCCGGCTACAAGTTCCTCGTCACCGGGTGGTCGATCGAGGCGGCGGGCGGGCCGAAGTGCTACCCGGGCAAGGACATGGTCACCGGCCACGAGCACCTGCACATCGACACGGCCGGGTTCGACGCCGTGTGGACCGAGATCGACGCGACGCTGAACTTCCTCGGGGTGCCCGACGCGGAGCGCTCCGAGTTCATGGCGATCATCGAGAGCTACCGCTCCCAGGTCGTCCAGGCCTGACGCCGGCCACCGGGGGAGGCGGCTCAGGCCGGGGCGTGCAGGGCGAGGCCGGCGGCCAGCGCCAGCATCACCACGCCGACGCCGGTCTCGACCCAGCGCCAGGTGACGGGCCGGGCCAGGAACGACCGCAGCCGGCCCGCGCCGTACCCGATCACCGTGAACCAGGTCAGGCTGCCGAGGGCCGCCCCGGCGCCGAACCACCAGCGGCCCTCCGGTCCGTGCGCCTGCGCGAGGGAGCCGAGCAGGAGCACGGTGTCGAGGTAGACGTGCGGGTTGAGCCAGGTCAGCGCGAGGGTGGTCAGCACGACGCCCCGCAGTGACACGGCGCTCTGCTCGGCGGCGTCGAGCGCGTCGCCCCGGGCCGCGCGGCGCAGCGCCAGGACGCCGTACGTCGCCAGGAACGCGACGCCGAGCCACTGCACGGCGAGCAGGGCGAGCGGCGCCGAGGTGAGCACCGCGCCGAGGCCCGCGACGCCGAGCATCATGAGCAGGGCGTCGGAGAGGGCGCAGACGACGACGACCACGCCGACGTGGCGACCGAGCACGCCCTGCCGCAGGACGAAGGCGTTCTGGGCCCCGACGGCGACGATGAGGGCGAGCAGCGCGAGGTAGCCGGTGGCGAGGGAGAGGAGCACGGCGGCGACGCTAGGAGCGTGCGCCTGTGCAGGGAAGCGAAACAATCTGTGGATGCCGTAGCGATGCTTCACTAGCCTGGCCGGGTGTACGCCCCCGCGCAGCTCGCCGCGCTCGTCGCCGTCGTCGACGGTGGCACCTTCGAGGCCGCCGCCCGCGCCCTGCACGTCACCCCCTCCGCGGTGAGCCAGCGGGTCCGCGCCCTGGAGTCGCAGGTCGGGCAAGTGCTGGTCACCCGAGCGGCACCGTGCCGGGCGACCGCCAGCGGCGAGGTGCTCGTGGCCCTGGGGCGTCAGACGGCACTCCTCGCGGCCGAGACGGCCCAGCGCCTCGGCGGGCGGACAGGGGTGCGCCGGGCCGCGGTGGCGGTCAATGCGGACTCGCTGGCGACGTGGTTCCGGGCGGTGGTGGCCGAGGTGGCGCGCTGGGAGGACGTGGCGCTCGAGCTGCACGTGCGCGACCAGGACGTGACCACACGACTGCTGCGCGAGGGCCGGGTGCTGGCGGCGGTGACCTCCGACCCGGCGCCGGTGCAGGGCTGCGCGGTGCGGCCCCTCGGGACGATCCGCTACCACCCGGTCGTCGCGCGCCCGCTGCTCGAGCGCGTCGGCGGGTCCCCGGGCTCCCGGGGACCGGCGGGACCGGCGGGCCGCGTGGACTGGTCGCGGCTGCCGCTCGTGCACTTCGACGCCGCGGACGCCCTCCAGCACGACTGGCTCGCCGCCCGCGGCCACCCCGTGCCCGAGGTCGTGCACCGGGTCCCCACCACCGCCGACCTCGCCGAGGCCGTCCGCTGCGGACTCGGCTGGGGCATGCTCCTCGACGGCCAGCTCGGCGACGACCTCGAGGCCGGCCGCCTCGTCCGCCTCGGCCCCGACCCCGTCCTGGTGCCGCTGCACTGGCAGCGCTGGCGCGTCGACTCCCCGCTCCTCGACGACCTCACCACCGCGGTCCTCCGGGCGGCGTCCACCGGCTGACGGTCGCCCGCTGCCCGCCGTGTCACGCGGTGGTGCCGGCACCGCAGCAGGATCCTGCGGCGTCATCGGCGCACGGATCCTCAGTGGGTCGTCGTCCCGCCGGACGACGGCTCCGGGGACGACGACGGCCCCGGGCGGAGCGCCCGGGGCCGTCGTGCGTCGTGGCGCTCCTGCGTCAGAAGCTGGCCTCGTCGAGGTCCATCAGGTCGAGGTCCACCGACTCGGCGACGGCGCGCTCGGCGGAGACCTTGGGCAGGACGGTGGTCGCGAAGAACTTCGCGGCCGCCACCTTGCCCTCGTAGAACGCCCGGTCCTTGGCCGAGACGTCGCCGCCCAGCGCCGCCAGGGCCACGTCGGCCTGGCGGAGGAGCAGCCAGGCGCAGACGACGTCGCCGAGGACCATCAGCAGACGGCTGGTGTTGAGGCCGACCTTGTAGACGTTGCGCAGGTCGCCGCCCTCGGCGTTGGGGTCGGCCGACATGAGGTCGTTGATCATGTGGCCGACGAGCGCGTTGGCGTCGTCGAGCGCCGTGGCCAGCAGGCCACGCTCGACCTTGAGGCGGCCGTTGCCGGCCTCGGAGGCGACGAAGGCGCCGATCTCGGTCGCCACGTGACCCAGCGCGCGGCCCTGGTCCTTGACGATCTTGCGGAAGAAGAAGTCCTGGCCCTGGATCGCCGTGGTGCCCTCGTAGAGGGTGTCGATCTTGGCATCGCGCACGTACTGCTCGATCGGGTACTCCTGCAGGAACCCGGAGCCGCCGAGCGTCTGCAGCGACTCCGTGCCGAGCAGGACCCACGAGCGCTCCGAGCCGTAGCCCTTCACCACGGGCAGCAGCAGGTCGTTGACCGCCTCGGCGAGCTCGTCGCGCACGCCGGTGTGGGCCGCGACCTGCACCTTGTCCTGCCACGTCGCGGTGTAGAGCACCAGCGCGCGCATCGCCTCGGCGTACGACTTCTGCGTCATCAGCGAGCGGCGTACGTCGGGGTGGTGGGTGATCGTGACGCGCGGCGCGGTCTTGTCCGCGGCGCGGGTCAGGTCGGCGCCCTGGACGCGGCTCTTGGCGTAGTCCAGCGCGTTGAGGTAGCCCGCCGAGAGGGTGGCGATGGCCTTGGTGCCCACCATCATCCGGGCGTTCTCGATGACCTGGAACATCTGCGCGATGCCCTGGTGGACCTCGCCGACCAGCCAGCCGCGGGCGGGCTCGCCGCCGCCGACACCGGGGTCGCCGAAGGTGACCTCGCAGGTGTTGGAGACCTTCAGGCCCATCTTGTGCTCGACGCCGGTGACGTAGGCGCCGTTGCGCTCGCCGGTGAGCTCGCCGGTCTCCGGGTCGAAGTGGTGCTTCGGCACGATGAACATCGACAGGCCCTTGGTGCCCGGGCCGCCGACGCCCTCGACGCCCGCAGGGCGGGCGAGGACCAGGTGGACGATGTTCTCCTGCAGGTCGGACTCGGCCGAGGTGATGAAGCGCTTGACGCCCTGGATGTTCCAGGTGCCGTCCTCGTTCGGGGTGGCCTTCGAGCGGCCCGCGCCGACGTCGGAGCCGGCGTCGGGCTCGGTCAGCACCATCGTGGCGCCCCAGCCGCGCTCGACCATGATCTCGGCGATGCGCTTGTCGCGGGCCGTGCCGTTGCGGTGCACGACCGCGGCGAAGCTCGGGCCGGCCGAGTACATCCAGATCGGGGCGTTGGCGCCCAGGATCAGCTCGCCCAGCGCCCAGTTGAGCGACGAGGGGGCGGGCTGGCCGCCGAGCTCCTCGGGCAGCTGGAGGCGCCACCACTCGGCGTCCATCCAGGCGTGGTAGCTCTTCGCGAAGCTCGCCGGCACCGGCGCGGTGCTCGTGGCCGGGTCGAAGACCGGCGGGTTGCGGTCGGAGTCGACGTACGACGCGGCGAGGTCCTCGCGGGAGAGCCGGTCGACCTCGGCCAGGATCGTGCGCGCGGTCTCGCCGTCGACCTCGCCGAAGGGCCCGGTGCCCAGGACCTCGTCGCGGCCGAAGACCTCGAAGAGGTTGAACTCGATGTCGCGCAGGTTGCTCTTGTAGTGACTCAACGGTCCACCCGTTCCCTCGTGGTGCGCACGTGCCGTGCCTTTGTTACCGACGAGTCTACCCATGAGTAACTTCGCGGCAAGAGGGACCGCCGACCCCGGTGCGAGGCGCGACGCGCACGGTCAGAGTTGACACCGCGTATCCGGCTAATCTCTACTAAGTCAGTACTTTGACCTAGCCGATCGACTTTGGCGCCGAGCGCCGGTGGTCGGGCCCGTTCCTGAAGGGTGCAGCGCGCATGCGGAAGATCATCGTGGTGGCCGTCGTCGGCCTCCTCGCCCAGCTCGTCGACGGATCGCTGGGGATGGCGTACGGCGTCACCTCCACCACGATCCTGCTGGCGGTGGGCATCGCCCCGGCCGCCGCCTCGGCCGCGGTCCACTTCTCCGAGATCGGCACCTCGCTCGTCTCGGGCGTCTCGCACGCCAAGTTCGGCAACGTCGACTGGCGCACGGTCGGCATCCTCGCCGCGCCCGGCTTCATCGGCGCGTTCGCCGGCGCGACGTTCCTGTCCAGCCTCGACGGCGACGCGGCGAAGCCGCTCGTGTCGATCATCCTGTTCAGCCTCGGCGTCTACGTGATCTACCGCTTCCTGGCCCTCGGTGGCCGGCGCCCGCAGTTCAAGACCCGGCCCTCGGCGTTCTTCCTGGCCCCGATGGGTCTGTTCGGCGGGGCGCTGGACTCCATCGGCGGCGGTGGCTGGGGCCCGGTCGGCACGAGCACCCTGCTGTCCTCGGGGCGCCTGGAGCCCCGCAAGGTCGTCGGCTCGATCGACACCTCCGAGTTCGTGGTCGCCGTCGGTGGCTCGCTCGGCTTCATCCTGGCGCTCGGCTCGCAGGGCATCCCGTGGGAGTACGCCGCCGCGCTGCTCGTCGGTGGCGTCATCGCCGCGCCGGTCGCCGCCTGGCTGGTCAAGCACCTCGCGGCCCGCGTGCTGGGCGTCGCCGCCGGCGGCCTGATCGTCATCACCAACGTCAAGACGCTGATCGAGGCGGTCGGCGGCGCGCCCGCGACCGTCTGGTCGGTGCTCGCCTTCCTGGCGGTGCTGTGGATCACCGGCATCGTGTGGGCCGTCCGCCAGGAGCGGGTCGCCCGCGAGGTCGCCCGTCTCGAGGAGTCGTACGCCGCGTCCTGACGGCTCGCCCCGGCGCTCCGGGGGAGTTGGTCGAGGGGTCCGGTGGACTTCTCTGACAGGATGAGGACATGCGTGTCTCCGCCAAGGCCGACTACGCCCTCCGGGCGCTGATCGAGATGACGCGCAGCGACGACGGCCGCCCCGTCAGCGCGGAGGAGCTGGGGCGCCGCCAGGAGATCCCCCACGGGTTCCTCCAGGCGATCCTGGCCGACCTGCGCCGCGCGGGCGTCGTGATGTCGCAGCGCGGCCAGTCCGGCGGCTGGCGCCTGGCGCGCACCCCGGACACCGTCTCGGTGGCGGACGTGATCCGCGCCGTCGACGGGCCCCTGGTCTCGGTCTACGGCCTGCGGCCGGAGGCGGTCACCTACAACGAGAGCGCCGAGGTGCTCCAGCACGTCTGGATCGCCGCGCGCCGCTCGCTGCGCGACGTCTTCGAGCAGGTCAGCATCGACCAGCTCGCGGCCGGCCGGCTGCCCAAGGCGGTCACCGCCCGCACCGCCGACGAGGACGCCTGGCAGCCTCACTGACCGCACCCGAGCGGAGCGAGGGTGCGACGTCAGGGAGGTCGAGCGAGCGACGCGACCGAGGAACGAGGTCGCGTCAGCGGGTCGAGACCCGGTGAGGTGAGCGCCGACCCTCCCCCCCCCGAGCGACCGAGGTCGCGCCAACGGGTCGAGACCCGGTGAGGTGAGCGGCGACCCCGACGCACCCGGGACCCGCCCTACCTCGACGAGCGCCCGGCGAAGGCGAAGCGTCCGCGGCGGGCGCGGGTGGGCTGGTGGGGGACGCGGTCCTGGAGGCGGGCGTTCTCGCGGCGCAGGCCCTCGAGCTGCGCCAGGGCGTCGGCGAGCGCGCCGCCGGTGAGCCGGAGCCGGTCGTCGAGCGAGAGCTCGGCGGGGACCTCGGCCCCCGCAGGGCCCGCGGCGAGCGGCGGCACGAGGTCGTCGGGGTCGCCGTGCACGTCGTACGACGAGGCGCGGAGCAGGTCGGCCCAGCGTCGGGCCTCGTCGCGGACGGCGGAGTGGACCGTGGAGGGCAGCGCGCGGGCGGCGACGGGGCGGGGAGCGGTCTCGGGCGCGGCGACGAGCGGGCGCGTGCCGAGCATGGTGCCGAGCGCGCGGCCGGCCTGGGCGGCGCGGTCCTGCTCGTCGCCGGAGACGACGACCACGTGCACCCAGTGGTCGGGGACGTGGACGGTCCAGCGCTCCAGGATCTCCTCGAGGTGCTGCACCGCCCACCAGCGGCGCGCGGCCTCGTGGCCGGGCCCGGCGTCCTGCATGCGGTCGCGGAAGCGCAGCACGGGCATCGAGCGACCCTGGACGACCGCGTCGGTCCAGGCCCGCGCGAGGAGGTCGGCGGGGTCCGCGGCCACGACGACGAGGTGGGTGCGGAAGCCCGCGAGCGCGTCGAGGGCGAGCGCCGCCTGCTCGGGCGTGGCGCCGGCGAACCCGTCCTCGGCGAGGACGACGTCGCGCGGCCGCGCGCGGTAGGCGTCGCGCCAGATCCCCTCCCAGGTGCCCTCGACGTCCCGGCGGGTCAGTCCCGCCCCGGCGAGGGCCTCGCGGTCGCGGGTGATCTCCCACGCGGCGCGTCGGGTGGTCTCGGGGGAGGCGGGCAGGTGGTGCCCGGCCACGGCGAGCGTGTCGGCGTGACCGGCGAGGAGGTCGGCCGTCGTGCGGGCGCCCAGGGCGCCCGGGAGGCCGATGCACAGGTGCGCGGTACGGCGGGCCATGGCTCCACCGTGACGGGCGCGGGTGAACTGACGGCGTACGCGGTCTGACGTCGCGACGGGTAGTCCCTGACGTTCTGACCCCCGATCGGGCCCCGGGAGGGTCCGGACGTCAGGGACTACCCCGCGCGGTCGGGAGGGGGTGGGGGACGCGGGAGGCCGGAGCCGGAGCAGGGCGGGTGTCGGCGCCGGGTGGGAACCTGGGGGTGTGGCGGACGCGGCGGTGGGGGAGGCGACGATCCTGCACGCCGACCTCGACGCGTTCTACGCCTCGGTCGAGCAGCGGGACGACCCGCGCCTGCGCGGGCGGCCGGTGATCGTGGGGGGCGGGGTGGTGCTGGCGGCGAGCTACGAGGCCCGCCGCGCGGGCGTCCGCACGGCGATGGGCGGCCGGGAGGCGCTGAGGCTGTGCCCCGAGGCGCTGGTCGTGCCCGCCCGCATGGACGCCTACAGCGCGGCGAGCGCGGAGGTGTTCGCGGTGTTCCGCGACGTCACGCCGATGGTCGAGCCGGTGTCGATCGACGAGGCGTTCCTCGAGGTCGGGGGGCTGCGGCGCAGCGTCGGGTCCCCGGTCGCCGTGGCGCAGCGGCTCCGGCGGCGGGTCCACGAGGAGGCGGGCCTGGCGGTGAGCGTCGGGGTGGCGCGCACGAAGTTCCTCGCCAAGGTCGCCTCCGGCAGCGCCAAGCCGGACGGGCTGCTGCTGGTGCCCCCCGACGGCGAGGACGCGTTCCTGCGCCCGATGCGCGTCGAGCGGCTGTGGGGGGTGGGGGAGAAGACCGCCACCAAGCTCCACCGCCTCGGCATCGACACCGTCGGCGACGTGGTCGCGATGGACGAGGCGGCGCTCGCCGGCATCGTCGGGCCCGCCGCCGCGCGCCACCTCCACGCCCTCGCGCGCCACCAGGACCCGCGTCCCGTCGACGGCGGCCCGGCGCGTCGGTCCATCGGCTCCCAGCGGGCGCTCGGGCGCCGGCGCCGGAGCCCCGAGGAGCTCGACGTCATCCTGTCGACGATCGTCGACCGGCTCGCCCACCGGCTGCGCGCGGGCGACCGCGACGCGGGCACCGTCGTCCTGCGGCTGCGGTACGGCGACTTCACCCGCGCCACGCGCTCCCACACCCTCGTCGTGCCCACCCGTCGGACGACGGCGCTGCTCGACGTCGCCCGCGGCCTGCTCGTCGCGGAGGAGGAGCAGATCACCGTGCGGGGGCTCACGCTGCTCGGCGTCTCCTTCGGCAACCTCGCCCGCGGCGCCGGCGAGCAGCTCGAGCTGGCCCTCGACGACCGGGCGGCCGACCGCGACCCCGGCCGGCGCCGCCCGGCCGCCGACCCGGCGCGCCGCGACGAGCGCGGCCCCCGTCGGGCCGAGCTCGACAGTGCCCTCGACGCGGTCCGCGACCGCTACGGCCAGGCCTCGGTCGCGCGCGCCACCCAGCTGGGTCGCGACCACGGCCAGTCGAGCCCCGTGCTGCCCGAGCACGAATAGAGACCTCGACGTAACGCCGTGGGTCGGTCGCCGACCCCGGCCCGAAACACGCCGTTCCTACCTTTCTCGCGTCTCGGAACCGCAGACCGACCCGCGAGAGAGCAGGAACGCATGAGTGCACGGACCCCGAGTGGGCCGACCCGGGACCGACGCCGACGGGTGGCCGCGGCCGTCGCCGCCGTCGTCGGCGCCACGGCGCTGACCACGACCCAGGCCGCCCCGAGCGCCGCCGCGCCCGCGGCGGCGAGCGACGCCGCGCCGGAGGTGACCGGCGGCGGCTACCTCGCGCCGTACTTCACCGAGGGCGACCTGACCGACGACGAGGCGGTCTCGCTGGACGACCTCGACCTGGTGGGTCCGGCGCTCGGGACCACCGACACCGACGCGGGATGGTCCGGCCTCGCGCCCGCCGACCTCGACGCCGACGGGGAGCTGGAGCTGCGCGACCTCGCCGACCTCGCCCAGCGGGTGCTCTACGACGACGGGCCCTTCGAGCTGGTGGAGGCCACCGCGCTCGACATGCAGCGGGCCATGAACGCCGGCACCGTCACGTCGGTCGAGCTCACCCGGGCCTACCTCGACCGCATCGCGGCGTACGACGGGCTGGCCGACGAGGCGCACGCCCGGGCGTTGAACTCGGTCCTCACGACCGGCGGCGAGGCCGCGCTGGCGGCGGCGGCCGAGAGCGACGCCCTGCGCGCCCGGGACGGCGGGCCGCGCAGCATGGTCGACGGCATCCCCGTGCTGGTGAAGGACAACTTCGACACCGTCGACATGCCCACCAGCGCCGGTCACGGCAGCTGGGAGACCAACCAGACCGCGACCGACGCGTCCATGGTCGAGGGCCTGCGCGAGGGCGGCGCGGTGCTGCTCGGCAAGGCGTCGATGGACGAGTGGGCGCTCGGCTTCAGCTCGGCGTACACGACCGGCGTGGCGGCCGGCTCCTCCGAGCCCGTCGCGAGCCCCTACGCGCTCACCCGGACCGCGGGCGGCTCGAGCGGCGGCACGGGCGCCTCGATCGCCTCCAACCTCGGGGCCATCGGGTTCGGCACCGACACCGGCGGCTCGATCCGCGTCCCGGCCTCCTACAACCAGCTCGTCGGCGTCCGCCCGACCGTCGGGCTCGCCAGCCGCGACGGCATCGTGCCGCTCGCGCTGAGCCAGGACACCGGCGGCCCGATCACCCGCAGCGTCTCCGACGCCGCGATCGCCCTCGACGAGGTCGTGGGGGTCGACCCGGCGGACCCGGTCACCGCCGAGCAGGACGGGCGGGTGCCGGACTCCTACACCCGCTTCCTCGACGACGACGCGCTCGAGGGCGCCCGCATCGGCTACGTGCCGAGCATGGTCGGCACCAACGCGACCACCGTCCGGCTGTTCGAGGCGGCGGTCGCGGACCTGACCGCGCAGGGCGCGACGGTCGTGCCGGTCGACACGACCGTGCTCGGGCCGACCCTCGCCGAGCCGAGCGGCAGCACCAACGAGTTCAAGCACGACCTGCAGGAGTACGTCGCCGCGCACCTCGACCCCGACGTGACCACCCGGACCCTCGCCGACATCATCGCCTCGGGCCGGCTGGTGCCGGGACGTGAGGGGACCTACCGCACCCGCGACGCGGTGACCCCCGAGCAGTACGACGCGTGGATCACGAGCCACTCCGCCGCCATCGCGACGGGGGAGCAGGTCACCACGGGACTGCTCGACGACAACGACCTCGACGCGTTGGTCTACCCCAGCGGCAACCCCTACGGCACCCAGGGCACCAACCTGCGGCTCGGCCCCAACACCGGGATGCCGTCGGTGACGGTGCCGATGGGCCAGGCGAGCGCGACCGAGGCGATCCCGGGCGCCGGGGTCAACCTCGAGTTCCTGGGCCGCAACTACAGCGAGGGCGACCTGCTCGGGCTGACCTACGACTACGAGCAGGCCACCGGCCACCGCACCACCCCGGCGCTCTACCCCGCCCTTGACGACGCCCCGGCCCGCGCCGCGGGCGGGACGGCGGGCGGCGCCCGGTCGGCCGCCGACCCGGAGGTGTCCGGTGTGAGCGTGAGCGTCTCCGACGACGCCCTGCAGGTCGGCGACGAGGTCACCGTGACCGTCGCCGCCGACAGCGTGGCGGACCTCTACGCCTACGACCTCGACCTCGGTGTCGACCCCGAGGTCCTGAGCCTCGTCGACGGCAGCGTCGACGCCGACGAAGGCGGGGCGACGTACGCCCGCGCCGGTGAGTCCGGCGTGGAGGTCGCCCACACCCGCCTGGGCTCCTCCCCGGCGCTGACGGGGGAGGCGGTGCTCGCGACGCTCACCTTCGAGGCCGTGGGCGCCGGTGCCACCGAGGTGGAGGCGCTGTCGCTGGCGCAGGTCGGGTCCGACCTCGCCGAGGCCACCGGCACCGCGCTCGGCAGCGCGGCGGTGACGGTCGACCTCGCCGACGCCCCGGTCGCCACGGCGACGCCCCGGGTGATCGGCACGGTCGAGCCCGGCCGCACCGTGCGCACCGACGGCGCCGCGTGGGACCTCGCCGACGTCGAGGAGACCTACCAGTGGCTCCTCGACGGTGAGCCGGTCGACGGTGCGACCTCTTCGACGTACCGGGTGAGCGCGCGGGAGGCGGGCGCGCGGCTGGCGGTCCGCGTGACCGGCACGGTCCCGGGCAGCGCGCCGGGGACGGCGACCTCGACGGGCCGGGCCGTGCGGGCGCTGACCACCCGCACCACGGTGTCGACGACCCCGACGGTGCGCATGGGTCGTCGCCCGGTGGCCACGATCAGGGTCGCCGCCGACGCCCTGACGCCTCGCGGCGCGGTGCTGGTCCGCTACGCCGGGCGCGTGGTGCGGCAGGGCCTGCGCCTCGACGAGCGCGGGGTCGCGCGGTTCCGGTTGCCGGCGCGGGCGCGCACGGGACGGGTCCCCGTCGCGGCGGTCTACGACCCGGCCACCGGGTTCGCGGCCTCCCGCGGCCGGACGACGATCCGCGTCACCCGCTGAGCCGACGGGCCCCCGCGTCCTCGACGCGGGGGCCCGTCGGATCAGGCCAGCTGCTCCAGGCGGGGCACGACCCAGTCGACGAGCGGTCGCAGCCGGCGCCAGTCGGCCCGCACCCGCGCGACCAGGTCGGGGGAGTGAATCACCGGCTCGAAGCCGTAGGAGCGGCCCATGGACAGCGAGCGGTGGCGCAGGAGATCGATGCGCGGGTGGTCCTTCGACCAGCCGCGCGGCGTGGTCTTGAGCCGGTCGCCCGCGCGCTCGAAGCCGTCGGCCTCCAGCCCGGCGAGCAGCCGTTCGAGCTCGCGGCCGGAGTGGTCGAGGTCGACGGCGTCGCGGATCCGGGCCAGGTCGCCCGGCTCGGCGTGGTAGAAACCGGCGCCGACGCGGACGCCGGGGGCCCCGACCTGCACGTACCACCCGCACGACGGCCCGGCGGCCACGAACGCCCCCTGGTGGGTCTTGTACGGCGTCTTGTCCTTCGCGAACCGCACGTCGCGGTAGGGCCGGAAGATCTTGGCGGCGCCGAACTCGTCGGCGAGCTCCGCGCAGAGCTCCGTCATCGGCGCCCGCACGGACTCCTCGTAGGTCGTGCGGTGCTGCTCCCAGAAGGCGCGGGTGTTCTCGACCTCGAGGTCGTCGTAGAAGTCGAGGGCGGCGACGGGGAAGCCGGCGAAGCTCACGGGCGGTCGGCGGCCCGCGGGTAGCCGCGCCGCACGGTGCGGTCGAGGATCCCCAGCGTGCCGCGCAGGGCGGTCTCGGAGACGACCGGGAACACGTGCTTCCAGTCCTCGCGGGCCTCGCTCCAGTCGCAGTACGACGTGACGCGGGTGCCGCCCTCGGCGGGCTCGAGCTCGTAGCCCCAGACGTGCCCGATGCCGGGCCTGACCGTGCCGACGATGGTCCAGGAAATCCGGCGGTCGGGCTCGAGGTCGTGGATGGTGACGTCGACGTCGTAGCGACCCATGTCGGGGCGGTCGCCGAGGGCCTCGCGGTCCATGTGCACGACGAACGCGTCGCCGACGGCGGACACCGGCTCCCCGGTGGCGTCCTGCAGCATGCCGGTCGCGTCGATCGCGACGTGGCCCTGCGGGTCGCACAGCACGGCGAAGACGTCGGCGGCCGGGGCGGGGATCAGTCGGGTCGCGTCGATGCGCGTGTCGGTCCGGCTCACGCCCACGATCCTGCCAGGCAGCCCTCAGAGGCGAATCTCCCGGAACCAGCGGACCCAGCTGTCGTGCGCGGCGGGCCGGTCGATCCGCGCCGTGATCTCGTCGCTGCCGCGCGGGGCGTCGCCCCAGTTCTCGGAGCCGAACCAGACGCGGGTCACGCGGCCAGCGTCCGTCCGCCACTGCGCGGTCATGAACTTGGCGTGCAGGTACTGGCCACCGTTGCCGGGCCGGGTCCAGTCCCCGCGCAGCAGCGTGATCCCGGCGCTCTCGAGCACGGCACGGACGTTGTCGGAGAGGGGGTCGGGCACGAGCACGTTGATCGAGGCGCCGGCGCGTGCCTTGGCGGCCAGCGCGCGGGCGATGGCCTCCCCGCGCCCGCCCGACCAGGCGGCGACGCCGATCCGGATCTGCAGTCCGCGGGTCGGCAGGGCGTCGATGCGGTTGACGACGGGGTCGCTCATCCCGGGGTTGTGGGGCCCGAAGAGCAGCGCACCCCCGAGGGCGGAGCGGAACGGCGAGCTGATCGGCCGGTCGCGGCGCTGGGCGCGGAAGATCGCGGACATCGCGTCGTAGCGGGCCTTCTCGCCGACCCAGGCGTAGCCGTCGTTGTACTGCAGGTCGACGGCCTCGTTGGTGATGTTGGCGGAGGTGATGATCGTGACCCACCGCGACGACCCCGTCCGGGAGAAGGTCCACGACTTCTGGTGCAGCGTCGTGCCCCTCCCCCGGTAGCGCGACGGGCCGCGTGCGGAGTGGTCGATGCGCTCGAGGAAGGAGCCGTCGCGCGAGCTGCGGTTGAGCACCTGCCCGAGACCGGCGACGGTGCCGACGCCCTCGGTCTTCTGCTTCGAGACGAGCACCTGGACGTCGACACCGCGACGGTGGGCCCGGGTGAGGGCGGCGGTCGCCTTGGGGTCCGTGTAGCTCATGGTGACGACGCGGATGGTGCTGCCGCGCGGGGCGGCGTTCACGTTGGACAGCAGCGCTCGGCGGAGGCCGGTCTCGCCGGCCTCGTTGAACAGGGCGCCCCGGGCGGAGCGGTGGACCGCCTCGGTGGTGGGCCCGTCGGCGGTGCGGACCGCGGGAGCGGCGGTCGCGGCGCCGTACGGCGTGACGGCGATCAGGGGCACGGCGACGGCCGCGGCGAGGAGTCGACGGAGGGTCATGGCCCGGGCCTACCCGGCGGCGGACCGGGCCAAACCGGTGAACGTGGAGCGGACGACGAGACTCGAACTCGCGACATCGACCTTGGGAAGGTCGCGCTCTACCAACTGAGCTACGTCCGCAGGTGACCCGTGGGTCGACGCAGATGCTACGTCACGGGGCCGAGGGTCGGGCGCCGCGGGTTCACCGTGTCCCCCGAGGAGCGGCCCGTGAGGCGGCGCTGCACCCACGGCAGCGCGAAGGAGCGGGCCCAGTCGAGGTCCGCCGCCACCGCCTGCCGGCGCGTCGCGGACGCCTGCTCGGGGAGCTCCAGCGCGGCCAGGTCGTGCTCCACGCCGAGGACGGAGAGCACCTCGACGGCCATCCGACGGTGACCGGCGGGGCCCATGTGCATCCGGTCGGTGTCCCACATCCGCCAGTCGCGGTAGTCACGCAGCCGCCAGAAGTCGACGACGTCGGCGCCCTGGCGGTCGGCGGCCTCGCGGACCAGCTCGTTGTAGAGCGCGAACCGGCCCCGCACGGGCCGGTAGACGGCCGAGCCGCCCGGGTCGAACGCCGTCCACACCAGCACCCGGGCGCCGACACCGACGAGGCGCCCGATCGCCTCCTCGTAGCGGTGGGCCAGCGCGTCGAGGTCGACGGAGGGCCGCAGGATGTCGTTGGCGCCGGCGTACACCGTCACCAGGTCGGGGCGCATCGCCAGCGCGGGCTCGAGCTGCTCGGCGATCACCTGGTCGAGCTTGCGGCCGCGGATCGCGAGGTTGGCGTGGGCGAAGTCGTCGGTCCGCGCCGCCAGCACCTCGGCGACCTGGTCGGCCCAGCCCCGCAGGCCGTTGGGGCGGTCGGGGTCGGGGTCGCCGACGCCCTCGGTGAAGGAGTCGCCCAGCGCGACGTAGCGGTGGTAGCTCACGGCGCCATCCTCCCGCCCCGCGCGGACCCGGACGGAACCGCCCGGCGCCGGACCGCGTCGCAGCGTCATGAGGACCTCCCGCCGCCGCGTCGCCGCCCTCGCCCTGGTCGCCCTGGGGACGACGGTCTCGGGCTGCGGGTCCGGATCCACGGCGGAGGGACCCACGGGCGAGGTGACGGACTCCTTCGCCTGCCCGGTGGGTCTCGAGCCCTGGGGCGCCGACGACGCCCCGCCGATCGAGGACCTCGCGGCGCAGGAGGCGGCCGCGGAGGTGCTGCAGGGGCGCACCGGCGGGCGCACGCCGTTCTCCGTGGCGTACGCCGCGCCGAGCGCGCTCGGCGTGGTCGCGCTGGTCCGCGGCGACGTCGGGCTGGCGCGGCGCCTGCTGGCGGACCAGGTCGACGTGCCCGTCCTCGTCGGTCGGTGGCGCGAGCCGCAGCCCGACGCCGGCTTCGGGCCCGCCGCCCAGGCCCGGGAGGTCGTCGGGGCGCGCCTGCTCGCGGTGGTGGACGACCTCGACGACACGCTCGCGGGGACGGTCGCCGACGAGGAGCGCGACGGCGACGTCGGCCGGGTCGTGTGGGCCGAGGCCGGAGCCGTGGTCGTGCAGTGGCAGGAGCCGGTGCCGGCGTCGGTGGCGCGGCTCGCCGGCGTCCGGCCCGATGGCGTGGGGGTCGTGGTGCAGGGCACCCGCTACTCCCGCGACGAGATCGCCGCCGCCGGTGACGCGGTCGACGCGTGGCTCGCCGAGGACGGCCGCCCCGCGGGCACCGGCACCGCCGGCTGCGCCGACGGGTCCGGTCTCGTCGTCGGTCTCGCCGGGGAGGGGTCGGAGCCCTCGCCCGCGCTGGCCGCCGAGCTCAGCGAGGTGGCGGGGATGCCGGTGATGCCCACGCAGGAGCGGCCGGCCCGGGACGGAGCCGGGGGTCGCTCGGACGGATAGGGTGCGGCTCGTGCTGCTGAGCGACCGCGACATCCTCGCCGAGGCCGACGCCGGGCGGATCGGGCTCGACCCCTGGGACCCGGCGATGGTGCAGCCGTCCTCGGTCGACGTGCGCCTCGACCGGATCTTCCGCACCTTCGAGAACCACCGCTACCCCCACATCGACCCGGCTGAGGACCAGCCCGACCTGACCCGCGAGGTCAGCTGCGTCGGCGACGAGCCGTTCATCCTGCACCCGGGCGAGTTCGTCCTCGGCTCGACGTACGAGGCGGTGGCGCTGCCCGACGACGTCGCCGCACGGCTCGAGGGCAAGTCGTCGCTGGGCCGGCTGGGCCTGCTCACCCACTCCACCGCGGGCTTCATCGACCCCGGCTTCCGCGGCCACGTCACGCTCGAGCTGGCCAACGTCGCGAACCTGCCGATCAAGCTGTGGCCGGGCATGAAGATCGGGCAGCTGTGCTTCTTCCGGCTCTCCTCGCCGGCCGAGCACCCCTACGGCTCGGACAAGTACGGCTCGCGCTACCAGGGGCAGCGCGGCCCGACCCCGTCGCGCTCCGCCGCCAACTTCCACCGCACGCACATCTGACAGGGAGGCGCGCTTAAGTTAGGCTTGCCTAACATGAGCGCCGAGACGGTCGAAGCCGAGCCCCGCAGCGTCGTCGACGAGATCGTCGTACGACGCGTCGAGCGGGTCGCGCCGTCGTTCGTGCGGCTGTGGTTCGGCGGCGACTGCCTCGCCGACTTCGGCACCGACGGCCCGATGCTCGACCAGCGGGTGAAGCTGATCTTCCCCGCGGCGGACGGCACGCTGCCGCCGCTGGACCCGGCCCGGGACTGGTACGCCGACTGGCTGGCGCTGCCGGAGGAGCGGCGCGGGTCGATGCGCACCTACACGCCCCGCGACGTCGTCGGGTCGGGGGTCGGGACCCAGGTCGTCATCGACATCGTGGTCCACGAGCACGGGCCGACCGGCCCCGGCAACGCGTGGGCGCTGACCGCGCAGCCGGGTGACGGGGTGGTGCTGATCGGCCCGCGGCGCGGGACCGGGTGGGGCGGGATCGAGTTCCGGCCCGGCGACGCCGAGCGCGTCCTCGTCGTCGGCGACGAGACGGCCGTCCCCGCGGCGTACGGGATCCTGCGCGACTTGCCGGCCGACGCGCGCGGCTGCGTGCTGCTGGAGGTGCCGACGGCCGGCGACGTGCTCGACGACCTCCGCGGCCCCGAGGGCGTCGACGTCGAGTGGCTGCCCCGCGACGGCGCCGACCGCGGCGCCAAGCTGTGGACGGCGACCCTGCGGCGGCTCGGCGAGGACGACTGGCGACAGGCGCCGCCGGTGGTCGCGGACGACGAGGTCGAGGACCTCGTCTGGGAGACCCCCGCGTCCGCCCACACCCCCGACGCAGGCCCCTACTCCGGGCTCTACGCGTGGATCGCCGGCGAGGCGAAGGTCGTCACCGGCCTGCGGCGCCACCTCGTGAAGGACCTCGGCGTCGACCGTGGCCAGGTCGCCTTCATGGGCTACTGGCGCGAGGGCGTCGCCATGCGCGGCTGACCCTCACCGGTCTGTTCTCCACACGGTCCTCCACAGGCCGTCACACCGGCACCCTCCGTCGTGCGGGTGCGAGGTCGGGCCTCAGAGGTCGAACAACGAGCCCGCGCCGCTGATGTCGACGTCGGTCTTGGGCCGGTTGGCCTGGCCGTGGGACCGCGCCCGCGACTCGTCGGGCGTCTCGTCCGGCGCGTCGCCGGCGCTCGCGGCGGGGGTCTCGGCGGGGGTCTCGGCGGGGGTCTCCTCGACGATCGCGTCGGCCTCCTCGGTCGCGACGTCCGCGGCCGACTCCTCGGCGGTCGAGGGCTCGGAGTCCGCGGTGAGGGCGGTCGCGGCGGCGGTGACCTCCGCGCCGGACGGCACGGCGGGCGCCGGGGTGTCCCCGTCCGACCGTGCGGCGGGCGTCTCCTCCTCGATCGCGGCGACGGTCGGCTCCGGCGCCGGGATGTCGAACAGCGACCCGCCCGTCGGGATCGACGCCGCCGGGGTCGACGCCGAGCCGGTGGCCCGTGTCAGGCCGGGCTCCGGGGTCGGCCCGGGCTCGGCCGCCGGCTCCGGGGAGGGCTCGGTCTCGGCCTTCGCCACCGGGGTGGTCGCCGTCGGCTCCGGAGCGGCGATGTCGAACAGCGAGCCACCCGACGGGATCGTCGCGGCCGGCCCCGGGGCCGGCTCGGGCTCGGCCGTCGGCGCCGGCGTCGACTCGGCCTTCGACTCGGCCTTCGTCTCGGGCTCGGCCTCGGGCTCCGACGTGGCGGGCTCGGGGGTGGCGGCGGGGATGTCGA
Source organism: Nocardioides lentus (assembly GCF_039529515.1). Classification (NCBI taxonomy): domain Bacteria; kingdom Bacillati; phylum Actinomycetota; class Actinomycetes; order Propionibacteriales; family Nocardioidaceae; genus Nocardioides; species Nocardioides lentus. The sequence continues at coordinate 671,809 of NZ_BAAAMY010000001.1, forward strand.
ACATCGAGCCGCCGCCGAACCCGGCGCCGGGCTCGGCCGTCGGCGCCGTCGTCGACTCGGCCTTCGTCTCGGCCTTCGTCTCGGGCTCGGCCTTCGTGGCCGGCTCCGTCGCGGGGATGTCGAACATCGAGCCACCGAACCCGGCGTCCGGGGTCGGCTCGGGCTCGGGCTCGGCCGCCGGCTCGGGCGCCGGGGTGTCGAAGAGGGAGCCGCCCGACGCCGCCGGGGAGGCCTTCGCCTCGGGGGCGGGGTCGCTCACGTCGAACAGCGAGCCGCCGGAGGAGGCCGGGGTCGCGGCCCTCGCCTCGGCGGCGGGGGCGTCGCCTTGCGACGTGGTCGGCGTCCTCTCGGCGGGTGCCGGGTCGTCGAACAGCGAGGTGCCGCCCGAGGCCTTGGCGAGCGGTCCCGCGTCGGCGGTCTCGGTGATCGTGCTGCCGCTCTGGGTGTCGTCGCCGACGGCGGGCTCGTCACGGGTGGCCTCGTCCGCGCGCGCGGCGGGGGCGGGGGAGTGGGCGGCGCCGACGGTGGTGCCGGCCATGGCCTTGGTGGCCGACTCGCCCTTGACCGACGCGAGCAGCATCTGCGCGACGTCGAGGATCTCGACCTCCTCGCGGGCCTCGCCCTTGGACTGCATCATCGTCAGCCCGTCGGAGAGCATCACGCGGCAGAAGGGGCAGCCGACGGCGATCTGGTCGGCGCCCGTGCCCACGGCCTCGGCGGTGCGGTTCATGTTGATCCGCTCGCCGGTGTTCTCCTCCATCCACATGCGCGCGCCGCCGGCGCCGCAGCAGAACGAACGCTCGGAGTTGCGCTCCATCTCGGCCATCTTCGCGCCGGGCAGCACCTGCAGGAGCTCGCGCGGCGGCGAGTAGACGCCGTTGTGGCGACCGATGTAGCAGGGGTCGTGGTAGGTGATCGAGCGCTTCGCGGCGCCCACGCCGTCCTTGACCGGGGTCAGCTTGCCCTCGCGCACGAGGCGGTTGAGCAGCTGGGTGTGGTGGACGACCTCGAGCTCGACGCCGAACTCGGCGTACTCGTTCTTGAGCGTGTTGAAGCAGTGGGCGCAGGTGGAGACGACCTTCTTGGCCCTCGCCTCGGTCAGGGTCGCGGCGTTCTGCGTGGCCAGCCCCTGGAAGACGAACTCGTTGCCGGCACGCCGGGCGGGGTCGCCGGTGCAGGTCTCGCCGTTGCCGAGCACGCCGAAGGTGGTGCCGGACATGTGGAGCAGCTCGGCGACCGCGCGGGTCGTCTTCTTGGCGCGGTCCTCGTAGGCGCCGGCGCAGCCGACCCAGAACAGCCACTCGACGGAGTCCAGGTCCTCGATGTCCTCGCCGACCACGGGCACGTCGAAGTCCAGGCCCTTGGCCCAGTCCATCCGCGCCTTGGGCGACTGGTTCCAGGGGTTGCCCTTGTTCTCCATGCCCTTGAAGAGCTGGTTGAGCTCGGCCGGGAAGTTGTTCTCGACCAGGATCGCGTGACGCCGCATGTCGATGATGTGGTCGACGTGCTCGATGTCGACCGGGCACTGCTGCACGCACGCGCCGCAGGAGGTGCAGGACCACAGCGCCTCGGGGTCGATCACGCCGTACACCGACTCGTCGCCGATGAGGGGCCGCTCGACCTCCTTGGTCAGGGTGTCGCTGCCGGCCAGGAGGGCCTCGCGGTCGCCCTCGGCGGCGCGCAGGTACGGCGCCTGCGCGTAGGCGTGGTCGCGGAGCTGGGTGATGATCAGCTTGGGGTTCAGCGGCTTCTCGGTGTTCCAGGCCGGGCACTGGCTCTGGCAGCGGCCGCACTCGGTGCAGGAGGTGAAGTCGAGGATGCCCTTCCACGAGAAGTCCTCGACCCGGCCCACGCCGAGCGCCGCGTCCTCGTCCAGCTCCTCGATGTCGTCGAGGCTGACACGCTGGCCCTTGCTGGTCAGCGGCTTCACCGCGCCCAGCGCCGTACGGCCGGAGCTCTCGCGCTTGAACCAGATGTTGAAGAACGCCGTGAAACGGTGCCACGCCACGCCCATCGTGGTGTTGAGCGACAGCACGATCATCCACGTGAAGGAGATGACGATCTTCAGCGCGGCGACGAGGTAGATCAGGTTCTCGAGGGTCGGCACCGACAGGCCCGCGAACAGCTCGCCGAGCCAGAAGGTCAGCGGGAAGTGCAGCGGGGAGGCCAGGTCGGGCTCGTCGGTGGTGAACAGCGCGTACTCGAGGCCGCGCAGCGTGATGATGCACAGGCCGACGCCGAGGATGACGCCCTCGACGAAGTAGCCCTGCCACATCGTCGACTTGTAGAAGCGCCCGCGGGCGCCGCGGACGCGCTCCTTGGGTCGCGTCGCGCGGTAGCCGATGAAGCCGAGGATCGCGAACGTCATCAGCCAGGTGAAGGCCTCGCTCGCCCACTCGTACGGCGGGAAGTGGCCGATGAGCGGCAGCGCGAAGTGGGCGTCGAAGAGCTGCCCGAACGCCGTGAGCAGCGTGAAGAACAGCAGCCCGAAGCCGACGAAGACGATCCAGTGCGCCGCGCCGACGACGCCCCACTGCAGCATCCGGGTGTGGCCCAGTGACTCCTTGAGCAGGGTCACGGTGCGGGCGGCCGGCGCGTCGGTGCGCGAGGCCGGCTGACCGGCCCGCACGACACCGAGGATCTCGCTCACCGCGCGGACGAACAGCGCGATGCCGACGACCGTGAAGGCCAGCGAGATGACGATGGCGGCGATCTGCATGGGGGTGGTCTCCTCTGCTCCCGCCGGACGACCCGGTGCGGGCTCTGCGCAGCCTAGGGACGGCTCACGCACGCGTCAGGCGGTGATCCGGTACCCGCACACCCTACCCGTGGGTAACTTCAGCGGCGCGTGGCGTCGGGCACATCGCGGGAGGCGCCGTCCAGGACCCGGCGGCCCACGCGCACCAGGTCCGCCCCGAGGTCGGTGGGGAGGGGCTCCTCGAAGGCCGTGCCGTCGACGGTCACCACGAGGTTCGCGCGACGCAGCGTGAGCACCTGGGAGACGTACTCGCCCGGGTCGCTGGTGTCGCTGAACCAGGCCCCCGCGCCGCCGGCGGGATAGCGCTCGCCGGCCCCCGGCAGGCCCCGGGCCACGGCGACGGCCGATCTCACCCGCCCCTGCCGGTCGGCGACGCGGGCCGCCGGCACAGCGAACGCGGTCACCGTCAGGCTTGTGCCGCTGCGACCGGACGGCACCTCCCAGCGGCAGGTCGACACCGCCTCGCCGGCCGAGAGGTCCGTACGACGGTCCGCGGGCACGGCCGCCGGCAGCGCGTCGGCGAGGAGCCGGCAGACGTCCGGGGCGGCGCCCACGGGGCCGGGCGCGCCGGGCCCGGGGAGGTCGGGGGTGGCGCCGGGCAGGTCGAGGTCGGCCAGCACGTCCTCGGCCACCCGGGTCACGACCCGCTGGAGGTCGGCGGCGGGCACGACGCCGTCGAGGGTGTCGGAGATCTGCGCCTCCACCCGGGCGCCGACGCGGACGACGACGTTGCCGGCGAGGACCTCGACGCCGGCCGACGACCGTCGGGCGTCGGCGGACTGCGTGGTGCGGGTCCGGGCGGCGTCCCCGAGACCGGTCAGGTCGGGCCAGCGGCGGTGGGTGTCGTCGTACCGGGCCCGGGCCGCGTCCGCCGCCGTCACGGCCTCCTGGGAGCCCTCGATCCCGGCCTCGGGGGCCACGGCCTCGACGTCGACCTGCAGCTCGGCGTCGAGGTAGGCGGGGTCGGCGGTCTCGAGCCAGTGGCAGTCGACCGGCGCGGGCAGGTCGGTGCGCAGGCCGACCGTCGCCAGCGCGCCGCGCCCGACGGAGGCGCACACGTCCGCGAGGCCGTCGGGCCGGACGTCGCCGTCCGCCCAGGGGACGGCGCCCGCGGCGTACGTCCACGGCTCGGGCGCGGGTCCGACGCCGGCCCCGAGCGGGAGCACCTCCGTGCGGCCCGCGTCGCGCACGAGCAGGTCGTCGCCGAGCACCGAGCCCGCGGTGACGTCGTCGCCGGGCAACGCACCCACGAGCACGGCGTCGGCGGGGTCGGTGGCGCTGGTGCGGACCACCTGGGACTGGATCGCCCACGTCGGCCCGTCGGGGTCCCCCCGGACCCGCGCGGGCTGCGTCCAGACCAGGCCGTCGTCGTCGGCGCCGGCGAGCCAGCGGTCGGTGGTCGGGACCCGCCAGAGCTCCTGGCCCGTGCGCAGGTCGTAGGCCCGGTAGCCGCCGATCGCCTCGTAGGTCCCGACCAGCACGTCGCCGGAGCGGGCGACGACGGTGAAGCCGTCGGAGGGGCCGAGCTGGGCGCCGAGGTGGCCGAGGAACCGGCCGCCCGGGCCGTAGCGGCGCATGGTCCGGTGGCCCCGCTGGCTGACGTCGAGCACGAGGGGCTCGGCCGACACGATGCCGTGGAGGTCGGCGCCGCGGCGCTCGACGGTGGTCGACCACCGCTCGGACCCGTCGGCGGCGTCCAGCACGCGCAGCCGCGCCGCCCCGTCGGACGGCGGGATCCAGCCGGTGCCGGCGTCGTCCGGGGTGTCCGGCGTCTCCCCGTCCTCGTAGAGCGCGACGACCCCGCCGGCCATGGCGTTGGCGTGCCCGCACACCACGTCCCGCGCCAGGAGGGGGGTGCGGGGCGCCCCCGAGTCGACGGCGAAGGTGAGGACCGCCCCGCACTCGCCGCCGGCGTACACGCGGTCACGGCCGAGGGCGACGGAGCGGTCGAACAGGTACTCGGCGTCGCCGAGGGGTCGGCTCCACCGCAGCGCTCCGCGGTCGACGTCGACGACGCCGACCCGGTCGCAGCGGCCGTACGTCCCGCGCGCGTCCAGCAGCAGCGCCACCCGGCCGTCGACGACCTCGGACAGCGCGCACACGCCGCCCGCGACGTCGGTGCGCCAGCGCTCCTCGTGCGTGGTCGGGTCGTAGGCCACCAGGCCGCGGTCGGTCGCCAGCAGCGTCGTCCCGTCGGCGTCGGCGTCGGCGTCGGCGCTGACGCTCCCGCCGCCCGCGAGCAGGCCGACCGACGACGCGTACGCCGCCTCCCCGGGCAGCTCCGTCGCCGTCGCGACCGGCGGGGCGGGCGCCGGGTACAGCCCCCGCAGGTCGCCGACGCCGAGCTCGGCGTCCACCTCCTCGGCTCCGCACGCGCCCACCAGGCCGGCCGTCAGCGCGGCGGTGAGCAGCAGGCGCAGGGGCCGGGACCGGGACACGCGGTGACCCTGCCCGGCAGGTCGACCGCCAAACGTGGTCGGCGGGCGCGGCTAGCGTGGACGCATGGTCCCGACGTTGCCCCACGCCCTGGCCTCACGGCTGCCCGCCCGGCTGCGCACGCTGGTGGGCGCCGGTCCGCGCGGAGGGGTGGTGCTCGAGCTGGAGCTGGGCCGCGGGCTGGTGGAGGCGCCGCCCACGTCACCGCTGGAGGCCGTGCGGTCACTCAACCGCCCCTCCCTGCGGACGGTCGTGGAGGCGCTCGAGAAGGCCTGCGACGACGAGGAGGTAGTCGGCCTGGTCGCCCACGTCGGTGGCTGGGAGCCGACGCTGGCGCAGTCGGCGGAGCTGCGCGAGGCCGTGGGCCGGCTGCGGGCGGCCGGCACGCGGACGGTCGTGTGGTCCGAGGCGTACGGCGAGCTCGGTCCGGGCAACACGCCGTACCACCTGGCGAGCGCGTTCGAGGAGGTCTGGCTGCAGCCGAGCGGCGACGTGGGGCTGGTCGGCATGGCCGGCCGGGCGACCTTCCTCCGCGGCGCCCTCGACAAGCTCGGCGTCGAGCCCCAGATCGCGCAGCGCCACGAGTTCAAGTCGGCCGCGGACACCTTCCTGCGCTCCGCGATGACCGACCCGGTGCGCGAGATGCTGACCCGCCTGGTCACCTCGGCGACCGACACGCTGGTCGCGGACGTCGCCCAGGGGCGCGGGCTGACCCGCGAGGCCGTCCGCGCCGCCCTGGAGGCCGGCCCGCTCACCGCCGACGAGGCGCTGGAGCGCGGGCTGGTGGACCGGCTCGGCTACCGCGACGAGGTCTACGACGACCTCGGCGTCGGCGCGGGCCACCAGGACCGCGCGGACGCGCCGGCGCTGCGCTTCGTCGAGAAGCACGCCGGCACCGGCGGCCTGGGCGGCGTCCTGAGCGGTCTCGCCGGCAGCGTGCCCGGCACGGCCGACACCCCGGTCGTCGCGGTCGTCGGCGCCCACGGCGCGATCCACCTCGGCCGCTCCGGTGGCGCGAACCCGCTCGGCGGGCCCTCCGTGGGCTCGGAGACCCTCGGCGCGGCGCTGCGCGCCGCCGGGCGCGACGACGCGGTGAAGGCGGTCGTGCTGCGGGTCGACAGCCCGGGCGGCTCCTACGCCGCCTCCGACGCGGTGCGACGCGAGGTCCACGCCCTGCGGGAGTCCGGCACGCCCGTCGTGGCCTCGATGGGCTCGGTCGCCGCCTCCGGCGGCTACTTCATCGCCATGCCGTGCGACCGCGTCCTGGCGAGCGCCGGCACCATCACCGGGTCCATCGGGGTGCTGGCCGGCAAGCAGGTGCTGCGCGAGCTGCTCGACAAGGTCGGCATCGCCCGCGAGACGGTGTCGGTCGGCCGCTACGCCGACATGTTCGACACCCAGCGGGCCTTCGACGACGAGGAGTGGGCCCGCCTGGAGGGCTGGCTCGACCGCGTGTACGACGACTTCACCGCGAAGGCCGCGACCGACCGGGGGCTGGGGCTGGGGGACCTCCGCGAGGTCGCGAAGGGCCGCGTCTGGACGGGCGCGGACGCCCTCGAGCGGGGTCTGGTCGACGAGCTCGGCGGCCTGTCCCGCGCGGTCGACGTGGCCTGCGGCCTGGGCGGCGTCGAGCGCGGCGACGTGCACGTGCGGACCTATCCGCGGGTCAGCCCGTTCGCCGCCCTGCAGCAGCCGGAGAACAGCGAGGTCCCCGCCGCGGCGTCGGCCGGGCTGGCGTTCGGCGAGGGGCCGCCGCTGCTCACGCGCCTGCTCAGCGCGGTCGGCGTCGCGCCGACCGGCGTGCTGACCATGGGCCTCGACGTGAGGCTGCGATGACCGCCGCGACCGCCCGGGGCCCGGTGGAGCGGCGCTTCTCCCAGGTCGACGTGTTCACCACCGGCCCGCTGACCGGCAACCCGGTCGCGGTCGTCCACGACGCCGACGACCTCGACGAGCCCGCCCTCCAGGCGTTCGCGCGCTGGACCAACCTGTCGGAGACGACCTTCCTGCTGACCCCGAGCGCCGAGGGTGTCGCGGCGGGCGCCGACTACCGGGTGCGGATCTTCACCCCGGACCGCGAGCTGCCCTTCGCGGGCCACCCCACCCTCGGCTCGGCCCACGCCTGGCTCGAGGCGGGCGGGCGGCCCCGGACCGACGGAGTGGTCGTGCAGGAGTGCGGCGCCGGACCGGTCGTCGTACGACGCGGCGAGGCGACGCTCGCCTTCGCGGCACCCGGCTTCCTGCGCTACGGGGAGGTCGACGCCGAGACCCGGGAGTGGGCCACCCGGGCGCTGCGGCTGTTCCCCGAGCAGGTCCTCGACGCGCACTGGCTCGACAACGGCCCGGGCTGGCTCGGCCTGCGGCTGGTGTCGGCGGACGCCGTGCTGGCGGTGCGCCCCGACCCGGTCGCGCTCGCGGGGCGCGACGTGGGCGTGATCGGCCTGCACGAGCCGGGCGGCCCGGCGGACGCCGAGGTCCGCGCGTTCGCCGGCGACCTCGGCGTCACGGAGGACCCGGTCACCGGCAGCCTCAACGCCGGGTTCGGCGTGTGGCTGGTCGAGACCGGCGTCCTGCCCCCGGCGTACACCGCCCGCCAGGGCACCGCGCTGGGCCGGGACGGCCGGGTCCACGTCGTCGCCGAGGACGCCCCCGACGGCTCGGGCCGCACCACCTGGGTCGGCGGCGCCACCCGCACCGTCGTCGCCGGCACGGTCGCGCTCTAGCCGGCGCCGCGCCGACGCTCAGCGCTCGGAGGTGGCCCGGTCGGCGGCGGAGCGGCGGGACAGCATCTCGTTGTACGCCGCGAGCTCGGCCTCGGCGGTGCCACCGCGGTCGCGGCGCCTCGCCTCGCGGCTGTCGTCGCCCCACCACTGCAGCAGCAGGACGACGATGAGCAGCACCATCGGCACCTCACCGAGCGCCCAGGTCGCGGAGCCGGCGAGGTACTGGTCCTCCAGCGGGTCCCGGGCGTAGGCGAGCGTCTCGTAGTAGCGGGCGCCGATGACGCCCTCGGTCGACATGACCGCGACGGCGAAGAACGCGTGGAACGCGATCGTGACCATCAGCAGGCCGAGCCGGGCGATGTGGGGCAGCCGCCGGACGGGCGAGTCGCCGATGATGATCTCGAAGAACAGCAGTCCCGAGGCCAGGAAGTGGATCTCCATGGCGGCGTGCCCGAGGTGGTGGTCCATCAGGACGCCGAACAGACCGCCGAGGTAGACGACGTAGAGGCTGCCGACGAACAGCAGGCCGGCGACGACGGGGTGCGTCACGACACCGGCGACCCGCGAGCGCAGCGCCGCGGACAGCATCTGGCGCGGGCCGGTGCCGCCGGGCACGTCGGCACCGGGCAGCGCGCGCAGCGCGAGGGTGGTGGGGGCCCCGAGGACCAGGAAGATCGGCGCGAGCATGGCGAGGGCCATGTGGGCGACCATGTGGACGCTGAAGAGCACCTCGGAGTAGACCCCGAGCCCGCCGCAGGTCGCGTACAGCACGACGAGCAGGCCGAACGCGAACGACGCGGTGCGCCACGGCGACCACCGGTCGCCGCGGCGACGCAGCCGCAGCACGCCCACGGCGTACGCGACGCCGCCGAGCAGCACCACCATCAGCCCCACGCCGGACAGCTGCCAGGTCCACAGCAGCCGGCCGAACGTCGGGTCCGGCGGCAGCGCGCCGCCGACGAGGAGCTCCGCCGGGGTCTGCAGCTCCCCGGCCGGGGTGGGGGTGCGCGACAGGGCGGCGCCCAGCCCGAAGGCCAGGCCCATGAGCGTCACCTCGAGCCCGGTCAGCCCCGCGAAGCGGGCCGCGCCGAGCTCGCCGGAGCCGGTCGCGCGCACCAGCCGGCGCAGGCGGATCGCCACCAGGCCCACGGCCCCGAGGACGACGGTCTTGGTCAGCACCCCGAGCCCGTACGGCGACGTCAGCTCGCCGAGCCCGCCGAGGCGCGCGACGCCGGTGAGGACCCCGGAGACCGCGACCACGCCGAACGCCCACGCCGCGAGACCGGAGAAGCGGCGGGCGGCGCGGACGCGCAGCTCGGGGCGGTCGGCCAGGTGCCACCACAGCGCGACGACCCCGCCCGCCCAGACGGAGGCGCCGAGGACGTGCCAGAGCAGCGAGATCTCGCCGAGCCCGTGACCTCCGGCGCCGCCGGAGGACGCGGCGTGCCCGGTCAGCAGCGGTGGGACGACGGCCAGGAGGGCGGCGCCGAGCAGCCAGGCCGCGCCGCCGGCGGTGCGGGTGCGGGTCGCGGCGGCCGCGACGACGAGCGCCACGACTGCCTGCGCCAGCAGGGCCTGCGCCTGGGTGGAGTAGCCGAGGGCGTCGAGCAGGCCCCCGCCGTCGAGGCCCCCGAGCGGCACGGCGGCCTGGTCGGCGTAGGTGAGCACGACCTGCACGAGCGCGACGAGCGCCCACAGCCCGGCCGCGGTGGCCACCGTCAGCAGCGCCCCGCGGGACCCGGACGGGCCGCCGACGGTGTCGCGCAGGGTCCGCATCGTCAGCAGGGGCACCAGCAGCCCGGCGACGACCAGCACGGCCAGCACCTGGCCGGCCAGGTCGAGCGCGGGCAGGGCCCAGCCCACGAACGGCCCCGGGTCGGGCAGGCCGGCCGGCGCCGGCCGCGGCGCCCCGCCGGCCAGCACCAGCAGGACGACGAGCGCACCGGCCGCGGCGAGCGCGGCGGCCAGGGCCTGGGCGCGCCGCTGCGGGGTCGACGACGGACCCGGCGCCGGATCGGGCGGGCGCGGGTCGGTCCGTTGGGGCGTCTGCGTGTCGGTCACCCGGCGTCGTTCCCCCTCCGGCGACCGACGAGCAGCAGCGCGACGACGGCCAGCAGGACGCCGACACCGATGACGACGACGGTGCCGTTGGTGGCCCAGAAGCCGCCCTCGGACTGCTGCGAGGCCGCCTCGGTCGTGTCCTCGGTGGTGTCGCTCGTGCTGTCGGTGCCGGTCTCGTCGGTGCCCGCGTCGGTGCCCGCCTCGGGGGTGGCGTCGGCCCCCGGGTCGGCCGCCGTCCCGGGGGCGGTCGAGGGCTCCGCGGCGCGCGACGGCGACGGCGCGGCGTTGCGGACCTCGAAGGTGTACTCGCCCTCGATCGGGTGGCCGTCGGCGGAGACCACGCGGTAGGCGACGGTGTAGGCACCGGCCTCCGTGCCGGTCTGCGGCACGGAGACGGTCGCGCCGTCGACCTCGGCCCGGCCGTCCGCACCGACCCGCTGCCCGTCGTGGCTGACGGAGACGAAGGCAGGGTCGCGGACCTCCTCGCTGAAGGTGAGCGCGACCTCCGAGGGCGGGGTGTCGACGACGGCGCCGTCGGCGGGGGTGGCGGAGACGAGCGAGGCGTGGGCGGCGGCCGTCGGCACGCCGAGGGCGAGCGTCCCGCCGACGAAGGAGCCGAGGGTGGCGACGACGAGCGCGGCGAGCGCGGTGGCGGGACGCCGCAGGCGCCGGGCCGCGGGGGCCTGAGGGGTGGGGTGGGACGTGGTCACGGTTACCTCCGAGCTGCTGGGTGGTGCGCCGCCGCGGCGCGCCGGTCAGGCTGCTGCGGGGGCGAGGGGCACGAGGGCTCGGGTGCTCGGCGGGCCCCTCACGGGAGCGGTACCCGGCGCGGGCGGTCGGGGAGCGCCGACGGTGGGTGCCGGCGGGGCGACGCTCGTCACGTCGTACGACGGGTGACCGGGCGCGGGCACGCGGAGCCGGTCCAGCGCCTCGCGGGCGAGGGCGAGCAGCGCGCGGTCGGCGCCGAGCGCGAGGGCGGTCGTGACCACCACGACCGCGAGGTGGGCGAGCAGCATCGGTCCGGGCTCGCCGTGGGCGGCGCCCGTGTGGGACGTCGGCGGCCCGGTGGCGAGGAGCAGGTGCCAGGCGCCCTGCGTGGCCGCGGCCAGGGCCAGCACCCGCAGGGGCGAGGTGCCGCGGGTGGGGGTCAGCGCGAGGCCGGCGGCGACGGAGACGAGGACGGCGAGGCCGAACGCGCCCGGGCCGACGGTGCCGCCCGCGGCGTGGTGGGCCCAGGTGGCACCCGCGGCGGTCACGAGGCCGAGCGCCGTGCCGCGTGCCGCGGTCGGTGTCGCTGCGTCCATGCCGCCGTACCCCTCGTCGTGTGGGCCCGAGGCTACCCGCGACCGCCGATCCGGGCACTGAGCACGCCTGCCGTCCGCACCACCCCGGCGACGGCCGGGCCGACGTCCTCGCCGACGGGGAGCGTCACCGCGACGGCGGCGACCGGGTGGCCGGTGTGGTCGAGGACGGCGGCGGCGACGCTGGCCAGGCCCTCGCTGACCTCCTCGTGCTCCACGGCGTGGCCGCGCTGCCGGGTCTCGGCGAGCACCGTCCGCAGCTCGCTGAGGCTGCGGGGACCGGTGCCGTCCGTGACGGGGAACGCCTCGGCGTCGGCGTACAGCGCCCGCACCTGGGGTCCGGGCAGCGCCGCCAGGACCGCCCGCCCGCTGGCGGTGCCGAGCGCGGGCAGCCGCACGCCGACGCCCGTGACGAGCGGGGGGCGGCCGGGGGCGCGCTCCTGCACGACGTACAGCACGTCGCGGCCGTGCAGCACGGCCAGCTGGGCGCTGGCGCCGGTGCCGTCGGCGAGGTCGGCCAGCGGGCGCCGCGCCAGCCGCGCCAGGGGCACGGAGCGGGCGTAGCCGCTGCCGACCTCGAAGGCCCCGACCCCGAGCCCGACGGTGCGGTCCTCGGGCAGGTGCACGACGAATCCCTCGTCCGCCATGGCCCGCAGCAGGTGGTACGCCGAGCTGCGGGGCAGGTCGCAGGCCCGCATCACCCGGTCGACGGGGACCGGTCCGGGCTGCGTGGCCAGGAAGCGGAGCACCCGCAGCGCTCGCGTCGCAGCGGGGACCTGGCTCATCGGCGTCCAGCGTAGGCGCGGCACGCACGGCAGGCGGGATAGTCCCTGACGTCCTGACCACCGGATCGGTGATCTCGTGGTCGCAACGTCAGGGACTACGCCGCCGTGGTCGCAACGTCGGGGACTACGCCGCCGTGGTCGGAACGTCAGGGACTACGCCGACACCCGGGCGAGCGCCGGGCGGGCCTCAGACGACCTCGCGCACGGACACGACGGAGTGCGGCCGGAACGTCGGGTACGCCGGGTGGCCGGTGCCGTCGGGGCGGTCGAGGTCGAAGCCGCCGGTGCGGACGACGCGCCAGGCGGGCCGGGCGACGGTCTGGCCGAGCACGGGGCGGCCGAGCCGGGTCCAGGCCAGGGCCGCGGCCAGGCACGCGTCGTGCATCGGCGGGATCCGGAAGCCGTTGTCCTCGACCTCGTCCTCCGTGCCGAGCAGGGGCAGCGGGTTCGGCAGGCCGGACAGGCCGCAGGCGGCGCAGACCCGGCTCAGCGCGCACTGCAGCACCCGCTTCTTGGACAGGTGGGCGAGGTCGCCGCTGCCGTCGTCGTGCTCGCACACGAACGGCAGCGGCAACCCCGACTCCTCGTCGAGGCGTCGCTCGGCCAGGTCGGTCGGCCACGTCACCTCGTCGGCTCCACGAGGGGCGAGGCCGCCGCGTCGTCCTGAGCCCGTCGAAGGGTCCACGACGGTCGGCCTCCAGCTCACGCCGTACGACCTCGGGACCAGCTGCCGAGCTCGGCGCGGCGCGGCTCGCGCTCCGCGTCCGTCCGGCGCTTGCGGCGCTGGCGCGGGAGCTCGTCGGGCGGCGGGGTGCCGTCGGGCTGCGTGAAGCCGTTGGGCAGCGACAGCTTCATGATCGTGCGCAGCGCCTGGCCGTACTGACGGTGCAGCGGGCCGATCGTGTAGGGGATCCCGTAGCGCCGGCAGATCTCCTTGACCTCGACCGAGATCTCGCCGTACCGGTTAGACGGCAGGTCCGGGAAGAGGTGGTGCTCGATCTGGTAGCCGAGGTTGCCCGACATGATGTGCAGCAGCTCGCCGCCCTCGAAGTTGGCGGCGCCCAGCACCTGGCGCAGGTACCACTCGGCGCGCGTCTCGTCCTCGAGCTCCTCCTCGGTGAAGTGCATCGCACCGTCGGGGAAGTGGCCGCAGAAGATGATCACGTACGACCACAGGTTGCGGGTCAGGTTGGCGGCGACGTTGGCGCTCAGCGTCGTCTTCCAGTTCGGCCCCGCGAGCGCCGGGTAGACGACGTAGTCCTTGAGGATCTGGTTGCGGCCCTTGCGGAAGATCTGCTTGAGCTGTCGCTTCATCTCCTTCGGGTCCTTCTCGCCCTTCATGATCCGCTCGATGTCGAGGTCGTGGAGGGCGACACCCCACTGGAACAGCGTGGCCAGCGCCGCGTTGTAGACCGGCTGGCCCAGGTTGACCGGCGACCACTTCTGCTCGCGGGCCATGCGGAGGATGCCGTAGCCGATGTCGTTGTCGTAGCCCAGCACGTTGGTGAACTGGTGGTGCACGTAGTTGTGGCTGTGCTTCCACTGCTCGGCCGGCTGCGCCGTGTCCCACTCCCAGTTGGAGGAGTGGATCTCCGGGTCGTTCATCCAGTCCCACTGGCCGTGCATGACGTTGTGGCCGATCTCCATGTTCTCGAGGATCTTGGCGATCCCCAGGAGCGCGGCGCCGGCGGCCCAGGCGGGCTTCTTGTGGCTGGCGAACAGCGTGACGCGACCCGCGAAGGCCAGGCCCCGCTGGATCTTGATCATCCGCTTGATGTACGCCGCGTCGTCGGCGTTGCGGGACTCCTCGATCCGCGTGCGGATGGCGTCGAACTCGGCGCCGAGCGCCTCGACGTCCTCCTTCGACAGGTGTGTGTACTCCTTGACGTCGGCGATCGCCATACGTGTCCTCCGGGTGGTGTGGGGCTGGGCCGAGCGGGTGTGGTGCCGTCAGATGTTGAGGGTGCAGTCGCCGTTGGCGACGGTGACGCAGGTCTGGATCTGCTCGTTGGGCTGGGCGAACTGGTCGCCGTTGCGCACGTCGGTCACCGAGCCCGACACGAGCGTCAGCGTGCAGGTGTGGCAGATGCCCATCCGGCAGCCGTACGGCATCCCGATCCCGGCCTTCTCGCCGGCCTCGAGGATGGTGGTCGAGCCGTCGACCTCGGCGGTCCGGCCGGAGTTCTGGAAGCTGACCGTGCCGCCCTCGCCGGTGTTCTCGCCGAGCTCGAGGGTGAAGCGCTCGAGGTGCAGGTGGTCCTCGACGTCGTGGGCGCGGAAGTGCTCCTCCGCCGCGTCGAGCATCGGGCCCGGGCCGCAGGCCCAGGTCTGACGCCCGGTCCAGTCGGGGCAGGTCGCGTCGAGGTCGTCCTCGAGGGAGAACATGCCCTCGTCGTCGGTGTAGCGCAGGGTCAGGTCGAGGGAGGGGTGCTTCTCGGCGAGGCCCAGCAGGGCGTCGCGGAAGATCATCCGGTCCGCGGTGGGGCTGGAGTAGACGACCTTGACGTCGGTCATCGTGCCGCGCCGGTCCATCGTCTTGAGCATCGACATCACCGGGGTGACGCCGCTGCCGGCGACGAGGAACAGGATCTTCTCGGGCGGCGGGGACGGCAGCACGAACTCGCCCGCGGGCGCCGCGAGCCGCACGATCGCGCCCGGCTGCATGCCGGAGACCAGGTGGCCCGAGAGCAGGCCCTCGGGCATGGCGCGGACCGTGATCGTGATCCGGCGACCGCGGCGGCGCGGGGTCGAGGTCAGCGAGTACGAGCGCCACTGGATGCGGCCGTCGACCTCGATGCCGATCCCGACGTACTGGCCCGCCTCGTGGTCGAACGACCAGCCCCAGCCGGGCTTGATGACCAGGGTCGAGGCGTCGTCGGTCTCCTGGACCACGTCCTCGAGCCGACCGCGCAGCTCGCGGGCCGACCACAGCGGGTTGACCAGCTTGAGGTAGTCGTCCGGGTGCAGCGGCGTGGTGAGCTTGTCGGCCAGCGTGCGGACCCGCTTCCAGTCGGTCCGCTCGACCCGCTCGGGCACTCTCGTCAAGATCTTCGGGACGCTCACCCGCGGCCTCCTCAGGCGTTCGGTGATCAGTTGTACACCAACGGGTTACCGATCGGTACCCCCTGGCGTGATCCCGATCACGCTACCGGCGGAACGGGTGTGTGCGCAGCCGTCCCGGGGACCGGGCGGGCGGTGCGCGGCGCATCCCCGACGGGTGCGGTTCGTCATGGCCGACCGGTGACGCCACGCCCTGCCGCAGCCGCGCGCACCGGGTGACGGTGGAGCCATGGACTCCCTCCTCGTCGACATGAACCGGATCAAGCCCCTGCCCACCGTCGCCCGGGAGGTCCGCGCCGACCTCGCGAACCTCGCGTTCCTCGGCGTCGTCGTCGCCGGGCTGTGGGTCTTCGAGGTCTCGCTCGCCCCGGTCCTGGTGGTGGGCGCCGTCGTCGTGGTCCTGCTGGCGGCCCGGCTCGCGTGGCGCGTGGCGCAGGGCGACGTCGAGGGGCCGACGGCCGCGCCCGCCCCGCGGCGCTGACGCTCCCGCCGGCCCCGACGACGGGGGAGGGGCCGGCGGGTCTCGTATCCGAGACGCAGGAGGGCTCGCATCGCTGGCGGGTCGCACGGTCGCGGGTGTGCCATGGGCGGGTGAGCACCCCCACCCCGGTCGGGACCGTCGAGGTCGGCCCCGGTCCCGTCACCCCCGAGGACCTCGTCGCCGTGGCCCGGCACGGCGCCCGCGTGCGGCTGAGCGACGAGGCCCTCGCCGCGATCGACGCCGGGCGCGCCGTGGTCGACGAGCTCGCCGCGGGCGAGACCCCGGCGTACGGGATCTCGACGGGCTTCGGCGCGCTGGCCACCCGCCACATCCCGGCCGACATGCGGGCCCGCCTTCAGCGCTCGCTGGTCCGCAGCCACGCCGCGGGCTCCGGGCCCGAGGTCGAGCGCGAGGTGACGCGCGGCCTGATGCTGCTGCGCCTGTCGACGCTGGCGACCGGCCACACCGGCGTACGACGGGGGACCGCGCAGCTGCTCGCCGACCTGCTGAGCCACGGCATCACCCCGGTGGTGCGCGAGCACGGCTCGCTCGGCTGCTCGGGCGACCTCGCGCCGCTGAGCCACTGCGCGCTGGCGCTGATCGGCGAGGGCGAGGTCCGCGACGCCGCCGGCACGGCGATGCCCGCCGGCGACGCCCTCGCCGCGGCCGGCCTGGAGCCGGTCGAGCTCGCCGCGAAGGAGGGCCTGGCCCTCATCAACGGCACCGACGGGATGCTCGCGATGCTGGTGCTCGCGCTCGCCGACCTGCGGATGCTGCTGCGCACCGCCGACGTCGCCGCCGCGATGAGCGTCGAGGGCCAGCTGGGCACCGACCGGGTGTTCGCCGCCGAGCTGCAGCGGCTCCGCCCGCAGCCCGGCCAGGCGGACAGCGCGGCCAACCTGGTCGCGATCCTGGCCGACTCCGGCGTCGTCGCCTCCCACCGCGGGCCCGACTGCCACCGCGTGCAGGACGCCTACTCCCTGCGCTGCAGCCCGCAGGTCCACGGCGCCGCCCGCGACACCGTCGACCACGCCGGGCGGATCGCCGGCTTCGAGCTCGCCAGCGTCGTCGACAACCCGGTGGTGCTGTTCGCGGAGGGCGACGAGCCGGGTCGCGTCGAGTCCAACGGCAACTTCCACGGCGCCCCCGTCGCGCACGTCCTCGACTTCCTCGCGATCTCCGCCGCGGACGTCGCGGGGATCTCCGAGCGGCGCACCGACCGGTTCCTCGACCGCCACCGCAGCCACGGGCTGCCGCCGTTCCTCGCCGCCGACCCCGGCGTGGACTCCGGCCTGATGATCGCGCAGTACACCCAGGCCGCCGTCGTCTCCGAGATGAAGCGCCTCGCCGTGCCGGCCAGCGTGGACTCCATCCCCTCCTCGGCCATGCAGGAGGACCACGTGTCGATGGGCTGGGGCGCTGCCCGCAAGCTGCGGCGCGCCGTCGACGGCCTCGGCCGCGTCGTCGCGATCGAGGTCATGACCGCCGCCCGGGCGCTCGACCTGCGAGCCCCGCTCGAGCCCTCCCCGGCCTCCGGCGCCGTCGTCCGGCTGCTGCGCGAGGCCGGCGTCGAGGGCCCCGGCACCGACCGCCACCTGTCACCCGAGATCGAGACCTGCGTCGACCTCGTCGCCTCCGGAGCCGTCCTGGAGGCCGTCACCGCCACGATCGGAGAACTGCGATGAGCACGTCCGCGACACCCCCCGTCAACAGCCTCCTCTCGACCGAGGGCGCCCGGCCCGTGCGCGCCGACCGCGGGCCCGCGCTCACCTGCAAGAGCTGGGAGACCGAGGCCGCGCTGCGGATGCTGATGAACAACCTCGACCCCGAGGTCGCCGAGGACCCCGACCACCTCGTCGTCTACGGCGGCACCGGGCGCGCCGCGCGCTCCTGGGCGGCGTACGACGCGCTGGTGCGCGAGCTGCGGCAGCTCGAGGACGACGAGACCCTGCTCGTGCAGTCCGGCAAGCCGGTCGGCGTCATGCGGACCCACCCCTACGCGCCGCGCGTGCTGATCGCGAACTCCAACCTGGTCGGCGACTGGGCGACCTGGGAGGAGTTCCGCCGGCTCGAGGCCGAGGGGCTGACGATGTACGGCCAGATGACCGCCGGGTCCTGGATCTACATCGGCACCCAGGGGATCCTCCAGGGCACCTTCGAGACCTTCGCCGCGGTGGCCGAGAAGTCGTTCGGGGGCACCCTGGCCGGCACGATCACGCTGACCGCGGGCCTCGGCGGCATGGGCGGCGCCCAGCCGCTCGCGGTGACCATGAACGAGGGCGTCGCGATCTGCGTGGAGGTCGACCAGGCGCGCATCACCCGCCGCATCGAGCACCGCTACCTCGACGTCCAGGCCGACGACCTGGACCACGCGCTCGCGCTGGCGATCGAGGCGCGCGACGCGCGTCGACCGCTGTCGATCGGTCTGCTCGGCAACGCCGCCGAGGTGTTCCCCGCGCTGCTCGAGCGCGAGGCGCCCATCGACGTCGTCACCGACCAGACCTCCGCGCACGACCCGCTGGCCTACCTCCCGATCGGCACCGCCCCCGAGGACTGGGACACCGAGCGCGGCGAGGACCCGGTCGGGTTCACCAAGCGCGCGCAGGAGGCGATGGCCGCCCACGTGCGCGCGATGGTCGAGATGCAGGCCGGCGGCGCCGAGGTCTTCGACTACGGCAACTCGATCCGCGACGAGGCGCGCAAGGGCGGCTACGACCGGGCCTTCGAGTTCCCCGGGTTCGTCCCGGCGTACATCCGGCCGCAGTTCTGCGCCGGCCGCGGCCCGTTCCGCTGGGTGGCGCTCTCGGGCGACCCGGCCGACATCGCCGCGACCGACCGCGCCGTGCTGGAGCTGTTCCCCGACGACGACAAGCTGCGCCGATGGCTGACGATGGCCGGCGAGAAGGTCCACTTCCAGGGCCTGCCCGCCCGCATCTGCTGGCTGGGCTACGGCGAGCGCCACCTCGCCGGGCTCAAGTTCAACGAGATGGTCGCCTCCGGCGAGCTGAAGGCGCCCGTCGTGATCGGCCGCGACCACCTCGACTGCGGCTCCGTCGCCTCGCCGTACCGCGAGACCGAGGCGATGCTCGACGGCTCCGACGCGATCGCGGACTGGCCGCTGCTCAACGCGCTGGTGAACACCGCGTCGGGCGCCTCGTGGGTCTCGCTGCACCACGGCGGCGGCGTCGGGATCGGCCGCTCGCTGCACGCCGGCCAGGTCTGCGTCGCCGACGGCACCCCCGAGGCCGCCGCCCGCCTCGAGCGCGTGCTGACCAACGACCCCGGCATGGGCGTCATCCGTCACGTCGACGCCGGGTACGACGAGGCCGACCGCGTCGCCGACGAGCGCGGCGTGCGCATCCCCATGGCGCGGGGCTGAGGTCGGGCTGGTCGGATGGGGCTGGCCGGTCGGACAGTCCCTGACGTCCTGACCGGTGGGATCGATGCAGCGTGGTCAGGACGTCGGGGACCAGCCCCGCGGGCCGGGGACGAGACAGGGATGAGGCGGGACCAGGCATGAGCGACGGACTGTGGCTGAGGTTCGTGAGCGGACCGGACGTCGACGCGATCGGGCTGACGCCCGCGGAGGTCGTCGACGCCTGCGAGCGGGTGGTGGCGGCCCACGGGCGGCGCGAGACGGTCTTCGAGCCGCGCACCCACCTGCTGCCCGACAACGACGGGCGCGGCCACTTCAACGTGCTCCGCGGCTCCGTCACCAGCCTCGGCGACCACGGCGTCGCGGGGGTCAAGGTGGTCGGCGACTTCGTCCCGAACTACACCGTCGGCCTGCCCAGCGAGCTGGCGCTGCTGACGCTGTACGACCCGCACACCGGCGTCCCGGCCGCGATCCTCGACGCCACCTGGATCACCGAGGTCCGCACCGGCGCGATGACCGCCGTCGGCGCCCGGCGCCTCGCGCGGGGCGACAGCAAGGTCCTCGGCCACGTCGGCGCGCGCGGGACGGCGTACGCGAACATCGTGATGCTGGACGCGATGTTCGACCTCGACGAGATCCGGGTGACGAGCAAGCGGCCCGAGTCCCGCGAGGCGTTCGCCGAGCGGCTGCGCGCCGAGCTCGACACCCCCGTCGTGGTCACGGACTCCACCGAGGCCACCCTCGACGGCGCCGACATCGCCGTCGAGGCCACCCGGCTGACGGAGCCGACGCCGCTGGTCACCACCGACCTGGTGAAGGAGGGCGCGCTGCTGGTGCCCTACGGCACCGTCTCGGCGCTCGCGCCCGACCTGATCGACGTCATCGACAAGGTCGTCGTCGACGACTGGCGGGAGGCGCAGTCCGGCGAGTTCGGCGCGCTGCGGCCCCACCTGCGCTCCGGCGCGGTGACCGCCGAGTCCCTGCACGCCGAGCTCGGCCAGGTCGTCACCGGCGAGCGTCCGGGGCGCGAGTCCGACACCGAGCGGATCCTGTTCTGGCACCGCGGCCTGTCGATCCTCGACGTCGCGGTCGGCCAGCTGCTCCTGGAGCGCGCCGAGGCCGCCGACCTCGGCACGATGGTGCGCTTCCACTGATGCGACCGGAGCCGAGGGGTCCGCGACCGACGGGGACGACGTCGGCGGGTCGCCGATGACGGCCCGTGCCGTGGTGGTCGCGCACCCGGCGGACCTCGACGCGGCCGCCGTCCGCGCGGTCGCGGCCGGCGCGACGGTCGAGCTCGACGACGGGCTCGCCGGGCGCCTGGGCGCGACCCGCGCCGAGGTGCTGGCCGCGCTCGACGGCGGCGTCCCGGCGTACGGCGTGTCCACGGGCATGGGGGCGCTGAGCGACGTGGCCCTGGCCGAGACCGACCGCGGCGACCACTCGGCGCGGCTGATGCTGGCCCGGGCCGTCGGCGGCCCGCCGTACCTCGACGGGACGGAGACCCGCGCGCTGCTCGCGGTGCGCCTGCGCACCTTCCTCGCCGGCGACGCCGGGGTGTCCGCCGAGCTCTGCGCCTGGCTGGCCGGGCTGCTGGCGAGCGACGCGCTGCCCGCCGTGCCGCGCACCGGCTCCGGGGCGGCGGGCGAGATCATCCCGCTGTCCCACGCCTTCGGCCACCTCGCCGGCGTGGGCCGGTGGCTCACGCACGCCCCACCCGAGGCCCCCGGACCGCTCGGGCCCAAGGAGGGTCTCTCGCTGCTCCAGGGCACCCCGGTCGCCGCGGCGCTGGCCCTGCTCCGCGCCGACGACGTCCGCCGGCTCGAGACGCTGTGGCTCACCACCGCGGCCGCCGAGGTCGGCCTCGTCGGCGCGAGCCGCGACCCCTACCGGCCCGCGCTCGCCCGGGGCGACGACGTGCTGGCGGGCGTGCTCGCGGACCTGGCCGCGGCGCTGCCCGGGGTCACCGACGACGCGCCCGTACGACGGCTCCAGGCGCCCGTGTCCTTCCGCGTGGTCGGCCACGTGCACGCCCACCTGCGCCGCGCGGTCGCTGCGCTCGACGGCGCGGTCGACCGCGTGCTGGACGGGGTCGGCGACTCGCCCGCGTGGCTGCCCGGCGGCTCCGAGGGCGAGGAGGACGACCAGGATTACCAGGGCGGGGTCTTCGTGGGCACCGCCGGCTTCCACGGCCTGGAGCTCGCGGCCGGGGCGGACACCCTGCGGGTCGCGCTCGCGCACGCCGCCACCGTCGGGGCGGCGCGGCTGCACCGGATGCTCGATCCCCGCACCTCCGGCCTGCCGGCCCAGCTCTCGGCCGACCCCGGTCCCCACGGCGGCTTGGTGGCGGTCCACAAGCGCGCGGTCGCCGCGGTGCACGCGGTCTCGGGCTGGTCCGCGACGCCGCTCGGCGCGGCCGAGACCTCCGGGGGTCAGGAGGACGTGCAGACCTTCGCCCTCGAGGCACTCGAGCGGCTGCGGCTCACGGTCGCCGCCGCCCACGAGGTGGTGGCCTGCGAGCTGCTCGCCGTGCACCAGGCGCGCCTGCTGGCTCCCCACCTGCTGGCGGAGGCGCCTGCGCCCCTGGCCGGCCTGCTCGACCGGCTCGCGGCGCTGCTGCCCGCCTCCACCCTGGACCGGCCCTGGGGCGAGGACCTCCAGACCCTGCTGGAGGCGGCCCTGACGGCGCCGGCCGTCGGTCCGGACGAGTAGAAGGCCCCGATCAGCCCCGGATCGGGGCTGTCGTGGGGTCTTCTACTCGTCCGGACCGACACGGCGCCGGGCGGTCGAGCCCCGCACGACGAGGCGAGGCGCGATGGTCGTCAGGGTGGGCGGCGTGCCGGCCTCGATGCTGGTCAGCAGCTGGGCGACGGCCGCGTCCACGACCGCGTCGGCCACCGCGGGGTCGGGGCCGTCCGTGGGAGGCCCCCAGCCCACCGTGGTGAGACCGGGACCGACGAGGTCGCCGAGGTCGAGGTCCTCGAAGCCCACGACCGCGAGGTCGTCGGGCACCCCCCGCCCGAGCCGGGACGCGGCGCGCAGCGCGGCGAACGCGAGGGAGTCCGAGAGGCAGAACACCGCCGTCGCGTCGCGCCCCGGCCCCTCCAGCGCGGCGACGAGGTGATCGCGCTGGGCGGCGACGTCGGCGGTCGCGGGCGGGGGGCGGACCAGGACGACCTCGGCGCCGACCCGGGCCGCGTGGCGGCGCACGAGGTCCTCGGCCGGCCGGGCGGGCGTGCTCGGACGCGGGGGCAGCACCACCACGAGGCGGCGGTGGCCCAGGGCCGCGAGGTGGTCGAGCACGAGCGCCGCCCCGGCGTCGTTGTCGAAGACCACCGCGCCCGCCGAGGGCGCGCGGGGCAGACGCTCGCCGACGCACACGACCGGGAAGCGCTCGGCGACGTCGTGCCAGTGGTCGGCCCCGGGGTCGAGCGGGGCGACCACGAGCCCGTCGGGTCGCTGCTCGCGCAGCTTCTCCAGCTGGGTCCGCTCACGGTCCGGGTCGCCGTCGGCGTCCGCGACCACGGCGTGGCGGCCGCGGGCGAGCAGCGCCCGGGACAGGTCGGCGGCGAGCCGCTGCTGCCACAGGTCGCGGGTGGACCCGCACAGCACGCCCACGGTGCCCGTGGAGCCGGTCGCGAGGGCCCGCGCGATGGGGTCGGCGTCGTAGCCGAGCCGCGTGGCCGCCGCCCGGACCCGCTCGACCGTGGCGTCCGCGCCCCGCTCACCGCGCAGGGCGTAGGACGCGGTCGCCGGCGAGACGCCCGCCGCGGTGGCGACGTCCTGCAGGGTCGGGCGCTTCGGCACGCACCCAGCCTAGGGGCGCCGCGGCGGCCGTGACCTGTGTCGCCGCAGGTCGTTGGCGTCTGGATGGAACCTGCGGGCTGGCGTCACCGAGACCGTCCCGGGCCGCGGGGGGCCGTGGCGCGGTGGTGGGGCGCGCGCCGACGTCGTCGGGTGCGGGAGGCGCTGCGTCGGGACCGGGAGCGGGACCGCGGGCCGATCGAGGACGGCGACCTGCGGGCGACGGATCGGGGGCCCACGCCCGAGAGTTGACCAGGGTGGAGTGAAGCGCTTCACTGGAGATGTTGTGAAGCGCTTCCTATCGTCCCCCACCCGGCCCGTCGAGACCGTCGCGCGCCCGGTCACGACCGACGTCCACCAGCACCTGTGGCCCGTCGGCCTGCTCGAGGGGCTACGACGACGGACGGCCCCACCGCGTCTCGTCGGCTGGGAGCTGCACCTCGACGGTGAGCCCACGACGTGGATCGACCCGGCCGCCCACGACCTGGCCCGGCGCGAGGCCGTCGACCGTGCGGACGCCGTCGACCTGACGCTGCTGTCGCTGTCGGCCCCGCTGGGCATCGAGTCGATGCCGCCCGAGGAGTCGACCCCGCTGCTCGCGGCCTGGCACGCGCTGGCCGACGACCTCGAGGCCGCGGCCGCGGCCGCGGGAGCCCCGTCGCACCACGGGCTGTGGGCCTCTCCCCGCCTCGTCGAGCCCGACCTCGTCGAGCTCGCGGAACTCCTGGCCCACCCCCGCGTGGCCGGCCTGCAGGTCCCCGCGAGCGCGATGGCGACGCCCGGCGCGCTCGAGGCGCTGGCGCCGGTCCTGCGCACGGCCGAGGTCGCCGACCTGCCCGTGCTCGTCCACCCGGGACCGGCCGCCCCCGTGGGCCACGGTGCCGGAGGCCTCGACGGCCGGCCGCTGCCGGGCTGGTGGCCCGCGCTCACGTCGTACGTCGGGCAGCAGGGGGCGGCGTGGCACGCCTGGCACGTCGCGGGCCGGGCGCTGCTGCCGGAGCTGCGGATCGCGTTCGTCGGCCTGGCCGGCCTCGCGCCGCTGCACCACGAGCGGCTCGCCCAGCGCGGCGGCGCACTCGGCGCCGTGGACCCCGGCGTCCACTACGAGACCTCGTCGTACGGTCCGCGCGCGATCGACGCGATGGCGCGCGTGGTCGGCGTGGACCCGCTGGTCCTCGGGTCGGACCGGCCCTACGCCACCGCGACGGACCCCGGCCTCGGCGAGGCCTTCGGCCGCGCCCTGCGCGCCACCAACCCCCACCACCTGCTGAACGGAGGCCCCCGATGACCCTCGCCCCCGAGACCCGCCCCGCTGCTGCCGACGGGTCGGGCACCCTGCCCGCCGCGGCGCTGCCGCCGCTCCCGGGCCGCACCCTCAGCGAGCCCGAGCTGCGCGCCTGGGTCACCGAGCTCGCCGCCCGTCCCGCCCTGTGGCGCGACCACGTGGCGCACGGCACGGGCCGGCGCCACTACGTGAGCCTGCACCGTGACACCGACGTCGACGTGTGGCTGCTGTGCTGGGACACCACCGACGACACCGGCTGGCACGACCACGACACCTCCGCCGGCGCCGTCGTGGTCGTCGACGGCGCGGTCGTGGAGCAGCGCCCCCGGCTCGGCGGCGTCCCCGCCTCGCGGACCGTGCCCGCCGGCCGCTCCTTCGCCTTCGGCCCCGACCACATCCACCGCATGTCCGGCGCGGTCGACGGCTCGGTCTCCATCCACGCCTACTCGCCCCCGCTGTGGCGCATGGGCCAGTACGCCATCTCGCCCGACGGCGTCATGCGCCGCTGGTCCGTCTCCTACGCCGACGAGCTGCGCCCGGTCGACTGACGTCGTCGTCGTCGTCGTCGTCGTCGTCGCCGCCGCCGCCGCCGTGCGGGCCGGGCGGCGGGGGTAGTCCGTGACGGTGTGGCCGTCGTACGACGGGTTGTGCGGTCGGGACGTCAGGGACTACCCCGCCCCGGGCGTGCGGGCCGGGCGGCGGGGGTAGTCCCTGACGGTGTGGCCGTCGTACGGGGGGTTGTGTGGTCGGAACGTCAGGGACTACCGGGGCCTGGGTGCGGGCCGGGCGGCGGGGATAGTCCGTGACGGTGTGGCCGTCGTACGGGGGGTTGTGTGGTCGGAACGTCAGGGACTACCCCGCCCCGGGTGTGCGGGCCGGGCGGCGGGGATAGTCCGTGACGGTGTGGCCGTCGTACGGGGGGTTGTGTGGTCGGGACGTCAGGGACTACCGGCGACGCGGGCCCGGGTCGAGGCTCAGGTGTCGGCGAGGACGTCGGAGTGGTCGCGGACGAGCTGGGCGGCGGCGCGGAGGCCGGGGCCGAGGACGTGGTCGCCGGCGACGTCGGGGAGCAGGTCGTCGGCGAGCTCGAAGAGCTCGCGGGCGGGGCAGTCGGCGAGGCGGGCGCGGTCGGTGCGCAGGGCGCGGACGGCGGTCAGCAGCTCGACGCCGAGCAGGTCCGAGGCCAGCCGGGAGAGGTCGTCGGTGGCCATGGCGCCCTGGGTGGAGAAGCTCGCGTGCTCCTCGAGCCCCAGCGAGACCACGGCGTGGCCGGTGCTCGTCGGCAGCGTCAGCCCGCGGGCGCGGGCCAGCAGGTCGGCGGCCACGTACTCGACGATCATCAGCCCCGACGAATCCGCCGGCCCGTCGGCGAGGAAGGCGCGCAGACCGGTCAGGTCGGGATTGAGCAGGGCCGAGGTGCGGGCGGTCGACAGCCCCAGCACCCCGTACGCCGCG
The DNA here is from genome assembly GCF_039529515.1 of Nocardioides lentus. Lineage (NCBI taxonomy): Bacteria > Bacillati > Actinomycetota > Actinomycetes > Propionibacteriales > Nocardioidaceae > Nocardioides > Nocardioides lentus. The sequence goes on from NZ_BAAAMY010000001.1 coordinate 697,334, forward strand.
GCGCGGGTCGCGTCGAGGGCGGCCGCGAGCCGCTGGGTGTGGAACTGCCCGTGGTGCAGGGCGGAGACGTCGACCAGCAGCGGGTTCTCGGCGGCCGCGCCGATCTCCGCGGCCAGGGCCCGGTCCGCGGTCGTCAGCGCGTCCTGCAGCGGCGCGTGCACCTGCGGCAGGGCGCGGAGGCTGAACGGGTCCTGCAGCCGGCTCGGCGGTCGTGCGACCGCCGGGTCGTCGAGTCCGAGCAGGCGCCGCATCCGGCCCGCGACCGCGGCAGCGGTCGGGTCGTCCTTGCCGGCGTGGACGCGGGCGTCGTACGCCTCGCTCGCCCCGCGCAGCGCCAGGTGCGAGAGCGCCGCGATCACCTCGGCGGTGCGCGAGAGCCCGTGCAGCCGCCGCGCGGCCAGCGACCCGGCGGCGGTGGTCACCGCGCTCGACGACAGGAACGGCAGCCCGTCGCCGTCGCCCGCCATCACCGGCTCGACGCCGCCCCCCTGGCCGACCGAGCGCCACGGCAGCTCGCCGACCAGCGTCAGGCCCAGCTGCGCCAGCCCGGACAGGTCGGAGGTGCCGATCGCACCCAGGGGCCGGATCGACGGCACGGCGCCGGCGGCCAGCGCCTCCCCGAGCCCGCGGATCAGCTCGGGGTTGACGCCCGAGCTGCCCTTGAGCAGCTGGTGGAGCCGGATCAGCATCGTCGCCCGCGCGGTCGCGTCGTCGAGCTCGGGCCCCAGCCCGGCCGCGTGGCTGCGCCACAGGCGCAGGGTGTGCGTCCCGTGCGGGCGTACGCCGATCCCGCCCGGCGCGACGTCGTCCGTCATCGGGGCGGGGGTGCCGGGCAGGTCGACCCCGGCGTCGCGGGCGACCGCGACGTGGCGCAGCGCGCCGACGCCCGTGGTCAGTCCGTAGACCGCCCCGGCGACGCGAGCGGCGCGCAGGCCGGCGTGGCCGGCGGCGGCCGGCGCGAGCGCCTGCTCGTCGAGCGTCAGGTCGACGGCGGTGACGGTGTCGCTGTGGGCCAGGCCGTGGGCGAAGGTCGCGACCATGCGCGGCGTCAGACCGGGCGCGGTGACCGGGTGCGCCGGGCGCGCCGAGGCGGGATCGTGACCGGCCTGGGACATGGCGCGAGCCTAGATTGACCACAACCGTGGTTTGATTTCGGTTCGTCCGGCCCGGGCTGACCGCTCGTCGGGTGACCCAGCAAGGTGCACGCGAGGAGAGACGGCAGTGATCGAGTTCGACGACGTCGTCAAGACGTTCCCCGACGGCACCACCGCCGTCGACCACCTCAACCTGACGATCCCCGACGGCGCGATCACGGTGCTGGTCGGCCCGTCCGGCTGCGGCAAGACCACGTCGCTGCGGATGATCAACCGCATGATCGACCCGACCTCGGGCACGATCCGCATCGACGGCAAGCCGGTCGGCGACACCGACCCCGCCGAGCTGCGCCGCGGGATCGGCTACGTGATCCAGGCCGCCGGCCTCTTCCCGCACCGCACGGTCGTCGACAACGTCGCCACCGTGCCGGTGCTCGCCGGGACGTCGCGCAAGAAGGCCCGCGAGCAGGCCCGTGAGCTGCTCGACCGCGTCGGCCTCGCCCCCCACCTCGCCGACCGCTACCCGGTCCAGCTCTCCGGTGGCCAGCAGCAGCGCGTGGGCGTCGCCCGCGCGCTCGCCGCCGACCCGCCGGTCATGCTCATGGACGAGCCCTTCTCCGCGGTCGACCCCGTCGTCCGCGACGGGCTGCAGCAGGAGTTCCTGCGGCTGCAGGGCGAGCTCGGCAAGACCATCGTGATGGTCACCCACGACATCGACGAGGCCATCAAGCTGGGCGACCACGTCGCGGTCTTCGCGGAGGGCGGCCGGCTCGAGCAGTTCTGCCCGCCCGACCAGCTGCTCGCCGACCCCGGCAACGACTTCGTCTCCGGCTTCGTCGGGCGCGACCGCGGCTACCGGGGCCTGTCCTTCTCCTCCGCCGAGCACCTGCCGGTCGAGCCCGCCGACACCGTGGTGGAGGGCCTGCGCCTGGCCCTCGACGGCGACGGCCGGGCGCTCGGCTGGGACGGCGACGGCTCCACCGGCGGCCGGCTGCCCACCGAGGGCACCTTCACCGCCTCCGACACGATGCGCCGCGTCACCGACCTCGCGATCCTCTCGCCGGCGGGCGCCGCGGTCCGCGTCGACGCGAGCGGCCGGGTCGACGGCCTGGTGCGCCACGCGGTCGTCGCCGAGCACCTGCGCACCCGCCAGCTCGAGCGCCTGCGCAGCCACGGCCGCTCGACGGCCGGCGCCGAGGGCTGAGGCGTGGAGTTCTTCTCCGACCTCGTCGAGTACCTCGAGATCAACGGCTCGGTGGTGCTCGAGGCCCTGCGCGACCACCTCTACATCGGTCTCGTCCCGGTCGTGATCGCGTTCGTGCTGTCGCTCCCGCTCGGCTTCCTGGTGGTCCGCTTCGCCTGGCTGCGGGTGCCGCTGCTGACGCTGTCGAGCATCCTCTACACGATCCCCTCGCTCGCGCTGATCCTCGTGATCCCGGGCATCGTGCAGACCAACATCCTCGACCCCAACAACGTCGTCATCGCCCTCACGATCTACGGCCTCGCGCTGCTGGTGCGCACCACCGCGGACGGGCTCGGCTCGGTCGACCCGGCGATCGTCCAGGCGGCCACCGCGATGGGCTACAAGCCGGTGCGCCGCTGGTTCACCGTCGAGCTCCCGCTCGCGCTGCCCGTCGTGCTCTCGGGTCTGCGCGTCGCCACGGTCGCGTCGGTGTCGATGGCCAGCATCGCCGCGCTGGTCGGCATCGGCGGGCTGGGCCAGCTGTTCACCCGCGGCTTCCAGCTCGGCTTCTACCCGCCGCCCATCGTCATCGGCCTGGTGCTCTCGGTGCTGCTCGCCGTGGCCGCCGACCTGGTGATCGTCCTCGTGCAGCGGGCCGTCACCCCCTGGACCCGCGCACGGCAGGGGGCCTGACATGGACGGCAGCTTCTTCTCCTACCTCCTCGACGGCGCCAACTGGACCTTCGAGACCAACGGCTTCGGCACCCGGATCGTCGAGCACCTCGGCTACACCGCCGCGGCCGTGCTGGTCGCCGCGATCATCGCCTTCCCGCTGGGCCTGCTCATCGGCCACACCAACAAGGGCGCGTTCTTTGCCATCAACGCCGGCAACGCCGCCCGCGCGGTGCCGACGCTGGGCATCCTGTTCCTGGTGCTGGCCGTCGCGGGCCTCGGGCTGGTGCCCGTCATCGCGGCGCTGGTGGCCCTCGCGGTCCCGCCCATCCTCACCACGACGTACGCCGGCATCCGGGCCGTCGACCCCGCCGTGGTCGACGCCGCCCGGGGGATCGGCCTGCGGGAGCGGCAGATCGTCACCCAGGTCGAGCTGCCCGTGGCCCTGCCGATCATCCTCGGCGGGCTGCGCAACGCCACCCTCCAGGTCGTCGCGACCGCGACGATCGGCGCGTACGTCGGTCAGGGCGGCCTGGGCACCTACCTGTTCTCCGGCCTCGCCCTGCGCGACTACCCGCGCGTGGTGGCCGGCTCGGTGCTCGTCGCCGTCCTCGCGGTGCTGCTCGACCTCCTGTGGTCGGCGCTGCAGCGCGTCCTCGTCTCACCCGGCGCCGACGGTCGCGCGACCCGTCAGCCGTCCCGCGCCATGCAGTTCGCCATGTCGCGGCGGATCGCCGAGGCCGGGCCGTCTGGCGGGACGCCCGACGCCGGCGTCGGTTGATCCACCTAGCCTTGTCAGCCATCCCCACCCGAGAGGTCACGAACCATGCGTCGTACCACCCGCACCACCACCCTGCTCGCCGCGAGCCTGCTGCTCGCCGGGGGCGCCCTGGCCGCCTGCGGCTCCGACGACAGCGGCTCCGACGGCGGGGGCGACCCGCTGTCGGGCGGCGGGGGTGACGGCGACGCCGGCACCATCACCGTCGGCTCGGCCAACTTCCCCGAGAACGAGCTGCTCATGCAGATGTACGGCCAGGCCCTCGAGGACGCCGGCGTCGAGGTGCAGTACCAGCCCAACATCGGCGCTCGCGAGGTCTACCTCGAGGCGTTCGAGAACGGCGAGATCGACCTGCTGCCCGAGTACAACGGCGCGCTGCTGAGCTACCTGCTGGCGCCCGACCTGGTCCCCGAGGACGTCACCGACTCCGAGCAGGTCTACGAGGCCCTGCAGGACGTGCTGCCCGAGGGCAGCGAGACCCTCCCGCAGTCGGAGGCCGAGGACAAGGACACCCTGACGGTCACCCCGGAGACCGCCGAGGAGTTCGACCTCGAGTCCATCGCCGACCTCGAGCCGGTCGCCGACCAGCTCGTCGTGGGCGCCGGGCCCGAGTTCGAGGAGCGCTTCCAGGGCCTCGTCGGCCTGCAGGAGGTCTACGGGGTCGAGTTCGAGAGCTTCCGCTCGCTCGACGCCGGCGGTCCGCTGACCAAGGAGGCCCTGGCCAACGGGGACATCGACGTCGCCAACATCTTCTCCACCGACTCGGCGATCACCGAGAACGACTGGGTCGTCCTCGAGGACCCGGAGAACCTGTACCTGGCGCAGAACATCGTGCCGCTGATCCAGTCCGAGGCGCTGACCGACGAGGCCGAGGAGGCCCTCAACGCGGTCTCCGAGGCCCTCACCACCGAGAACCTCACCGAGTACCTCGCAATGGTCCAGCTCGAGCAGCAGGACCCCTCCGTCGTGGCGGAGCAGTTCCTCACCGACGAGGGCGTGCTGGGCTGATGCCCCGCGTCACCGCCGTCGGGATCGCGGTGCTCGGCCTCCTCGCGAGCGGAGGCCTCGGCGCGTGCGGCTCCGGCGGCGGTGGCGACCCGCTCGGTTCGGGCGGAGGTGGCACCGACGCCGGCTCGATCACCGTCGGGTCGGCGAACTTCCCCGAGAACGAGCTGCTGATGCAGATGTACGGCCAGGCCCTGGAGGACGCCGGGGTCGAGGTGGAGTACCGCCCCAACATCGGCGCCCGCGAGGTCTACCTCCAGGCGTTCGAGGAGGGCTCGATCGACCTCCTCCCCGAGTACAACGGCGCCCTGCTCGCCTACCTCGTGGCGCCCGAGCCCGTGCCCGAGGACGTCCGCACCTCCGACCAGGTCGACGCGGCGCTGGCCGACGTGCTGCCGGAGGGCAGCGAGACCCTCGAGCGCTCCACCGCCGAGGACAAGGACACCCTCACGGTCACCCGGGAGACCGCCGAGGAGTACGACCTCGAGTCGATGGCCGACCTCGAGCCCGTCGCCGACCAGCTCGTCCTCGGCGCGAGCCCGGAGTACGAGAACCGCACCGAGGGCGTCCCGGGCCTGCGCGACGTCTACGGCCTCGAGTTCGAGGAGTACAAGCCCCTCGACTCCAGCGGCCCCCTGGTCAAGCAGTCGCTGGAGGCGGGCGACATCGACGTCGCCAGCGTCTTCTCGACCGACTCCTCGATCGTGGAGAACGACTGGGTCGTCCTCGACGACCCCGAGAACCTGTTCGCGGTCCAGAACATCCTGCCGCTGATCCGCTCCGACGCGGCGACCCCCGAGGTCACCGAGGCCCTCGACGCGGTCTCGGCGGCGCTGACCACCGAGAACCTCACCGCCTACCTCGCCCGCGTGCAGCTCGACCGGGAGGATCCGGCCGTCGTCGCCGAGGACTTCCTGTCCAGCGAGGGCGTCACCGACTGATCGGGTCGGGGTCGGGAGCGGTCGAGTGGCGCACAGCGGGTGGATCCGGGTCGACGACTTCTGCGCGGCGTCGGGCCTGTCCGCCGACCACGTGCAGCGACTGGTGGACGCGGGTCGCCTCGTCCTCCACCGTGACGGCGAGGGCCGGGTGGTGGGCTTCTACGACGACTCGCCCCCGTCGGAGGACGAGCTCCGCCTTCTCGGGCACCCGGTGCGTCCCGGCTACGACCCCGAGTCCCTGACGTCGTACGCCGACGCGGCCCTCCTCGCGGACGCCGACCAGGACGCGGACGACGACGGGTCGTGGGCGATGGGCTGGGGCCGCCTCTGACCGGGCGGGTCGCCGATGGGCGGGCGATCGGACCTGCCGGGCGGGGCCTCATCGACATCCGACGCGCCGGTGTGGACACCTGACTTGCCAACAAAGTCGACATGGTTACTCTACTTCGATGGACGCGACCGGGAGGGTGGACTGCCACCAGCACGTGTGGCCGGCCGCGCTCGTCGAGGCCCTGCGGCGGCGTCGGGTGGCGCCGTACCTGGACGGCTGGACGCTGCACCTCGACGGTGAGCCGCCGTACGAGGTGGACGCGGCCGACCACGACGTCGAGCTGCGCGCCAAGCAGGACCGCGCCGACGGCGTCGGCCTGACACTGCTGTCGCTGTCGAGCCCGCTCGGCGTCGAGCACCTGCCCGCCGACGACGCCCACGCGCTGGTCGAGGCCTGGCACGCGCCGGAGGCGGACCTCGCCGCCCACCACCGGCGGTGGGCCGCCCCGGTGCTCGGTGAGGCCGACCTGGCCGGCCTCGCGCGCACCCTCGCCCGCCCGGACGTGGTCGGTCTGCAGGTCCCCGCGACCGCGATGGCCGACCCCTGGGCGCTGGAGCGCCTGGCCCCGTGGCTGGCCGTGGCCGAGGGCGCCGGGCTGCCGGTGATGGTGCACCCGGGGCCCGCGGCCCGCTCGTCCGCGGTCGTTCCGGGGTGGTGGCCCGCGCTCACGTCGTACCCGGCCCAGCAGGCGGCGGCGTGGTTCGCGTGGCACGCCGTGGGCCGCTCGCTGCTGCCGGGGCTGAGGATCGCCTTCGTCGGTCTCGCCGGCCTCGCGCTGCTGCACCACGAGCGGCTGACGGCGCGCGGCGGGGCCTTCGGGGCCGTGGACCCCGGGGTGTTCTACGAGGTCTCGTCGTACGGCGCGCGCGCCGTCGACGCCGTCGCCCGCGTCGTGGGCGTCGATCCGTTGGTCGCGGGGTCGGACCGGCCGTACGCCGTGCCGTTCGACCCCGCGACCGACCCCGGCCTGGGCGAGGCGTTCGCCCGTGCCGTCAGCACCGTCAACCCGCACCGACTCCTGCACGACCCCACGAACGACCTGACGAACGGAGGACACCGATGACCCTGGCTCCGACTTCCCCCGGACCGCGCTGTGTGCTGGCCGCCGAGGAGCTCCCGGACATCCCGCACCGCACGCTCAGCCCCGAGGAGCTGCGCGACCTCGTGCTCGACCTGGCCGCCCGCCCCGAGCTGTGGGCCGAGCACGCGCGCCACGACACGGGCGGGCGCCACTACGTCTCCCTCTACCGCGACACCGACGTCGACATCTGGCTGCTGTGCTGGAACACCGTCGACGACACCGGGTGGCACGACCACGACGTCTCCTCCGGCGCGGTCGTCGTGACCCGGGGCGCCGTGGCCGAGTCGCGTCCGCGGCTCGGTGGCACGCCGACCGAGCACGTCGCCGGCGTCGGCGAGACCATCGCCTTCGGTCCCGACCACATCCACCGCATGATCGGGGCGGTCGACGGGTCGGTGTCCATCCACGCCTACTCGCCGCCGCTGTGGCGGATGGGCCAGTACTCGATCTCCGACGACGGCGTCATGCGCCGGTTCTCGGTGTCCTACGCCGACGAGCTGCGCCCGCTGGACTAGGCCCGGCGACCCTCAGGCCCCCAGGGCGCGGATGGCCTCGGCGATGGCGAGGGTCCGGCGGGCCGAGTCGACGTGGAGCTGCTCGACCATGCGGCCGCGGTAGGTCGCCACGCCGGAGCCGGCCTCGTCGAAGGCCGCGATCAGGCCCTCGGCGTCGGCGACGGCGTCGTCGTCGGGGGAGAAGGCGCGGTTGGCGCCCTCGACCTGGCCGGGGTGGATCAGGGTCTTCCCGTCGAAGCCCATCCGGCGGCCCTGCTCGCACTCGGCGAGGAAGCCCTCGGTGTCCTTGACGTCGTTGTAGACGCCGTCGACCACCTCGACGCCCGCCGCGCGGGCGGCGAGCAGCACCTGGTGCAGCGAGGGCAGGATGTTCCAGCGCCCCGGCACGTGCTCGGCGTACAGCTCCTTGACGATGTCGTTGGTGCCGAGCACGAGGACCGTCAGCCGCTCGGAGGCACGCGCGATCGCGCGGGCGTCGAGGATGCCGTCGGGGGTCTCGATCATGGCCCAGAGCTTGGTGTGCTCCGGGGCGCCCGCGGCCTCCATGGCGGCCACGAGGGTGTGCACGTCCTCGACCGAGGAGACCTTCGGCACCACGATCCCGGCGGGACAGGCCTGGGCGGCCGCGGCGAGGTCGGCGTCGTGCCACTCGGTCCCGAGGGCGTTCACGCGGATCGTGACCGCACGCCGCCCGTACTCGCCGGACGCCGCGGCCGCGCAGGCGGCCCGGCGGGCGTCGGCCTTGGCGTCCGGGGCCACGGCGTCCTCGAGGTCGAGGATCAGCGCGTCGCAGTCGATCGTCCTGGCCTTCTCCAGCGCGCGGGCGTTGGAGCTCGGCATGTAGAGGACCGAGCGGAGCGGCGTGAAGCCGTCGTGGGTGCTCACGCGGAGGCCTCCTGCTCGGCCTGCGCCGCGGCGTACCGCTCGGCCAGGGCCGGGTCGGCGGCCGCGAGCTGCTCGGACAGCTCGACCATCACCAGGCACTGCTTCAGCGAGGCGTCGTCCTCCATCTTGCCGTCGAGCATCACCGCCCCGGTGCCGTCGCCCATGGCGGCCACGACCCGCCGTGCGTGGGCGACGTCCTCGGGGCTGGGGCTGAACACGCGGTGGGCGATCTCGACCTGCTTCGGGTGCAGCGACCAGGCACCGACGCAGCCGAGGAGGAACGCGTTGCGGAACTGGTCCTCGCACGCCACGGTGTCGGCGATGTCGCCGAAGGGGCCGTAGTAGGCCGAGATGCCGTGCATCGCGCAGGCGTCGACCATGCGGGCGATCGTGTAGTGCCACAGGTCCTGCTGGTACGACGTCCGCGGCGCCGCGATCGCCTCCGCGCTGCCGTCGGCCGGGTCCTGGCGGACGAGGTAGCCGGGGTGGCCGCCGCCGACGCGGGTGGTCTTCATGCGGCGGTCCGCGGCGAGGTCGGCGGGGCCGAGGGAGAGGCCCTGCATGCGGGGGCTGGCGCCGCAGATCTCCTCGACGTTGGCCATGCCGCGGGCGGTCTCGAGGATCGCGTGGACCATCAGCGGCCGCTCGAGCCCGGCCTTCGCCTCGAGCTGCGCGAGCAGCCGGTCGACGTAGTGGATGTCCTCGGCGCCCTGCACCTTCGGCACCATGATCACGTCGAGCCGGTCCCCCGCCGCGGTGACGAGGCGGGTGAGGTCGTCGAGCACCCACGGCGAGTCGAGCGCGTTGACGCGGGTCCACAGCTGGGTGGCCGCACCCTCGCCCCCCAGCCCGGCCGTGTCCCGGGCGATCCGCACCAGGCCCTCGCGCGCGGCCTCCTTGTTGGCGGCCTTGACGGCGTCCTCGAGGTTGCCGAGCAGCACGTCGACCGTGCCGACCATGCCGGGGACCTTGCCGGCCATCTTCTCGTTGGACGGGTCGAAGAAGTGGATCGCGCGGCTCGGGCGGGCCGGGATCTCCCGCAGCGGCGGCGGGGCTCCGACGGCGAGCGGGGCGAAGAAGTCACGGGCGGGACGCATGGCCCGGAACCTACCGGCTGGTAGCCCCGTCGTCCTGTGACCCATCTCTCGGCCCGCGACGCCGCAGGCGGCGCAGCACGCCGCGTCCCCGGCCGCCGTCCGCGGCCCCGCCCGGCTCCGGGTCGCCGGCGGCG
>NZ_BAAAMY010000002.1:0-393755 GCF_039529515.1 Nocardioides lentus
CGGCGCTCGCCAGGGCCGCGTCGTCGGCGGCGCCCGCGGCCACGGCGTCGGCGTGCTCGGTCGCCGCGGCCTCACCCAGGTCGCCCGCCCGCGCCGCGAGCGCCGCGAGCGCCGCGAGCGCCGCGGGACCGGTGTCCCGGTCGGGGTCATCGAGCTCGTCGGGCACCCCGGTGCCCGCGGCCTCGGCGACCCGGTGCGCCACGCGCACCGCCTCCTCGCTCCGCTGGTCGGCGAGACGCCGGGTCACGCGGCGCCGCTCGGCCAGCCACTGCTCGACGCGGGCGTAGCGGTCGGTGCGGAACAGCTGCTGGAGCACCCGCTGGCGGTCGTCGGAGCGGGCGTGGAGGAAGGTCTCGAACTCGCCCTGGGGGAGCATGACGACCTGGCAGAACTGGGTGCAGGTCATGCCGAGCAGGCCGCCGACCAGGTCACCGGCCTCGTCGAGGCGCGAGGTGAGGAGCGTCCACCCGTCGCCGTCCCGGCGCTGGACCGTCACCGAGGACTGCTGGGTGGTGGTGCCGGTGCCGCGCTTCTTGGGGCGCTCCCAGGCCGGCGAGCGGCGGAAGCGGTAGCGCCGGGCGCCGAGGCTGACCTCCAGCTCGACCTCCGGCGCCGCTCCGGGCTCGGCGAGGTCGGAGCGCAGCGCCCGGGCCTCGTTGCGTCGCCCGGGGACGGCGCCGTACAGGGCGAAGCAGATCGCGTCGAGGATGCTGGACTTGCCGGCGCCGGTGTCGCCGGCCAGGAGGAACAGCCCGTCGGCGCCCAGCGCGTCGCCGTCGACCTCGACGGTGCCGGCGAACGGCCCGAAGGCCGTGACCCGGAGGCGGTGCACCCTCATGCCGACTCCCCGAGGTCGCCCGCCGCGTCGTCGCCGGTGGTCACGGAGCCGCCGTCGGCGGTCGTGTCGTCGCCGCAGGCGTCGCAGGCGGTGGCGAGGAGCGCGGCCTCGGCGGCGCTGGCGGCGCTGCCGCGCACGGCGGTCACGAAGTCGAGGGTCACGTCGTGCGCGGACCGGCCGGCCGGCACCGGGCCGCGCGGCGCGCCGGTCGCGGTGACGGGGGAGTCGAAGGCGAGCACGAGGGCGTGGGGGAAGCGGCGGCGCAGCCGCTGCATCGCGCCGGCGGGTCGCGGGCCGGCGTCGGTGAGGGTGACCTCGACCCACGCGTCCTCGTGGCCCGCGAGGGCGGGGTCGAGGAGCAGGTCGGCCAGCTCGCCGCGCAGGCGGGCCAGCGGCCGGGGCACGGGGGCGGGCACGAAGACCGTGCCCGTCACGCCGGTGGGGCCCAGGTCCACGAGCCAGGAGCCCTTCGTCTGGGCGCTCTCGGAGAACGAGTAGGCCAGCGGGGAGCCGGAGTAGCGCATCCGCTCGTCGAGCACGTGAGGGCCGTGGAGGTGGCCCAGCGCGACGTAGTCGACGCCGTCGAAGACGGTCGTGGGCACCCGCGAGACCCCGCCGACGGCGATGTCGCGCTCGGACTCGCTCGGCTGCCCACCCGCGACGAAGGCGTGCGCCAGCACGACGGACCGGGCCCCCGGCCTCGTGGCCAGGTCGGCGCGGACCCGGCCCATCGCCGCCCCCAGCGCCGCCTCGTGGGAGCGCACCGACAGGCCCCACGGCTCGCGCACCGCGTCGGGGTCGAGGTAGGGCAGCGCGTGGACGACCACGTCGCCGTGGGCGTCGGGCACCACGACGGCGCGCCCGACGTCGGTGGGCAGCGTGCGCAGGTGCACCCCGGCGGCGTCGATGAGGCGGGACGAGAAGCCGAGGCGCCGCGCGGAGTCGTGGTTGCCGGAGCTGACGACGACGCGGGCGCGGGACGCCGCGAGCCGGGCCAGGGCCTCGTCGGCCAGCTCGACGGCGTCGACGGGGGGCAGCGCGCGGTCGTAGACGTCGCCCGCGACCACCACCAGGTCGACCTGCTCCGCCTCGACCACCTCGAGCAGGTGGTCGACGTACGCCGCCTGGTGCCCGAGCAGCCCCTCCCGGTGGAAGGAGCGGCCCAGGTGCCAGTCGGAGGTGTGGAGGAGACGCACACCATCAACCTAGGAGCGGGCACCGACACCGGGGCGCAGCCCACGCCGGAGGGGCCCGTGGGGCGGGTCTCAGGCGTAGCGCACGCAGCGCCGGCCGGACACCCAGCCGTACAGCGCGAGCCCGGACTCGGCGGCCAGACGGACCGACAGGCTGGACGGAACGCCCACCGCGGCGAGGGCGCCGGTGCCGGTCGCGACGGCCTTCTGGACGAGCTCGAAGCCGGCGCGTCCGCTGACCACCAGGCAGGCGTCGGAGACGGGCGCCCCGGCGAGCAGGCGTGCGCCGGTGACCTTGTCGACCGCGTTGTGGCGGCCCACGTCCTCGCGGGCGACGAGGAGCTCGCCGGAGGCGGTGAACAGCCCGGCGGCGTGGACCCCGCCGGTGCGCTCGAAGACGGCCTGGGCGGGCCGCAGCCGCTCGGGCAGGGCGCGGACGAGGTCCGCGTGGACGGCGGGGCCGGCCCAACGCTCGCCGCGCGCGAGGTCGAGCACGTCGGAGACGCTGTCCTTGCCGCAGACCCCGCACGCCGACGAGCCGCTGCTGGACCCCACGTGGCGGTGGCCCGGGTCGCGTCGCGGCGGACGCTCGAGGGTGACGGTCACGACGTTGAACTCCTCCTCGTCGGAGAGGTCCTCGTCGGTGCAGTACGCGACGGTCCGCAGGTCGCCGGGCCCGACCAGGCCCTCGTGGAGCAGGTAGCCGGCCGCGAGCTCGAAGTCGTGGCCCGGGGTCCGCATGGTCACCCACACCCGCGAGGCGGGGGAGCCGGGCCACGCGAGCCGGATCTCGAGCGGCTCCTCGGTGGCGACGCGGTCCTCGCGCCGCCGCTCGCCGTCGTCGGTGGTCTCGGTGACCCGGACCCGGACGGTCGGGCCCGGGCGGCGCGAGCGGGCGCTCACGGGGTCACCGGCGGGGCCGGATCGGTGGACGGGGTGGACGGGGTGGACGGGAAGGCCTCGCGCAGCGCCAGGGCGCGGGCGAGGTCGTCGGCGGCGTCGAGGAGCGGGCGGCGCAGGCCCGCGTCGAGGTCGGCCGAGGCCGCCAGCTCCCGGACGCCGACCAGCGTGGTGCGGCTCAGCGAGGTGACCGGGAAGAAGGCGCCGGCGGCGAGCGCCAGCATCCAGCCGCTGCGCAGCGAGGCCGTCGCCGGTGCCTCGCGCAGGTAGCGGGCGGCGTACGGCTCGGTGAGCTCGACCTGGTCGTGCTGCCACATCCCGTGGCCGGCGGCCTCGAGCTCGTAGCTCGACGAGGCGGTGCCGCCGGTGAACAGCGACCAGGCCCAGGCCTTCGCCTCGGGCTCGGGCAGGGACGCCCGGGCGCGCGCGTGCTCGGTCGTGGTCTGCGCGGTGCGGTGGGCGGCGAGCTCGGCGTCGAGCTCGGCGAGGTCGGTCCCCCCCAGCACGGCGAGGCGCCGCAGGACCCGCCAGCGGAGGTCGGTGTCGGTGGTGAGGCCGTCGGCGACCGGGACGCCGGTCAGCCAGGAGCGCAGGAGGTCGACGTCCCCGGCCGCGGCGACGCCCGACTGGGCGGCGGCGAGCTGCAGCGACGAGCCCGGGTCGGCGGCCCGGGCGCGCTCGAGGGCGACCTCGTGCACCACCTGCGCCGCGGCCTCCGGGTCGGCGGCGTGGGGGACGACCGCCCGCAGGGCCCACGGCAGGACGCGGGCGAGCGCGTCCTCGTCGCCCTCGGTGGGCACGCTCGCGGCGACCACGTCGAGCACGAGCGCAGGGTCGACCGCGGCCTCGTGCACCGCGCTGCGCAGCTGGTTCCACAGCGACGCGCGCAGGCGTCGTGGCGCGGCGGGCAGCACCTGGGGCAGGGCCGCGAGGGTCACCGGGTCGGGCAGGACCAGCGCCCACGTCTCCTCGGCCGGGTCCAGGACGACCGGCGCCCCGGCGGGGGCGGCGTACGGCGTGGTCTCGCCCTCGACGACGAGGCGCTCGGTGCGCCAGTCGGGGCCGGTGGCCACGGCGAGGGCGTGGCTGCGGCGTGCCGCCTGCGGGTCGTGGGGGGTGCAGCGCACCGCGCCCGCGTCGCGGTCGAGCCGCAGGGTGTCGGGTCCGGCGGTGCGCAGCCAGCCCTCGACGAAGCCGGACAGGTCGCCCGCGCCGGCGCGCTCCCAGGAGCCGACCAGGTCGGCGAGCGTCGCGTTGCCGAACCGGTGGCGCTCCATGTGGTCGGTGACGCCGCGCCAGAAGACGGTGTCGTCGCGGCCGGCGAGCTGGCGCAGCACCGCCGCGCCCTTGGCGTAAGAGATGCCGTCGAAGTCGGCCAGCGCGGCGGCCGCGTCGGGGGCGGCGACGCCCGGCACCCCGGCGACCGGGTGGGTCGTGGGGCGCCGGTCGGCCACCAGGCCCCACTGGCGGCGCACGTAGGACTCGTTGGTCCACGCGTCCGCGTACGTCGTGGCGTCGGCGGCGACCCGGGTCCCGGCGTACTCGGCGAAGGACTCGTTGAGCCACAGGTCGTCCCACCAGCGCGGCGTCACGAGGTTGCCGAACCACTGGTGGGCCATCTCGTGGGCGATGGTCGTCGCACGGCCGATGCGGGCGTCGCGCGTGACCCTGCTGGTGAAGACCATCGGGTCGCGGAACAGCACGCAGCCGGCGTTCTCCATGGCCCCGGCGTTGAACTCCGGGACGAAGGCCTGGTGGTACTGCCCGAACGGGTAGCGGATCCCGAACAGGCGGTGCAGCTCGTCGAAGCTCTGCCGGGTCAGCGTGAACAGCTCGTCGGCCTCGCGGTCGAGGTCGGCGGCGAGGCTGCGGCGCGCCGAGAGCCCCAGCCCGATGCCGTCGTGCTCGGCGCGCAGCACGTGCCACGGACCGGCGGCGAGGGTCACGAGGTAGGTCGAGAGGGGCTCGGTGGGCGCCAGGCGCCAGCGGCCCTCGCCGAGCGCGGTGGCGGCGCCGTTGCCGAGGACGGTCCAGTCGACGGGGGCGAGCACCTCGACCTCGACCCGCGCCTTGAGGTCGGGCTGGTCGAAGCAGGCCCACGCCGTGGGCGCGGCGTCCATGAAGCACATCAGGTACACGTACGCCGCGGCGTCGGCCGGGTCGACGGCCCGGTGCAGGCCCTCCCCGTCGTGGCGGTAGGCCATCGTCGCGGCGAGCCGCAGCTCGTGCTCGCCCTCGGCGAGGTCGAGCGGGAGCCGGCCGTCGACGACCGTGCCCGGGTCGAGAGCCGCGCCGTCCAGGGTCGCCGCGGCCACTTCGACCGCGCGGACGTCGAGGAACGTGCGCCCGGTGCCCGAGCGGAAGCGGACCGAGGTCGTCGCACCGAAGACCTCGTCGCCGCGGGTGAGGTCCCACTGCAGCCGGTACGTCTCGACGCGCAGGAGGTCGGCCCGTGCGGCGGCCTCCTCCCGGGTCAGGCTGCGGTGGGTGCCGGTCACGAGCCGTCCTCCTCGTCGGGTCGCGCCGACGCCGGGGCGGTCGGACGCGGGGCGTGGGTGCCGGTGTCCTCGGCGCTGCGCGGGCGGGAGAGGTGGAAGACCTCCGGCGGCCACCCCCACTCGTCGCTCCCCAGCCGGGACAGCGGCCGCAGGGCGGCCATCGACGGGTGGCCGTCGACGAGCGCCGACGCGTGGACCGACACCAGGCGGACGTCGCCGAGCACCAGCACCGAGTCGCCCAGCTCGTGCAGGGAGTGCAGCGTGCACTCGAGCGCGACCGGCGACCGGGCCACCCGCGGCACCGACACGGTCGTGCTCGGCACCAGGGTCAGGCCGGTGGCGCCCGCCTCGTCGACCTCGGGGTCGAACGGCGCGGAGGTGTCGTTGACGGCGCGCACCAGGTCCGCGGTGGCGAGGTTGACGACGAACTCGCCGGTCGCCCGGACGTTGCGCAGGGTGTCCTTGTGTCCGACGGACGTGAAGCTGACGATCGGCGGCTTCGCGCACGCCACGCTGTAGAACGAGTGGGGCGCGAGGTTGCCGGCGCCGTCGGCGCCGACGGTGCCCACCCACGCGATGGGGCGTGGCACCACCGTCGCGGTCAGCAGCCGGTAGGGGTCGACCTCCGGGTCGTCGCAGCGGAAGTCGACGCGCGCGGGCTCCGCGCCCCCGGCACCGACCCCGGCACCCACGTCAGTCAACGACGACCGACTCGATCGTCGCGTCGCCCACCGGCGGACCGTCCGGGGCGCCGCCCTGCGCGCCGGCCTCCGCGATCTCGTCGACCGGACCGAGGTCGTCGGGGGCGATCGAGCCGAAGACGGTGTAGGCCGGGGCCAGCGAGGCGGAGGAGTCCTCGTAGACGATGAAGAACTGCGAGCCGTTGGTGTCCGGACCCGCGTTGGCCATCGCCAGCGTGCCGCGGCCGTACTGCTCCGCGCCGGTGACCTCGTCGGCGAAGGAGTAGCCCGGGCCCCCCGATCCGGTGGCGGTCGGGTCGCCGCACTGCAGGACGAAGATGCCCTCGGTGGTGACGCGGTGGCACTCGGTGTCGTCGTAGTAGCCCTGCTCGGCGAGCGAGACGAACGAGTTCACCGTGCACGGCGCACCCTCGGCGTCAAGGGTGATCGGCACCTCGCTCCCGCCGAGCGTGATCGTCGCGGCCACCTGGCCCGACACCGTCGGCTCGCTCGGGGGCGGGTCGTTGGGCTTGGCGGGCTCGGTGCCGTCGGCGACGTACTCGCAGGCCCCGGCGTCGGCGCCCGCGGGGTCGCCGGAATCCTCCTCCGCCGGAGCCGAGGAGGAGGTCTCCGCGGACGGGCTCGACCCGGCGGACGCGCCCTCGTCGGAACCGGAGTCCGACTCGGAGCCGCAGGCGGCGAGGGACAGGGCCAGGAGGGCGCCCGAGACGGCGGCCACGGTGCGGGGGAGACGAGACATGCCAGCGAGCCTAGGAGGTCCCGCCTACATCTCCTCGTGCACCTCCGGGTCGCCGCCGAACAGGCGCCCGTCGGGTCGGGCGAGGCCGCTGATGGCGGCCACCTCGTCGTCGGTGAGCGTGAACCCGAAGACGTCCAGGTTCTCGACCTGGCGGCTCGGCGTGGCCGACTTGGGGATCGGCACGGCCCCGAGCTGGACCTGCCAGCGCAGGATCACCTGCCCGGGGGTCACGCCGTGGGTCCGCGCCGCGTCCGCGACCGGCGCCTCGCCGTACGGGGCCTGGCGCTTGCCCAGGGGGCTCCACGACTCGGTGCGGATGCCGCGGCGCTCGTGCTCGGCGCGCATCTGCTCCTGGGGGAAGTAGGGGTGCAGCTCGACCTGGTTGACCGCCGGGACCACCCCGGTCTCCTCGACGACGCGGTCGAGGTGGGCGGGGGTGAAGTTGGAGACCCCGATCGAGCGGACGAGACCCTCCGCCTGCAGGTCGACCAGCGCGCGCCACGCCTCGGCGAAGAGCCCGACGGACGGGTTGGGCCAGTGGATGAGCTGCAGGTCGAGGTAGTCGGTCCGCAGCGTCTCCAGCGAGCCCCGGACCGACGCGACGGCCTCGTCGTAGGCGTGGTGGCGCCCGGGGATCTTGCTGGTGAGGAACACCTCCTCGCGCGGCAGCCCGCTGCGGCGCACGGCCTCGCCGACGTCGCCCTCGTTGCCGTAGTTCACCGCGGTGTCCAGCAGCCGGTAACCGGCCTCGAGCGCCGCGACCATCGCGGTCACCCCCTCCTCGCCGTCGAGCTGGTAGCAACCGAGGCCCAGCGCGGGGATCTCGTGGCCGTCGTTGAGCGTGTACGTGGGCGCGGGTGTGGTCATGTCCAGAAGACTACGAACGTGGACACCGACCCCTGGGCCGAGGTGTGGACGTCGATCACGTCCACGCAGCCCGCGCTGGAGCCGACCTGGGTGCTCGGCGCCGCCGTCGTCGCCCTCGCGCTCGTGGCCCTCCCGGCCCTGTGGTCGCGCTCGCGCCACCTGGTCACGATCGCCCACGAGGGCGCCCACGGCGTGGCCGCGCTCGCCACCGGTCGCCGCCTGGCCGGGATCCGGCTCCACTCCGACACCTCCGGGCTCACGCTGTCGCGCGGCCGGCCCACCGGCCCCGGGATGGTGCTCACGGCCGCCGCGGGCTACCCGGGGCCCGCCCTCGTCGGTCTCGCCGCGGCCTGGGGCACCGCGGCGGGCCGGCCCGTCGCGGTGCTGTGGACGGTGCTGCTCCTGCTGGCGCTCCTGCTGCTGCAGATCCGCAACTTCTTCGGGCTCTGGGCGGTGCTGGTCGCCGGGGCCGGGGTGTTCGCGGTGTCGTGGTGGGGCAGCGGGGAGCTCCAGTCGTTCGTCGCCCACGCGGGGGCCATGTTCCTGCTGCTGGCCGCGCCGCGCACGGTCCTCGAGCTCGCCCGCAGCCGCCGGGCGGGTCGCGGCCGGACCTCCGACGCCGATGTGCTGGCCCGGCTGACCCCGCTTCCGGCCCTCGCCTGGGTCGGCGTCTTCGCGCTCGTGAGCCTGGGCGCGCTGCTCCTCGGCGCGAGCGCGCTGCTGGCCGGTTCCCGCTGAACCACCGGTGTGCCAGGGTCGGGGGGTGGCTCAGGTCACGCCGCGTGACTCCGGTGGTCCGAGACCGGCGCGGCAGCAGCCGAGGTGAGGGAGAACGACATGTCAGGCAACCGGATCGTCGTCTACAAGGGCCCGGGGGAGGTCGCCGTCGAGACGGTGGACTACCCCAAGCTGGAGATCCCGAAGGAGGTCGCGCAGGGGATGGGCATCAAGCAGGCCGCCCCCCACGCCGTGATCCTCAAGCTCGTCACCACCAACATCTGCGGCTCCGACCAGCACATGGTCCGCGGCCGCACCACCGCCCCCGTCGGGCAGACCCTCGGGCACGAGATCACCGGCGAGGTCGTCGAGGTCGGCGACGACGTGCTGTTCGTCAAGCCCGGTGACATCTGCTCGGTGCCGTTCAACATCGCCTGCGGCCGCTGCCGGATGTGCAACGAGGGCAAGACCGGCATCTGCCTCAACGTGAACCCGGCGCGCGCCGGTGCGGCGTACGGCTACGTCGACATGGGCGGCTGGCTCGGGGGCCAGGCGGAGTACGTGATGATCCCGTTCGCGGACTTCAACCTGCTGAAGTTCCCCGACCGGGACCAGGCGCTGGAGAAGATCCTCGACCTCACGATGCTCTCCGACATCTTCCCGACGGGCTACCACGGTGCCTACACCGCGGGCGTGACCACCGGATCCACCGTGTACGTCGCGGGCGCGGGGCCGGTGGGCCTGGCCGCGGCGCACGCCGCGCAGCTGCTCGGGGCGTCCGTGGTGATCGTCGGCGACATGCAGGCCGACCGGCTCGCGCAGGCGCGGAGCTTCGGCTGCGAGACCGTCGACCTGTCCAGCGGGAACTCGCTGGTCGACATGGTCGAGCAGATCCTCGGCGAGCCGGAGGTCGACGCCGCGGTCGACGCCGTCGGCTTCGAGGCCCGCGGTCACGGCGAGGGTGCGGCCGAGGCCCCGGCGACGGTGCTCAACGACATCATGTCGCTGGCTCGAGCCGGCGCCTCGCTGGGCATCCCGGGCCTGTACGTCACCGGCGACCCCGGCGCCGTCGACGACGCCGCCAAGGAGGGCCAGATCGGGGTCAAGCTCGGTCTGGGCTGGGCGAAGTCGCACTCGTTCGTCACCGGCCAGTGCCCGGTCAAGCAGTACAACCGCCAGCTGATGAACATGATCCTGGCCGACAAGGCGCACGTGGCGAAGGCCGTCAACGCGAAGACCATCGGTCTCGACGACGCTCCGCGCGGCTACCAGGAGTTCGACGCCGGCGCAGCCACGAAGTACGTCATCGACCCCCACGGCATGGTCGCCTGACTCCTCCCGGCACGACCCGCACGACCCGCACCGTCACGCGCCCCGACCGCCGGCTCCGCCGGCGGCCGGGGCGCGTGCGTCGCGGCGCAGCCGCGCCATCGCGAGGGCCCCGACGACCGGGCCGGGCGCCAGCAGCCAGAAGGCGTACTGCCAGCCGACGACCCCGGCGAGAACCGGCACGAGCTGGATCGTCACGACGGTGAGCGCGAAGCCCGCGGCCGTCTGCACGGTCAGGGCCGTGCCGACGTAGCGCTGGTCGGCCACCTCCGACATGGCGGTCGAGAACACCCCGGAGTCGGCGATCACCGACGCCCCCCACGTGGCCAGGAACAGCGCGAGCAGCCACGCCGGCGCGGCGTACGCCAGCGGGGAGAGCAGGCAGCACGCTCCCGACACCGCCAGCGCCGTCACCGCTGCGGCCGGACGCCCCCAGCGGTCCGCGGCCCGTCCGCCGAGCACCGCGCCGGCGACCCCCGCGACCCCGACCACCGCGAAGGTCGCGAGGCTGATGGTCCCGGCGGGCTCACCGCGACCGGCGGCACTGGCGGCCAGGTAGGCCGGGATCCACGTCCAGAGCGCGTAGAGCTCCCACATGTGCCCGAAGTAGCCGAGGTTGACCAGCCGCGGTCCGCGCTCGGTGAACCCCTGCAGGGCCTGGCCCGGGCGGGGCCGGGCGGAGGGGGCCAGGTCCGGACCGGGCCGCACGGCGACCACCGCGACCAGTGCGGCGGTCCCGGCCAGCGTCGCCGCGGCGAGCATCACGGCCCGCCACGGCAGGGCGCCGTCCTCCGGCGTCAGCCCGGCGATCAGGTGGGGCAGGGCGGAGCCGAGCGTGAGAGCGCCGATCAGCACCCCGAACGCCCGGCCGCGATCGGCCGGGGCCGCCCAGGACGCCGTGAGCTTCATCCCGACCGGGTAGATCCCGGCCAGGAAGAATCCGGTCAGCGTGCGCAGCGGGACGGCGGAGCCCAGACCCTGCGAGAGGACCGCGAGCAGCACCGTGGTCGTGGCCGCGCCCAGCGCGCAGACGGCGAGCAACCGCTGGGGCGCGAACCGGTCGGAGAGCCCGGCCGCGGCCGAGACCACGGCCCCGGCCGCGAAGCCGACCTGCACCGAGGCGGTCAGCCAGACCGCGGACGCCGCCGTGAGGTCCCACTCGGCCCGCAGGCTGGGCGCGATCGCGGTCGCGGAGAACCAGACGGCGAGGCCCAGCACCTGCACCAGCGCGACGAGGCGTCGCTGGGTCCGGGCGTCGAGCTCCACCGGGTGACCGTAGCGCCGGGGGGACGGGGCCGGGACGGGGCCGGACGCGACCGTGGGCCGGACCGCGAGGCGGTCCGACCCACGGGCGGCGGTCAGCGGGTGGCCTCAGCGCAGGCGGACCCGCAGGTTGCGCGTGCCGCTGACCACGTGGGACTGCGGCTCGGTCGTCCGGGTGCGGACGAAGGACAGGCGCGCGCCGCGCTCGAACCCGAGGAAGAAGAAGTCGTCCCCGCCGTACGCGCGGTCGACCTTGTCGGGCGTGCCGAGCTGGACCCTCAGCTGGTCGTGCCGCAGCTGCGAGTCGAGGGACGTGCGGACCTCGTCGACGGTCGAGCCGGACAGCATGCTCCAGCCACCGTCACCGCCCTGCACCGAGAGCACGAGCGGTCCGCGGGCCCGCTTCGGCACCGCGACCGGGGCCAGGGGGATGACCCTCCGGCCGGCCGTGCCGTCGAGGACGAGGCGCAGGGCGACGTTGCCGCCGGCGCGGGCGACGGCGGGAGCCTTGCGGGTCACCGTGCGCCACCGCCCGTCGCGCCGCTGCTGCACGGCGTCGAGGGTGTGGGTGCGCTGGTCGTCGTCCACGTCGGCGTCGGTCGTGAACGAGTCGATGCTGACGCCCTCGATGTCGCGGAGGCTGTAGGCGGTCTCCGCCAGCGAGATCGCGGTCTCGAACGCGAGGTCGCGGCCGCTCCAGCGGTCGGTGTAGGACAGCTCGAACGGCTCGTCGCCCTCGCTGCCGGTGACGGTCCACGTCAGCAGCTCGGAGCCGCGGGCCGGTCCGTCGACCACGCGGTCCTGGTTGACCAGCGTCTGGTAGAGCGCGATGTCGGGCAGGAAGTCCTCGACGAAGACGTCGGTGCCGCCGGTGCGGGAGCTCCCGTCGTAGGTGACGGTCGAGGTCACGTCGGTGGCCCTCGGCACCGGGCCGAACGCGCCGGCGATGCCGGTGGTGCGGTCGTCGGTGATGGTGCCGACGGGCGGGGCCACGTTGGCGACCTTGAACGGCGCGCCCACGGACTCGGGCTGCACGAAGAGGGCGCTCGCCGGGTGCAGGCCCATCGTGGTGGTCCCGAGGAAGGCCATCGGGTGGCCGAAGCCCACCACGCGGCCCTCGCAGACCGAGGTGGCGGTGCCGACCCCGGCGAAGGAGACGTCGCCGTAGGCCGCCGACGCGGCGAGGTTGCCGCCCGCCACGATCGTGTCCGCGTCGGCCGCGGCGGCGCTCGCGGTCCCGCCGCCGGCGGCGGCACGCTGGAGGAACTCCGGTCCGTCGGCCTGGACGCGGGCGAGGCGGCCGGCGGCGACGCCGCTGACGCTCAACGGGAGGGGCAGCGGCGTGAAGCCGCGGGAGGCCTGCGCGGGGGTGATGTCGGCGCGGTCGGCGACCTCGCGGGCGTCGTCACCGCGCAGGGCGATGCGCTCGGCGGGGGCCTCCGCGGCCAGCAGGTCGTCCATCTCGGCGTACGGCGTGATCCCGGCGATGGGCGACGCGCCGAAGGACAGCCCGTAGGCGACGGCCCCGATCAGCCTGCCGTCGGCGGCGTAGACCGGCGAGCCGGACATGCCCTGCCAGATCCCGCCGGTGCGGGCGAACTCGGGCATCTCGAGCTCGGCCATGATCATGTCGACGTCGGGGGCGATGCCGTCCTCCAGGACCCCGAGCACCTCGCCGGTGAAGCCCACGGGCGTGGTGCCCCGGGTGACGGTCAGGCCGGTGACGGACTCGCCGTCGGTCACCTCGGAGACGGGGACGCTCGACGCGCAGTCCTCGGCGGGTGCGGCGGTGGCGGGGGATCCGAGGCCCCCTGCGACGGCCTGCCCGGACAGCCCCAGGGCGGCGACGGCGATCAGCGACGCGGCTCTGCGTCGACGGTGGTGGACGGTCATGACGAGGTACCCCCGATCTCGGTCGGGACGCACTCCGCACCCCGACGGGAGGCCGAGCGTAGGGGGCCCCGGGCCCGGGACCTAGGCCCCTGAGCGACACGCCGTGCGCGGTCTAGACCAGCGGGAGCGGACGCCGCACTCAGGACCCGAGGACGCGGCGGACGACGGGCTCGAAGGCGTCGGCGATGCCGGTGTAGCCGTCGTCGTTGGGGTGGAAGAAGTCGGCGGCGAGCTTGCCCGACCACGAGTCGGGGCCGGCGGTGCGCATGTCGACGACGCGCACCCGCCCGGCGTCGCGGGCGGCCTCCACGAGCCGGTTGACCTCCTGCGCGGCGCGCGCGGGCTGGGGGAGGGTTGTCACGACGGAGCCGTCGGGCAGCTCGTCGAGCAGTCGCGCGAAGGTGCCCGCCAGCGCCGTCCGGACCTGGGCCCCGGCGAACAGGTCGTTGGAGCCGACCATCACGGTGACGAGGTCGCGCGCCGGGTCGCGCCGCGGGGCACGGGCGTCGAGGCGCGCCAGCACGCCGAGCTGCTGGGTGAGCACGTCGGCGGCGCGGGCGCCGGTAGCCGACAGGTTGAGGATCGGCGGGCACGCCGTGCCGAGCCGCGACGCGAGCTGGCCCACCCACCCGGCGTCGACGGAGCTCGCCCCGACCGACTGCGACATCGAGTCGCCCAGCACGACCCAGCGCGGCCCGGTCGCGGCGAGGGTGACGAGGTTGCGGGCGTGCCAGGTGTCGGCGTACTCCTCGGCCCGGGCGCGGACCCGCCGGACGCCGGGGAGCACCAGGCCCAGCGCGGTGGTCACCCGCCCGACGGGCCGGCCGGTGCGGTTGTCGTAGTCGAGCGTCACCGGCCGGGGCCGCCGCTCGTGGCGTCCGTGACGCCGCTGAGGACCTCGCGGAGCAGGTGCAGGCAGGTCACGACCGTGCGACGCCGCACGTGGTCGCGGCCCCCGTGGATCCTCAGGCGCCGGGGCACGTCGCCGTCGGGCCCGGAGACGCAGACGTGGACCAGGCCCACCGGCTTCTCCTCGGTGCCGCCGCCGGGCCCGGCCACCCCGGTGACGCCGACGCCGTACGTCGTGCCGAGCCGTTCGCGGACGCCACGCGCGAGCGCGACGGCGACCTCCTCGCTGACCGCTCCGACCCGCTCGATCGTCTCGGCCGGCACCCCGACCTGGGCGGTCTTGACCTGGTTCGCGTAGGCGACCACGCCGCCGGTGAGGTACGCCGAGGAGCCGGGGAGGTCGGCGAGCCGGCCCGCGAGCAGCCCCGCGGTGCAGGACTCCGCGGTCGCCACCGTGGCGCCGGCGTCGAGGAGCAGGGCCGCGACGACCTCGTCGACCGTGCGGCCGTCGGGGGCGAAGACCGCGCCGCCGAAGCGGTCGGTCAGGGCTGCGGTGAGCGCGTCGGCCGCGGGCTGGGCGGCGGGGTCGTGGCGGGTGACCACCTCGAGCTCGCCGTCGCGCAGGCAGGTGGTGACCTCGAGGTCGTCGAGGGCGCCGGGGCGCTCGGTCTCGAGCTGGCGCAGCATCCCGGCCAGCTCCGCCTCCGGCGGGCCCCACAGGCGCACCGTCGACTGGCGCAGCTCGGTGGCCCCGGCCAGGGCCCGGGCGACGAGCGGGTGGCGCGCGGCGTCGGCCCACATCGGCTGCAGCTCGCGCGGGGGACCGGGCAGCACGACCACCGGGGGGCCGTCGGCGTCCCCGGGGACCACCAGGCCCGGGGCGGTGCCGACGGGCTCCAGCCAGGCGGCGCCCTCCGGCACGAGGGCCTGCTTGCGGATCCCGGCCGCCATGTCGTCGCCGGTGCCGTCCCAGCCGCGCTGGGCGGACAGGGTCTCGACGAGGGTGCGCACGCGGTCGTGGAGCTCCTCGTCGAGCCGGAGCCCTCGACCGCGCAGGTCCGCGACGACCTGCGTGGTCAGGTCGTCGGCGGTCGGACCGAGGCCTCCGCTGGTGATCACCAGGTCGCAGTCGGCCAGGGAGCGGATGGCGGCGACGAGGTCGTCGGGGCGGTCGCCGACGACGACGATCCGGCCCACGTCGACCCCGGCGGTCCGCAGCTCCTCGGCGAGCCAGGGGCCGTTGGCGTCGCTGACACGACCGGTGAGCACCTCGGTGCCGGTGACGACGATGCCTGCGCGGGGAGCCATGCCTCCGAGCCTAGGGAGCCGCCTCCAGCGCCGTGGCGCCCCGGCTCAGGCGGTGGCGAACGTCAGGCAGTCGGCGACGCCGCCCGAGGGCCCGATGGCGACGCTGTCGGCGCCGCACTCGAGGGCGGTGTTGTGGACGCACTCGCTGCGGTGGCAGGCGCCGACCTGGGCCCGGGTGTCGATCCCGGCCTCACCCGCGACGTCCACGTAGGTGCCGCAGCCCTGCGTGACGGTGATGGCCCCGGCGTGGCAGTCGGAGTCGTGGTTGTAGGAGCACCCGGTGGTGCCGCAGGTGCTGACGATCGGCAGGCTCGTGGTGGTCATGGTGCGAGGGTGCACCCGCCCGGGGGAGGCGTCCAGCCTGGTGAGCCTTCCCTCACCGGTCCCGGCACCGGCCCCGGAACCGGCACCGGCCCCGGCGCGGGCCGGCTCCCCGGTCGGGTCAGCCGCCGACCGGGCGCAGCGTGAGCACCTGCGCCACGGTCCCGAAGGGCCCGTCGGCGCCGTGCAGGACGGTGGAGGTGAGTCCGACGCCGCCGGCGCCGAAGGTCACGGTGGTGTCGAAGCCGACCCACTCCCGGGCCGCGGGCGTCGGGCCGAACAGGTGGGCGGTCAGGTCGAGGTTGGGGTAGGCGAGCGTGCCCGGCGGCTCGCGGGTGGCGAGGCCGTTGGCGACGTCGACGAGGCCCAGGGTGGCCGCCACCGGTCCGGTCGCCCGGTCGGCGACGAGGTCGTGGTGGCTGCGGACCCAGCACTGGGCCCGGCCCTGGGTCAGCAGGCGTCGGCGGATCTCGACCGACCGGATGAACCCGCCGGGCCAGGTGCCGGTGCCGTCGAACGGCTCGGTCTCCGCGAGGCCGGGGAGCGGGGGCAGCGCGCCGCCGGCCCAGGCGGCGGTGTCGGCGGGACGCGTCAGCCAGGCGCGCAGCACCACCACGTCCCGACCGGCGTGCGCGAGGCTCGCCTCGACCAGCTCGATGGTCCGGCCGGGGCGCAGCACGCGCACGGCGACGGTGACCTCGGCCATCGGCACGGTGCCGAGGATGTCGAAGGAGCACCGTCCCAGCACGAGCCCGTCGTCGCGCCGGGCGTCGCGGTCGGCCTCGACGGCGCGGACCAGGAGGCCCAGGGCGGGCGCGATGTGCTGCTCGCTGACCTCCCACGCGCCGCCGACGTGCTCGGTGGGGGTGAAGGCGTCGGGGCCGGTCGCCGTGAAGTACGCCATCGGTCGCGGCCCTCAGCCGTCACCGCGGGCGTGCCCCGCGGCGTACGCGTCGATCTCGGCCAGGATCGCGGTCGCGACCTCGGGCGCGGCGAACGACTGCCGCACCGCGGCGCGGGCCAGGTCGGCGACCCCGGCGGCGTCGAGGTCGAGCAGGTCTGCGGCGACCTCGTACTCGCGGTTCAGCGTGGTCGCGAACATCGGCGGGTCGTCGGAGTTGACCGAGACCGCCACGCCGGCGCCCACGAGCGTCGGCAGCGGGTGGTCGGCCAGCGACGCGACGGCACCGGTGCGCAGGTTGGAGGTGGGGGAGACCTCGAGCGGGATGCCGCGCTCGACGAGGAGCGCCATCAGCCCGGCGTCCTGCGCGGCGGCGATGCCGTGCCCGATCCGCTCCGCCCCGAGGTGGTCGATCGCGTCGCGCACGGTCTGCGGTCCGGTGGTCTCGCCGGCGTGCGGCACGCTGTGCAGGCCGGCGGCGCGGGCCGCGTCGAAGTAGGGCGCGAACTGGGGTCGCGGCACCCCGACCTCCGGCCCGCCGAGACCGAACCCCACGAGGCCGTCGGGCCGCTGGGCGAGGGCGATCTCGAGGGTGCCCTCGGCGGCCGGGAGGCCCGCCTCACCGGGGATGTCGAAGATCCAGCGCAGCTCCGTCCCGGTGTCGCGTGCCACCCGTGCGCGGGCCTCCTCGATGGCCTCGCAGAACGCCGCGGCCGGGATCCCGGCGCGCACCGACGTCCAGGGGGTCACGGTCAGCTCGGCGTACCGCACCTGCTGTGCGGCCATCGCGACGCCGATGTCGTAGGTGAGGGTGACGACGTCCTCGGGGTCGCGGACCAGGTCCACCACCGACAGGTAGACCTCGATGAAGTGCCCGAAGTCGGTGAACGTGAAGTAGTCGGCGAGCAGCGCGGGGTCGGCGGGCACGGCCGTGGAGCCTGCGTGTCGTGCGGCCAGCTCCGCGACGGTCGCGGGGCTGGCGGACCCCACGTGGTGCACGTGCAGCTCGACCTTGGGCAGCCCGGCGACGAACGCCGCGAGCGAGGAGGCGTCAGGCATCCGCCCAGGATGTCAGCCCGCCGGGTCGCTCCGGGCCGGGGTCCCGGGCCAGCGGCGGGCTAGACCGGTCCTACGGCCCGGCCCCGAGTGCCACTACCGTCCGGCCATGTCCGCGATCACCGTGCGCCGCCTGCCCGAGGGCGTGAAGCAGCGACTGCGGATGCGGGCCGCGGCCAACGGCCGGTCCATGGAGGCCGAGGCCCGCGCCATCCTCATGGACGCCCTGCACGCCGAGCGCCGGGTGGACCTGGACTGGGTGGACGGCCTGATGGCCGTCGGCGTCGAGCTCGGGGGAGTGGACCTCCCGGACCTGCCCGACGACCCGGCGGGAGCGGCCCGCCTCGGCCCTCGGTGATCGTCCTCGACACCGACGTCGTCGCCGAGCTGCTGCGCGGGCCGCGCGCGGACCCGGCGGTGGTGCGCTGGGTGCGGACCCTCGAGGAGTCGCCGGTGACCACCGTCGTCAACCGCGCCGAGCTCCTCGCCGGGGTCGCGCTCCTGGGCGACGACGAGCGCACCCGCACCCTCGCGGCGGCCGTCACGGACCTCCTGGCCGACCTGTCGGTCTGCTTGCCGTTCACCACCGAGGCCGCCTCCTGCTACGGGGAGCTGGTGGCGACCGCGGTCGCCGCCGGGCGGCGGCTGCCGACCCGCGTTGCGATGGTCGCCTGCGTGGCGCGGGTGCACGACGCGGGGGTCGCCACCCACGACCCCTCGGCGTACGACGGACTGGGCCTGCGGGTGCTCGACCCTCGCCACGTCTGAGCGTGGCGTCGGCGAGGCCGCCGTCCCGTCGCGGGCCCCGGTCGGGACGTGGCTCACCCGACGGCCGCGGCCAGGCGGGAGACCCGCAGCAGCTCCACGGCGAGGTCGCCGCAGCACCGGACGGTGGGCGAGCTGCGGGCGGACCCGTGGTCGGCGACGGTGAAGAGGGCGGTCGCCGCACCCCGGGCGCGGCGCCCGCCTCCCGGCTCGAGCGCGAGCACCTGCGCGAGCTGGCGGTCGCCGGCGTCGAGGAGCGCGGCGACGTCGAGGGCCTCGGACGGCGGTAGCGCGCGCGGGCCGTGCGGGTCCGCGACCCGGCGGGCGAGGTCGTCGAGGAGCGCGTCCACGTGGCCGACCGCGGCCACGAAGCGCAGCTCCTCCTGCACCTGCGGTGCCGGCACCCACGCCCGTGAGCGCAGCGTGAGCTCCGCCTCGGTCCGCAGCGCCCGGCGGGCGGGACCCGTCTCGAGCACCTCGCCCGCCGCGTCGGCGTCGCCGTCGAGGACGGCCCGCAGGCACCGCTGCAGCGCGGAGCGGGTGGAGCGGACGAGGGCGTCGACGTCGGCGTACCTGAGCACCCGTCCAGCCTGCGGCCGGACCCGGGACGCGGAGCCGCGTCCCGACGGGACGCTGACGTCGGCGGCCGGTCCCCTGACGGGTCCCTGACACTCCGCCCTCCGCCCTCCGCCCTCCGCCCTCCGCCCTCCGTCCTCCGTCCAGGCCGGCGAGGAGCGCCCTGCCACCATGGCGGCATGAGTCCGTGGTCCCGCCGTCTGCTGACGGCCGGCGGCGTCGCGGTGGTCCTCGGGGTCGTGGCGGTGGTCGCGATCAACGTGGTCGTCGTGCAGCGCACCCAGGCGGCCGTCGTGGGGGAGCCGGGCGAGCTGGTCCGCGCCCAGGTCGCGATCGTCCCGGGCTCGCTGGTCCGCGAGGACGGCTCGCTCGGGGACGTCGTGGCCGAGCGGGTCGCGGCGGCGGTCGCGCTGCACGAGGCCGGCGTCGTCGACGCGCTGCTCGTCTCCGGCGACAACGGCACCGCCGGCTACGACGAGCCGGGCGCCATGCGCGACGCGGCGCTGGCGGCCGGGGTGCCGCCGCAGGACGTGTTCACCGACTACGCCGGGTTCAGCACCTGGCACACGATGCGTCGTGCCGCCGACGTGTTCGGCGTGCGGAGCGCCGTCGTGGTCACCCAGGACACCTACGCGCCACGCGCCGTCGACCTCGGCCGCGCGGCGGGCATCGACACCCAGGCGTACGACGCCGGCCCCGCCGGTCGCGGCGCCCGCGAGGTGCTGGCCCGCGTGCGCGGGTTCGTCGAGGCGGCCGTGACCCCCGAGGTGACCGGGGGCGAGCCGATCGCCATCACCGGCGACGGCCGCGAGTCCTGGGCCGACTGAGCCCGGACCGGAGCCCGGCGCACCGCGTGCTCAGCGCGCCACGATCCCGGCCCGGCGCAGCGCGGCCACCTGGGCGTCGCGGAACCCTCGGCTGACCGGGGCCGTGGCGAACACGACGTCGAAGCCGTGGAACGCGCCCGGCACCTCGGTCACCTCGCAGTCGACACCGGCCTCCCGCAGACGTCGCGCGTAGGTGAGGTCCTCGGCGTGGAACAGGTCGAGGTCGCCGACGCCGATCCAGGCGGGCGGGAGACCGCTCAGGTCCTCGCGTCGTGCGGGAGCGGCGTACGGGGAGACGTCCGGGCTTCCCGGCTGGGTCCCGAGGTAGGTGGACCAGCCCAGTCGGTTGCTGCCGGCGCTCCAGATCCGGGTCCGGCGGTCGTCGACGCGGCGGGCGGCCGTGCGGTCGTCGAGCATGGGATAGGTGAGCAGCTGGAACGCCACGGGCACCTCGCCCCGGTCGTGCGCGAGGAGGGCGAGCGCGGCGGCCAGGCCGCCGCCGGCGCTGCTGCCGCCGATCGCCAGGCGCGCCGTGTCGACCCCGAGCTCGTCGGCCCGGTCGCGCAGGGCCACGAGCCCGGCGTACGCGTCGTCGGTGGAGGCGGGGTGCGGCGCGTCGGCGCCGAGACGGTAGCGCAGGGCAGCCACCCCGATGCCCAGCTGCTCGACGAAGGTGATGTTCTGCGCGTCGTCCTGCTCGGGCCTGCCCCCGAGGTGCCCGCCGCCGTGCAACCACAGCAGGGTCGGGACGGGCCCGTCGACGCCCGCCGGGCGCAGGTGGCGGGCCGTGACGGTGGGGGACAGGCGCACCTCCCGCACGGTCACGGTGGCCGGCGGCGTCGCGGTCCGGCTCGGGAGTCGGCGCACGAGTCGCGCCAGCGCCGGGGTGAGCGAGAACCGGGGGATCAGTCGAGCTCGCGCGAGGTCGGGGTGGAACGGCGTGGCCACGGTGCCTCCGATCGGGCCGGCGACGGCAGGCTGCCCGACGCGGTGACCGCGATCATGGCGCACCCGCCGGCACCCCGGGGACCGCGGAGCGGCGCCGTCGCTCGAGGGCACGCTCGCGCACGAGGAGGAAGAGCGGGATCGCGAACGCGGCGGCGACGACGCCGCACAGCACGAGGTAGACCCAGGGCCGCCGGATCCCCAGCCGCCGGGACTCGACCAGCACCAGCACCACGCACGCCGTGGCCAGGACCGCGAGGTCGATCGCCACGGACCGGGCGGCCGGCGTAGCCGTCGCGTCCGTGAGGAACCCGAGGGCGCTGCCGCGGTGGGCGAGGTTGTTGGTCACGGTGCCGACCGCCCCGACGGCCGCGAGGACGCCGTAGGTGGTCTGTCGAACGACGGACCAGGCGGTGGGCGACATCGCGGACCAGGCTAGCCCCGGGGGAGCGTCCGCCCCGACTGGTCAGCGGCGTCGGATCGCGGCGACCGTCTGGCAGGCGTCTGGCAGGGTGGCCGACCATGGATCGACACCGTGTCCTGGTCACCGGGGCCAGCGGGTCGGGGACCACGACCCTGGGCCGATCCCTGGCCGACCGGCTCCGCGTGCCGCACGCCGACGTGGACGACTACTTCTGGCTCCCCACGAGCCCCGCCTTCTCCCGCAAGCGCGATGCCGCCGACCGGGTGCGGCTCATGGCGGAGGTCTTCCTGGGTCGGGATTCCTGGGTGCTGTCCGGGTCGGTGATGGGGTGGGGCGACTCCCTGGTCCCGTCGTTCGACCTCGCCGTCCTGCTGGTCCTGCCGCCCCACACGCGTCTGGACAGGCTCCGGGCCCGCGAGGCCGTGCGCTACGGCCCCGAGATCGAGGTCGGCGGCGCTCGGCACGCGGCGCACGAGGAGTTCATGGCCTGGGCCGCCAGTTATGACAATCCCGACTTCGACGGGCGCACCCTCCGACGGCACCGACAGTGGCTCCGGACGCTGCCGTGCCCCGTCCTGGAGCTCGACGGCGACCGCACGACGGCGTCGCTGGTCGAGGACGTGGTCAGGCACGCGACCGAGGACGCCGAGCGGTGACCACGTCCCGGACCCGTCACTGGTGGCCGGTCGTGGAGACGTGCCTGGAGGAGTGGCCTCAGCGTAGTTAGTGACATAATGTCACTTATCGGCACTCCGGTCGGGTGGTGCGAGAGGGCCCAGGGCGTAGGCGGATCCGTCCGGCCGGATGAACCCCCGCCGCTCCAGCAGGCTCATCGGATCCGTGGACGACAGGCGACAGCTGTCGACGTCGACGACGAGTCGCCCGTCGCGGTCCGTGACGTGGCGGACGGCCTCGCGCAGCAGGAACCGGGCGATGCCGACCTCGTGGTCACCGGGTCGCACGACGAACTGGTCGAGCAGCCACGGGTCGTCGCCCGACGACGTGCGGGCCGGGCGGCGTAGGCGGACCTGGCCGGCCACGTTGTCCGTGGGTGTCACCGAGACCGGCGCCTGGTCGAAGACCCAGGCGACGTCGGGCGGCCCCGCGGTGAGCCAGGAGCGGCGTCGCGCGTCGCTCCAGCCCGGCCCCGGGTGCTCCAGGAGCCTGAGGACGTCCACGAGCGGGCCGAGGTCACGGGGCAGGCGGTCCCGGATCATCAAGGCCCATGGTGACGCGCACCGCGGCTCCGGGTGCCCCCACACGCCGAGCGACGTCACGTGAGAGTGCCCTCACGGTCGTCTCACGACGACTTCATCACGGGGCGGGATCGTTCTGGTCAGTCGGGAGACACACCCGGAGAACCAGCACCGAAAGGACCGTCACCATGGCTCGCTCCAGCATCTTCTCCGCGCTCCAGCCGGCGCGCATGTCCGCCGAGGGACGCCGCACGTCGACCGACGACGGCCGTCGCCGGCGCCGTCGCCGGCGGCGCAACCGGCGTCGCCGCAGCAACTCGCGCAGCCGCACGAACTGACGCGGGGCCGGCGCTCCGGCGCCGGCGCAGGACACCACCGGGTGGGTGGCTCCGAGGGAGCCACCCACCCGGTCTGCACGTCACGGCCCGCCCAGTCCGCACACGTCCAACGCGTGGTCGATCACCGCCGCGGCGACCGAGGTGTCCATGCGCAGCACGATCTCGCCTGGTCGCCCGTCCACGTGGAGCCGCATCCGCATCGCGGTCGCGCCACCGGACTCCTGGAACGCGTGCGGGTCGCACCGACGCGGTCGGACCGGGAGCCGCAGCTCGCGCGGCGCGCCCGTGCCCGCCACCTCGACGGCAGGTCGCCAGACGTCGGAGCCGACCGGCGCCAGCACCGGGGTGCCGTTGACGCGGTCGACCCGGAGCCGGCCCGACTCCCCCGTGGGCTGCAGCGCCAGCACCAGGAACGCCGTCGCCGACGCGCCCCGACCGTCGACCTCGGGCGCGAGCCACCGCATCGTGGCGAGCCGGTCCGTCGCCGCGGCGTCGCAGCGGAGCGCCACGTGTCGTCGCACGACGCCGGTCGGATCCACGACCTGCACCGACGTCCGCGTCCCGTCGACGTCGAGGACGACACGGCCGGAGACGTCCCGTCCACCTCCGCAGGCCGGACGCTGCGGGAGGGCGACCAGGTAGCCGCGCGCCGAGCCGGCCGGGATGGCGCGCAGCCGATCGCCCGGCCGTGGACCGCCCAACCGCGGGTCGAGGTAGCGGACCGCGTCGGGATCGATCTCGGCGCCCGTGCCGTTCTCGACGTAGACCTGCATGCGGCCCATCGCGGCGTCCGTCGACGACTGCCCGACGTACGCCGTGACGCCTCCGGTCGCCCCGGACGGGATCGACGAGGGCGCATGCGCCGGGGAGCCCGACGTCGGCTCGGACCCCGACTCCCCCGCCCCGCCCGTCCCGACCGGGGCGCAGGCCGTCAGCAGCGCCACGCCGAGGGCGATGGCGGCGAGGCGGGCGTCCATGAACATATGATCGCCGCATGCTTCCCCGTGCGCAAGAGGTCCGGACCGCCAACCTCCTGGGCGCCCTCGCCGTGCGGGCCACCGACGCGACCCAGGACGCCGTGGCGGACGCGACCGGGCTGGCCCCCGTGGAGGCGGCCGCCGTCAACCTGCTCGCCAGCTCCCTGCCCAGCGCCGGCATCCAGGTCCTCGCCGACGGCCTCGGCCTCTCCCAGCCGGGGGCGACGCGCCTGGTCGACCGTCTCGCGCGCCGCGGCGTCGTACGACGGGGACCGGGGCCGGACGGTCGCACCCGCGCCGTCGTCCTCACCGAGGAGGGCGGACGCCTCGCGGCACGGGTCGCCGAGGCCCGGCGCGACGCCCTCGTCGCGCTCCTGACCCCGCTCGAGCCGTCGGCGCGGGTCGCCCTCGCGGCGGGGATCGAGCAGCTGCTGGAGCCGCTGGCGACGTCGACGGACGACGCCGTGCGCGGCTGCCGGCTCTGCGACCCCGTGGCCTGCGGCCACCTCGACGGGCGCTGCCCGGTGACCCGCGGCCTGGACGCCCGCGGGCGCTAGCCGGCGGCGGGCGCCACGCCGGACTGCCTTCCTCGTGATCCCGGTCACAGCGTGTGCGACGGTGGGGACACCCACTCGGTCGGGAGGCCCCGTGCGCCGCCGTCCCCGCTGCTCCCCCGCCCTCGCCGGCGCGCTCGGCCTGGCCACGGTGGCCGCGGTCTGCACGGCCGTCACGCTGGGCGCGGCCCCGTCGGCCTCCGCGGACCCGGACCCGGGCACGAGCACGCCGTCGGTCGCCCGCCCGGGCCCCGGGGCCGAGCCGGCCCGGTGCCCACGGCTCCAGGAGCCCGAGCGCTGGTACGGCGACGACGCAGCGCGGATCACACGGGCGATCGACCGCCGGGGACGCACCTGACCGATGCGGGTGCTGTCGCGCTGCGCCGCGCCTGCGGACCCCTCGCCCTCCCTGGCGAGCCCCTGCCCACCAGCGGCCGGTCAGCCGCCCAGGTGCGCTGCGCCGACGAGATCGTCTCGGTGCGCGCCGAGGAGACGACCACCGGCGGGGCGAAGGTCTTCGCGGGCTACCACCACCGGCGGATGCAGGGGACGTACGCCTGGGTCGGCCAGGTCCAGGCCGGCTACACCCGCGCCCAGGTCCGCACGCTGGCGAGCCGGGCGCGGACCGCGGCCCTGCGGGCCCCAGGACACGGTGTTCGGCCGCTAGGCGGGCGGCTGGGAACCGACGTACGCCGCGAGGTGCTGGCCGGTCAGGGTCGAGCGGTCGGCGACCAGCGCGGCCGGGGTGCCTTCGAAGACCACCAGGCCCCCGTCGTGACCCGCTCCCGGCCCCAGGTCGATGATCCAGTCCGCGTGCGCCATGACCGCCTGGTGGTGCTCGATGACGACCACGGAGCGTCCCGCGTCGACCAGACGGTCCAGCAGCGCCAGGAGGTTCTCCACGTCCGCGAGGTGCAGGCCGGTCGTCGGCTCGTCGAGCACGAGCACCCCCGTGGCGGCGTCCCCCATCTGCGCGGCGAGCTTGAGGCGCTGGCGCTCGCCGCCCGACAGGGTGGTCAGGGGCTGGCCCAGGGTCACGTAGCCGAGGCCGACGTCGACCAGCCGCGAGAGGATCCGGTGGGCGGCGAGGACCTTCGCGCTGCCGGAGCCGAAGAACGACTCCGCCTCCGCGACCGACATCGCGAGCACCTGGCTGATGTCCCGGGGATCCTCGGGACCGCCGAAGGTGTACTCGAGCACCGACGCCTCGAACCGCTTGCCCTCGCACTCCTCGCACGGCGTGGCGGTCCCGGCCATCGTCGCCAGGTCCGTCTCGATCACCCCGGAGCCCTTGCAGACCGGGCAGGCGCCGTCGGAGTTCGCACTGAAGAGGGCGGGCTTGACCCCGTTGGCCTTCGCGAAGGCCTTGCGGATCGGCTCCAGCAGACCGGTGTACGTCGCGGGGTTGCTGCGCCGGGAGCCCTTGATCGCGCCCTGGTCGATCGCCACCACGTCGTCGCGCCGCGCCAGCGATCCGTGGACCAGCGAGCTCTTGCCGGAGCCCGCCACCCCGGTCACCGCCACCAGCACCCCGAGCGGGACGTCGACGTCCACGTCGCGCAGGTTGTGGGTGGCGGCCCCCCGCACCTCGACCACGCCCGTGGGCGCCCGCACCGTGTCCTTGAGCCGGGCCCGGTCGTCGAGGTGGCGGCCCGTGAGGGTGTCCGCGCCGCGCAGCTGCTCGAGGGTCCCCTCGAAGACGACCTCGCCGCCTGCCGAGCCGGCCCCGGGGCCGAGGTCGACCACGTGGTCGGCGATCGCGATCGTCTCCGGCTTGTGCTCGACGACCAGGACGGTGTTGCCCTTGTCGCGCAGCGCGAGGAGCAGGTCGTTCATGCGGTCGATGTCGTGCGGGTGCAGCCCGATCGTGGGCTCGTCGAAGACGTAGGTGACGTCGGTCAGCGACGAGCCGAGGTGCCGGATCATCTTCGTGCGCTGCGCCTCGCCGCCCGACAGCGTGCCGGCGGGCCGGTCCAGGCTGAGGTAGCCCAGCCCGATGTCGACGAACGAGTCCAGGGTGTCCCCCAGCGCGCCGAGCAGTGGACCGACGGCCGGGCGGTCCAGGCCCCGGACCCAGACCGCGAGGTCGCTGATCTGCATGGCGCAGGCGTCGGCGATGCTCACGCCGTCGATCCGTGAGGAGCGTGCCGCCTCGCTGAGCCGGGTCCCGTCGCAGTCCGGGCAGGTCGTGAAGGTGACGGCCCGGTCGACGAAGGCCCGGACGTGGGGCTGCATCGCCTCGCGGTCCTTGGACAGGAACGACTTCTGGATCGACGGCACCAGCCCGGCGTAGGTGAGGTTGATGCCCTCGACCTTGATCTTCGTGGGTTCCCGGTACAGCAGGTCGTGGCGCTCCCGCGTGCCGTAGTCGCGGATCGGCTTGTCCGGGTCGAAGTAGCCGCACTGGCGGAAGATCCGCCCGTACCAGCCGTCCATCGAGTAGCCCGGGATCGTCAGCGCGCCCTCGTTCAGCGACTTGGTCTCGTCGTAGAGCGCGCCGAGGTCGACGTCGGTGACGGCGCCGCGGCCCTCGCAGCGCGGGCACATCCCGCCGGCCCGGGTGAAGGTGACCTTCTCGGCGCGGGTCCTCTCGGCGCCGCGGTCGACGGTGATCGCCCCGCTGGCGGAGACCGAGGCCGTGTTGAACGAGAACGCGTTCGGCGGCCCGACGTACGGGTCGCCCTCACGGCTGAAGAGGATCCGCAGCATGGCGTTGGCGTCGGTGGCGGTGCCGACCGTCGAACGGGGGTTGGCCCCCATCCGCTCCTGGTCGACGATGATCGCCGTGGTCAGCCCGTCGAGCAGGTCGACGTCGGGGCGCGCCACGGTGGGCATGAATCCCTGCAGGAAGGCGCTGTAGGTCTCGTTGATCAGCCGCTGGGACTCGGCGGCGATGGTGGCGAACACCAGCGAGCTCTTCCCCGAGCCCGACACCCCCGTGAACACGGTCAGCCGGCGCTTCGGCAGCTCGAGGCTGACGTCCTTGAGGTTGTTCTCCCGCGCCCCGTGGACGCGGATCATCTCGTGGGTGTCGGCGACGTGGGCGGCCATGCCGCTCAGACTAGGACCGCTCGCGCCCGCCGGGCCACGCGCAGACGACCACCCACAGCGGGAGGTCGCCGCACCGCAGTCGCGTCCCCTCCCGGTCCTCCGGACCGAGGGCGTCACCCGCGAAGACGCGGGCCGGCCCGGCGACCACCACCCTGTCCCGGGCGTTGACCAGGCAGGTCCCGGCCGCCGCGAACACGCCCCCGAGCTCGCGCTCGACGGTGTCGGCCAGCACGTCGGCGCCCATGACCCCGAGCACCCGGTCGGGCGCGACGACCGGGGTGGTCACGGTGACGACGACCTCGTCGGTGCACACGTAGTCGACGTAGGGGCCCGTGACGTGAGCGGCGCCGGAGTCGAGGGGCGCGGTGAACCACTCCTTCGTGCGGTAGTCGACGGACCGCGAGAGGGCCGCCGACTCGGTGATGCGGTCGCGCTGCTCGCCCTGCCACCAGGCCAGCAGGTACGTCGCGTCGACGGCGAGGTCGGGGTGCGCCACGAAGCCGGCGCCGAGGACGCGGGGGTCGTCGAGCACCTCGCGCGTCGGCGCCTGAGCCACCGTGAGGACCTCCTGGGCCGTCGGCGCCACGCCGTCGTCGCGCGGGAGCTCCGCGGCGACGACGGCGCTCGCCGAGGCCAGCTGGGTCGCGAGGGAGCCGAGGAGGTCCTCGACGGCGCGCACGCAGTGCTCCGGACGGGCGTCCGGGGGGACGGGCGCGGGCGGCATGCGGGTCAGGATACTGCGGCGCCGAGCTCGGCGAGGTCCTCCAGAGCCTCACGCACCCGTCGGCGGATCCTCGCCCGCGCCGCCTCGGCGTCCCCGGTCTCGACGGCGTCGACGACCGCGACCTGGTGCCGGCGGACCCGGGTGCGGTGCGCGTCCGAGCCGAACGGCAGGCGGAGCAGCACGCCGAAGTCGGCCTCCAGCCGCATCATGGCCCGGGAGAGGCGGGCCGAGGCGGTGAGGGCGGCCAGCGCGAGGTGGAGCTCGATGTCGACGTGGCGCCAGGCGCCGACGTCGACGGGGGCGCGCCCACCGGGGTCGTCGTCGACCGTGGCCAGGACCGCACGCAGCTCGCGCACGTCGTCCGGCACGGCCCGCTCGGCGGCGAGCTCCGCGCACCCGGCCAGGTTCGCGGAGTAGAGGGTGCCCCGGTCGACCAGCTCGACGCGGGTCATCGACCCCAGCCAGCGTCGCAGCTCGGCGTCGTCGTCGTGGCGCGGGCCGACGACGAACGACCCCCCGCCGCGTCCGCGCACGGTGGTGACCAGGCCGCGCGAGCGCAGGCCGACGAGGGCCTCCCGGGCGGTGACGGTCGCGACGCCGAGACGGGTGGCGAGGTCGGACTCGCTCGGCAGGCGCTCACCGTCGGTGAGGATCCCCGAGCGGATCGCCTCGGCCAGCCGTCGCT
This sequence comes from Nocardioides lentus, assembly GCF_039529515.1. Classification (NCBI taxonomy): domain Bacteria; kingdom Bacillati; phylum Actinomycetota; class Actinomycetes; order Propionibacteriales; family Nocardioidaceae; genus Nocardioides; species Nocardioides lentus. The sequence goes on from NZ_BAAAMY010000002.1 coordinate 28,436, forward strand.
CGACCCCGGCCGCACGACCCACGTCCCCGATGGGGGCGAAGACCGCCGACCGTGTGCGCGCGCCGAGACGTCGGACGTCGTCCACGCACTCCCCCCTCGCTCCGGCCGCTGCACGGGACTATGCCAGACGATCGGATCTCCGGGCCCCTTGGACAGATAACGTCTGGTTCCATACCATTGGAACCGCGACCCGGGTGTTCCGCCTCGGGGTGGGCCAGACTCCGGTCGGTCTCCCACGGCGTCCGGCCGGTTCTCCCCCCTCCGGTCGGGCGCTGTGTCGTCATGCCCGGCGGGGAGGACGCTCCTCAGGCGCCGCGGGCGGCCATGATCTCGGTCAGCGACGGCACCAGGGTGGCGGCCAGACGCCCGCCCTTCTCCAGGTAGGCGTGCGCGCCCGCCTCGAGGGCACCCGCTTCGGCGGTCCGTGCCGGGAAGCCCGAGAGCATCACGATGGTGGAACCGGGTGCGACCCCGCGGACCAGGGGCACGGCCTCCAGGCCGTCCATCACCGGCATGGCGATGTCCATGAGCACCAGGTCGGGCTTCTCGCGCTCCGCGATCGTGACCGCCTCGGCGCCGTCGCCCGCCTCGCCCACCACCTCGAACCGCCCTCCCCCGCGCAGGGTGAGCACCATGGCGACCATCTCGCGGAGGTCCTCGGCGTCGTCGACCACGACCACCCGGCAGGTCATGAGGCGTCCTCCTCGTCGTCGATGGTCGCGGGGCCGACCCGGCGCAGCATGCCCGGCCTCACGTCCCCCGTGAGCTCCCCGATCAGGTCCCGCGCCCGGGTGGAGGTCGCCGCCAGCAGCTGCCTCGCCCGCTCGAGCTGACCCATGTCGAGGGTCATCTCGGCGGTCACGAGACCCTGGACGATGGTGTCGTTGACCTCGAGGGCGGTGCGCATGCGCAGGTCGCGCTGCGCCGCCAGGCGCCGCTCGGACTCGAGCTGGGCCACGACCCGGCGGTGCTCGGTGACGTCGGCGACGGCGCAGCACACGACGACCTCGGCGCCGACCCGGATGCCCGTGGTCGACATCAGCACGTGGTTGGTCGTGTCGGCCACCCGCAGGTCGACCTCCGAGCGACGCACCTCGCCGACGCCCACCTCGAGGAGCTCCAGGACCGCGGGAGCCCCCTCGGGTGGCACGAACCCGGTCAGCGGCCAGCCGCGCAGCGACGCGGCCTCCACGCCCACCAGCCGTGCGAACGCCGGGTTGGCGACCAGGATGGTCCCGTCACGGCCGAGCGTCGCCGCACCGTCCCCGAGCCGCTCGACCATCACCCGGTAGGGCAGGTCGACCCCCGAGACCGACACCACCCGCTCACGCCCCGGGGCGCCGACGACCAACCCGTCGACCTGGCCGTCGGCCACGGCGGCCAGGGCGTCCTCCAGCTCGCTCAGCCGCTGACGCAGCCGGTCGAGCTCCTCGCCCTCCCCGGAGGTCACGAGGCGACGTCCCCGAGGCCGCCGACCCCGCTCACCTCGAGCCCCGCCAGCAGCCGGGTGGTGTCGGAGAGGTCACCCACGACCTTGCGCACGGGTTCGGGCAGGCAGCGCACGAGCGTGGGGATGACCAGGACGCCGTCGGTGCGGGCCCGGTCGGGCTGGTCGAGGAGGTCGACGACCTCGATCTCGTGGCGCCCGGGCAGGTAGGACTCGCAGACCTGCGCGAGGTTGGCCTGCGCGAGGGCGGACCGGGGGGTCTGGCCCGCGACGTACAGGCGCAGGCGGAAGAATCCGGCGTCCGGGGCGCGGGCCGATCCCTCGGTCTCGGGCCCGCTCACGACGTGCCGTCCCCGCTGCGGCGGCGCGCGGCGGCGGCGCGGTCCCGGGCCACCGCGACCGCGGAGGCGGCCTCGGTGTCGGCGCGGGCCGCGACGGCGGCGACCTCGGCCTCGAGCTGGCGGCGCAGCGACGCGACCTGGGCCTCGACCTCGGCCCGGCGGCGCTCCAGCTCGGCGTCGAGGCGGGCGTGCTCTGCCCGCCTCGCGCGCTCGCGGCGTCGCTCCTCCTCCTCCTGCAGCTCGCGGCGCGACCCGGTGACGACGCCGTCGGGGCCGACGAAGACGTCGACCAGCTCGGGCCCGTGCTCGGTCAGCAGGAACTCGCGCACCTGGTTGGAGTGCGCCGAGCCGCGGTTCTTGATGGCGTACAGCAGCCTGTTGCGCTCACCGTCGGCCTCGACGTTGCGGAGCAGGAGCCAGGCGTCCACGAGCGAGGAGGCCGAGACCTCCGTGATCTCGACACCGGCCTCGTCGGTCAGCGCGGTGAGCACCGCGGTCACCCCGCGCGAGCGCAGGAGCGCGATGTCGCGGGCCACCACGGAGGCGCTCGCCCCGGCGGCGACCCCGCGGTTGAGGCTGCCCACGGCGTCGATGACCACGACGTCGGGCCGGTGCTCGTCGAGCATGAGGTGCAGGGCGGCCAGGTGCTCCTCCAGGCCCATCGTCGCCGGGCGCAGGTGCTCCACGCGCAGGAGGCCCTCGGTGCGCCAGCGGTCGAGGTCGACGCCGACCGAGCGCATGTTGCGCAGGATCTGACCGGCAGGCTCCTCCAGCGACAGGAAGAGCGCGCGCTCGCCGCGGGTGCACGCCGCGTCCGCCGCGGTGACCGCGATCGTGGTCTTGCCGGTGCCGGCGGACCCGCTGATCATCGTCGTCGAGCCTCGGAACACCCCGCCTCCGAGCATCTCGTCGAGCGCCGGGATCCCCAGGCCGATCCGCTCGTCGCTCACCGCCTCCGGGTCGACCTGGTGCAGCGGCATGACCACGAGACCGCGGCCGGTGATGAGGAAGGGGAACTCGTTGGTCCCGTGCTGCGACCCGCGGTACTTCGCGACCCGCATCCGGCGGGTCGCCACCTCGTCGTCGATCCGGTGGTCCAGGACCACCACGCAGTCGGACACGTACTCCTCGACGCCGTGGCGGGTCAGCCGCCTCTCCCCCTTCTCCGCGGTGACGACGACGGTGAGGTCCTGGCCCTTCAGCCAGCGCAGCAGACGCCCGAACTCCCGCCTCACGGCGATCTCGTCGGGCAGCGTCGCGAACAGCGTCTCCACGGTGTCCAGCACCACCCGGCGGGCGCCGACCGCCTCGATGGAGGCCTTGAGGCGCAGGAAGAGGCCCTCGAGGTCGAACTGGCCGCTCTGCAGGAGGTCGTCGGTCTGCCCGACCGCCGAGTCCACGACCAGCGCACCGTCCGCGCACATGGCGTCGAGGTCGAAGCCGAGCGAGCCGGCGTTGGCGACGAGCTCCTCGGAGGACTCCTCGAACGACAGCAGGACGCCGGGCTCGTCGTGGTCCAGCACGCCGCGGGCCAGGAACTCCACCGCGAACATCGACTTGCCGGCGCCGGCCGCACCGGTGACCACCGTGGCGCGGCCGCGGGGCAGGCCGCCGAAGGTGATGTCGTCGAAGCCCGAGATCCCGGTGGGAGCCTTGGGCAGCGCGTCGGACGCCTCGTCGTGCGCGTACGTCGGCCAGAGCCCCACGTGTGTCTCCTTCGTGCCGGAACGGTCCCGTCCGTCGCGGCGCAGGACTGCTGACGGCACTTGCACGAGCACTGTAGTGCCCGGGATCACCTCCGCGCCGCGCACTCGCGGGGGCGGACGGCGCGGAGCGCGCTCACAGCGTCCGGCGCATCACGAGTCGCGGCCGGCCCCCGGCGACCGCGGCGGTGGTGCCGACGACCGCGAAGCCCGCCCGCTCGAACATCGTGCGGGTGCTGACGAACGCCATCGTCAGGTCCATACGCTCGCCCGCGGTGTCGACCGGGTGCGCCTCGACGGCGGGGGCGCCGCAGGAGGCGGCCCAGGCCACCGCCCCCTCCAGCAGGTGGGCGGTGACCCCGGCGCGCCGGTGGCCGGGCCGCACGAGGACGCAGACGATGCTCCAGACCGCCACGTCGTCGACCGGGGGCATCAGCCGTGACGCGACCAGGCGCGGGATCTCGGCGCGCGGGCTGATGCTGCACCACCCGACGGGGAGGTCGTCGCGGTAGGTGACCACGCCCGGTGGGCGGGAGCGCCCGCACAGCGCCCGGGCCGCCCGCTCGCGGTCGCCGCCGCCCAGCTCCTCGATGTCGCGCGCCCGCAGCCGGTGCGACAGGCACCAGCAGTGGGTGGCGCGGCGCCGCGGGTTCACGACGTCGGCGAAGTCGTCGAACCGCTCCGGCGTCACCGGGCGGGTCGACCAGGTGGTCCGCTCCCCGCTCACCGGCCGAGTCTCGCCCCGCCACCCCTCGACGCGCCAGGCCCGGTGTGACGCGGGTGACGGAATCGCCTGCCGGTCCACCGGGTTCCGTCCAGGTCACCGGGATGGCAGCATCGCTCGCCGTCCCGGCCGCCCGCCCGGACCCGGGCGCTCGCCCGATCCCTCTCGGAGGAACGACGCCATGTCCCGCACGTCCACCACCCCCGCCGCCGGTCGGCGCCTGTCGCTGCCGCCGTTCTGGGCGCAGATCCTCGGCGCCCTGGTCCTCGGCGGCGTCCTCGGCTACGTCGCCCGCAGCACCGACGCGACCTGGCTGACGACCACGCTCGACACCGTCGGCGGCACCTTCGTGCAGCTGCTGCGCACGATCGTCGTCCCCCTCGTCTTCCTCGCCGTCGTCGTGAGCATCGCGCGGCTCCGCGAGGTCTCCAACGCGATGCGCCTGGCCCTGCAGACCCTGCTGTGGTTCGCGATCACCGCGCTGATCTCCGTGGTCATCGGCATCGGGCTGGGCCTGCTCACCGACCCCGGCCTGCGCACCAGCGTCGACGCCGGCTCGGCCGCGACGCCCGACAGCACCGGGTCGTGGACCGACTTCCTCACGGGCCTCGTGCCGGTCAACGTGCTCGGCCTGACCGGGTCCAGCGGCGAGGCCGGCGAGGTCGTCCTCGACTTCAACGTGCTGCAGATCGTCGTGCTCGCGCTGCTCGTCGGCGCCGCGGTGCTGAAGACCGGCGACAAGGCCGCGCCCTTCCTCGCCTTCGCGGAGTCCGCCCTCGCGGTCGTGCAGACGGTGCTGTGGTGGATCATCCGCCTCTCCCCCCTCGGCACGCTGGGGCTCATCGGCGCCGCGGTCGCGACCTACGGCTGGGACCTGCTGGGCCCGCTCGCGGTGTTCACCGTCGACGTCTACGTCGGCTGCGCCCTCGTGCTGCTGGTGGTCTACCCGGTGATCCTGCGCCTGCACGGCCTGAGCCCCGTCAAGTTCTTCTCCGGCGCCTGGCCGGCCCTGCAGCTCGCGTTCGTCTCCCGCAGCTCGGTGGGCACGATGCCGGTGACCCAGTACGTCACGACCCGCAACCTCGGCGTCCCGCAGGAGTACGCCTCCTTCGCGGTGCCCCTGGGTGCCACGACCAAGATGGACGGGTGCGCGGCGGTCTACCCCGCGCTGGCCGCGATCTTCGTGGCGCAGTTCTTCGGCATCGAGCTCGGCCTGACGGACTACCTGCTCATCGCGTTCGTCTCGGTCATCGGGTCGGCGGCCACCGCCGGCCTCACCGGCGCCGTGGTCATGCTGACGCTGACCCTCAGCACGCTGGGCCTGCCCCTGGAGGGGGTGGGCCTGCTCCTGGCCATCGACCCGGTCCTGGACATGATGCGGACCATGACGAACGTCGCCGGCCAGGCGCTCGTGCCGACCATCGTGGCGCGGCGCGAGGGGATCCTCGACGTCGCCGCCTACGAGGGCGACCGCGCAGGGGACCCCCTGGCGGCGGCACAGGAGTCGGCCCGGGCCTGACGCCGGTCCGGTCCGGTGCGGTGCGGTGCGATCGAGGGTGGGCCGGCCCCCGGCTAGCCCCGGTCGGCCTCGGCGGCGCTCGCCGCGGCGAGCGCCGCCAGGGTCAGCAGCTGCTTGCGGGCCATCACCAGGTCGCCGACGCTGACCACGCGGGCGACCGCCCGGCCGCGGGGCATGACGATCTTGAGCAGCAGACGGCTGGTCGCGGGGCTCGCGCCCGGCGCCACGACGTACGACAGGAGGGCGCCGAGGATCCGGCCGGTCAGGCCGACCCCGGGCTCCACGTGGAGCACCTCGCCCTGGTCGCGCCCCAGGGCGCGGGTGAACGGCTCGCCGACGACGGGCTCCGGCAGGTCCAGCAGGCGCCGGGGCGAGCGCCGGCCGAGGTTGTCCACCCAGTCGTAGGAGTACGGCGCCACGCGGACCTGGCCCACCCAGGGCCACAGCACGTCGGGCGGCGCGGCGACGTCCACGCCCCGCCAGGCCTCGAGCGCCGGGCGGTCGGTGCCCGCGAGGTCGTCGCAGGGGTACCGACGAGCCACCTCGGCGTCCGTGACGCCCCAGCGGTCGCCGATCACGACCGTCTCCTCGCGCCCGGTCCCGGGCGGGTCACCACGTCACGGGGGTCGTGCACGCGGTGTCCGTCGGCGCAGGTGAGGACCGCCTCGACCCCGGCGTCGCAGCCGCGGTGGGCCAGCTCCACGGCGGCGCCCTCGGGGTCGGCGTACCAGCGGGCGCCCCAGGAGGCCAGCGCCGCCAGGACCGGGTACAGCTCGAACCCCTTGGCCGTGAGCCGGTACTCGTGGCGCTCGCGACGCCCGGCGTCGCGGTAGGGCACCCGGCGCAGCACGTCGTGCTCCACCAGCAGCGCCAGCCGGTCGGTCAGGACCTGCCGCGAGATGCCGGCGTGGGCCTGCATGTCGTCGAAGCGGCGGATCCCGTTGACGACCTCGCGCAGCACGAGCAGCGTGGCCCGACCCCCGAGGACGTCCATCGCCCGCTCGACCTGGCAGTTCTCGGTGGACCACGCGAGCGCGGCCGGTCGTGCTCCGACGTCGGACCGGGTCTCCATCGGGACAGCCTAGCTGCGTCTGGTTGACAGACCGAGCCTCGGAGCCCTTGGCTGGGTCCATGACGCAGACGCAGGACCCCGCCCGGACGACCGGCCTCGAGCAGCTGCGGGCGGTGGTCGACGGCATCGCCCCGGCGCCCCCGATCTCCGCGACGCTGGGGATGGTGGACCTCGAGATCCTCGGGGAGGGCTCCGTCGCGGTGTCCCTGCTGCCCGAGGAGCGGCACTACAACCCGCTGGGCACCGTCCACGGCGGAGTCCACTCCGCGCTGCTCGACACCGCGTGCGGGTGCTCGGTGCACACCACGATGGCGGCCGGCGAGACCTACACCACCCTCGACCTGTCGGTCCGCTTCCTGGGGGCGGTCACCGTCGACACCGGGATGGTGCGGGCCGTCGGGCAGGTGCTGCGCCGCGGTCGCCGCACCGTGCTGGCCGAGGCGCGGCTCACCGACGGCGCCGGTCGGATGCTCGCCCACGCCACGTCGACCTGCCTGGTGCTGCCGACCCCCTGAGCCCCGCCACCCGGCGTACGGTGCACGGGTGCCGCTACTGCTCGGGGGAGGTGCGGGGTACTCGCCTCCCGTGCCCACCGCCTCCCGCCCGACGCCACGGCTCGGGCGCCGCGCGCTGCTCGGGGGTCTCGCGCTCGGGGGCCTCGCCGCGAGCGGCGGCTGCGCCGGGCTGACCGAGCGGGTCTCCAGCACCTCGCGCGGCAGCCGGGACCGGTTGACGGTGCAGGTCTACGGCACGGACACCGAGGCGGACCTGTACCAGCGACTCGCGCGACGCTTCGAGGACGAGAACCCGGGCACGACCGTCGACGTCACGTACGTCCCCTTCGCCGAGGCGCTGACCGCGGTCGACTCGGGTCTCCTCGCGGGCACCGCCCCCGACGTCTTCCGCGTGGACTACCCGACGATGGGCCTGTACTCCGGCACCGGCCAGCTGCTCGACCTCACCGACGCCGCCGACGACCTCGCGGCCGACGTGCGCCCCGCCTTCATGGGCGCGGTGTCCTTCGGCGAGCGGGTCTTCGGGGTGCCGCAGCACGTCGACACCTCGGCGCTGCTGTACCGGCCCGACGCCTTCGAGGCGGCCGGGCTGGGTCCCGTGCCCGACCGGCCCGAGGACGCGTGGAGCTGGGAGGAGTTCGGCCGGGTCGCCGACACGCTGCGCGACGCCGGGCCCGAGAGGACCGCGCCGTTCGCGGTCAACTGGCAGGAGTTCGGCGCCTTCCGCTGGCTCACCTGGCTCTACGCCGCGGGCGGTCAGCTCTACGACGAGGACCTCACCGCCGCCGCCCTCGACGACGAGGCCGGCACCCGGGCCCTCGACTTCACGCGCTCGTTCTTCGACCGCGGGTGGGTGCCGGCGGCGACGTCGACCAAGGCCACCACGCTCCCGGACGCCCTGTTCACCTCGGGGCGGCTGTCGATGGTGTTCGCCGGCAACTTCCTGCTGCCCGCGTTCGCCGAGACCATCGGCGACCGCTTCGGCTACGCCGTCACCTACCAGCCCCGCGACGCCCGTCGGGCCAGCGAGCTGGGCGGCAACGCCCTGGTCGCCAACCGCGACGCCACCAACCCCGACCTCGCCACGGCGTACCTGCTGTTCATGGCGGACGCACGTCAGATGGCCGACTTCTGCGCCGAGGCCGTCCTCCTGCCGACCCGCGACTCGGTGCTCGCGACCGGGCTGGACTTCGCCCTGGGGGCCGACCTGATGCCCGTCTACGCCGACCAGATCACCACGATCACCGACCGCGACGTGGCGGACGTGACCACGCCGACGTTCGCCGAGGTCAACACCGCCCTGGGCAACGAGCTCGAGCAGTGCTTCCTGGGCGGCGCCTCCGTGTCGGACACGCTGGGGGCCGTCGCCGAGCAGGTCGACGCCACGGCGGCGCTGAACGAGACGGGTGGTGTGGCGTGAGCGCTCCCCCGGCGCCGCTGCGCCGCCCGGACCGGGCCCGACGCCCGACCCGTCGGCAGCCCGACACCCGCGCCGCCTGGGCGATGCTGGCGCCCAACGCCCTGCTGGTCGCGGTCTTCCTCCTGCTGCCGCTCGGCTGGGCGGTCGTGCTGTCGTTCCAGGCCAAGCGGCCGTTCGGCCCGGGCCGCTTCACCGGGCTCGACAACCTCGTCCGCCTCGTCGGCGACGACGTGTTCTGGCGGGCGGTGCTCAACACCGTCGTGTTCACCGCCGTCACGGTCCCGCTCACCGTCGTGCTCGGCCTGGCCCTCGCCCTGCTCCTCGACAAGGCCATGCCGGGGCGCACCGTCGCCCGGACGATCGTCTACCTGCCGGTCGTGGTCAGCACCGTCGTGGTCGCGCTCGTCGGCCTGCTGCTGTTCGACGAGTCGATCGGCATCGTCAACGGCGTCCTCGCCGACCTCGGCGTGGGCCCGGTGTCGTGGCAGAGCGACGGCACGCTGGCGATGATCTCCGTGATGGTGATCGTCCTGTGGACCCGGGTCGGGTTCGCGCTGCTGGTCTACCTCGCCGCGCTGCAGGACGTCGACCCCGACATGCTCGACGCCGCCCGCGTCGACGGCGCGACGCCGTGGGTCGTGGCGCGCCGCATGATCGTGCCGACGCTGCGGCCCACGACGTTCTTCCTCGTCGTCGTCAACATGATCTGGTCGTTCCAGATCTTCGACATCGTCTATGTCATGACCAACGGCGGCCCGGGCTACTCCACGACCATGCTGGTCACCTACGCCTACGACCAGGGCTTCGGGCCCGCCCGCAACTTCGGCTACGGCGCCACCGTGGGCGTCGTGCTGTTCCTGCTCACCCTGCTCGTGACCCTGCTCCAGCTGGCGGCCAACCGCCGCGGCGACCGGGGGGAGGTCTGATGCCGACCTGGGCCCGGGTGAGCGTCTCGCTCGCCGTCGCCGCGGTGTTCGCCCTCCCCCTGTACGCGATGGTGGTGGTCGCGTTCACCCCGCGCGAGCTGCTCCTCGACGGCGGCGCCGGGCTGTGGCCGGCGGAGTGGACGACCGCCAACTTCTCCGGACTGTTCGAGCAGTTCCCGGTCTGGCGCTGGTTCGGCAACGCGCTGCTCGTGGCGGGCCTGACGACCGTGCTGTCGGTGGTCGTCAACCTGCTGGCGGGCTACGCCCTGGCCAAGCTGCGCTTCGTGGGCCGCTCGGTCGCGTTCCTGGTGGTGCTCGGCACGCTCATGATCCCGACGCAGGCGATCATGATCCCGCAGTTCCAGGTGGTCTCCGCCCTCGGTCTCGTGGGCTTCTTCTGGGCGGTCGTGCTGCCCTCGGCGTCGACCGCCCTCGGGGTCTTCCTCGCACGCCAGTTCTTCCTCTCGGTGCCCGACGAGCTCACCGATGCCGCCCGCGTCGACGGGTGCACGACGTTCGGCGCCTTCCGCCGCGTCGTCCTGCCGCTGTCGAAGCCGCTGCTCGCGGTGATGACCCTGCTGGCGTTCATGCAGCAGTGGAACGACTTCCTGTGGCCGCTGATCGCGCTGCGCGACCCCGACCTCTACACGCTCCCGGTCGCGCTGCGGTTCCTGCAGGGCGCCTACGACGCCGACTACGGCGGGATCATGGCGATGGCGCTGCTGTCCTCGGTGCCCCTGCTGGTCATGTTCGTCGTGCTCCAGCGCTACTTCGTGGCCGGCCTGGCCCGCTCCGGCCTCAAGTGAGCGCCGGGTCGTCGGAACCGTCGGGGGTGGGGTAGCGTGACCCCCGAAAGGGAGTAGTCCCCAACAGCCGTGTCGACACACTGGCCCGCCTCGGCGGTCCCGGCACGGCGGGCCACCGCGAGGTGGCGGACGAGACTTTCGACCAGCGCACCGTCCCCTGCCACACGACGACGCGCTCGGTCGGAAGCGCGTCCTCTCCCGGGGTCCGTGGTCCGGCCGGGCGCCGAACGGAGAAGCCCCGTGTCCGAGATCCTCTACGCCTTCGCGCTGTCGACGGGCGTCATCTTCGTCGCCGAGCTCGGCGACAAGTCCCAGCTCATGGCGATGACCTTCGCCACCCGCTACCGCGCCCGCGACGTCCTCATCGGCATCACCGTCGCCACCGCGGTCGTCCACCTCGCCTCGGTCGGCATCGGCTACGCGATGGGCACCGCCTTCGAGGACTACCAGGGCGCGATCTCGGTCGTCGCCGGCGTCGCCTTCCTCGCCTTCGCGGCCTGGACGCTGCGCGGCGACGAGCTCACCGAGGCCGAGGCCAGCAAGGCGCGCAACGCGACCAAGGCCGCCATCGTCGCGGTCGGCACCGCGTTCTTCCTCGCCGAGCTGGGTGACAAGACCATGCTCGCGACGATCGTCCTGGCCACCCGCGAGGACTGGGTCGGCGTCTGGATCGGCTCGACCCTGGGCATGGTCGCGGCCGACGCGCTGGCGATCGTGGTCGGCGCGGTGCTCGGCCGGCACCTGCCCGAGAAGGTGATCAAGATCGGCGCCGCGGTGCTGTTCGCGATCTTCGGCGTGCTGCTGATCCTCGAGGGCGCCGGCGTGCTGGGCTGACCCGGTCCCGCCGGTCCGGGTCGGTGGGGGTCAGCCGGGGAGGCCCGGCAGCGCGCCGCTGAGCGTGTCCGGCAGCGCCGAGAGGTCGTGCACGCGGACCACGTGGGCGAGGTCGGGCGGTGCGCCGGCGTCGTGGCGGTCCACGAGCACGGCGCCCATCCCGGCGCCGAGGGCGCCACGGACGTCGTTGGCCACCGAGTCGCCCACCATGACGGCCTCCGCCACCGCCACCCCGAGCCGGGCGGCCGTTGCCGTGAACGCCCTCGCGTCGGGCTTGGCCGCCGGCAGGTCGGCCGACGCGGCCACGACGTCGACGGCCCCGAGCAGGCCGGTCGTGCGCAGCTTGGCGGTCTGGATGTCGGTCTCCCCGTTGGTCAGCACGGCGACGGCGAGCCCCGCCCGGCGGCAGCGCTGCAGGGCGGGGAGCGCGTCGTCGTAGGCCCGCCAGCCGGCCGCGTAGCGCCGCTGGTAGTCGCCGAACAGGCGGTCCGCCTCGGCGTCGGTGGCGTCCGTGCGGCCGGTGAACGCCCGGATCCGGACCCGGCGGTGCTCCAGGTGGCTCAGCTCGCGGCGCTGGTAGCGCGCGTAGTGGACGTCGGTGAGGTGGTGCCACGCGGCGAGGAGGTCGTCGGCGGGTCGCCGCAGGCCGTGGGCGGCGGCGAACGCGAGGACCGCCTCCGAGGCCGCCGCCCGGTGGTCGAGGAGGGTGTCGTCGAGGTCGAGGACGACCGCGCGCAGGGAGCGCCGCGGGCCGGTCGACAGCTCGGTCACCCGCCGTCCGTGAGACCGGCGGCCGCGAAGGCGCGACCGTAGACGTCCCGCACCACGGCCTCCTTGCGGGCGTTGTAGGCCATCGTGTGCTCCCCGGCGGCGTTGCTCGCCGCGGCCGCACCGCGCTTGGCACGGGCGTAGAGCTCACGGTCGTCCGCGTCCGCGCGCAGCCAGTCGCGGAAGACGCGGTGCTTCCAGGGCTCCGGCGACTCGGGTCCGAACACGTGCAGGTTGACCGCCGGATCCTCCAGGCGCAGGCACCGGTGGCCGTGCCACCAGGGCTCGCGCACACGCAGCACGAAGCCGGCCGCCTCCAGGGGCGGCAGCCACCGCGGCTCGTCCTCGGGATCGGCGACGACGAGGTCGACGTCGAGGATCGGCTTGGCCGGCAGGTCCGGCACCGACGTCGAGCCGACGTGCTGGAGCAGGAGGACCCGCAGACCGAGCGCCTCGCGGACGAGGGCGGCCACCGCGTCGTACGCGAGGGGCCAGGCGGGGTCCGGCTCGACCACGTCGACGCCGACGGCGGGGACGTAGCCGCCGACCCAGGGCGACTCCCCCGGCGGCGGGGGCGGGTCGTGGAACGTCGTGATGTCGGTGCGGCTGACCACGGACCCGACCCTACGAGAGCGGGGCGGCAGGATGGGCGCCGTGTCGACCACCGAGGTGCCGCGGGCCCTGCTGACCTCCGCCGACGAGCGGGCGGCCCTGCAGCGGCGGACCCTGCGCGTCGTGGTCGCCTGCCAGGTCTTCGGCGGTGCCGGGCTGGCGGCCGGCATCACGGTCGGCGCACTCCTGGCCGCCGAGATGCTCGGCGGGGCCGGGGTCGCGGGTCTGCCGGCCGCGCTGTTCACGCTGGGGTCGGCGGCCGCGGCGTACGGGGTCGGTCGTCTCTCCCAGCGCTCCGGGCGGCGAGTGGGGCTCGGGATCGGCTTCCTCGTCGGGGCGGCGGGCTCCGCGGGCGTCGTCCTGGCGGCCGTCCTCGGCTCGGCGGTGCTGCTGTTCGTCAGCCTGTTCCTCTACGGCGCGGGCACGGCGACGAACCTGCAGGCGCGCTACGCCGGCACCGACCTCGCCACGCCGGAGCGGCGCGGGACCGCGGTGTCCACGGCCCTGGTCGCGACCACCCTCGGCGCGGTGGCCGGGCCGAACCTCGTGCAGCCCCTGGGCGGGCTCGCGTCCGCGCTCGGCGTGCCGCCGCTGGCGGGGCCGTTCCTCCTCGCGACCGTCACCTACGCCCTCGCCGGGCTGGTGCTGGTGGTCGCGCTGCGACCCGACCCGTACCTGGTGGCGCGGGCGCTCGCCGCGCAGGAGGCCACGCCCGCGAGCCCCGTCGCGACCCTCGGACGGGTCTCGCGCGGGGTGCTGGTGGGCGGCACGGTCATGGTCCTGACGCAGGTCACGATGGTCGCGGTGATGACCATGACCCCGGTGCACATGCGGTCCCACGGCCACGGGCTGGGCGAGGTGGGGTTCGTCATCGGGGCCCACGTCGCGGCGATGTTCCTGCCGTCACTGGTCACCGGGCCGCTGGTCGACCGGGTGGGTCGCATCCCGATGGCGGTGGCCTCGGCGCTCACCCTGCTCGCGGCGGGGGTGGTCGGCGCGGTGGCACCGGGTGGGTCGCTGAGCCTGCTCACGCTGTCGCTGGTGCTGCTGGGCCTCGGGTGGAACCTCGGTCTCATCAGCGGCACCGCACTGGTCATCGACGGCACCGACCTGGCCACGCGCGCCCGGACCCAGGGCAGCCTCGACGTGCTGATCGCGCTGGCCGGGGCCGCGGGCGGGGGCCTGTCGGGCGTGGTCGTCGGCGCCGCCGGCTTCCCGCTCCTGGCGGTCGGCGGCGGGGTGCTGGCGCTCGCGCTGCTCCCGGTCGTGGTGCTCAGCCGGGCTCGCTGACGAGCGCCGACCCCCGCCGACCCGCCGTCCTCAGCTCGCGCCGCGACCGGTCTTCTGCTGGAGCCGGTCGATGTGCTCGGAGGCCTCGGCCTTCGTGAGGTCGCCCGACAGCGTCTCCCCCGCCTCGCGGGCGAGCGTGTCGAGGTAGCTCTTCTGCGCACCGGTCGCCGGCTGGTCGCCGGTCACCCAGTTCTCCGGGTCCTTCTCGGTGGTCCCCCCGGCGTCGTTGCCGGTGGCCCCCAGGACCTCGGCGTCCGCACCCGAGCCCGGGCCGGTCACGCTCGCGTCGGGCGTCGAATCTGTGTTCGAATCAGTCATGTCCCGAACGTAGCACCCCCGCCCCACACCGCGGCCCGTCGTCCACAGCTCCGTCCGCGCGACGTCGCGAGGCCGGCGCGGTTTCACCAGGTATGTGTCGGTGCTGTCACTTCTCGCGCTTCGCGGTGAGCGAGAAGCGGCAGGTTACGGACATACCTGGTGAAACCACCGTCGAGCGGCCCCGCGCCGGATCACCTCCACAGCTGGCGCGGTGCTCGGGCGATGCACAGCCCGGCCGACCGGACGCCCGCGCGGCGTCGCCGGGGTCGGAGGCTGCCGGCATGGACCTCCTCGACCACCGCGCGTCGTCCCGCGGGTTCTTCTCCCGCGCCGAGGCGCTGGACTCCGGGCTCCGCGACGCCGACCTCGCAGCCGGACGCCGTGACGGTTCCCTCGCACGCGTGCGCCACGGCTACTACGCGCCCGGACCGGCGTGGCGCGCACTCGACGGCGTCGGCAAGCACCTGCTCCTCGCCGACACGTGGACCCACCAGATGGGTGACGGAGCCGTCGCCCTGAGCCACCTGACCGGGGCGCTCGCCCACGGCCTCGACGTCTGGGGCCTGCCCCTCGACACCGTGCACGTCACCCGCCTCGACGGCGGCACCGGACGGCGGGCCCGCGGCATCGTCCACCACCTCGGGCGCACCCGGGAGGAGGAGGTGTCGGAGGACGGCGGGCGCCTCGTCCTCCCGCCGGCACGCTGCGCCCTGGAGGCCGCGACGCTCGGCGACGCCGAGTCGGCCCTGGTCGTCCTCGACTCCCTCAAGCACCGGCGCCTCGCGACCGACGAGGAGGTGCACCGGCAGTTCCTGGCGATGGCACGCTGGCCCCGCACCCGCAAGCTCCACGTGGTGGTGCGGATGTCCGACGGGCGCGCCGAGAGCGTCGGCGAGTCCCGCCTGCGCTGGCGGCTTCGCTGCGCCGGGATGCCCGCCCCGGTGCTCCAGTACGAGGTCCGCGACCACGACGGCGAGGTCGTCGCCGTCTGCGACCTGGCGTGGCCCGGCCTCGGGATCGTCGTCGAGTTCGACGGCCTGGCGAAGTACGGGCGGCTCCTCGCCCCGGGAACGACGCCCGCCGAGGCGCTGGTCGCCGAGAAGCGCCGCGAGGACCTCGTACGGGAGCTGACCGGCTTCACGGTGATCCGCGTCGTCTGGGCGGACCTCGCCGACCCCGCGCGGCTCCGCGCGCGCATCGACCGGGCCGTGGCGGCCCGTCGTGCGCTGGCCTGAACCCGCTGCGAGGGCGGCCGCCCGACCGCCGGCGCGGTTTCACCAGGTATGTCATGACGCCGTCACTCCTCGCGTCGTGCCAGCGACGAGAAGTGGCGGCTGATCGACATACCTGGTGAAACCGCGGGCGGCGTGAGGGGCGCCGCGGCGCGGGGTCGGGGGCGCGGGGTCGGGGGCGCGGGGTCGGGGGCGCGGGGTCGGGGGCGCGGGGTCAGTGGCGGGGGGCGACGACCTCGATGCTGGCGACGGTCTCGAGGGCGGGGGCGTCGTGGTCGCCGTCGGTGACGGTGCCGCGGACCCACCACAGGGCGAGACCGTCGTCGGTGACCTCGAGGCTGGCGAGGTTGTTGTCGAACCAGGGTCCGCGCAGCAGCGACCAGGTCAGCGGGGCGTCGGGGACCTTCGCGGAGCGGGCCACGACGTGGCCGATCGGGCCCGCCACGCCGTACGAGAGGACCGCGGTCGCGAACCGCATCCGGCGCGGCAGCGGGTTGCGGATCGGCGAGCACACCGCCTGCAGCAGCCGGCTCTTCAGCGGCGGCAGGCCCGTCCTGGGCCGCACGCGCGCCTCGGAGACGAAGCTGTGGTGGACGTCGCCCGACAGGAAGGTGACCGTCCGCGGTGCCCGCCCGCGACGGCCGGTGGCGACCTCCATGACCATGTCGGTCACGGCCTGGAAGCTCTCCTGGAACGCCGCCCAGTGCTCGAGGTCCACGCCCTGGCGCAGCTTCTCCCCCAGCCGGCCCAGGCGGGACCCCCAGGCCCCGCCGGCCAGGGCCTCGCCGAACGCCTCGACGTAGTGCAGCCCGGGGGCCAGCAGGAACGGCAGCGACGACCCCACGAACAGGTGGTCCACGTCGCCGCGCAGCTGCTCCGACAGCCAGGTCATCTCCTCGTCGTCCAGCATCGCCCGGTGGTCGGGCTCGAGGACGCGTCCGGCGCGGGTGTCGATGACGACGAGCCTGGCCTGGTCGCCGAACTCGCGCACGTAGCTCCAGCGGTACGACGAGGGCTCGGCGTCGGCGCGGTCCGCGAACGCGTCGAGCGCCTCGGTCAGGTCCAGCTCCTCGGACGCGTCCGCGAACGCCGCGTGGGAGGTGACCCGCTGCCACAGCGGGTCCGCCGCGCGCTCGGCCTTCGAGAGGTTGCCGAGGTGCTGGTAGACCCAGTACGACCCCAGCCCGGCGACGATCCGGCCGTGCCACCACGACGTGGCCTCCATCTGCTGGCGCCAGGCGTACGACGTGTTCCAGTCGTCGCGCACGTCGTGGTCGTCGAAGATCATCGAGCTCGGCAGGGTCGAGAGCAGCCAGCGGTTGGCCGGGTCGCTCCAGGCGAGCCAGTAGAGGTGGGCGTACTCCTCGTAGTCCGCGAGCTCCGTCCACGGCGCCTGCTCGATGTCGCGGCGGGCGGCGATGAACTCGCGCATGGCGTCGGTGGTCTCGTCGGCGTACACCTGGTCGCCGAGGAACACGACGAGGTCGGGCCAGCGGAAGTCCGCCTCGCCGGTGACCCCCGCCATCCGCATGGAGTACGAGCGCAGGGCGTCGACGCCGTGCAGGTCGTTGCCGGCCTGGTCGTGCGAGACGCTCGTGCGGCACGAGCCGTAGGCCATGCGCAGCGGCTTGCCGGCCTGGATGGTCGCGATCACCGGCTCCGGGTACGGCGAGCCCGCCTCGGGCCAGACCTGCTCGCCGTCCACGGAGACGGTGTAGGGCACGCGGCTCCCGGGCTCCAGCCCCTCGACCTCGACCAGCGCGTAGTGGTGGCCGTGGGCGCCGAAGGTGCGCGCCGAGGCCCGCACCGGGCCGGCCTCGACGACGACCTCGCAGGCCCGGGAGGTCTCGACCCACACGGTCGCGGAGTCGGTGTCGACGTAGCGCATCATCGGGCCGAGCACCAGGGTGTCGGTTTGCTGCTCGTCGCTCATCGGACCAGACTCGATCGGGCACTCCGGTGAGCGGTGGGGGCGTCCATGTCCGGGATCCTCTCACCCGCCGCCCGACCCGCGGACCGCGCCGTCCGCGCTCTTATCTCATATCTGATATACGGTGGTGACATGTCGAGCCAGACCGAGGACTACAAGACGCGCATCGGCTACCTGATCCGCGACGCCCGCAAGCACCGGGGCCTGACCCAGCACCAGCTCGCCGAGCTGCTCTCCACCAGCCAGCCCGCGATCAACCGCATCGAGCGGGGCCACCAGAACCTCTCCCTCGAGATGCTGGCCCGCATCGGGCAGGCCCTCGACTCCGAGATCGTCGCCCTCGGCGCCGGGCCCACCCACCTGCGGGTCACGGGCCCCACGACGCTGTCCGGGTCGATCGAGGTCAAGACCTCCAAGAACGCCGGCGTCGCCCTGCTCTGCGCGACCCTGCTCAACCGCGGCCGCACCGTCCTGCGCAAGGTCGCGCGCATCGAGGAGGTCAACCGCCTGCTCGAGGTGCTCGAGTCGCTGGGGGTGAAGACCCGCTGGCTGAACGCCGACAACGACCTCGAGATCGTGCCGCCCGTCGAGCTCGACCTGGACCACATCGACGAGGCCGCGGCCCGTCGTACCCGCTCGGTGATCATGTTCCTGGGGCCGCTGCTGCACCGCGCCGAGACCTTCGCGCTGCCCTACGCCGGGGGCTGCAACCTCGGCACCCGCACCGTCGAGCCCCACATGTCGGCGCTGCGTCCCTTCGGCCTCGAGGTCAAGGCCACCGAGGGCAGCTACCACGCCACGGTCAGCGAGCAGGTCGAGCCCGAGCGCCCGATCGTGCTGACCGAGCGCGGCGACACGGTCACCGAGAACGCGCTGATGGCCGCCGCGCTCAACCCCGGCACCACCGTGATCCGCAACGCCTCCTCCAACTACATGGTCCAGGACCTCTGCTTCTTCCTGCAGAAGCTGGGCGTGGACGTCGAGGGCATCGGCACCACCACGCTGCGGGTCACCGGCCGCGAGCGCATCGACGTCGACGTCGACTACGCCCCCAGCGAGGACCCGATCGAGGCGATGTCGCTGCTCGCGGCGTCGATCGTCACCAAGTCGTCGATCACCATCACCCGCGTGCCGATCGAGTTCCTCGAGATCGAGCTGGCGCTGCTCGAGGAGATGGGCTTCCAGTACTCCCGCTCCCCCGAGTACGTCGCGCTCAACGGCCACACCCGGCTCATCGACATCACGACCCGGGCCTCCGAGCTGCACGCGCCGCTCGACAAGATCCACCCGATGCCGTTCCCGGGCCTCAACATCGACAACCTGCCGTTCTTCGCGGTCATCGCGGCGGTCGCCGAGGGCCAGACCCTGCTGCACGACTGGGTCTACGAGAACCGCGCGATCTACCTCACCGAGCTCACCAAGCTGGGCGGCCAGGTCAAGCTGCTCGACCCGCACCGGGTGCTCGTCGAGGGCCCCACGCACTGGTCGGGCACCGAGATCGTCTGCCCGCCCGCGCTCCGTCCCGCGGTGGTCATCCTGCTGGCCATGCTCGCCTCGAAGGGCACCTCGGTGCTGCGGTCGACCTACGTGATCCACCGCGGCTACGAGGACCTCGCCGCGCGGCTGAACCTGCTCGGCGCCAACATCGAGCCGTTCCGCGACATCTGAGCGGCGAGGGACCCCCGGCGGTGGACGCGGTCGTGCCTCCGGCGGGGGACGCGCCCCCGCGCGAGGACGGGCCGGGCACGCGGCCCGTGCACGCCTACGCCCACCGCGGGGGCGCCCGGCACCCCGAGCTCGTGGGTCTGGAGAACACCATGACGGCGTTCGCCCACGCCGTCGCGCTCGGCTACCGGTGCCTCGAGACCGACGTCCACCGCACGCGCGACGGGGTGCTCGTCGCCTTCCACGACGCGTCGCTGGACCGGGTCACCGACGGCGTCGGGGCGATCGCGGACCTGAGCGCCGCCGAGGTGGCCGCGGTGCGGGTCGCCGGGCGCGAGCGGGTCCCCCTGCTGGTCGAGCTCCTCGACGCGTTCGACGACGTGCGGATCAACGTCGACCTCAAGGGCGAGGGCACGGCGGAGGCCCTCGCCGACCTGCTCGCGACCCGCCCGGACGCCGACCGGGTGCTGGTCGGCTCGTTCTCCCCGCGCCACCTGCGACGCTTCCGCCGGCTGGCCGGCGACCGGGTCGCGACGTCGGCGCACGTCGCGGAGGTCGCGGCGTACCGGCTGCTGCCGGGACGGCTCGCCCGCGTCGTCGCGCCGCGGGCCCGCGCCCTCCAGGTGCCCGTACGACGGGGGCGCCTGCGGGTGCTGACCCCCGCGCTGCTGCGGCGGGCCCACACCGCCGGCCTCGAGGTCCACGTGTGGACCGTGGACGAGGCCGACGAGATGGAGCGCCTGCTCGACGCGGGTGTCGACGGGCTGATGACCGACCGGACCGACATACTCGGCGACGTGCTGAGGGGACGCGGGCTGTGGCCGACGACGTAGCGGGACCGGTGGGTCCGGCGACCGTCCCGCCCGGGCACCGCACCGGGCGCTGGCCGGTGCTGGCCTGGGGACTGTGGGACTGGGGCGGCGCCGCCTTCAACGCGGTCATCACCACCTTCGTCTTCAGCGTCTACCTCACCTCCGACGCCTTCGGGCCGCAGGCCGAGAGCCGCCTCGGCTGGGCCCTGGCCGCCGCCGGGGTCGTCGTCGCTCTCACGGCGCCGGTCAGCGGGCAGCGCGCGGACGGCGCGGGCCACCGCACCCGGTGGCTGGGGATCCACACCGGCGTCGTGGTCGTCGCCTCCGCCGCGCTGTTCCTCGTGGAGCCGTCCGAGTCGTGGCTGTGGTT
The DNA here is from genome assembly GCF_039529515.1 of Nocardioides lentus. Classification (NCBI taxonomy): domain Bacteria; kingdom Bacillati; phylum Actinomycetota; class Actinomycetes; order Propionibacteriales; family Nocardioidaceae; genus Nocardioides; species Nocardioides lentus. The sequence goes on from NZ_BAAAMY010000002.1 coordinate 48,740, forward strand.
CGGCCTCGTGGCGCTCGCCGTCGGCAACGTCTTCTTCCAGCTCGCCGAGGTCAACTACAACGCGCTGCTGGTCCGCGTCTCGACCCCGGAGACCGTCGGCCGGATCTCGGGCCTCGGCTGGGGTCTGGGCTACCTCGGGGGCATCGTCCTGCTGCTGGTCGTCTACCTCGGCCTGATCGCCCCGGAGGTCGGGCTGTTCGGCGTCACCGACGCCGACGGCCTGGACGTCCGCGTGGCGATGCTGCTGTGCGCCGCCTGGACGCTCGTCTTCGCGCTGCCGGTGCTGCTGACGCTGCGCGACGAGCCGGTGGCCCCCGCGGGCCCCGACCGGCCGCGGCGCCCCGGGGTCGTCGCCTCGTACCGCGCACTGGGCAGGTCGGTGGCGGCGCTGTGGCGCGAGGACCGGACGCTCGTCTACTTCCTCGGGGCCTCCGCCGTCTTCCGCGACGGCCTGGCGGGGGTCTTCGCATTCGCCGGCGTCATCGCCGCCGGCTCCTTCGGCTTCGACGCCGGCCAGGTGATCGTGCTGGGCATCGCCGCCAACGTGGTCGCGGGGATCGCCACCATCGGCTTCGGCTACCTCGACGACCGGATCGGCCCCAAGCGGGTCATCGTCGGTGCGCTCGCGGCCATGGTCGTCGCCGGCCTCGGCATCTTCGCCCTCCACGACGAGGGCACCGTCGTGTTCTGGGTGCTCGGTCTCACCCTCAGCGTCTTCGTGGGGCCCGCGCAGTCGGCGTCGCGGACGTACCTGTCGCGGATGATCCCGCCGGGTCGCGAGGGCCAGGTGTTCGGTCTCTACGCCACCACCGGACGTGCGGTGAGCTTCCTCGCCCCGGCCGGGTTCGCGCTGGCCATCACGCTCGGTGCGGCGCTCACCGGTGCCCGCCAGGACGAGGTCGGCCACTGGGGGATCCTGGGCATCGTCGCCGTGCTGCTGGCCGGTCTGGCGCTGCTGCTCGGGGTCGGTCGGCCACCCCGCGGGGCCCGCGGCGCCGCTGCCGGGCCCGCCACGCGCTGACGGGTCGGAATTCTGGCCCGGTCGTTACAGTTGAACGAACTGACGGCCACGGGGGCGCGACCTCGTGCCCCCACCACCACGGGGCCGTCACAACTGCTGACATGGGGACGCGAATGGAGGTGGCACCGTGGCGGAGAGGACACTGCGCGGCGCCCGACTGGGTGGTCAGAGCTTCGAGGACGAGCGCGGAATCGAGTTCGCCGCGCGCCAGCAGGTGGGCTACCTGTGCTCGAGGGGACACAACTTCGAGATCACGATGTCGGTCGAGGCCGACGTGCCGGCGGTCTGGGAGTGCCCGCGGTGCGGGGCCGAGGGCCTGAGCACCCAGGGCATCGAGAAGGAGGTCAAGCCGGAGAAGCCGGCTCGGACCCACTGGGACATGCTGCTCGAGCGCCGTAGCGAGACCGAGCTCGAGGACATCCTCAAGGAGCGTCTCGAGCTGCTCCGCGGCGGCGAGATCGGCCCGGCGCACCTGCACCGCGCTCCGCGCAAGCGCAAGACCCCGGCCTGACCCGACTCACCCGTCGTCGCGAGGTCGGGGCGGGTCGTCGACCACCTCACCAGGCACGACGTCAGGACCCCCCGCGGGCCGTCTCCCTCCGGGAGGCGGCCCGTGGTGCGTCCCCGGTCGACCCGCTCCCGGGAAGCCGGGCACGCCGCTCCCAGCCACCTGGGCCGACGCCCGGCGCACCGCGAAGCCGGTGAGGGCTCGACGCGCCACGGGTCGCGTCACCGGCAGGACCAGGAGGAGCCCGACCACGTCGGTCACGAAGCCCGGCGCCACCATGAGCAGCCCGCCCGTCAGCACGAGACCCGCGTCGGCGAGCTCACGGGCCGGCATCCGGCCCGACCGCAGGGCGCCCGAGAGCTCCGTCCAGGCCCGCCGGCCCTCCCGTCGTACCAGCCAGCCGCCGAGCACGGCGGACAGCAGGAGCAGGCCGATCGTCGGCCAGCCGCCGATGACCTGGCCCACCTGGATCAGCACGTACAGCTCGATCAGCGGCACGACGAGGAACACCACCGCCAGCAGCGCCGTGAGCGGGCGCCTGCGCCGGGGCGGGGGCGTCGTGCTCACCGGGCGTCCCGACCGGCGCGGGCCATCCGACGAGCCCCCTGGGCGGCGCGGGCTCGGCGCTCCCGCAGGCCCCAGCCGGTGATCCGCAGGAGCGACTCCAGGGCGACACGACCACTCATCTTCGACTCGCCCCGCTCCCGCTCGACGAACTCGATGGGCACCTCGACGACGCGCAGGCCCGCGCGCAGCGTCCGCCAGACGAGGTCCGTCTGGAAGACGTAACCGGTCGAGGCGACGGAGGCGAGGTCGATCGCCTCGAGGGTCTCACGGCGGAACAGCCGGTAGCCGGCGGTCGCGTCGCGGACGTCGATGCCCAGCAGCGAGCGCACGTAGAGGTTGCCGCCGCGCGAGAGCGCCTCGCGTCGCCTCGGCCAGTTGACCACCGACCCGCCAGGCACCCAGCGGGACCCGATGACCAGGTCGGCCCCCGCGACGCCGTCGGGACCGGGACGCCGGAGGAGGGCGTCGCGGAGCCGGTCGAGCTGCTCCGGCTGGTGGGAGCCGTCGGCGTCCATCTCCCCCACGACGTCGTACCCGTCGGCGAGGGCGCGCGCGAAGCCCGCCAGGTAGGCGGCCCCGAGGCCCTCCTTGCCGGCGCGGTGCAGCACCTGCACGCCGGGGTCGTCGGCGGCCAGCTCGTCGGCGACACGGCCGGTGCCGTCGGGCGAGGCGTCGTCGACGACGAGCACGTGGACGTCGGGGTGGCGGGTGCGCAGGCGTCCCACGATCCAGGCGAGGTTGTCGGCCTCGTTGTAGGTGGGCACGACCATGACGGTGCGCCCCGGGTGCTCGGTGCTCACGGTCCCTCCTCCGCGGGCTGGGCGGCCCCCTCGTGCGGCGGGGCCCCGGAGGACCGACGATACGGGGCCGACCCGAGGCGGGCGCGTGCGGTCACGGGCAGCCGCGGCAGCGCGAGGGCCAGCAGCAGGGCCAGCACCGCGAGCGTCGTCGCGGCCCGGCCCAGCCACGGCCCGACGAGCACCGAGGGCGGCGCGGAGTCGGCGAGCACCACGTCGGCCTCGAGCACGGCGCGGGTCCGGGGGTCGGCGCTCTGCCGGACCTCGCCGTCGGGGCCGATCACGCCGGAGACGCCGTTGATCGCGGCCACGACGGCCGTGCGGCCCGACTCCATCGCGCGCAGGCGGGTGATCTCGAACTGCTGGTCGATCTGCGGGGTGTCGATGAACAGGGCGTTGCTGGTCTGCACGACGAGCACCTCGGCGCCGGCGTCGACCTGGGCGAGGACCCCGTCGTCGTAGGCCACGTCGAAGCAGATCGCGTCGGCCACGGCGACCCCGCCGACGTCGAGCGGCTCGCTGCGGGTGCCGGCGAGCATGTCGCGCGGCACGAGGTCGAGACGCTCGATCTGCGCGGACAGGGCGGAGAACCAGGAGGCGTCGCGGAACGGGATGAACTCCCCGAACGGGACGGGGTGCCGCTTGGTGTAGCGCTGCCCGGCACCGACGCCGGGGGTGTAGACGATGCCCTGGTTGAGCACCCGGCCCTCCTCGGGCGCGTCGACGATCGCACCGACGAGGACCGGGACCCCGACGGCCTCGACCGCACGGTCGATGCCCTGGCCCACCGCGAGACCGAGCCCGGAGGTCGCGAACGGGTCGACGGTGGTCGAGTTCTCGGGCCAGACCACCAGGTCGGGCGCGGGGGTGCGGCCCGCGGCGACGTCGGCGGCGAGGGCCTCGGTGGCCTCGGCGTGGTTCTCGGTCAGCTGCAGGGAGTCGTAGAGGACGTCGTTGCCCGGGCCGGGCACGTCGCCCTGGACGGCGGCGATCCGCGCCGTCCCGGCGGACCCGTCGGGCGCGGCGTCGTACGGCGCGACGACGGGCAGGGCCACGACCGCGACGAGCCCGGCGGCCGCGGCCCCGACCCGTCCGGGGTGGGCGCGCACGACCAGCACCGCCCACGCACCGAGGACCCCGGTGAGGGCCACGAGCAGCGAGACCCCGTTGGCGCCCCACCAGGCCATCCCGGCGGCGTACGGCGTGTCGGCGGTGGCGAAGGCCAGCCGTCCCCAGGGGAAGCCGCCGAAGGGCCAGGAGCCACGCACGGACTCGGTGGCCAGCCAGGCGGCGGCCACCCACAGCGGCCACGCCCGCAGCCGCATCAGCAGGACCGCGGCGACCGCCCAGGCGCCGTAGAAGGAGGCCTCGAGGATGCTGACCGCGATCCAGGCATCGGGTCCGATCTCGCCGAGCCACGACCACAGCGGGAGCAGGAAGCCGAGCCCGGTGAGGAGCCCGGGCACGAACGCCGCGATCGCGCGACGCTCGCGCAGGCGGTGCACGGCCAGCACGGCCCCGGCGACACCGAGGGGCGCGAGTGCCGCGACCCCGACGGGTTCGAAGGCCCCGGCGAGGAGGAGACCGCTCGCGAGGGCGAGGACCGCGGACACGAGCACGCGGCGAACCTACCGGCGAGGGTCGAGGAGACCGGCGGCGGAGCAGCACAGCGGAAGGGGTCGCGCACCCTTCGGACCGACCCGTGGCCGACCGGCTGCCGACCCCGGGAAGTTGTCTACTGGGTGACGACCCCTTCCGCGTCCGCTCCCCACGGGTGGGACCGACCTCCGTGAACGATCGAGGCGGGGTCGTGGTACCCGACCCTCCATGACCGCCACTCGGACGCCGGTCCCCGGACCGCGGACTGCACGAGCTGACTCCCTGACTTTCGTGCACCGCCGCGACCGTGTCAACACGGCGCTGACCTGCACGAACGCGCGAAACCGCAGGTCAGCGCGACGAGGCCCGCGCCGAACTACAGGCCTGTAACTCACGGCCGTCCGGCGTGTCACCGGCGGACACGCCGAGGTGTCGGCGCCGGCCCGCGGACCCCGCGTCAGGGGCGTGGCGGCACCACGACGGTGCCCTTCGCCGAGGTCGCCAGCAGCGGCTCGTCGAGCACCACCGCGGCCCCCGGGGCGTCGGGCGTGGCGGCCCCCCGGGCGACGACGTGGACGGTGAACGCCATGCGGCGCGAGCGGGTCCCGACCCGCACCAGCTCGGCCGCGACCTCGACGACGTCACCGGCGCGCAGGGGCGCGTGGAACCGCACCTCGTCGTAGGAGGCGAACAGTCCCTCGTCGCCGTCGGTGGTGATCGACAGGTCCGTGGCCGCGTCCCCGAACAGCCCGAGGCCGTAGGCGCCGTCGACCAGGTGGCCGGCGTAGTGGGCGTGGCTGTAGGGCACGTAGCGGCGGTGCACGACCCGGGCGCCCACCTCCGGGGCGCTCACGCGGCCACCGCCGAGGTCACGCGGTGCACGAGGAAGCTGGCGACCTCGCCGGGCGTGGTGCCGCGGCCGAAGACCCGGTCGACGCCGAGCTCGGAGGCCATCGTCTCGTCGAAGCGGGGTCCGCCCACGACCAGCAGCGGGCGCGTGTCGTCGGCGAAGGACTCGCGGAACGCGGCCGACATCTCGCGGGTGTTGAGCAGGTGGGCGTCGCGCTGGGTGACGACCTGGGAGACCAGCACCGCGTCCGCCGACTCGGCCCGCGCGCGCTCGACCAGCTCGGGCACGGAGACCTGCGCGCCGAGGTTCACGACCTTCAGCTCCCGGTAGTACTCGAGGCCCTTCTCCCCGGCGAACCCCTTGATGTTGAGGATGGCGTCGATGCCGACGGTGTGGGCGTCGGTGCCGATGCAGCCCCCGACGACGACCATCCGCCGCCGCAGGCGCTCCTTGACCGCGGCGTTGACCTCCTTGGGGGTCAGCAGCGGGTAGTCGCGCTCCACCACCTCGACCTGGTCGGTGTCGACCAGGTGCTGCACGCGCCCGTAGACGACGAAGAAGGTGAAGTCCGTGCCCATCGGCTTGCTGTGGACGACCAGCGCCGGGTCCATGCCCATCTTGTTGGCCAGCTGCGCCGCGGCGCCCTCGGCGCGCTTGCCGTGGGGCACGGGCAGGGTGAAGCTCAGCTGCACCATCCCGTCGCCGGTGGTGTCGCCGTACGGCCGCACGATGCTCATCGGGAGCCTCCTTCCGTGACCCGTCCGTCGAGCAGGTCCGTCGCGGGGTTGAGGTACGACGGGGCCTTCCTCGCCACGCCGTCGAGGCCGCGGCCGCGGTCGGCCGGTCGCTTCATGAGACCGAAGGTGCCGTCCGCGATCGCGTCGAGCAGCCCGTGCTCGTGGGCGAGGATCCGCTCCATCAGTTCGAGGGACTCCCCCAGCACCTGGTGGGCGCGCCGCACGATCAGGCCGTCGGGGGCGGGCACGAAGTCCTCGTGGAGGCCCCCGGCGGCGTTCATGACGTAGCGGACGTTCTGCAGGGCGATGTCGCGGTCCGACAGCCACGGCGTGACCACCGCCTCGGTCATCATCCCGACCAGGAGGATCCCCTGGCCCGTCAGCGCCCCGGCGAGGTTGAAGAAGCCGTCGAGCAGGTTGCCCATGAACACGTCGCCGGTCATGTGGCGGGTGGGAGGCATCCACTTCAGCGGGGCGTCGGGGAACAGCTCGCGGGCCAGGAGCGCGTGCGCGAGCTCCAGGCGGAAGGACTCGGGGACCGCCGGGTCGATCTCGAAGGCGTGGCCGAGCCCGATCTGCGCGTCGGGCAGCCCGGCCTCGTGGGCGAAGTACTCGTTGAGCAGCTGGCTGGTCGTCACCGTGTGGGCGGCCTCGACGGCGTCGGCGGTGGTGAGGTAGTTGTCCTCGCCGGTGTTGATGACGATGCCCGCGCGGGCGTGGACCTGGCGGCTGAAGCGCTGGTCCACGAAGGTGCGCACGGGGTTGATGTCGCGGAACAGGATCCCGTACATCGAGTCGTTGAGCATCATGTCGAGCCGCTCGAGCCCGGCGAGCACCGCGATCTCGGGCATGCACAGCCCGGAGGCGTAGTTGGTCAGCCGGACGTAGCGCCCGAGCTCGCGGCTGGTCTCGTCGAGCGCCGCCCGCATCAGCCGGAAGTTCTCCTGGGTGGCGTAGGTGCCCGCGAAGCCCTCGCGGGTCGCGCCCTCCGGCACGTAGTCGAGCAGGCTCTGGCCGGTCGAGCGGATCACCGCGATGACGTCGGCACCCTCGCGGGCCGCGGCGCGCGCCTGGCCGATGTCCTCGTGGATGTCGCCGGTCGCGACGATGAGGTAGATCCACGGCTGGCGCGGGGCGTCGCCGACCTCAGCGACCAGGGCGTCACGCTCCGCGCGGCGGTGGTCGGTGCGGTCCAGCCCCGCGCCGACGGCGGCCCGGGCGGCCTCGGCGGCCCGGTCGGCGTCCGTGCCGGTCGGCACGCGGAAGCGCACCGACCCGGCCGACGCGCGACGCGCGAGGGCGTCGAGGTCCGGGGCCTCGCCGCGCACCAGCGCGTCCCACACCGGCAGGCTGAGGCCGAGGGACAGCCCGCCGTCCGGTGCGGTGTCGGCGAGGACGGCCTCGGCGAGCCGGTTGACCCAGGGCGTCCCGTCGGGGTCGGCGCCACTGAGGCCGGCCAGGCGCAGCGTGGCGCGCTCGACCGAGACGGTGGTGTGCTCGCGGGCGGTGGCCACGATGGGCTCGCCGATCCGGGCGGCGAGCTCGCGCGCCCGGCGGGTGGTGGCGGGGTCCAGGCCGAGCTTGTCGCTCACGTCGTGCTCCTCACGGTGCGCCCGGCGACCAGCAGGTGGCGCAGGACGGGAAGGTCGGCGCCGGGGTCCAGCACCGGCAGGGTGTCGTCGGTCAGCCCGGCGGGGCAGTCCCACAGGGCGAGGTCGGCACGTGCCCCGACCTCGAGGCGACCGCCGTCGGCGTCGCGGCCCGCCGCCGCCGAGCCGGCGGTGTGCGCGGCGTAGGCGACGGGCGCCGTGACGCGGTGCTCGGGGGCGTGGTGGTGCACGGCGGCGCGCACCGCGGCCCAGGGGCCCAGCGCGGTGACCGGCGAGTCGGAGCCGATCGCGAGCCCGCCGCGGGTGGCGGCGAGGGCGGCGAGCGGGTTCGTGACGCGCCACCGCTCGCCGAGCCGGTCGGCGTACATGCCGTCGGGTCCGCCCCACAGCGCGTCGAAGACCGGCTGCACGCTCGCGACGACGCCGAGGTCGTCGAGCACGGCGACGACCGCCGCCGAGGGCATCTCGACGTGCTCCAGGCGGTGCCCGGCCGCACGGAGCCGGGCGGCGCCGAGGCGGTCACGGGCGGCGGCGAACCCCGCGCCGATCGCGTCGAGCGCGGCGTCGCCGATGCAGTGGAAGCCCGCCTGCAGACCGGCCTCGGTGCAGGCCACCACGTGGTCGGCGACCTGCTCGGCGCTCAGGTAGGCGTGGCCGCACGTGGGCGCGTCCGCGTACGACGCGGCGAGCGCGGCGGTCCGGGAGCCGAACGCGCCGTCGGCGATGAGGTCGCCGGCGAGCCCGGTCGCCCCGAGCCTGCGGGCGGTGTCGACGGCGAGCAGCTCGCCCCAGTAGACGGTCGCCCGCAGCCCCGCGTCCGCGGCCGCCCGACGCACGAGCGGGATCTCGGCCTCCGGGCCGATGTGCGGCGCCGCGTTCTCGTGGAAGCCCACGAGGCCGACGTCCGCCATGGCGCCGACGGCGGCCCGGGCGGCGGCGAGCCGGTCGGCGTCGGAGACCAGCGACTCCAGCGTGGCGCGGGCGGCGTGGTGGGCGTCGCGCTCCACCCGACCGTCGTCGGAGGACCCGTCGAGGTCGCCGAGGCCCGGCACGAGGGCGGCCAGCGCGGGCGAGAGCACCGCGGAGTGGGCGTCCACCCGGGTCAGCTGGACCCGGCGTCCGGGCGCGGCGCGCTCCAGCTCGGCCGCGGTGGGGGCGCGACGCTCGGCCCACCCCGTCTCGTCCCAGCCCTGGCCGAGCAGGACGCCGGCGTCGGGGCTCGCCGCCGCGTGGGCGGCGACGGCGTCCAGCACGGCGGCGAGACTGGGAGCGCCGGTGAGGTCGAGGCCGGTGAGGGCGAAGCCGGTCCGCACGGTGTGGACGTGGCTGTCGGTGAAGCCGGCGGTGAGCAGGGCGCCGTCGGCGTCGAGGACCTCCGCGCCGCCGGTGTCCCAGGCCTCGGCCTCGTCCTCCGCGCCGACCAGGACGATCCGGTCGCCCTCGACCGCGACGGCGGTGGCGGCGGAGCCCGGCAGCCGTGCCCGGCGCACCAGCAGCCGGCGGGTCACGCGTGCGCCTCCAGCCGGGCCTCGAAGAGCGCCCGCACGCCGGGCTCGGAGCGCAGCAGGTCGAGGGCGACGTCGGCGTGGCCGGGCACGTAGCCGTTGCCGACGACCATCGTGACGTCCGCGGCGAGTCCCTCGGCGCCCAGCGCGGCCGCGGCGAACGAGGTCGCCATGGAGAAGAAGATCACCGTTCCACCCTGGGCCGTCGCGAGCACGGCGCCACCCTCGCACCCCGGCACGTCGACGCACACCACCGTCACGTCGGCGGGTCCGCCGGTCGCCGCGACAGCGTCGCGGAGGGCGACGGGGTCGCGGGCGTCGCACACGACGACCTCGTCGGCCAGCCCGGCCGCGCGCAGCGTGGCGGCCTCCCCGTCGTGCGGCACGACCCCGACGGTGGCGCGCGCCCCGGCCCGTCGCGCGGCGGCGAGGCACAGCGACCCGGACTTGCCGGCCGCCCCGACGACGGCGACCCGGGGGCCGACGCCACGGTCGCTGTCGAGGTCGACGTGGCGCGCGACGTGGCGCGCGGTGAGGGCCGGCGCCCCACAGACGTCCATGACGGCGAGCGCCAGCTCGGCCGGGAGGTCCTCGGGCAGGCGTGCGGCCACCGAGCGTCCGAAGAGCACCGCGTGGCCGGCGGCGGGGACCTGCTCGGAGCGCCCGTCCCAGCCGGCGAGCGCGTCGGTGAGGTGCAGCGGGGTCAGGGTCAGCGAGACCAGGGTGGCCACCCGGTCGCCGACGGCGAGCCCGAGGGTCGAGGCGGGACCGACCTCCTCGACGGTCCCGACGAGCATGCCGCCGGAGCCGGTGACCGGGTTGTGCATCTTGCCGCGCGCGCCGACGATCTCGAGGACCTCGGCCCGCACCGCCTCGCCGTCCCCGCCGTGCTTCTCGCTGAGCTGGCGGAACGAGGCCGCGTCGAGGTTGAGGCGCTCGACCGCGATCCGCACCTCGTCGGCCCACAGCTCGGGCCGGGCGTCGAGGCGCTGCGCGGCCTGGGGCAGCGCCCCCGCCGGCTCCAGCACCCGGTGCAACCCCAACGGGTCCCCCATCGCCATTCGTTCTGCCCTTCTCTGCGCGACTCGCCGTACGTCTTGCGGCGAGGAGTTGGACTCGCCGGAGATCTTCCGCATATCGTGACAGAGCACACGCGGCGTCGCCAACCGACGCGCGCACCCGAGCTGGAGGCTGCGACATGACCACGACGACCCTGACCCCGGGGGCGACCGACGAGCCCACGGACGCCGCGCGCGCCGGGCAGCCGTACGAGTACCGCCGCGTCGAGCTGGTCGAGCCCGACTGGACGCGCTTCCCGGGCTGGCGCGACGTCACCCGCGAGGAGTGGCACTCCGTGCAGTGGCAGCGCGCGCACTGCGTGAAGAACCTCCGCCAGCTGCGGGCCCTGTGGGGCGACCTCGTCGACGAGCGGTTCTACGCTGACCTCGAGCGCGACCAGGCCGAGCGCGCGACCATGTCGATGCTGGTGCCGCCGCAGATGATGAACACGATGGCGCCCCACGCCGTGCCCGCCGGGCCCGGGTCGCTGACCGAGGCGATGTACGCCGACCCGGTGCGCCGCTACATGATCCCGGTGCTCTCCGACCGTCGTACCGACTGGGCCAGCCACCCGATGGCGAGCCGCGACTCGCTGCACGAGCACGACATGTGGGTCGCCGAGGGCCTGACCCACCGCTACCCCACCAAGGTCCTGGCCGAGCTGCTGCCGACCTGCCCGCAGTACTGCGGCCACTGCACGCGCATGGACCTCGTCGGCACCTCAACCCCGCAGGTCGACAAGCTGAAGTTCCTCGGCAAGCCGGTCGACCGCCACGCCGAGATGCTCGACTACCTGCGCCGCACCCCCTCGGTGCGCGACGTGGTCGTCTCCGGCGGCGACGTCGCCAACATGCCGTGGGCCCGCCTGGAGCAGTGGCTGGACGCAGTCCTCGACATCGAGAACATCCGCGACATCCGTCTGGCCAGCAAGGCGCTGGCCGGTCTGCCCCAGCACTGGCTGGCCGACGACCTGCGCGCCGGCATGGAGCGCGTCGCCACCAAGGCGCGCCGCCGCGGTGTCTCCCTGGCCATCCACACCCACGTCAACCACGCGAGCTCGGTCACGCCGCTCGTCGCCGACGCCGCCCGCGCGATGCTGGAGGCCGGGGTGCGCGACGTCCGCAACCAGGGGGTCCTGCTCGACGGGGTCAACGCCGACGCGCACACGCTGCTGGACCTGTCCTTCGCGCTGCTCGACGGGGCCGGGATCATGCCCTACTACCTGTACATGTGCGACATGATCCCCGCCGCCGAGCACTGGCGGGTCTCCGTGGCCCGCGCCCAGGAGCTGCAGCACGCGATCATGGGCTACCTGCCCGGGTTCGCGACGCCGCGGATCGTCTGCGACGTGCCGTTCGTCGGGAAGCGCTGGGTGCACCAGCTCGCCGACTACGACACGGTGCGGGGCATCTCGTACTGGACGAAGAACTACCGCACCTCCATCGAGGCCACGGACCCCGAGGCGCTGAGCCGGACCTACGGCTACTGGGACCCGATCCACACCCTCCCGGAGGAGGGTCGGCGCTGGTGGGCCGAGCAGGCGGACGCCTGAGCGACAGCCGTCACGTCGGCGTCCCGGGGCGCCGACGGTGACGAACGGGCCGTCGTCACTCATGCTGGACCCTGGTGCGGGACCCGCCGCACCCTGAGCTGCCCCTCGGTCCCGCCCCGCGGCCCGCGCAGGGCGGAGAGGCCCCGATGACCGCAGTCCGCGCGGACCCGACCCACACCCGCCCCCTGCGGGCGGCGGGCTGGGCGCTCCACGCCTACACCGCGAGCGGGACGGCGATCGCCTTCCTCGCCCTGGTCGCGGCGGTCGGCGGCAACGAGCTGGCGGCGCTGTGGCTGCTGTTCGTGGCGCTCCTGGTCGACGGCACCGACGGCATGCTCGCCCGGCGCCTGCGGGTCGGCGAGGTGATCCCGGGCTTCGACGGGGCCCGCCTCGACGACATCGTCGACTACATCACCTACGCCTTCGTGCCGGTCTTCCTGCTCTGGAACGGCGGCTGGCTGCCCGAGGGGACCGCGGGGATCGTGCTGGCGGTGCTCCCGCTGCTCGCCTCGAGCTTCCAGTTCTGCCGCACCGACGCCAAGACCGACGACAACTGCTTCCTGGGCTTCCCGAGCTACTGGAACGTGCTGGCGCTCTACGTCATCGTCCTCGAGCTGTCGCCGGCCGCGACGGCGTCGCTGCTGGTGGTCTGCTCGGTGCTGGTGTTCGTGCCGATCCGCTACCTCTACCCGTCCAAGACGCGGGTGCACCGGCCGCTCAACCTGACCCTCGCGGCGATCTGGCTCGCGACGTACGCCGTGATGCTGCTGCAGTTCGGCGACCCGCACCCGGTGGTCGTCGGCCTCTCGCTGCTCTACGTCGTCTACTACGTCGCCGCGAGCGTGGTGCACACGGTGCGCACGGCACGCCGGGGCACCGTGGCCACGGCGGGCACGGCGACGACGCCGTTGGCGTGACGCGCTAGCTGACCGGGCGCCCCTCGTACGGCGTGGACAGCACGATCGTCGTGCGCGTCGAGACCCCGGCGGCGGCGCGGATCCGCGCCAGCAGGTCCTCGAGGACGGCGGGCGTCGCGACCCGGACCTTGAGGATGTAGGACTCCTCCCCCGCCACCGACCAGCAGGACTCGATCTCCGTCAGGTGGGCGAGGCGGTCCGGGGCGTCGTCCGCGGCGGCGGGGTCGATGGGACGGACCGACACGAACGCCGTGAGCGGCAGGCCGGCCGCCGCGTGGTCGACCTGGGCGCCGTAGCCGGTGATCAGGCCGCGCTGCTCCAGCCGCTTGACCCGCTGGTGGACCGCCGAGGTCGACAGGCCGGTTGCCCGGCCCAGGTCGGTGAACGACATCCGGCCGTCCTCGCTGAGCAGCCGCAGGATCCGGCGGTCGGTGTCCTCCACGGCGCCACCCTAGACGGGTGGGCGGCGCGCTCTGGGAGACTGCACGGATGACGGACCCGAGCCCCGACGCCCGCCCCGAGCGGCTCATGCTGCTCGACACCGCGAGCCTGTACTTCCGGGCGTTCTTCGGGGTCCCCGACTCGGTCACCGCCCCCGACGGCACGCCCGTCAACGCGGTCCGGGGGCTGATGGACTTCGTCACCCGGCTCGTCGGCGACTACGCGCCGACCCACCTGGCCTGCTGCTGGGACGACGACTGGCGCCCGCAGTGGCGCGTCGACCTGCTGCCGTCGTACAAGGCGCACCGGGTGGTCGAGGAGGTCGCGACCGACCCGGACGTGGAGGAGGTCCCGGACCCGCTCGCCACGCAGGTGCCGGTGATCCGCGACGTCCTCGAGGCCCTCGGGATTGCCGTGGTCGGGCACGCCGAGATGGAGGCGGACGACGTCATCGGCACCCTGGCCACCGGCGCGGGCATGCCCGTGGACGTCGTGACCGGCGACCGCGACCTGTTCCAGCTCGTCGACGACGAGGCCGAGGTCCGGATCCTCTACACCGCACGCGGGGTCGGCCGCCACGAGCGCGTGGACGACGCGTGGGTGGTGGGGAGGTACGCCGTGCACGCCGCGCAGTACGCCGACTTCGCCACGCTGCGCGGGGACTCCTCCGACGGGCTGCCGGGCGTCGCCGGCGTGGGGGACAAGACGGCGGCCACCCTGCTGGGCCGCTTCGGCGACCTCCCGGGGATTCTCGCCGCCGTCGACGACCCCGCGGCCGACCTCGGCCCGGGCCCGCGCGGCAAGATCCGTGCGGCGGCGGACTACCTGGAGGTCGCCCCCCGCGTGGTGGCCGTCCGACGCGACCTCGACCTCGGCGGTCCGGACCTGACGCTGCCCCGCAGTCCCGCCGACCCCGACGCGTTCGCCGCCCTGACCGAGCGGTGGGGCCTGGGCTCCTCCGCCGAGCGGCTCCTCGCGGCGCTGGCGGGCTGACGCCCCTTCGCGCTCCCCCGTAGGTTGGGGGACATGTCGAAGATCGCTGTCGTCGGTGGCCACGGCAAGGTGGCCCTCCAGCTGCACCCCCTCCTCGTGGACGCCGGGCACACGCCCGTGGCGCTGGTCCGCACCGAGGACTACCGCGCCGAGCTCGAGGGCCTGGGGGCCGAGGTGAGGATCCTCGACATCGAGAGCGACGACGCCGACGCCTTCGCCGCGGCCTTCGAGGGCTGCGCCGCGGTCGTGTTCGCGGCCGGGGGCGGCGCCGACGGCAACGTCGAGCGGAAGCGGACCGTCGACCTCGGCGGCTCCCTGAAGTCCGTCGAGGGCGCGCGCAAGGCCGGGATCTCCCGCTTTGTGCAGGTCTCCGCCATCAGCGTCGACGAGCCCGTGGCCGACGACGCCGGCGAGGTCTGGAAGGTCTACGTCGAGGCCAAGCGCGACGCCGACGCCGCCCTGCGCGAGTCCGGCCTGGACTGGACGATCATCCGACCCGGCGGCCTCGAGGACACCCCCGGCACCGGCATGGTCGCCCTCGCACCGTCGTTGGAGCGCGGCAACGTCCCCCGCGCCGACGTGGCCGCCGTGGTCGCCGCCTGCCTCGACGAGGACGCCACCATCGGCAAGCAGTGGGAGCTCGTCGCCGGCCAGACCCCCGTCCTCGCCGCCGTCCGCGACGCCTGAGCCACCCGCCGTACCCCGGCCGGCTCCCGCGCCCGGCTGGCCCGCCGGCCCGCTTGGGCGGGTCGGCAGGGCTGCTGATTGTCGACAAACGGTGGATCTGGTCGGCCCGGAGCTGCCGTTTGTGGACAATCGGCAGCACTGACCCCTCGCCCGCCCACGCCACCCGACTGGCCCGACCCCGCCGCCCGGGGACCGCGCGGCGGCCCGGTGGCTAGGAGGCGGTCGAGCGGGCGCGCACGTGCATGCGCTCGCCCTCGCGGCTGAAGATCGACAGGAACTCGACGCGGTGCGCGTCGGCTCCGCCGAACCAGTGCGGCAGCCGGGTGTCGAACTCGACCACCTCGCCGGGGGTCAGGACGAGGTCGTGCTCGCCGAGCACCATCCGCAGCCGACCGTCCAGCACGTAGAGCCACTCGTAGCCCTCGTGGACCTGCGGGTCGGGCTCGCGGCGGCGCCGTCCGGGCGGGATCGTCAGCTTGAACGCCTGCAGGCTCCCGGGGCGCCGCGACAGCGGCACCATCGTCATCCCGCCGCGCGTGATCGCGTTCTGCGGCACGCGCGGGTCCTCGGCGGTCGTCGTCTCGAGCAGCTCGTCGAGCGCCATCCCGTAGGCGCGCGCGATCGGCAGCAGCAGCTCGAGGGTCGGCTTGCGTCCGCCGGACTCCAGGCGCGACAGCGTGCTCACCGAGATCGCCGTGGCCGCGGCCAGCTCGGCGAGCGTCATCTCCTGCTCCCCGCGCAGCGCCCGCAGCCGGGGCCCCACCGCGTCCAGCACCGCGTCCACGTCCATGCTCCGGAGTTTGCCGTATCGGCAACGGTGTTTGTCAACTGCGCTTCCTTCCCACACGCTGGGTGACGTCGAGAGGAGACACGTGATGGACACGTACGACGTCGTGGTGGTCGGGGGTGGCCCGGCGGGCCTGTCGGGAGGGATCGCCCTCGCGCGCTCGCGCCGCCGGGTGCTGGTGGTCGACGCGGGCGAGCCCCGCAACGCGCCGGCGGAGGGCGCGCACAACCTGCTCGGGCGCGAGGGGGTGAGCCCCGCCGAGCTGCTCGCGACCGGGCGCGCCGAGCTCGCCTCGTACGGCGGGCAGGTGCGGCGCGGCACCGCGATCGGCGCCCGCCGCACCGGGGAGGGGGACTTCGTCCTCACCCTCACCGAGGGCCCCGAGGTGGCCGCGCGAGGGCTGCTGGTGACCAGCGGGCTCGTCGACGAGCTGCCGGACGTCACCGGGCTCGCGGACCGGTGGGGCCACGACGTCCTCCACTGCCCGTTCTGCCACGGCTGGGAGGTCCGCGACCGCCGGATCGGGGTGCTGTCCATCGGGCCGATGACGGCGCACCAGGCGCTGCTGTTCCGCGAGCTGTCCGACGACGTCGTCGTGCTCGCCCACACCGCGCCGCCGACCGGTCAGGACCGCACGAACCTGGAGGTGTCGGGGGTGCGGGTCGTCGACGCCGAGGTCGTGGCCGTCGAGGGCGAGCCCGGTGGCGCCATGGCCGGTGCCCGGCTCGCCGACGGCGACCTCGTCGAGCTGGACGCGCTCGTCGTCGCCTCCCGGCTGGTCGCCTCCAGCGCCGTCCTCGACGACCTCGGCCTCGCGCCGGTCGAGCACCCCACCGGGATGGGCTCCTCGTACCCCTCGGAGATGGCCGGCGGGACCGAGGTGCCCCGGCTGCGCCTGGCGGGCAACGTCACCGATCTCATGGCCCAGGTCGGGGCGTCGGCCGCGGCCGGGGTCACGGCGGGCGCCGCGCTCCACGGCGACCTGATCCAGGCCGACCTCGCCGCCCGTCTCGCCGAGTCGGCGCGAGCCCCCGCCTGAGGCACGCCGAGTCGGCGCGACCTCCCGCCTGAGACCCGCCGAGTCGGCGCGAGCTCCCGGGAGCACCCGGGAGGTCGTGCCGACTCGACGCCGTGTGGCTACTCGGTGAGGGTGGAGTAGGCGACCACGCCGCGGCGCAGCCGGGCGCCCGTCTCCCGCGCCGTACGACGCAGCTCGCCGCCGCCGGCCGCCGAGGCGACCTGGTCGGTCAGGTCGAGCAGCTGGCGCACCCAGCGCACGAAGTCACCCGCGGCGAGGTCGGTGCCGGCGAGCACGTCGTCCAGCTCGGCGCCCTCCGCCCAGCGCCAGGCCGCCCACGCGAACCCCAGGTCCGGCGGGCGCAGGTAGTCGAGCCGGTGGTCCTTCTCCAGGGTGTCCAGCTCGCGCCAGAGCCGCACCGTCTCCTCGATGGCCCCCGCCACCGGCCCCCGGGGCAGGCGCGGCTCGGACGCCTCGTCGGGGCGCCGAGCCTCGTAGACCAGCACCGAGAGGGCGGCGGCCAGCTCCGAGGGGTCCAGGCCCTGCCAGAGCCCCCGCCGCAACGCCTCCGCGGCCACGAGGTCCATCTCGGAGTGCAGGCGTCGCAGTCCCCGGCCGCGCTCGGTGACCGTGTCGCCGTCGAGGTAGCCCAGGGCGTCGAGCACCTCGCAGACGCGGTCGAAGCTCCGCGCGACCGTGTGGGTACGGCGCTCCACCCGCTGCCGGAGGGTCTCGGCGTCGCCGGCCAGGCGCTGGTGCCGCTCGGCCCAGCGGGCGTGGTCCTCCCGGTCGGGGCAGTCGTGGCACGGGTGCGCGGCCAGCGCGGCGCGCAGCGAGGCGATCTCCTTCTCCACCGCCGAGGGCAGCCCGACCCCGCCGCGGGAGGCCCGACCGCGCAGCGCGAACGGCGGGTCGAGGTCGCGGGTGCGGGTGCGGACCGCGGAGGCGAGGTCGCGGCGCATCTGCGGGTTGCGGCTGGTGAAGCTCTTCGGCACCTTCACGGTGCCGACCGGCTCGACCGGGCTGGGGAAGTCGACCATGCTCAGACGCCGCGCGTGCCGCTCGTCGGTGACCACCAGCGGGCGTGGCTCGCGGCCCTCGACCCCGGGGTCGACGACCACGGCCCAGCCGGCGAACTTGCCCGCCGGCACCGCGATCACGTCCCCGCGCCGCAGGCGGCCCACCGAAGCCGCCGCCTCGTCGCGCAGGTCGAGGCGGCGCGCCTTGGCGGCGCCCTTCTCGACCTCGGTGATCCGACGACGCAGCGCGGCGTACTCCATGAAGTCGCCCCGGTCGCAGGCCGCGGCGTCCGCGTAGCCGCCGAGCGCGTCCTCGGCCTTGGCGAGCTGTCGGGCGAGCCCCACGACCGACTTGTCGGCCTGGAACTGCGCGAAGGACTGCTCCAGCAGGTCCCGGGACCGCTCCCGGCCCACCTGCGCGACCAGGTTCACCGCCATGTTGTACGACGGGCGGAACGAGCTGCGCAGCGGGTAGGTGCGGGTGGACGCGAGCCCCGCGACCTCCGCGGGGTCCATGCCGGGCTGCCACAGCACGACGCCGTGGCCCTCGACGTCGAGCCCGCGACGCCCGGCGCGACCGGTCAGCTGGGTGTACTCCCCCGGCGTGATGTCGGCGTGGTTCTCGCCGTTCCACTTGCTGAGCTTCTCGATGACCACGGTCCGCGCGGGCATGTTGATGCCGAGCGCGAGGGTCTCGGTCGCGAACACGGCCTTGACGAGACCCTGCACGAACAGCGCCTCGACGCACTCCTTGAAGGTCGGCAGCATCCCCGCGTGGTGGGAGGCGATGCCGCGGGACAGGCCCTCCGCGAAGCGGGCGTAGCCGAGGACCAGCCGGTCCTCGTCGGGCAGGTGGCGGCAGTGCTCCTCGACGAAGGCGAGGATCGAGTCCCGCTCCGCCGGGGTGGTCAGGCGCAGGTCGGCGTCGAGGCACTGCTCGACCGCCGCGTCGCAGCCCACCCGGCTGAACACGAAGACGATGGCCGGCAGCAGGCCGTCACGGTCCAGGCGCACCAGCACCTCGGGGCGGCTGGGGATCCACACCCGGCGCCCGTTGCCGACGTCGCGGCGGCCCCCGGACCCGCCGGACCCCCGCTGGCCGGGTCCACCGCGGTCACGCCCGCCGCGGGCGCCCTTGGGGGCCCGCCGGTCGCGGACGCGTCGGCTGGCGAAGTCGTCGCGCGCGACCCGGAGCAGCTCGCCGTTGACCGGCGCGCCCTCGCGGACGAACCCGGCGGCCGCGTCGACGTCGGAGGAGGCGAACAGGTCGTGGAGGCGCCGGCCCACCATCACGTGCTGGTATAGCGGCACCGGGCGCCGCTCCTCCACGATCGTGGCGGTGTCGCCGCGCACGGTCGCCAACCACTCGCCGAGCTCCTCGGCGTTCGACACGGTCGCCGACAGCGAGACCAGCGACACCGAGTCGGGCAGGTGGATGATGACCTCCTCCCACACCGCGCCGCGCATCCGGTCGGCGAGGTAGTGCACCTCGTCCATCACCACGTAGCCGAGGTCGGTGAGCGTGCCGGAGGAGGCGTACAGCATGTTGCGGAGCACCTCGGTGGTCATGACCACGATGGGTGCGTCCCCGTTCACGGCGTGATCGCCGGTGAGCAGGCCCACCTGGTCGGGGCCGTAGCGCCGCACCAGGTCGGCGTACTTCTGGTTGGACAGCGCCTTGATGGGGGTGGTGTAGAAGCACTTGCGGCCCCCGGCGAGGGCGAGGTGGCAGGCGAACTCGCCGACGACCGTCTTGCCCGACCCGGTGGGCGCGGCCACCAGCACGCCGCGGCCGTCCTCCAGCTCGCGGCAGGCGCGGAGCTGGAAGTCGTCGAGGCCGAACGGGTAGTGCGCCTCGAAGTCGACCAGCACCGGGTGCCGGGAGCGGCGGCGGCTCGCGGCGTAGCGCTCCGACGGGCTGAGCGCCTCGCCGGAGTCGTCCGCCGTGCGGTCCCTCATGTGAGCACCTCCAGCGCCGCGGGGGCGCACTCGATCGTCAACGGCAGCGGCCCGAGCCGTTCACCGTCCGCATAGGCCACGATGCCCGGTGCCGCCAAGGTCACGCGCGCCACCCGGTGCCGGGTGTACGCCGGGTGCCGCACGTGGGTGCCGCGGTAGAGCGTCGGGTAGGTGCGCACGAGCCCCGTGCGGCTCATTGGGGCGATGACGACGACGTCGAGCAGGCCGTCGTCCAGCGCAGCCCCCTCGGTGATCCGCAGGCCCCCGCCGAACGACGGGCCGTTGCCGACGGCGACCAGCATCGCCGAGGTGCGCAGCACCTCGCCGTCGAGCTCGAGGACGTACTCGCGCGGCCGGAAGGTGCGCAGCTCGGCGGCGGTGGCCAGCGTGTAGCGCGCCTGCCCGCGGGGCCAGGTCAGGCCGTTCGCGCGCTCGTTGACGACCGCGTCGAAGCCGGCTGCGAGCACGGTGGCGAAGTGGGTGGCGCCGACCCGGGCGAGGTCGATACGTCGGCGCCGGCCCGCGACGACGCGGTCGGCGGCCGCGCGGGCGTCGCCGCGCGGGAGGTCGAGCATGCGGGCGACGTCGTTGCCGGTGCCGCAGGCGACCACGCCGAGCGGCACCCGGGTCCCGGCGAGCCCCTGGATCGCGGCGTGCACGGTGCCGTCCCCGCCGACCGCGACCACCGCGGCGGGTCCGCCACCGGCGACCGCGGCGCGCACGAGGTCGGCGGCGTGGGCGGCGTCGTCCGCGGGGAGCGGACGGACCTCGAGGCCCGCGTCGCGCAGCCGTCCGGTCGCCTCCCGGGCCGCATCGGCCACCGCGGACCGGCCGCGGGCGCCGGAGCCGGCCGCGGGGTTGGTCAGCAGGGCGATCCAGCGGCCGGGCACGACCGCACCCTAGTGGCGGTGGTCGACCCCGAGCAGCAGCTGCACCGTCCAGCGGCGCGCGTCGGCCCCCACGGCGCGGGCGAACCGCTCGACCGCGTCCAGCACGCCGTCGGCGGTGAACGTCGCCCCGGGGGCGGCCAGCGTGGTCCGCCCGTCGCGCTCGACGAGGTGCACCTGGCCGTGGCGCCACGCGAGGTGCGCGGCGCGACGGGTCACGTCGTCGGCGACGGTGAGGGGGTGCGCGTCGTCGACGGCCAGCAGGTCGCAGGCGAGCTCGCGCCCGCCATCCTCCCGCAGTCGCCCGGTCACGAGGTGTCCGTCGCGGACCCCGGAGTCGGCCTGCCACGTCACGGGCTCGGTGCCGAGCCACTCGGGCAGGTCGAACGGGTCGAGCGCGGGCAGGTCGGTCGGCGGGGTGGTCGTCAGCGCGGGCCTCAGATCGTCGACAGCTCGTCGTCGTCCCACTGGTCCGTGCCGGCGGCGTTGCGGTCCCGGGCGCGGTCGACGAGACGGGCGACGATCTCGGCGATGACGAACAGCACGAGCATCGGCAGGGCCAGCATCAGCATGGAGAACGGGTCCGTGGACGGCGTCGCCACGGCTGCGAACACGAAGGTGCCGATGATGATCCAGGGCCGGTAGCGGCCGATCTGCTTGCCCTTCACGACCCCGGCCAGGTTGAGCATGATCACGAACAGCGGGATCTCGAAGGCGACGCCGAACACGAGCAGCATCCGGGTGAAGAAGCTGAAGTACTCCCCGAAGTCGACGAGGCTCACCAGCGGGTCGGGCGTGAACCCGATCAGCACCTCGAGGCCGACCGGCAGCACGTAGTACGCCGTGCCGACGCCGGCGAGGAACAGCGGGCCGGCGATCACGACGAACAGCCGGGTCCACAGCTTCTCGCGCCGGTGCAGCCCGGGGACGATGAAGGCCCAGAGCTGGTAGAGCCAGTACGGCGAGGTGACGACCACGGCGGCCACCGCGGACAGCTTCAGCTGCAGCAGCAGCGGACCGGTCGCACCACCGATGTAGGGCGTGGTGTCGACGTCCTGCTCCTCGGCCAGGATGTCGCGCGCCTGCTCGTAGGGCCCCAGGACGAGGCCGAGGAGCTGGTCGTAGAAGAAGAGCGCGGCGACGAACACCACGACGAGCGCGAGCGTCGCCTTGATGATGCGGGCGCGGAGCTCGCGGAGGTGGTCGGACAGCGCCATCTGGCCGTCGGGCCCCACCGGGTGGTGGGGCTTGCCGCGGAGCAGGCTGGCGACGCCGCCCAGGGGGACGGAGAAGGCCATCGAGGAAGGACTCGGCTCAGCTGGTCGTGTCGCGGGGCTCGCGGGTGGCCTGGATCTCCGCCTCGCGGGCGGCGGCGTTGCGGGCCTCGATCTCCTTCTCGGCCGGGTGCTTGTCGGAGTCCTTGACCCCGTCGTCGTCACCCTCGATCAGGCCCTTGGTCTCGGTCTTGAAGATCCGCAGCGCACGACCCGTGCCGCGCGCGAGCTCAGGGAGCTTCGCGGCGCCGAACAGCAGGATGATCACGCCGAAGATGAGCACCAGTTCCATGGTGCCGAGTCCGAACATCGGGCGCTCCTCAGGTTGCGGGTGTCGATCGGTGTCTCCGACCTCACTGTACGTCGTGTTCGGAGTAGAGGCCCTCCACGGATGTGAGGTCCGCGGTGAACATCTCGGTGAACTCTGGCGGACGCACGACCGTGGCCGCCGGGGCCAGCCGCATCAGGGTGCGTCGCAGCCACCTCTCGTCGGCGACCCGCAGGTCGACCTCGAGGCTGCCGTCGGGCTGCGGGCGGACCTCGTCGACCTGGTAGTACTCCGGCACCCAGCGGGCGTCCGGGCTCAGCCGCAGCGTCACCCGCCGGGCGTCCGTGGCGGGCGCGAACAGGCCGGCGCCGGGCTCCTCGGGCGGTCGGGGGCCCTGGGCGGGCCGCTCGACGGGGCTGTCGAGCACGACGGCGGAGGAGATCCGGTCGAGCCGGAACCAGCGGGGCGCCTCGGCGCGGTGGCACCAGGCACCGAGGTAGTCGTGGCCGCGGTCGGTCACCAGCGAGTCGGGGTCGACGACCCGCTCGGACTCCTCGTCGCGGGCGGGCACCAGGTAGGTCAGGCGCAGCTGACGGCCGCCGTCGATCGCACGCCGCAGCGTCGCACGGGTCTCGACCAGGCCCGCGTCGGCGGGGTCCTCCCCCGCGTCGACGCGCTGGGCGACCCCGCCCGCGGCGACCTCGAGCTTGGCCAGCACGCGGTCGAGCACCTCGCGGGTCTCCTCGTCGGCGTCGGTGCGCAGGGAGCGCAGGGCGACCACGAGGGCCGCGGCCTCCGTGGCCTGCAGGCGCAGGGGGTGGGAGAGGTAGTCGGCGTTGGAGACCCGCACGACGCCCTCGTCCTCCAGCGCGTCGAGGTCGACGTCGATGAGGTCGTCGGGGTAGCCGCCGGGCAGGCCGCACATGAAGAGCACCCGCAGGTCGCGGTCGAGCTGCTCGCGGCTCACCCCGAGGTCGGTGGCGGCGTGGTCGAGGGGCACGGAGCCGCGGCGGTTGAGGTAGGGCACGAGCCGCAGCAGGCGGCCCACCTGGTCGAGCGCCGGCTGGGCCCGCCGGGGGCTGCTCACGAGGCCTCCCCGGCCGCCGCGAGGGCCCGACGGGCGGCGGCGACCCGTCCCAGCACCGCGGCCCGCAGCTCGGCGGGGCCCTCGACGTAGGCGTCGGCGCCGTGGGCCAGGACCTCGTCGGCGACCTCGCTGCCCGAGTCGGGCAGCACGAGGCGGTCCCACGGCGTCGCGCCGTCCGGCCCGGGCACGCCGGTCTCGGTGCTCTGCGCGGCGCGGCGCAGGCCGAGGCCCGCGTCCCGTCGTACGAGCACGTGGGCGGGGACGCCGGGTGTCGGGCGGACGAGGTTGCGGGTCAGCTGGCCCACCTCGGTGCCGGGCGGCACCACGACGTCGCCGGGCTCCCCGTCGGGCACGACGTCGCCGACCACGCGGCTGAGGCGGAAGACCCGCGGCTCGGCGCGGTCGCGGTCCCGGCCCGCGACGTACCAGCGTCCGGAGGAGCGCACGACCCCCCACGGCTCGAGGCGTCGGGTGGTGGTCTCGTCGGCGGCGCTGCGGCGGTAGTCGAAGCGCACGGGCTGGCCCTGCCCGACCGCGCTCCAGAAGGCCTCGAACGACGGCTCCTCGGCCCGCAGCCGCGGCTCGACCAGCTCCAGGGCCGACCGGTCGAGCTCCACGCCGGCGGCGGTCAGCGTCGCGAGCGCGCGGGTGGTCTCCTCGGCGAGGCGGGCGTGGTCCCAGGCGCGGCCCGCGAGGGCGACGACGGAGGCCTCCTCGGCGGTCAGGGTCACCTCGGGCAGCGCGAACTGCTCGGGGCGGACGCGGTAGCCGACCTCGTCCTCGAAGTAGGTGTCCATGCCGCCGACCTCCACAGGGACGCCGATGCTGCGCAGCTCCTCCTTGTCGCGCTCGAACATCTTCTCGAACGCCGCGTCGGAGGACCCGGCGTACAGGACCTCGCGGATCCGGGCCTTCGGGATCCAGTGCCGCGTGACCAGCAGCATGATCAGCAGGTTCAGCAGCCGCTCGCTCTTGTCGCTGCTCATCGGCGCACCCCCGTCGGCGGCGTCACCGGCGGTCGGCGCCGCCCTGGCCGCCGCCCTGGCCCTGGTTGCCGCCCTGGTCCGCTCCGTCGGACGGCGCGGGGGTCTCGGGGGCCTCGGAGGGTGCCGGGGTCTCGGGCGCGGCCGGCTCGGTGTCGATCACGCTGGTGCCGAGGACGTCGATGACGAAGTACAGGGTGTCGTCGCCGCTGATGCCGGCCTGCTCGTTGCCCTGGGCGCCGTAGCCCAGGTCCGGGGGGATGACGAGCATGACGCGGCTGCCGGTGCGCACGCCCTCGAGGCCCTGCTGCCACCCGTCGACGACGCCGTCGAGGGAGAACACGCCCGGGCCCACCTCGGCGGGAGCGGCGGCGGGGTTGGCGGGATCCGGCTCGGGGGCGGTGAAGTTGGTGTCGAACGGCTGCTCGCCGTCACGGGTCTGGCCGAGGTAGGTGACCGCGACGTAGTCGTCGGGCTGCACCTCGGGGCCGTTGCCCTCGGTGAGCGTGACGACCCGCAGCTGGTCGGTGGGCTCGTCGGAGCCTTCGAAGTTCAGCCCGGTCACGGCGCCGGCGTCGTCGAAGCGGATCCGCGGCAGGCCCGCGGGGGGCTGCTCCTCGCCGCCGGGGTCGATGGCGGGCTTGACGAGGCCGAGGACGTCGAGGACGAACAGGACGCTGTCGGCGTTGCCGATGCCGAGCTGGGGGTTGCCGAGCTCGCCGAAGGCGTCGGCGGGCGGGGCCACGGTCACAGTGCGGCTCCCGACGGTGACGCCCTCGAAGCCCGCGGCGATGCCGGGGGGCAGCTCGGCGGAGGGCGTGAAGATCTCCGGCGACTGCGGCGGGTCGGCGTAGGTGCTGATGGCCGTCGACTGGGTGTAGCCGTTGCCGATGACGAGCTGGGCCATGACCCCGGAGTCGGCGGGGACCTCCTGGCCCTCGCCCTCGACGAGGACCTCGGTCTCGGTCTCGTCGACGGAGACCCGGCCGTCCCACTCGATCTCGGGCGACTGTCCGACGTTGTCGGACACGGTCACGCTCCCGAGGCCGCCCTGGGTGGGCTGGGCGTCCTCCTCGGCGTCCTCGCCGCAGGCGGCGAGGCCGAGGACGAGGACGGTCACGGCGGGGACGGCGAGGGCTCTGCGGGTACGTCGGCGCACGGCGTTCACCCTAACGCCGGGGCGGGTGCGCTCCCCGGGCGCCGTGCGGCGGGTCCTCACATGCCGTCGATGAGGCGCTGGACGCGCTCGTCCGTGGCCCGGAAGGGGTCCTTGCACAGGACGGTGCGCTGGGCCTGGTCGTTGAGCTTGAGGTGCACCCAGTCGACGGTGAAGTCGCGGCGGCGCTCCTGGGCCTTGCGGATGAACTCGCCCCGCAGGCGGGCGCGCGTGGTCTGGGGGGGGACGCTCTTGGCCTCGAAGACCTTGAGGTCGGTGGTGATCCGCTCGACCTTGCCGCGCTTCTCGAGCAGGTAGTACAGGCCGCGGTCGCGGTGGATGTCGTGGTAGGCAAGGTCGAGCTGAGCGACCCGCGGGTGGCTCAGCGGCAGACCGTGCTTCGCGCGGTAGGCGTCGATGAGCTTCCACTTGATGACCCAGTCGAGCTCCCGGTCGACGAGGCCGAGGTCGTCGGACTCGACGGCCTTCAGCCCGCGCTCCCACAGGTCGAGGCTGCGTTCGATGACCGGGGTCGACAGCCCGCGGCGGTCGACGAAGTCGCGGGCCTTCGCCAGGTACTCGCCCTGGATCTCGAGCGCGCTGGCCTCGCGGCCGTTGGCGAGCATCACCTTGCGGCGCCCGGTGACGTCGTGGGAGATCTCGCGGATCGCCCGGATCGGGTTCTCGAGGGTGAGGTCACGCATCACGACGCCCTCCTCGATCATCCGCAGCACGAGGTCGCAGGAGGCCACCTTCAGCATGGTGGTGGTCTCGGACATGTTGGAGTCGCCGACGATGACGTGCAGGCGGCGGTAGCGCTCGGCGTCCGCGTGGGGCTCGTCGCGGGTGTTGATGATGGGCCGCGAGCGGGTGGTGGCGCTCGAGACGCCCTCCCAGATGTGCTCGGCGCGCTGGCTGACGCTGAAGCTGGCGCCGCGCGGTGTCTGGGTGATCTTCCCGGCGCCGACGACGATCTGGCGGGTGACCAGGAACGGGATCAGCACGTCGGCGAGCCGCCCGAACTCGCCGGAGCGGGTGACGAGGTAGTTCTCGTGACAGCCGTAGGAGTTGCCCGCGGAGTCGGTGTTGTTCTTGAACAGGTAGATGTCACCGGCGATGCCCTCGTCGTGCAGCCGCTGCTCGGCGTCGAGCAGCAGGCCCTCGAGGACCCTCTCCCCGGCCTTGTCGTGGGTGACGAGGTCGACGATGTCGTCGCACTCGGGCGTGGCGTACTCGGGGTGCGAGCCCACGTCGAGGTAGAGCCGCGCGCCGTTGCGCAGGAACACGTTGCTGCTGCGCCCCCAGGACACGACCTTGCGGAACAGGTAGCGCGCCACCTCGTCCGGGCTCAGCCGCCGCTGCCCCCGGAACGTGCACGTCACGCCGTACTCGTTCTCGATCCCGAAGATCCGCCGGTCCACTCCCTCACCCTAGTCCCGCTCCCCCACCCCCACGCCTCACCGACGCTCCCGCGCCGGGGCCGGGGGTGGGGCCGCTGAGTGTGGGCAAACGGCAGTGCCGGGGCCGCAGCCCCTGCTGCTAGCCGGCACCGAAGACGTCCATCCGCACCGCCCACCGGGTCCGGAGCCGCGCACGGCCGGCCTCGGTGTAGGCGGAGCGGTCCAGCAGTCGTCGCCAGGTGCGGAGCCGGCCGAGATCGGTGTCTCGAGCCAGGGCACGGTCGACCTCACCCATCACCACCGCAGGGTGTCGTACGAGGTCCTCGGCGGTGTATCCCCGTCGCTGCTGCCCCGCCTGCACCAGGGTGCGCTCGCGTCGGAGGTCCTGGTGCTGCGCGGCCCGGGAGCGGTGGACGGCGCCGTCGTACTCGAACAGCAGAGGCGTGCCCCGCACCCGCAGGTCGGCCCGCGCGACGAACGCCCCCTGCTGGTCGCGGATCGTCGGCTGCACCTCGACGTCGACACCCATCACGACCATGAAGAGGCGTAGCAGGCTCTCGCCGGCCGACTCCGTGGTCCGGTACGACAACGCCAACGCCCGGCGCAGGACCCGGACCCCGGGCCGGCGCGACTCGCAGAGCTCCGTGACGTGCTCGGCCGTGACCGCACCCGACCGCAGGGCTGATTCCACCAGCGGTACGAGGTCGAGCAGGTCGAGGTCGCGTGCGCACCGGAGCAGCACCTCGGCGGGGCCGTCGACCGGCAGCCCCTCCAGCCACCCGGTCCGGTGGTCGGATCGGCGGCGGTAGCGGCTCACGACGAGTCCCGAGCGCTGCGGGCAGGTGCTTCCCGCGCTGACGGCGGCGAAGACCGGCGCCCAGGTCGGCAGGGGTGGGCACCACCAGCCGGCGAGGCGTGCGGCCGTGAGTCCCGTGAAGACAGCGGACTCCGGCAGGACCTCGCGCCAGGCCCGGAGGTCCCGCAGCCACTCCGCGCGCTCCGTGGTGCTCTCCTGCACCGGCAGGAACAACCCGTGGCTGACCCGGCGGTAGCGCGGACTGCGCACGTTGCCGCGGACCGGTCCCCCGGCGGGGGCCCGGCGCCCGTCACGGCCGGGGCGCAGGGCCTCCTCGCGCCGCGCCGAGGCCCGGGGCGCTCGCCAGCGGCTCAGCTCGGCCTCACCCAGACGCTCGTCGCGCTCGTCACCGTCGTCCATGGCGGTGATGCTGCCCCGATCCCACCGCTCCCGAGGCGGCCGCTCTCGTCGGGTGTGGACGGCCGCGACCAGCGCGCGGCTGTGGACGCCTTGCGGCCCTCCCCTCAGCTCAGAGCAGCGGGCATCGCGTTGCCGTTTGTCCGCAAACGGCACGTCGGCGGGCCCGTCGACCACCGTTTGTCGCCAATCGGCAGGCGACCAACCTGTACTGGCGACCACACGGGCAGCACGACCCCCGTCGCGATCGTGGTCAGGTGAAGAGCCCGGAGTACGCGTTGAGGGCGGGCTGCCCCCCGAGATGGGCGTACAGCACGGTCGAGGAGGCCGGGATCTCACGGGACCGGACCAGGTCGATCAGGCCGGCCATCGACTTGCCCTCGTAGACCGGGTCGAGGATGACCCCCTCCAATGACCCGGTGAGCCTGATCGCCTCGAGCGTGGACTCGACAGGGATGCCGTAGACGTCGCCCGCCCACCCCTCCATCACGGTGATCTCCTCGTCGCGCAGGTCGCGCCCGAGACCGATCAGCTCGGCGGTGCTCCGCGCGATGCGGGCGACCTGGTCGCGGGTCTTCTGCAGCGTGGCGGAGGCGTCGATGCCGATGACGCGCCGCGGTCGGGACTGGCCGGCGAACCCGGCGACCATGCCGGCGTGCGTGGAGCCGGTGACGGTGCACACCACGATGGTGTCGAAGAAGACACCGAGCTCGGCCTCCTGCTGCTCGACCTCTCGCGCCCAGGCTGCGAAGCCGAGACCACCGAGGGGGTGCTCCGAGGCGCCGGCGGGGATGCCGTACGGCGTGCGCCCGGCGGCCCGCTCCTCCTCCATGGCCTGCTCCCAGGACGACCGGATGCCGATGTCGAAGCCGGCCGGGTCCAGTCGGACGTCGGCCCCCATGATCCGGGACAGCAGGATGTTGCCGACCTTGTCGTTGACGGCATCGGGCCAGTCGACCCACTTCTCCTGCACCAGACGCGCCCGCAGGCCCAGCTTGGCGGCCACGGCGGCGACCTGACGGGTGTGGTTGGACTGGAAGCCACCGATCGACACGAGCGTGTCGGCCCCCTGGGCGAGGGCGTCGGGAACGATGTACTCCAGCTTGCGGGTCTTGTTGCCGCCGTAGGCGAGACCCGAGCTCACGTCCTCCCGCTTGGCCCAGACCGTCGCGCCCCCGAGGTGGGCGGTGAGGCGCTCCAGGGGATGGACCGGGCTCGGCCCGAAGGTCAGCGGGTAGCGGGCGAAGTCGTCGAGCGACATGGGGTCTCCTGGGGTCGGGGTGCGGTGGATCAGGGATCGGGCGGGCCGGTGTCGTCGAGAAGGCCCTCAGTCGACGGGGCGCAGGGTCATCCAGTTGGCCCGGACCTCGGCGGCGCAGGCCTCCACGTCACCGGAGCGGGCGAGTTCGACGATCCGGCGGTGCTGGCTCACCGACCGACGGCCGGACAGCGACGCGAACCGCGCACGCTCCATCCGGCGCAGGAGCGGCGTCACGTCCGAGAGCACCCCGGCGAGCACGCGGTTCCCGGCTAGGTCGACGAAGACCGCGTGGAAGTGGTCATCGGCCTCGAGGGCCGCCTCGACGTCCGCAGCGTCCAGCGCCTCGGCGAACCGGTCGTTGACCTCGGACATCCGGACCAGGTCCGCGTCGGTGACCACGGGTACGGCGTCCCGCGCGGCCTGCGCGTGCAGGCTCGCGGCGACCGTCTGGGCCTCGCTCGCCTCGCGGTCGTCCAGGGGCGCGACCACCGTGCCCCGACCGGGTGTCACCCGCACCAGACCCATCTGCACCAGACGGGCGAGGGCTTCGCGCACCGGCGTGCGACTCACCCCGAGCCACGCGGTGAGCTCGGCGTCCAACAACCGCTCCCCGGGCTCGAGCGTCCCGTCGACGATGGCGCGGCGCAGCTCGGTCAGCGCATGGTCGCGCATCAAGGCGGGCGTCGGGGTCGGCCGCGACGGAACGGGAGGCACTCTCACAGCGTATGCGATATATCGCGTATCGGTAAAGAGGGTGATGCCGATTGTCGGCAATCGGTGCCGCTGACAAGCCGAGGGCCACCGTTTGTCGGCAAACGGTGGCCCTCGGCGGCGCGCACCGGTGCTCCCTGGTGCGTGGGGGTGGGTCAGGGGGCGATGGGCGGGGGCTGGTCGGTGTCGTCGGAGACGGGGTAGGGCGTCGGCTCCGGCGCGGTGGGCTGGGCCGGGACGCCCTCGACGGAGGTGGCGTCGGCCGGTGTGGCGTCGGCCGGTGTGGCGTCGGCCGGTGCGGTGTCCTCGCCCGGGGTGTCGCCGGCGGCGCTGCGGTCGCCGAGGAGCTCGGTGAGGCGGGCGGGGCGCAGTCGGGAGAACTTGCGGGTCTGCGCCCGGGTGCGGTCGAGGACGGCGACCTCGAGGTCCTCGACCGGGACGACGCGGTCGCCGGCCTCGGAGTGGCCCAGGGCCCGCACGGCGAGGCGGAGGGCGGTCTGCAGGTCCGCACCGGTGGCGTACTCGGCGGTGAGCACGGTGGTCACCACGTCGGCGGCGCCACCCATGACGGCGAAGCCGTGCTCGTCGGCGACCTGCCCGTCGTAGGTCAAGCGGTAGATCTGGTCGTCGTCGGGCCCGGCTCCGACCTCGGCGACGAACAGCTCGACCTCGTAGGGCTTCTCACCGCCCGACGAGAAGATCGTGCCGAGGGTCTGCGCGTAGGCGTTGGCCAGGCCCCGGCCGGTGACGTCGCGGCGGTCGTAGGAGAAGCCCCGCATGTCGGCGTGGCGCACCCCGGCGATGCGGAGGTTCTCGAACTCGTTGTAGCGACCGACCGCCGCGAACGCGATCCGGTCGTAGATCTCGGAGACCTTGTGCAGCGCCTGGGAGGGGTTCTCCGAGACGAACAGGACGCCGTCGGCGTACTGCACGACGACGACGGACCGGCCGCGGGCGATGCCCTTGCGGGCGAAGTCCGCCCGGTCCTTCATCAGCTGCTCGGGCGAGACGTAGAACGGGGTGCTCATCGGGGGTCCTTCAGCTCAGGGCGGCGGCGGGGCCGTCGGGACGCTGCATGCGGGCGGCGACGACGACGTCGGCCACGGCGGCGACCTCGGCGTCCCCCCAGCGGCGGCCGCCGTCGGCGGTGATCACGTGGACGACCGGGAAGATGCGGCGGGCCAGGTCGGGACCGCCGGTCGCCGAGTCGTCGTCGGCGGCGTCGTAGAGCGCCTGCACGCACGCCAGCACGGCCTCGTCGGCGGTGAGGTCCTCGCGGTAGAGCTTCTTCAGCGAGCCCCGCGCGAACACCGAGCCCGACCCCGTCGAGTGGAACGCGGTCTCCTCGTAGCGGCCGCCGGTCGCGTCGTAGCTGAAGATGCGACCGGTCTCCGCGTCGAGGTCGTACCCGGCGAACAGCGGGACCACGGCGAGTCCCTGCATCGCCAGGCCGAGGTTGCCGCGGATCAGGGCGGCGAGGCGATTGGCCTTGCCGTCCATCGACAGCGTGACGCCCTCGATCTTCTCGTAGTGCTCGAGCTCGGTCTGGAACAGGCGCGTCATCTCCACCGCGATCCCCGCGGCGCCGGCGATGCCGACCGCGGAGTACTCGTCGGCGGGGAACACCTTCTGGATGTCGCGCTGGGCGATGACGTTGCCCATGGTCGCGCGCCGGTCACCGGCGACCACGACGCCGCCGGGGAACGTCGCCGCGACGATCGTGGTCGCGTGGGGGGTCAGGCCGTCCCCCGCCGCGCCCGCGGGCAGCGCACGGGCCGAGGGAAGCAGCTCGGGGGCCTGCGAGGCGAGGAAGTCGGTGAACGACGAGGTGCCCGGGGCGAGGTAGGCGCCGGGCAGCCGGGGGCCGTCGGGAGCGCCGCTCATTCGCCGCCCTTCTGGATGAAGGACTTCACGAAGTCCTCCGCGTTGGACTCGAGGACCTCGTCGATCTCGTCGAGGATGCTGTCGGTCTCCTCGTCCAGGGCGTCCTTGCGCTCGGCGGTCTCCGCCGACGCGCTCGCCTCGGTGGACGTCTCGTCCTCGGTCTGCGAGGACTTCCCGCGCTGCTTGTGCTCCTGGGCCACGGCGCACCTCCATCGGCCGTCCCGGGCCGCGTGCCCGGGCGTGACGCCAACCTAGCGCGTGCCCCCGACACCGCCCGACGGCGTCCGGGCGGGTGCGGAGGCGCCGCCGGTCAGGTCCTAGTCGGCGAGCGCGTCGACCAGGGTCGCGGCGTCCTCGCAGCGGTCGAGGAGGTCGCCCACGTGGGCGCGGCTGCCGCGCAGCGGGTCGGTCGTCGGCACGCGCTGGAGGGAGTCGCGGCCCGGCAGGTCGAAGATCACCGAGTCCCACGACGCGGCGGCGACCTGGTCGGCGTACTTCTCCAGGCAGCGGCCCCGGAAGTAGGCCCGGGTATCGGTCGGCGGCTCGTGCATGGCGGCCTCGACCTCGGCGTCGTCGAGCAGGCGCTCCATCCGGCCGGCGGCGACGAGCCGGTGGTGCAGGCCCTTCTCGGGCCGGATGTCGGAGTACTGCAGGTCCACCAGCGCGAGCTTCGCGTCGTCCCAGCCGAGGCCGTCGCGGCTGCGGTACTGCTCGAGCAGCCGCAGCTTGGCCACCCAGTCCAGCTCGCCGGCGAGCTGCAGCGGGTCCTGCTCGAGCCGGGTCAGCACGGACTCCCACCGCGCGAGCACGTCCACCGTCTGCGGGTCGGCGTCGGCGCCGAGACGGTCGTCGACGTGCTTGCGGGCCTGGTCGAGGTACTCCATCTGCAGCTGCACCGCCGTGAGGCGGCGCCCGTCGCCGAGGCGGAGGAGGTGCCCGAGCCCGGGATCGTGGGACACCGCGCGCAGCGACGCCACCGGGCCCTCCACGGCGAGGTCCCCGCGCAGCCAGCCGTCCTCGATCATCGCCAGCACCAGCGACGTCGTCCCGACCTTGAGGTACGTCGAGACCTCGGAGAGGTTCGCGTCCCCGATGATCACGTGGAGACGCCGGTAGCGCTCGGGATCGGCGTGGGGCTCGTCGCGGGTGTTGATGATCGGTCGCTTCAGCGTCGTCTCGAGGCCGACCTCGACCTCGAAGAAGTCCGCGCGCTGGCTGAGCTGGAAGCCGTGCTGGCGACCGTCCTGGCCCAGCCCGACGCGTCCCGCACCCGTCACGACCTGCCGCGAGACGAAGAAGGGCGTCAGGTGCCGCACGATCTCGGCGAACGGCGTGGAGCGGCGCATCAGGTAGTTCTCGTGCGCGCCGTACGACGCGCCCTTGTTGTCGGTGTTGTTCTTGTAGAGGACGATCGGCGCGCCGCCGGGCAGGCGGCCGGCGCGGCCGGCGGCGTCGAGCATGACCTGCTCCCCCGCCTTGTCCCACCGGACGATGTCGAGCGGCGTGGTGACCTCGGGGGTGGCGAACTCGGGGTGGGCGTGGTCGACGTAGAGCCGCGCCCCGTTGGTGAGGATGATGTTGGCGAGGCCGAGGTCCTCGTCGGTCAGCTGGCTGGCGTCGGCGACCTGTCGGCTCATGTCGAAGCCCCGCGCGTCGCGCAGCGGCGACTCCTCCTCGAAGTCCCACCGTGCACGTCGCGCCCGGTGGCTGGCCGTCGCGTAGGCGTTCACGACCTGCGAGGACGCCAGCATCGGGTTGGCCTGGGGCTGCCCGGAGACCGCGATCCCGTACTCGACCTCGGTCCCCATCACCCGGCGCACGCTCATGTGGGCGAGCGTACGCCGGGTCCTCCCACCACAGCCGGGGTCCCGCTGGAAGACTCACGGTGTGGCCCCCCGACCTCTCCTGCGTCGTCGCCGCCGGTCCTGCCGGACGGGCGAGCGCGAGGATCTGCAGTACCTCTTCGTCCTGACCTACGGCCGCTCCGGCTCGACCCTGCTGCAGGGCGTGCTCAACGCGATCCCCGGTGTCCTGGTGCGTGGCGAGAACCACCAGGTGCTGCGCCACCTGTGGCGCTTCGAGACCGAGGCCCGCGAGGAGCGCGACGTCCAACGGCGACTCCGGCTGCGCCACGGCCGGCTCGCCAGCGGGCCCACGAACTCCTTCTACGGCATCGACGGCTTCCCCGTCACGCGGGCGCGCGAGTCGATCCGGCGGCTCGCCCTCGACACGGTGCTGAGGCCCGAGCCGGACACCCGGATCGCCGGGTTCAAGGAGATCCGCTGGGAGGAACCCGACGTGTCCGCCTACGTCGCGTGGCTCCGGGTGGTCTTCCCGGGCGCGCGGTTCGTGGTCAACACCCGCGATCTCGACGACGTCGCCCGCAGCAAGTGGTGGGCCGATCGAACCGACGCCCGCGAGCACCTCGCGGCGGTCGAGCAGCGCCTCCTCGACGTGGCCGCCGACCTCGACAGCGCGGCGTACCGGGTGCACTACGACGACTACGTCGAGGATCCGGCCCGGCTGCAGGGCCTCTTCACCTGGCTCGGCGTCCCGTTCGACCTCGAGCTCGTCCGCCGGACCCTCGCCGTCCGCCACTCGTACTGACCCGTCCGCTGCCCCCTGCGTTCCCGGCCCAGCCGCCCGGGGGCGCCGCGGCCGCTGACCACCATGGTGCCGATTGTCGACAAACGGAAGTCCAGGACGTCCGAAGACCGCCGATTGTCAGCAATCGGCGGCCTTCGGCTCGCCCACCTCGCGGCGGAGGGTCAGAGGTACTGACCGGTGTTGGAGACGGTGTCGATGGAGCGGCCGGGCTCGGTGCCCTGCTTGCCGGTGATGAGCGTGCGGATGAAGACGATCCGCTCGCCCTTCTTGCCCGAGATCCGCGCCCAGTCGTCGGGGTTGGTCGTGTTGGGCAGGTCCTCGTTCTCCTTGAACTCGTCGACGCAGGCCTGCAGCAGGTGCTGCACGCGCAGACCCTTCTGGTCGTGGTCGAGGAGGTCCTTGATCGCCATCTTCTTGGCCCGGTCGACGATGTTCTGGATCATCGCGCCGGAGTTGAAGTCCTTGAAGTACAGGATCTCCTTGTCACCGTTGGCGTAGGTGACCTCGAGGAACCGGTTCTCGTCGGTCTCGGTGTACATCCGCTCGACCGTCGCACGGATCATGCCGTCCACGCAGGCGGTCCGGTCGCCACCGAACTCGGCGAGGTCGTCGGCGTGGAGCGGCAACCGGGTGGTGAGGTACTTGGAGAAGATGTCGCGCGCGGACTCCGCGTCGGGCCGCTCGATCTTGATCTTCACGTCGAGCCGGCCGGGTCGCAGGATGGCGGGGTCGATCATGTCCTCGCGGTTGGAGGCGCCGATGACCAGCACGTTCTCCAGCGTCTCGACGCCGTCGATCTCGCTGAGGAGCTGCGGCACGATGGTGTTCTCGACGTCGGAGGACACCCCCGAGCCGCGGGTGCGGAACAGCGAGTCCATCTCGTCGAAGAACACGATCACCGGGGTGCCCATCGAGGCCTTCTCCCGAGCCCGCTGGAAGACCAGGCGGATGTGGCGCTCGGTCTCGCCGACGTACTTGTTGAGCAGCTCGGGGCCCTTGATGTTGAGGAAGTAGGACTTCCCCTCCTGGCCGGTCCTGGCCGCGACCTTCTTGGCCAGCGAGTTGGCGACGGCCTTCGCGATGAGGGTCTTGCCGCAGCCGGGGGGCCCGTAGAGCAGCACGCCCTTCGGCGGCTTCAGCTCGTGCTCGACGAACATCTCGGGGTGCAGGTAGGGCAGCTCCACGGCGTCACGGATCTGCTCGATCTGGCCGACCAGGCCGCCGATCGACTCGTAGGCGATGTCGGGGACCTCCTCGAGGACCAGCTCCTCGACCTCCGACTTGGGGACGACCTCGTAGACGTAGCCCGCGCGGCTGTCGAGCAGCAGGGAGTCCCCGGCGCGCAGCGTGACCTCGGGGTCGCGCAGCGGGTCCGCGAGGCGCACGACACGCTCCTCGTCGGCGTTGGCGATGACCAGGACGCGCTCGCGGTCGGCGAGGACCTCCTTGAGCATGACGACCTCGCCGACCTGCTCGTAGTCGAACGCGGCCACCACGTTGAGCGCCTCGTTGAGCAGGACCTCCTGCCCGCGGCGCAGGTCGTCGAGCCCGACGTTGGGGCTGACGTTGACCCGCAGCTTGCGCCCGCCGGTGAACACGTCGACCGTGTCGTCGTCGTTGCGGGTCAGGAAGGTCCCGAAGCCGGCCGGGGGCTGCGCCAGCCGGTCGACCTCCTCCTTGAGCTTGGTGATCTGGTCGCGGGCCTCGCGGAGCGTGCCGGCGAGGCGCTCGTTCTGCGCGGAGACCGACGCCAGGGAGCGTTCGGTGTCGACCAGGCGCGCCTCGATGCCGGTCGCGAGTCCGCCTCGTCCCTCGCTCGAGCGGCGCCGCAGCAGGGCCACCTCCGCCTCGAGCGAGCGCACCTGCCGCAGCAGGTCGTCGCGACCCTCCTCGGGTCCGGGGCCAGCAGTGCCGTACGTCGTCATGCGTGCCACCTCCTGTCCTCCTCGACCCTACCCATGCGCCGACGCCCGCACGACGCCTCGCGGCTGTGTCGTACCCGATCGCGACCTGTTCGTCACCTCCGCGCGTGCGGCTCAGCGACCCCGGCCGTCGTCGTAGGCCTCCTCGGCCGCCTGCGGGGGCATCCCGACGGGCCGCGGTCCGGTGTAGTCGACGCCGTACGCGCCCGGGGCGGGGCGTCGCTTCTTCAGCGGCGCCCGCTCGCCGTGGGCCATCCGGCGCGCGGTGAGCAGGAAGGCGGTGTGACCGGTCATGGAGTGGCCGGGGCGCACCGCGAGCCCCTCGACGTGCCAGTCGCGGACCAGCGACTCCCACGCGCGGGGCTCGGTGAAGCCGCCGTGCGCGCGCAGCGTCTCCGTCGTGCGCGACAGCTGGGTCGTGGTCGCGACGTAGGCGCACACGATGCCTCCCGGCAGCAGGGCCTCGGCGACCTCGTCGACGCACTCCCAGGGGGCGAGCATGTCGAGGACGAGGCGGTCGGCGCGGGTGCCGCTCTCCCGCAGGCCCTCGGCGAGGTCGCCCACCCGCAGGTCCCACGCGGGGTGGTCGCCGCCGAAGAACTGGGTGACGTTGCGACGTGCGACCTCCGCGAAGTCCTCGCGCCGCTCGTAGGAGACCACCCGACCGGTCGGACCGACGGCGCGCAGCAGCGAGCACGTCAGCGCACCCGACCCCACCCCGGCCTCGACGA
Organism: Nocardioides lentus; assembly: GCF_039529515.1. NCBI lineage: Bacteria > Bacillati > Actinomycetota > Actinomycetes > Propionibacteriales > Nocardioidaceae > Nocardioides > Nocardioides lentus. The sequence continues at coordinate 85,750 of NZ_BAAAMY010000002.1, forward strand.
CGTGGGCGCCGGGGAACACGTCGGCCATCGCGACGACCTGCGCGGAGTCCTTGGGGTAGACCACCGCCGCGCCGCGCGGCATGGAGACGACGAACTCGCTGAGGAGCGGTCGGAACACGACGTACTCCCCGCCCACGGACGAGGTCACCGAGAAGCCCTCGTCGCGTCCGATGAGGTCGTCGTGCTCGAGGTGGCCCTTGTTGGAGAAGAACCGCTTGCCGGGCTCGAGGGCGAAGTTGTGGCGGCGACCCTTCTGGTCGACCAGGCGCACCCACTCCCCGGCCTGCAGGGGGCCACGACGGACCCCGGACCAGGCGGGCTCGGGCTCGACGGCGGTGGGGTCCTCAGGCATGCGGCGAAGGCTAGTGGCCGCCACCGACGCCGCCCGCGCCGGTCGCGCCGGTCAGGGCAGCGCGCGGAAGGCGCGCTCGACGTCCCCGGTCACGAGCACGCCGTGGATGCGGCCGTCGTCCTCGACCACCAGGTACGTCGGGGCGGGCGCGCGGCCGAGCGCGGCGACGAGCCCCTCGCCCACGAGCCCGGCGGGCATCGTCGCCGCGTCGGTGAGGGTGCGCGCCACGGTCGAGACCGGCACCCACGGGCGTCGCTCGGCGGGCACGGCGAGCAGCGCCGCCTCGTCCACGAGCCCGGCCGGGTGGCCGTCGGCGTCGAGCGTCACGATGCCGCCGGCCTCGGCCTCCTGGGCCCGTCGTACGGCCTCGGCCAGCGGGGTGGGCGCCGGTACGGCGATGGAGCGACGGGCCAGGGACCGGGCGGCGAGGCCGGGCAGGCGGCGTCGCACCCGCGCGGCCGCCATGGCCGCGTTGGCCCCGCTCCACAGGAAGACCGCGATGACGAACGCGAGCAGGTAGTCGACGAGCTGCGGGGTGCGCCCCAGGCCGTACTGCAGCAGCAGCGGCCACCCGAGCATCAGCACGGCGGTGGCGCGCCCGCCCCAGCCGGCGACGACGGTGCCGCGGTGGGGGTCGCCGGACAGGCGCCAGACCGCCGACTTGAGCACGCGACCGCCGTCGAGCGGCAGGCCCGGCACCAGGTTGAGGACCCCGACAAGCAGGTTCGCGGCGGCCAGCGCCTCGACGGCCAGGCGCGGCAGTCCGTCGGGGGTGACGAGGAGCAGCGCGAGCGCCCCGAGACCGACCGCGATGGACGTCAGCGGCCCGACCACCGCGATCCAGAACTCCTGGCGGGGCTTGCGGGCCTCCCCCTCGATGGCGGTCATCCCACCGAGGAAGTGCAGCGTGATCGAGCTCACCGTGAAGCCGTAGCGCTTCGCGACGACCGCGTGGGACGCCTCGTGGAGCAGCACCGAGCCGTACAGCAGGACGGCGAACACGAAGCCGGCGACGTACGCCCACCCGCCGAGGCCGGGCTGCACGAGCTCGGCCCGCGGGGCGACGAGCACCGCGATCAGGGCGGCGACGAGGAACCACGAGCCGGAGACGAGCACGTCGCTGCCGGCGACGCTGCCGACCCGGATCGTCCCGCGGGGACGGGGGCGGGAGGCGGGCACCCCTCCACGCTACCGGGCGGCGTACGACGGGTGTCCGTGCCGTGACCTAGCCTGCGGCCATGACGACGTCGGCGACGGGCGCGAGCCCCGCGGAGGCGCTGTCGACGCGCGTGGACGGGGTCGAGGTGCTCGGGTCGCTGTCGCCGAGCCGGGCCGGGGACTTCCTCAGCTGCCCCCTGCTCTACCGGTTCCGTGCGGTGGACCGTCTGCCGGAGCCCTCGTCGCCGGACGCGGTACGCGGCACCGTCGTCCACAAGGTGCTCGAGGAGCTCTTCGACCTGGACGCCGCCTCGCGCACCCCGGAGCGCGCCCGCGCGCTGCTGCGCCCTGCCTGGGAGGCCGTCGTCGGCGCCGAGCCAGGTCTCGCCGAGGTGGTCTCAGGGGTGGCCTCGGGCGCCGACGCCGAGCCGGACGCCGCGCTCGACCGGCTCCTGGAGCGCTGCGCCGTCGCGCTGGAGACGTACTTCACCCTCGAGGACCCGCGTCGGCTGGAGCCGGCGGAGCGCGAGCTGTACGTCGAGACGGTCCTGGACTCCCGGCTGCTGCTGCGGGGGTTCGTCGACCGGGTCGACGTCTCCTCCGACGGGCTCGTGCGGGTGGTGGACTACAAGACCGGGCGCGCACCGAGCGAGCTGTTCGAGGCGAAGGCGCTCTTCCAGCTCAAGTTCTACGCCCTCGTGCTGTGGCGGATGCGCGGCGTCGTCCCGACGGTCCTGCAGCTGATCTACCTCGGCAACGGCGAGGTGCTGCGCTACACCCCCGACGAGCAGGACCTGCTCGCCTGCGAGCGCAAGGTCGAGGCCATCTGGGCCGCGATCCGCGAGGCCGAGGCCACCGGTGACTGGCGCCCGCGCCCGAGCCGGCTGTGCGACTGGTGCGCGCACCACGCGATCTGCCCGGCGTACGGCGGCACTCCCCCACCCCTGCCCGTCCCCGCGTCCCGAACCCCCGGCGCCGCTCCGCTCCCCGCTCCCCCGACCTGAGCCCTGCGCCCCGGTCCGCCGGGGTCGGATCACGGCCGGGCGGGTGCCGATTGTCGACAAACGGCAGCGAGGGCCGCCGTGCGACTGCCGTTTGCCCACAAACGGCGCGTCCGACGCGCCCGCCCGGTGTGGGCCCGGGGCGGGGGCGGGTCAGGCGTCGGCGGCCTGCTCGGGGGTGACGGTGCGGGTGGTGACGGTGCCGGCGAGGATCTCCTCGGCGTAGTGGCAGGCGACGGTGTGGCCGGGGCGGACCTCGCGGAGCGCGGGACGCTCGGTGTCGCAGCGGGTCTCCTGAGCGAACGGGCAGCGGGTGTGGAAGCGGCACCCGCTCGGGGGGTTCGACGGGGAGGGGAGGTCGCCGGTGAGCAGGATCCGTTCGCGGGTGGCCTCGACGACCGGGTCCGGCACGGGCACCGACGACATCAGGGCCTTCGTGTAGGGGTGCAGCGGCTCGGCGTACAGGTCGTCGGAGGGTGCCTGCTCGACGATCCCGCCGAGGTACATCACCGCCACCACGTCGGAGACGTGACGTACCACCGCGAGGTCGTGGGCGATGACCAGGAAGGTCAGGCCCAGCGCCTGCTGCAGCTCCTCCAGCAGGTTGAGCACCTGCGCCTGGATGGACACGTCGAGCGCCGAGACCGGCTCGTCGGCGATGACGAACCGGGGCTCGAGCGCGATGGCCCGGGCGATGCCGGCTGCACGAGAACCTAACCCCGACGTGTGCGCCGGGTCACGCCACGGAGGCCACGGCGAGGTCACGATCCCCTAACGGGACGTGCGGTCCGCCGTGACGGGCTGCGCCGCGACGGGCTGCGCTCCGACGCGCAGGAGCGCTGCGGCGTCGAGGTCGGCGAGAGAGGTCGCGAACGTCCGGGCGGGCCCGGGCGGGACGTCGACGTGGTGGGGCACCACGAGCACGCGGCAGCCGGCGGCCTCTGCGCTGCGGGTGCCGGTCGGCGAGTCCTCGACGGCCACGCAGTCGCGCGGGTCGAGGCCGAGCCGTTCCGCGCCGAGGAGGTAGGGGTCGGGGTGCGGCTTGCCGCGCTCGACGTTGTCACCGGTCACGACGACATCGAAGGTCCCGGGCGGCAGAGCGGCGACCACCGGCGCGGCGAAGCGCTCCCACGACATCGTGACCAGCGCGCAGGGGACGCCGGCGTCCCGCACCGCCGCGAGCAGCTCCTGGGCGCCCGGACGCCACGGGATGTCGGCCACCACCACGTCGACGACGCGGTCGAGCAGCTCCTCGACGATCTCGTGGGGCGTCAGGTCGACGCCCCCGTGCTCGCGCAGGTAGGCACCCGCGTCGAGCAGGTCGGCGCCGACCAGCGCCATCGCGTGCTCGTGGGTCCAGGTGCCGCCGTGCTCGGTCACCAGGGCGTGCTCGGCCGCGATCCAGGCCGGCTCGGTGTCGACCAGCGTGCCGTCCATGTCCCACAGCACCGCGGCGGCGGTACGGGCGGGGGTGCGGGGCTCACTCATCGGGGTCGTAGCCCAGGTTCGGCGAGAGCCACCTCTCGGCCTCGGCGAGGGTCCAGCCCTTGCGCTCGGCGTAGTCGGCGACCTGGTCGCGGCCCAGCCGCCCGACGACGAAGTACTGCGACTGCGGGTGGGAGAAGTACCAGCCGGACACGGCCGCGCCCGGCCACATCGCCATGGACTCCGTCAGGGTGATCCCGACGGCCTCCTCGACGTCGAGGAGGTCCCACAGGGTCAGCTTCTCGGTGTGCTCGGGGCACGCCGGGTAGCCGGGGGCGGGTCGGATGCCGTGGTACTTCTCGGCGATGAGGTCCTCCGGCGAGAGGCTCTCCGTCGGTTCGTGGCCCCACGCCTCGGTGCGCACGTGCTCGTGGAGCCACTCGGCGAACGCCTCGGCGAGCCGGTCCGCGAGGGCCTCGACGAGGATCGCCGAGTAGTCGTCCTGGGCGGCCTTGAACGCCTCGACGTGCTCGGAGAGCCCCAGGCCGGCGGTCACCGCGAACGCCCCGACGTGGTCGGCGAGGCCGGTCTCCCGCGGCGCGACGTAGTCGGCCAGCGAGCGGTTGGGCACGCCCTCGCGGTGCTCGCCCTGCTGGCGCAGGTGGTGCAGCACGGCGCGGACCTCGCTGCGGTCGTCGTCGGTGTACAGCTCGGTGTCGTCGCCGACGGCAGCGGCGGGGAAGAACCCGTAGACCGCCTTCGCGGTGACCCACTTCTCCGCGATCATCGCGTCGAGCATCCGCTGGGCGTCCTCGTACAGCCGCGTGGCGGTCTCGCCGGTCGTCGGGTTGTGGAGGATGTCGGGGAATCGGCCCTTCATCTCCCAGGCGTTGAAGAACGGCTGCCAGTCGATGTAGCCGCGCAGCACCGACAGGTCCTGGTCCTCGATCACGTGGACGCCCGGCTGCTGCGGCGCCGGCGGGGTGTAGGACGACCAGTCGATCGGGGTCGCGAGCTCGCGGGCGCGCTCCAGGGTCACGACCGGCTTGGTGCGCTTGCCGGCGTGGCGGGTGCGCAGGCTGTCGTAGTCGGCCTTCACGTCGCCGAGCAGCGTGGCGCGACGCTCCTCGTGGAGCAGCGCGGCCGCGGTCGGCACCGAGCGGGAGGCGTCCTTGACCCACACCACCGGCCCGTCGTACGCCGGGTCGACCTTGACCGCGGTGTGCGCGCGGGAGGTGGTGGCGCCGCCGAGCAGGAGCGGGATGTCCATGCCGCGGCGCTGCATCTCGGTGGCGAAGCCGACCATCTCGTCGAGCGAGGGGGTGATCAGGCCGGACAGGCCGATGATGTCGGCGTCGTGCTCGGCGGCGGCGTCGAGGATCTTGGCCGCCGGCACCATCACGCCGAGGTCGATGACCTCGTAGTTGTTGCACTGCAGGACGACGCCGACGATGTTCTTGCCGATGTCGTGCACGTCGCCCTTCACCGTCGCGAGGACGATCGTGCCGTTGGTCTCCTTCGCGGTGGCCAGGCTCGGGTCGCGGAGCTTCTCCTCCTCGATGAAGGGGATCAGGTAGGCGACGGCCTTCTTCATGACCCGGGCCGACTTCACCACCTGCGGCAGGAACATCTTGCCGGCGCCGAACAGGTCGCCGACGACGTTCATGCCGTCCATCAGCGGGCCCTCGATCACCTCGATCGGGCGACCGCCGCGGGCCTCGATCTCGCCGCGCAGCTCCTCGGTGTCGGACTCGACGTCGGCGTCGATGCCGTGCACCAGCGCGTGCGTGATCCGCTCGCCGACAGGCAGCGAGCGCCACTCGAGGACCTTCGCCTCCTCGGGCCCGTCGTCGCGGTTGTAGGTCTCGGCGACCTCGAGCAGCCGCTCGGCGGCGTCCGGACGACGGTTGAGCACCACGTCCTCGATGCGCTCGCGCAGCTCCGGCTCGACGTCGTCGTACACGGTGAGCGCGCCGGCGTTGACGATGCCCATGTCGAGGCCCGCCTCGATGGCGTGCAGCAGGAAGACCGCGTGGATGGCCTCGCGGACCGGGTTGTTGCCCCGGAACGAGAACGACACGTTGGAGATGCCGCCCGACACGAGCGCGCCGGGGAGGTTCTGCTTGATCCAGCGGGTGCCCTCGATGAAGTCCTGGCCGTAGGTCGCGTGCTCCTCGATGCCGGTCGCGACGGCGAAGACGTTGGGGTCGAAGATGATGTCGTGGGGGTCGAAGCCGACCTCCTCGACGAGGATCCGGTAGGCCCGGCCGCAGATCTCCTGCCGGCGCTCGAGCGTGTCGGCCTGGCCGTCCTCGTCGAAGGCCATGACCACGGCCGCGGCGCCGTACTTGCGGCACAGCCGGGCGTGGGCCACGAACGCCTCCTCGCCCTCCTTCAGGGAGATGGAGTTGACGATCGGCTTGCCCTGCACGCACTTCAGGCCCGCCTCGATGACCTCCCACTTCGACGAGTCGACCATCACCGGGACGCGGCTGATGTCGGGCTCGGAGGCGATCAGCTTGAGGAAGCGGTCCATCGCGGCGACGCCGTCGATCATGCCCTCGTCCATGTTGACGTCGATGACCTGCGCGCCGTTCTCGACCTGCTGCAGGGCCACCGCCAGCGCGGCGTCGTAGTCGCCGTCGCGGATCAGGCGCCGGAAACGCGCGGAGCCGGTGATGTTGGTGCGCTCGCCGATGTTGAGGAACAGCGAGTCCGCGTCGACGGTCAGCGGCTCCAGGCCCGAGAGCCGCAGCGCCGGGGCCGGCACGGCCGGCTCGCGCGGGGGGCTGCCCTCGGCCGCGCGGGCCATCGCGGCGACGTGCTCGGGCGTCGTGCCGCAGCAGCCGCCGAGGATGTTGACCAGGCCCGAGGAGGCGAACTCCCCCACGATGCCGGCCATCTCGTCGGCGTCCTGGTCGTACTCGCCGAAGGCGTTGGGCAGCCCGGCGTTGGGGTAGCACGACACGAAGGTGTCGGCGATCCGCCCGAGCTCGACGACGTACTGGCGCATCTCCTCGGCGCCGAGGGCGCAGTTGAGGCCGACGGCCAGGGGCTGCACGTGGCGCACGGAGTGCCAGAAGGCCTCGGTGGTCTGGCCCGACAGGGTCCGGCCCGAGGCGTCGGTGATGGTGCCGGAGATCACGACGGGCCAGCGACGCCCACGCTCCTCGAACAGGGTCTCGAGCGCGAAGATCGCGGCCCGTGCGTTGAGGGTGTCGAAGATGGTCTCGATCAGCAGCAGGTCGGCGCCGCCGTCGACCAGGCCGCTGGCGGCCTCGTGGTACGCCGTGACCAGCTCGTCGTAGGTCACGTTGCGCGCGCCGGGGTCGTTGACGTCCGGGGAGATGGAGGCGGTGCGGTTGGTCGGGCCCATCGCGCCCGCGACCCAGCGCGGCCGGTCGTCGGTGGCGACGGCGTCGCAGGCCTCGCGGGCCAGGCGGGCCGAGGCGTGGTTCAGCTCGTAGGCGACGTCCTCGAGGCCGTAGTCGGCCTGAGCGATCGAGGTCGCGGAGAAGGTGTTGGTCTCGACGATGTCGGCGCCCGCGTCGAGGTACTCGGTGTGCAGCGACCGGATCAGGTCGGGCTGGGTCAGGCTCAGCAGGTCGTTGTCGCCCTGCAGGTCGCGGTGCCAGTCCGCGAACCGCTCGCCGCGGTAGTCCGCCTCGCCGAGGGTCTGGCGCTGGATCAGCGTGCCCATCGCGCCGTCGAGCACTAGCAGTCGCTGGCGCAGGGCGGCGGTGAGGGGCTCGGTGGCGTCAGGGCGCACCTGCTGCTGGGTCCCGGGGTCCACGACGGCTGTCACGAGCGAAATGCTGCCACCGGCGCACAGGCGTTCCCAATCCTCGCCGTGCGACGGACACCGCGTGGGACGCACCCGGTCGCCGCTCACCCGCCCGCCTAGGCTGGGCGGGTGATCGAGATCGAGGACGTCGGCGAGCTCGTCGACCCCGTCGTCATCGCGGCCTTCGAGGGCTGGAACGACGCCGCCGACGCCGCCTCCGGAGTGGTGGACCACCTGATGCGCGTGTGGGACGCGCGGGTCGTGGGGGCCATCGACCCCGAGGACTTCTACGACTTCCAGATGCACCGCCCGCTGATCGGCACCGACGCGGCCGGGCACCGCCAGCTGACCTGGCCGAGCACCCAGATCGCGATCGCCTCCCCGCCCGACCTGCACCGCGACGTGATCCTGCTGCGCGGCATCGAGCCCAACATGCGCTGGCGTCAGTTCTGCGCCGAGCTGCTGGCCGCGTGCGACGAGCTCGGCGGCTCCCTGGTCGTGACCCTGGGTGCGCTGCTCGCCGACACGCCGCACACGCGGCCGGTCCCGGTGACCGGCACGGCCACGGAGCCCGAGCTGCTCGACCGGCTCAAGGTCGAGCCCTCGACGTACGAGGGGCCCACGGGCATCGTCGGCGTCTTCGCCGACGCCTGCGCCCGACTCGACATCCCTTCCGCGTCGTACTGGGCCGCCGTCCCGCACTACGTCGCCCAGCCGCCGTGCCCCAAGGCCACCCTGGCGCTGCTCGGCCACGTCGAGGACCTGCTCGAGGTGCCCGTCCCGCTCGGCGACCTGCCCGAGGAGGCCCGGGCCTGGGAGCGCGGCGTCGACGAGCTCGCCGAGGAGGACGAGGACGTCGCCGAGTACGTCAAGGCCCTCGAGGAGGCCCGCGACACCACCGACCTCCCCGAGGCCTCCGGCGAGGCCATCGCCCGCGAGTTCGAGCGCTACCTCAAGCGCCGCGACACCGACTGACCCCGCCCCGGGCCGTCCGGGTCGCCCGGGCCGGCGGGATCATGTCGACGCCGATTGCCCACGAACGGCAGTCCTGAGGGACCCGGCGCTGCCGTTTGCCGACAAACGGCGCCTCCTCGTGCCGGCTCTGTCCCGGGTCTCGGCCCGCCCGGCGTCGCGGCGGAGATCCCTCCCGCGGCGGCGACGGGGCAGCGCCGATTGTCCACAAACGGCAGTTCCGGACCCGTTCGGACTGGGGTTTGTCGGCAAACGGCGTGCCTACCGCCGCCGCCGACCGGGGGGCGGGTCAGAGGGCGAGGCCGAGGGCGGCGTCGAGGAGGTCGCGGACGCGGGCGCCGGCGTCGCGGTCGGAGGTGTCGGCGAGGCCGGTGGTGCCGAGGGTGTCGTCGACCCAGCGGTCGACGACGGCGACGGCGGTGGGGGCGTCGAGGTCGTCGGCGAGGGCTGCGAGCACGTCGCGGACGACGGGGTCGGCCGGGGCGCCGGCGCCGATCGCGACGGCGCGGCGCCAGCGGGCGAGGCGGTCGACGGCCGTGAAGAGGTCGGCGTCGGTCCACTCCCAGTCGCTGCGGTAGTGCTCGCCGAGCAGCCGCAGGCGCACGGCCATCGGGTCGACCTCGGCGTTGCGCAGCGCGGAGACGAAGACCAGGTTGCCCTTCGACTTCGACATCTTCTCGCCGTCGAAGGCGACCATCCCGGCGTGGGCGTAGAGCCTGGCGAACGGCGTGCCCGGGGTCGCGACCTGCGCGCTCGCGGCGCACATCTCGTGGTGCGGGAAGACCAGGTCGGACCCGCCGCCCTGCACGTCGAACGCGCCGCCGAGGTGCTCGCGGGCGATCGCGGTGCACTCGACGTGCCAGCCGGGGCGGCCACGGCCCAGGCGGGAGTCCCACGCGGGCTCGCCGGGCCGCTCGCCGCGCCACACGACGCAGTCGAGGGGGTCCTTCTTGCCGGCGCGGTCCGGGTCGCCGCCACGCTCGGGGAAGACGCGGGTCATCGTCTCGCGGTCCCAGCCGGACACGCCGCCGAACGCCGGGTCCGCGGTCACCGAGAAGTAGAGGTCGTCCTCGACGCGGTAGACCGCGCCGGCGGCCTCCAACTCCGCGATGTGGTCGAGCACCAGCGGGATCGACTCGACCGCACCCACGAAGTGGGTGGGCGCCAGCACGCGCAGCGCGGTCATGTCCTCGCGGTAGAGCTGGGTCTCCCGCTCGGCGAGGTCGCGCCAGTCGGTGCCGACCTTCTCCGCGCGCTCCAGCAGCGGGTCGTCGACGTCGGTGACGTTCTGCACGTAGACCACCCTGTGGCCGGCGTGCCGCCAGGCCCGCACGAGCAGGTCGAACGCGACGTACGTCGCGGCGTGACCGATGTGGGTGGCGTCGTACGGGGTGATCCCGCACACGTACAGGCGCGCCGGCTCACCCGGGGCCAGGTCGGCCAGGGTGGTCTCGAGGCGGCCGGTGGCGGTGTCGTGCAGCGCGACCGGCGGACCGGCCACGGACAGACCGGGCACCTGCGGGGACGACCAGGAACGCATGGGCGCGAGCCTAGTGGGGGCCGCTCAGAACGGCGGCCAGGGGATGGCGGGACCGTGGCCGCGGGGGGACGGCATCACCGGCGTGCGCAGCAGCCGGTCGCAGCGCCGGGCCAGCACGGTGATCTCGTCCTCGGTCACGTGGTCGACCAGCGCCAGCGCCAGCTCGCCGTCGAGGGCGCCGCCGAGGGCCTCGCGCACCCGTCGCAGCCCCGCGACCTCCTCCTCGTCCAGTCCCTCGCCCAGCCAGCCCCACAGGACCGTGCGCAGCTTGGTCTCGATGTGGAACGTGAGGCCGTGGTCGACGCCGTAGCGGTGGCCGCCCGGCATCGCCAGGACGTGGCCGCCCTTGCGGTCGGCGTTGTTGGCCAGGACGTCGAAGACGGCCATCCGCCGCAGCGGCACGGTGTCCTCGTGGACCAGCGACACGTCGCGGTCGTCGGCGTCGACGCCGTCGAAGACGTGGAGCCAGCCCTCGGGCACCTCGCCGGTGGCGACGATGTCGACCGCGTCCTGCTCCGGGTCGACGTCCTGCCAGAGCTGGACCATCCCGACCCCGTGCGGTCCGTCGCGCAGGTACGTCGGGGGCACCACGTCCCACCCGAGCGTCTCGGAGAGCAGGTACGCCGCCACCTCACGGCCCGCGAGGGTGCCGTCGGGGAAGTCCCACAGCGGCCGCTCCCCCGCGACCGGCTTGTAGACGACCTTGCGGCCCGCCACCTCGCCGAGGAACGTCGCGTTGGACGCGGGCATGATCCGCCCGTGGAGCTCGAGGTCGCCGGTGAGCAGCTCGGTCAGGTCGAGCGCGTCGGGGTCAGGGGTCACGTCGTCGGAAGCCGTTGGCACGCACGCACAGGTGCCCCTCGGGGTCCATCGGCAGTCCGCAGAAGGGGCAGGACGGCCGGCCGGCCTCGAGGACCTGCTCGGAGCGCTTGACGAAGGCGCGGGCCGCGCCGGGCGGCAGCCGGACCAGCAGCAGCTCCTCCGGCTCCGGCTCCTCGACCTCCTCGTCGGCCTGGTCGGGCCCGACGACGGCGGCCTCGCTGTAGGGGAAGACCTCGATCACGACCCGCTGGTCCTCGGGGTCCCAGGACAGCGTCATCGTGCCGGCCCGGAACTCCTCGGTGATGGGCTGCTCGAGCGGTGCGGTGTCCTCGAGGTCGAGCGGCGCGACCGCCGGGACGACGGCGTCGGTGCGCCCCGCGTCCATGACCTCGTCGAGGAGCTCGTCGACCCGCTCGGCCAGCGCCTGCACCTGCTGCTTCTCCAGGGCGACGCTCACCACCCGCACGCCGGAGCGGGCCTGCAGGAAGAAGGTCCGGGATCCGGGCTCGCCCACGGTCCCGGCGACGAAGCGCTCGGGGGGGTCGAAGCTGTGCACCACGGGCATGGGCTCCACCCTATGACCGGGACCTACCGGCCCGGCCCCGCGCCACCCCCGACGACGGCGTCCGCGCTGCGGGGCCGCGTGCGGCCGCCCTTGAGGGCCGCGGCGAGCCAGGACAGGTCGCCCTCGTGGGTGTTGGTGCCGAGCACCGACGGCGACCCGTCGACGAGCCGGACGATCGAGACCGACGCCGGGTCGACGTGCACGCGCTGGAAGAGGTCGAGGTGGGTGCCGAGGGCCTCGGCGAGGATCGACTTGATGATGTCGCCGTGGCTGACCGCGACCCAGGTCGCGTCGGGACCGTGGGCGGCCTCGACCGCCGCGTCGTGCCGGCGCACGGCGTCGACGCCGCGGGCCTGCATCTCGCGCATCGACTCCCCGCCCGGGAAGGTGACCGACGACGGCGTCCGCTGCACGGACGACCACAGCTTCTCCTTCGCGAGCTCCTTGAGCGGGCGTCCCTGCCACTCGCCGTAGTCGCACTCCAGCAGGCCCTTGTCGAGCTCGAGGTCGGGGGCCGGCGGCCGGGCGCCGCGACCGCGGCGGGGCGAGGCGCCGACCGCCTCCTGCTGGGCGGCGAGGATCGCGGCGGCGGTCTGCCGGCACCGCACGAGTGGGCTGGACACCACGGCCGCGAGCGGGACGACGGCGAGGCGGGCGGCGGTGCGGCGCGCCTGCTCCGTGCCGACCTCGTCGAGCCTGACGCCCGCCGAGCGGCCCGCGAGGACCCCGGTGGCGTTGGCCGTCGTACGACCGTGGCGGACCAGCACAACCGTTGCCATGGGTCCCGACCCTAGCCCGCGGTCGGGCGCCACCGGTCCGCGTCCGCCCGGGGCCCTCCCGCGGCTAACCTCGGCGCATGATCGTGGACGCCGCGTGCTACCGCGAGGGCCACCGGGTCTCCCCCGCCGGTCCCGCCGACGTCGAGGACCTGCGGCGACGCACCGGCGACGGCGACGTCCTGTGGGTCGGGCTCCACGACCCCGACGCCTCCGAGCTCGCGCACGTCGCCCGCGCCTTCGACCTGCACCCCCTCGCCGTCGAGGACGCCCAGGACGCCCACCAGCGGCCCAAGCTCGAGCGCTACGGCGACACGCTCTTCCTCGTGCTGAAGACGCTCTGGTACGTCGACGCCGAGGACGCGGTCGAGACCGGGGAGATCGACCTGTTCGTCGGCGCCGACTTCGTGGTCTCGGTCCGTCACGGCGCCGGTGCGCCCCTCGACGACGCCCGCTCCTCGCTCGAGGCCCGCGAGGAGCTGCTGCGGCACGGCACGGCCGCCGTGCTGCACGTCATCTGCGACCGCGTGGTCGAGGAGTACCAGTCCGTCGCCGCCGAGCTGATGACCGACGTCGACGAGGTCGAGGCGTCGGTGTTCTCCGACGAGCGCACCCAGGACGCGGCCCGGATCTACGTGCTCAAGCGCGAGCTCTCCGAGATGCGCCGGGCCGTGATGCCGCTGCGCGAGCCGCTGCGCCGCCTCGCGACCGGCGACGTCCCGGGGATCGGCGCCGGCGCGGCGCCCTACTTCCGCGACGTCGCGGACCAGGTCGACCTCGTCGCCGAGGACGTCGAGACCCTCGACGAGCTGCTCTCGACGGCGTTCGACGCCCACGCGACCCGCATCTCGATGCAGCAGAACGACGACATGCGGAAGATCTCGGCCGGCGCCGCGCTGGTCGTCGTCCCGACCCTCATCGCCGGCGTCTACGGCATGAACTTCACCCACATGCCCGAGCTGGCGTGGCGCTTCGGCTACGCGTGGGCGCTGCTGCTCATGGGCGGGTCGGCCGCCGGCCTGTGGTGGCTGTTCAAGCGCTCCGGCTGGCTGTGAGCCGGCCGGTCACGGGCGGGGCCGCGGCGCTCAGGCCCCGGCGAGCGGGGTGAGGACGCCGAGCGCGAGCAGCAGGAGCACCGCGCCGCCGAGCAGGACCCGGTAGGCCACGAACGGCGCGTAGGAGCGGGTCGAGACGTAGCGCAGCAGCCACGCGATCGCGGCGTAGCCGACGACGAAGGAGATGACGGTCGCGACGATCGTCGGCCCCCAGCCGTAGTTGTTGGCCTCCGCGCCCACGTCCTTGAGCTTGTAGACCCCCGCGCCGAGCACGGCGGGGATCGCCAGCAGGAAGGCGTACCGGGTGGCCGCGGCCCGCTCGTAGCCGAGCGCACGCCCCATCGAGATCGTCGCGCCGCTGCGCGAGACCCCCGGCACCAGCGCCGCCGCCTGCGCCGCGCCCATCAGCACGGCGTGGCGCAGCGTCAGCTTCTCGATCGGCCGGTCGTTGCGACCCAGCCGGTCGGCGAGACCCAGCACCAGGCCGAACACGATCAGCGTGCTGCCGACCACCCACAGGCTGCGCAGCGCCGAGTCGATCGCGTCCTCGAACAGCAGCCCGAGGACCACGATCGGCAGCGAGCCCAGGATGATGAACCACCCCATCCGGGCGTCGGTGTGACCCCGGTACTCCGGCGCCCTCAGCGACCGCAGCCAGGTCAGGGCGATGCGCCAGATGTCCTTGCGGAAGTACAGGAGCACCGCCAGCTCGGTGCCGATCTGGACCACGGCGGTGAACGCCGCCCCCGGGTCGCCCCATCCGAACAGCTGCGGGTAGATGCGCAGGTGTGCGCTGGAGGAGATCGGCAGGAACTCCGTCAGGCCCTGCAGGATGCCGAGCACGGCCGCTTCGAGGTAGTCCCACACGGGGTGCGATCGTACGGCGGGCACCGCGGCGGGTCCCACGGCGCGCCGGTCGGGGCACGCGGGGCGGGCCGCGGGGCGCGGCGGCGATAGGTTGACCGCCATGCAGCAGCGATCCGTCGGCGCCACCGGCCTGCGGGTCTCGCGGCTCGGCCTCGGCACGATGACCTGGGGCTGGGACGTCGACGAGCACGAGGCCCGCGCCCAGCTCGTCGAGTTCGTCGAGGCCGGCGGCACCCTCGTCGACACGGCCTCGACCTACGGCGACGGGGCCTCCGAGGAGCTCCTCGGCTCGATGCTCGGCACCCTGGTGCCGCGCGAGGAGGTCGTCGTCGCCACGAAGGCGGGGCTGTCGCGCCGCGGCGGCCAGCGCCGCGTCGACACCTCACGGCGCGCCCTGCTGCAGACCCTCGACGCCTCGCTGGACCGTCTCGGCACCGACCACGTCGACCTGTGGCAGGTGCACGCCCACGACCCGGCCACGCCGGTCGAGGAGGTGCTGGGGGCCCTGGAGACCGCGGTCGCCACCGGGCGCGCGCGCTACGTGGGTCTGTCCAACCACGCCGGCTGGCAGACCGCCGAGGCCGCCACCTGGCAGCGCGCCGTGCCCGGCCGGGTCCCGCTCGCCGCGGTCCAGGTCGAGTACTCCCTGCTCAACCGCGACGTCGAGGACGAGGTCCTTCCCGCCGCCCGCGAGCTCGGGCTCGGCGTCCTGCCGTGGTCGCCGCTGGGTCGGGGCGTGCTCACCGGCAAGTACCGCACCAGCACGCCGGCGGCCTCCCGCGCCGCCTCCGACCGCTTCGCCGGGTTCGTGCGGCCCTACCTCGACGAGTCGGCGGCCCAGGTCGTCGAGGCCGTCTCGCGCGCAGCCGAGGGCCTCGAGTGGTCCCCGCTCGAGGTCGCCCTCACGTGGGTGCGGGACCGCCCGGGCGTGACGGCGCCGATCGTCGGGGCCCGCAGCGCCTCGCAGCTGCGGTCCTCCCTGGCCACCGAGGACCTCGTCCTGCCCGGTGAGATCATGGACGCCCTCGACGACGTCTCCGGAGCCTGACGGAGGTACCCATGGCCCGCGATCCCTCGCAGCACCCCTCGCTCCGCGCCCGTCTGGACCGACGCTCCGGGATGGAGTGGGAGTTCGAGCGGGTCACCTACCCGCGCGACTTCTCCCGCAGCTCGGTCACCCGTCTGCTCACCGACCGCGCGGAGCACGGCGGCTGGGAGCTCGACCGCGTGCGGATCACGCCCGACGGGACCCGCCGCGTGGTCCTGCGCCGGCGGATCATCCGCGCCGTCCGCACGGCCTGACCGGGCCCGATCGGGCCGCCGGCCCCCGGCCTCAGGCCTCGCCGAGGAACCGGTCCAGCACCCGTGCCCCGAACTCGAGCGCGTCGACGGGCACCCGCTCGTCGACGCCGTGGAAGAGGGCGGTGAAGTCGAGGTCGTCGGGCAGACGCAGCGGCGCGAAGCCGTAGGTCCGCATCCCCAGCCGGGTGAAGTGCTTCGCGTCGGTCCCGCCGCTCATCAGGTACGGCGCGACGATCGCGTCAGGGTCCTCGGCGAGCAGCGAGCGGGTCATCGTGTCGACCAGCGCCCCGTCGTACGGCGTCTCCCAGGGCTGCTGGTGGGAGACGAAGTCGATGTCGACGCGGGGCCCGCACAGCTCGCGCAGGGTGTCGAAGAACTCGTCCTCGTAGCCCGGCAGGAAGCGACCGTCGACGTGGGCGGTGGCCTCGGTCGGGATCACGTTGACCTTGTAGCCCGCCCCGAGCATCGTCGGGTTCGTCGTGTTCTTGATGACGGCGCCGAGCATCCGCGCCGCGCCGCCGAACTCCTCGACGAGTGCCTGCGCGTTCTCCGGGGTGGCCGGGGTGCCGGCGAGCTCGCCGACGGCGGCCAGCAGCACCTCCATCGTCGGGGTCAGGCGCACCGGCCACTCGTGGGCGCCGATCCGGGCGACGGCCGCGGCGAGGTCGGTCACGGCGTTCTCCGCGTTGACCATGGACCCGTGACCGGCGCGACCGCGGGAGGTCAGCCGCATCCAGGCCATGCCCTTCTCGGCGGCCTCCACGAGGTAGACGCGCCGGCCGCGGACGGTGGCGCTGAAGCCACCGACCTCGCCGATCGCCTCCGTGCAGTCCTCGATCAGCTCGCGGTGGTCGCGGACGACGACCTCGGCGCCGTGGTGGCCGCCGGCCTCCTCGTCGGCGGTGAAGCAGAGCACGAGCGGTCGCTCGGGCACCGCACCGGCCCGCGCCCGGGCGCGCACGACCGAGAGCAGCATCGCGTCGAAGTCCTTCATGTCGACCGCGCCCCGTCCCCAGACGTAGCCGTCGGCGACCTCGCCCGAGAACGGGTCGACCTGCCAGTCGGCGGCCTGGGCGGGCACGACGTCGAGGTGGCCGTGGACCAGCAGCGGCGGGCGGTCGTCACCCGCCCCGGTGCCGCCCCACCGCGCGACCAGCGAGGTCCGCCCCGGGGTCTCCTCGATCAGCTGCGAGGAGATGCCGACCTCGTCGAGCAGGGCCGCGACGTGCTCCGCGGCCGCGCGCTCACCGGGCCCGGAGTGGTCCCCGTGGTTGGAGGTGTCCATCCGGATCAGGTCGCGACAGATCTCCACCACCTCGGCGGCGGGGTCGTAGGAGGCGGCCCCGGTCCCGGTGCTGGTGTGGTCGGTGCCCGTGCCCGTGTCGTCGGTGCGCGCGTCAGCCATGCGCCCATCCTGGCAGCACCGGGGAGGTCGACCCGGGCGGCGGCCGGGGAACACCCGACGCGGACCCCGGCGCTCGGGTAACGTCCCGGTCGGGGATCCGCTGTGGTGCCTGGTGCAGGTGGTGCTCGAGTGACGACGAGGAGCGTGGCCCGGGATGGACGGCACGGGGCAGGACGAGATCGAGCGCGACGACACGGGTCTCGACGACACCCGCCTGGACGACGCGACGCGGATGGCGGCCCTGCGTCGCTACGACCTCCTGGGCGGGCGGGGCCCCGGTGACCTCGACTCCCTGGTCGAGCTCGCCGCCCTGGTCGCGGACGTCCCCATGGCGACGATCAACCTGATCACCGACTCCGAGCAGCACCAGATCGCCGCCGTCGGCTTCGACGCGGCCGTGTGCACCCGGGAGGACTCGATGTGCGCCGCGGTGCTGAGCGAGCCCGAGCCGGTCGTGGTCGCCGACGCCAGCATCGACCCGCGCTTCGCCGCCAACCCGTTCGTGACCGGTCGGCTCGGCGACGTCCGGTTCTACGCCTCGTTCCAGCTGCTGACGCCGGACGGGGTGCCGATCGGCTCGCTGTGCATCTTCGACACCGCGGCCCGCACGATCACGCCGGAGCGCGAGGACGCCCTGCGAGTCCTCGCCGCCCGCGTCGTCGACCTCCTCGAGCTGCACCTGCGCACCCAGGAGCTGACCTTCGCCGTGGAGGCGCTGGAGGCGACCCGGGTCGAGCTCACCCGGTCCAACGAGCACCTCACGGCCTTCGCCGGGCAGGTCTCCCACGACCTGCGCTCGCCGCTGACGGCGGTGTCGACGGCGCTGCGGATGCTGGCCGACGAGATCGACGAGAACCCGGCCGCCGTGCCCGAGGAGGACGTCGAGTTCCTGCTGCGGCGTGCGATGAGCGGTGCCTCCCGGATGCAGTCGCTGATCGACGGGCTGCTGTCGTTCGCCCGCTTCGGCGGCGAGCTGCGCACCGCCCCGACGGACCTCGCGACGTTGATGGACGACGTGCGGGCCGACCTCGGCGACCTGCTGGAGGGCGCCGTGCTCGAGGCCCACGACCTCCCGTCGCTGACCGGTGACCCCGTCCACCTGCGGGCGCTGCTGCAGAACCTCGTCGCCAACGCCGTGAAGTTCACCCGTCCGCTGCGCGCGCCCCACGTCGTGGTGCGGGCCGAGAGGGTCGGGGGGTGCTGGCGGGTCGAGATCCAGGACAACGGTCCCGGCGTGCCCGCCGAGCAGCGGGCCTCCGTCTTCCGGCCCCTCGTGCGCCTCGGCAGCACCGTCGCCGGCTCCGGCATCGGCCTCGCCACGTGCCGTCGCATCGTCGAGGCCCACGGCGGGACGATCGGCCTCGCCGACTCGCCGTACGGCGGCGCCACCGCGTGGTTCGAGCTGCCCGCCGAGGCGCCGGTCCGGCCGGCGCCGGTGGCCGTGGGCGGCCCTCAGGACAGCAGCGCCCCGCTCAGCGAGAGCGCCGCGACCACGAGGCCCGCGCTGAGCGCGGTGAACGAGACGAGCGACACCCCGAGGTAGGAGCGACGGGTGTAGAAGCGCTGCGAGAACATCAGCGGCGCGAACAGCAGCGGGTTGACCAGCGCCCCCGCCAGCACCAGCACCAGCGCCCACGACGGGGTCATCGGCGCCGCCAGCCCGACGGCCACCATCACGCAGCCCATGATGATCCAGTCCAGGTGGAGCTGCAGGACGCGCCGCGGGTGCCGCACCCCCACCCGCGCGAGCAGCGCCGAGGGGTGGAACGCGGCCGCGACCGCCCACCCGGACACCCCGCCGAGGGCGAGCGACCACACGCCCGCGACCACCAGCACGTCCGCCACGTCGAGGTCCACAGCGAGCACCGTACGGCGAGGGGTCACCCGTGGTCCCAGCCGTCCGCGGCCCCTGCTAATGTCTGCGACGCACTCGTCCGGGTGGCGGAATTGGCAGACGCGCTAGCTTGAGGTGCTAGTGCCCGTATTAGGGCGTGGGGGTTCAAGTCCCCCCTCGGACACCCAGGTCAGGGGCCATATGGCCCCCACCACGTACCCACAAGTACCCACCCCGGCCCGCCGGGGTGGGTCGGGTGTCGGTGGTGATGCCTACGGTCCGGGTACATGGACCCACGCTCGAGCACATTGCGAGCCCCCCGCCGATCAGGCCGGCGCGTTCTCACCGACCACCGCGAGGTGCACCCGTGAGGACCCCCAGCCGCTACGTCGGACGCGACGGCACCGTGACCTACAAGATCCGCTTTCGCCACGGCCGCCGGCAGACCAGCGAGTCGTTCGGCACGCAGAAGGAGGCGAAGAAGTTCGCCGCCTGGCTCGACGTCCTCGGGCCACAGGGTGCGCTCGACCAGCTGTACGCCGGCGAGCAGGTCGACGATGTCCCGACCCTCGACGAGCTCGCCGCCGACCACATCCGCCTCCTCACCGGCGTCGAGGTCGGCACCCGGGTCACCTACACGCGACTGTGGGAGCGGACCTGGTCGCCGCTGATTGGCCACCTGCCCGCGAACCACGCCACCCGCGACGCGATCGCCGAGGCCGTCAACGAGCTCGGTAGCCGCTACTCCGCGAAGTCCCTGAAGAACCAGCGGGGCCTCCTCGCCGCCGTCCTCGGTCGGGCGGTCGACCAGGGTGTCCTCACGAAGAACCCCGTCGCGCGCATGCGACTCCCCCGCGGCCAGGAGGCCGACGCGAAGGAGATGCGCATCCTCGACCAGCAGGAGTTCGCCGACGTCGTCCTACGCGCCCACGGCCACTACCAGCCACTCCTGCGATTCCTGTACGGCACCGGCGCCCGCTGGGGCGAGGCCGTCGCGCTCGAGGTCCGCGACGTCCAGCTGCCGAACGTGCGGATCCGGCGCGCGGTGAAGTGGTCCCCCGAGGGCGGCCGAGTCGTCGGCGCCACGAAGACGAAGAAGTCGAACCGCACCGTGCTGCTGCCGCCAGCCCTCCACGGCGAGCTCGACATGCTGTGCGCCGGCCGGGCGTCGACCGACCTCGTGTTCACCGCACCCCGCGGCGGCCCGGTGCTGCACCGGACGTTCTGGTCCGACATCTGGCTGCCTGCCGTGAAGCACCTCGACCCGCGGCCGCGGATCCACGACCTGCGGCACAGCCACGCGTCGATCTTGCTTGCCGGAGGCACGCCCATCCACGTCGTGCAGGCTCGCCTCGGCCACGAGTCCATCCAGACGACCGTCGACCGCTACAGCCACCTCCTGCCCGACGCGCAGGTCGCCGCAGCTGCCGCCGCTGACCGGGCCTTCGGGGCGTTGCCCGGTCCGCGATAGCGCCGCAGGCTCAGGCCACGGCGGGGCCATCCCCGAGGCGCCGCTTGAGGTAGGCGCGTTCCGAGGGGTGCAGGTGGGTCAGCCGCACGTCGAGCAGCTCACGGTCGACCCACAGCTCGTCAGCGGCCTCGTCGAGCCCGTGAGACCAGGCCAGGGCCTCCCCCAGCTCCCGGATCCCGATGAGCTTGCGTGCGGCTGCCTGCTCGCAGGCCAGCTCCTCACGGACTGGGTGCCCGCCGGGACCGCGGGCCACGTGCTCCAGCTCGTGAGCCAGCGTCGAGCGGCGTTGCGCCTGGTCGAGACCGGTCGTGATCGTGATCGTCCGAGTGCGGAAGTCCGTCAGCCCGAACGTGCCCGAGGGCAACGGCGAGAACTGGAAGGTCCAGTGACTCAGGCGACGCAGCATCCCCCATGGATGGTGCATGCGAGCGACCGTAGGTCGGCCCACCGACAGCGGGTCAGGCCTCCGGGCCCGGGCGCTCCTGCGACCCCGTCTCGGCGGCGTCCTGGCGGTCGGCTCGGTCCCTGGAACGCCGGGGCTGCCTCGACCTCCGAGCGGCCTGATCGACCGTGAGCACGTCGACGTCGGACATCTCCGAGGGGGCCGTGCCTCGAGCGAAACTACCTTCGACCACGACACCGTCGTCCGCGGGGCGCTCGGCGAGGCGTCGACGGAGCTCGGAGACCAGGTCGTCGTCGGAGGCCGTCCTGACGCTGTTGACGAAGTCGCCGGCGGTATAGCCCATCCCGGTCGCCTCGACGGCCTTCCCGAGCAGGAACTCCGGCGAGACCCCGAAGGCGCGAGCGAAGGCGGCGACCGTGTCGCGGTCCGGCAGCCTGGTGAGGCGCTCGCGGTCGTCGGTCAGCCACTTGCTCACGAGCGCGCGGGACAGCCTCGACGCGCTGACGACGTCGGACTGAGCCCAGCCGCGCAGGTCAGTCTGCTCACGGAGGAAGGCGGTGAACGCGTGTGGCACGGAGCAACCGTCCTTCCCGCTCCCCTGGCGCGGCAACTGGGCCGCGGAGTGACTGTCAACCGAGCGTTACGCCGATCGGCTCAGATCGTGTCAACTAACCCGCTCGGACTCAACACCGCATAGCGGCGCGGCGCTGCGGAAAAACACCAGTGTCATTAGTTGACCCGGTGTCAACGGGTCTGCGACTGTGATGCCACGCAGCGTTGACAACTAGTCAATCGAGGAGAGACGATGAAGCCCGCCACCCGCCGACGTCGATCGAAAGGGCGATGGATGCGCCTCCGCGACACCCGACTGCTCGCCGACTACATGGCTGCCAGCGACTTCAGCCAGGCGAGACTCGCCCGATACGCCGGCTGCAGCCGCCAGTTCATCCACCTCCTGCTGAAGGGCGAGCGCCAGACCTGCACGGTCGAGGTCGCGAAGCGCATTGAGGAGGGACTCCGGGTCCTGCCCGGCACGCTCTTCGCGGCCTCGATGTCAACGGAGACGCGACCGACTGTCGCCGCTCGTCGTCCGGTCGCGAGGACGGCATGACCGCCCGCACTCGTACCGCCCAGGAGGCGGCCGACGACCTCCGCTGCTCGCGCCGGAAAGTCACCGAGACCGCTCGCGTGCTCGGCGTCGGGATGAACCTTGGCGGTCGCGCGGGATGGCGCTTCACCGAGGCCGACCTGGAGCGCATGCGCACCGCCCTGACGCCGGCGCCCGACCCGGAGCTCCCCGCGCGTCGTCGTCGCCGTCGCCGCGGAGCACGACGGACGCAGGTGACGGCATGACGACCCTCGACCGGATCGACGAGCCCACGCTCTTCGACGACCTCACCGTCATCGCAGACCCTTGGACCGCAGCCACGGGCCGCCCGTTCGCGGACCGGTTCCGCGCCGCGTGCGCCGCGGTGATGGACCGCCACCCCGACGGGCTCATCGACCCCAACGCCGTCGCCCGGCTCATGCGCGACGACGACCCCGACCTTCACGCCCAGCGGTTCTCCGGCATGTGGTGCGCCGCCGGCGGACGCGAGCACGGCTTCCTCGACCGCACCGACATCCCGGTGCAGCTCGACGGCGCCACCAGCAAGGGCAACTCGAACAAGTCCACGGTCTACCGCCGCTGGCGGCCGGGCGCACCGCGGACCACCTGATCTCCCGGGGGTGCATGCCCGGCGCGACGGAGGGGGCCATCGTCCCGCGCCACCCCCGGGCCCAGCAGTCAACAACCCGAACAACAGCAGGGAGAACACCTGATGGCACACGGAAAGACGCTCCTCATGCGGCACGCCGGACGCCGGACGCGTCCGCTCGAGGACGCGCCGAAGAAGGCACGCGATCGCTCGCTCAACGGCAAGGCCCGGGTGCGGGCCAGGAAGCGCAGCAACGCGCACGCCGGCTAGCCGGCCCCAGCAGAAAGCGAAGCGCCCCGCAGCCAGGCACGGCATAGCGGGGCACAACACGAGGAGTATCGCATGAAGATCATCGTCACCACCGACCTCGACGGCGCGGTCAAGTACGAGGCCGACTCCTGGGACGTCGACGACGCCGGCTACCTGACCCTCACGAGGCAGAGGGAGGTCGTCGGGGCTCACGCCCCCGGCCGCTGGAAGGCCATCGCGAACCAGTCGGCGATCGCGTGAGCGCCGGCACCGAGGCGCTCCGTCGCGCCCGCTCCGCAGTCGCCGAGGCCCGGGACACCCGGATGGAGGCCGCCGACCTCGCGATGGTCGCGCTCCACGACGACACCGTCGGGTCGGACGCCGTGACCGAGGCGATGGAGGTGTGGCGTCGCGCTGACGCCGACCTGCAGGCAGCCCGCGGCCGGGTTGCGCTCGCACGGGCCGCAGCCGGTCTCGCCCACGTCGTCGCGCTCGAGTCCCCGGTCGCGTCGTGAAGCGCGCGATCTGGGCGCCCGGGCCCCGCCCCGCCCAGGGAGGTGAGAAGCGATGAGCACGCGCGTGCTGTCGAAGATCGACCCGCTGCGGCTCCGCGCCGTGATGGGTCGCGCGGACTGGCTGGTGCCTCACGAGTTCGGCCCAGCCGGTTGGCGGATGCTCCACCGCGACCAGGACGCCTCCATCCTCGTGAGCGAGGCCCACTGGAACGACGGCCGTCTGTGGCGTCACGCGTCGATGACGCGCCCCGACGAGGTCCCCTCCTACGACGATCTCTGCCGGCTGAAGCGCGCAGTGTGGGGTGACGAGGGCGAGGCCTACGCCGTGTTCGCCACGGCGAGGAACCACATCAACATCCACGAGCGGGCGCTCCACCTCTGGGGTCTGGCAGACGGCTCACCGGTCCTGCCGAACTTCGGCGCTCGGGGGTCGATCTGATGACGTCGACGACCGCGGCCGCTGCCGCGCTCGCTCTCGGCGAGCACCTCGTCCACCGTCCCCGCGGGGTCGTGCACCTGTACCGGGGTGGGCTGACCGCGTCGGGCCGGTACGTCCCGATGACGGGTCGTCCGGCGTGCGGTCAGCGCACCAACCGGCTGCAGGTCCTCGAGCCGCCCACGAACCCGCTCGACCCGGCGTGGACGCGACGGCTGTGCGTGCGGTGCGAGGTCATCCTCACCCCGGGGCCCGCCCGGGCGACGGCGGCCGACTGGGACGCCTGGGCCGACGGGATCACCCTCCCCGAGCTCCACGCCTCGCTCGTGCTCGCCGACACCGTCGCCGAGGTCGACCGGGTCGTGCAGGTCGCGCTCCGCACCGTCGGCTACCCCGCCATGGTCCGCACCCCCGTCGGCCGCGGCCGGCTCCCGCTCGTGCAGACCATCGCCGCCCGCCGGCTCGCCCTCGACGAGGAAGCCGCCGAGGCCCGCCGCCACCACGACGACACCGTCCGCGCCTACCAGGCCCGCGTCGAGGCCGCCGAGACCTACGCCGAGGTCGTCGCAGCCCAGAACCTCGCCGCCGCCACCGGCAACACCGTCGACCGGGTCCGCGCCAACCGTCGCGCCGCCGCCTGGACCCACCGCCACCACCAGCCCGCCGCGTCCTGAGGAGGAACCATGGACACCAACCTGCTCGTCACCGTCGTGCTGATCTTCGCGGTCCTCGCGCTGCTGCTCGGCTTCATCGCCTACGGGCTGATGGAGGCGCTGCTCCGCGAGCGCGACGCTCACCAGCGGAGCCTGCGGGCCCTCGACGCCGTCGAGGACGAGCTAGCGGCCCGCCCTCCGGCGCCGCTGTTCGTTGCCCGCCGTGACGTCGGGCAGGTGGGAGCGTGACCGGGCCGCACCGGATGCACGCCGTGATCGTCGCGGCCGCCGTGAACCGCGACCTCGTCGACTACATCGGGACCCTCAGCCACCACGAGGCCCTCCACGCAGCGACGCACCTGATGCGCGGCACGGCGCTCGTGTCGAACGACGGGCGCGTCAGCGACGAGCGGTTCCGCAGCGAGGCCCGCCTGACAAGCGTCGCCACCAGGCTCCTCCTCGAGCGGGCCGTCGCCACCGACCGCACCGCCGGCGCCGACCTCGCCTCCGACTGCCGCGCTGCGTGCGACCTCGCCGTCGCGCTGCAGGGCATGTGGAAGCGGATCAACGACGCCGTCGCAGGGGCCGGTGACGGCCAGTGACCCGCCGCAAGCCCTACACGCCGCCGCGCTGCGACCGCGACGGCTGCGGCGCCCTCGTCGCGTGGATCGCGCGCGCCGACGGGTCTGGTCTGCGGCCCTACGCGGTGAAGCCCACCACCCCTACCGAGGACCTCGTCGGGGTCATCGCACACCCCGTCTTCGGCGGGCAGGCGTGGGAGCCCGCGGCGCTGGTCGAGCACTTCATGCGGATCCGGGGCTGCTCGCGCAGCGACGCCGAGGCCGAGGTCGCGGACGTCGACTGGCACCGCCCCCACGTCTGCTCGCCCACCACCGACGACACCACGAACGACCCGACCCGCGACACCACCACCGAGGGGGCCTGATGACGACGCTGCTGGACCGGATCCGCGAAGACCCCGCGCCCCTGGACGTGCAGGTCGACGTGCAGCTCGCGGCGCTGCCGCCGCTGCTCGGTTCGATGCTCGCCGAGCTGGTGACCCTCGCGGGTGAGTGCGACACCGTCGCGACCGCCCGCCACCACACGGGCCCCGGGTTCCTGTCCCCCGAGGCGAAGAACGCGATGAACGAGCAGCACCGCAAGGAGCGCCACGCCCGCTACTTCAACCAGCTCATGGGCGTCGAGGCGCCCGGGTGGGCCCCGACCCCGATGAACATCGCCGCCGTCTCCATCGCCGCGGAGATCGACCGGTTCCTCATCGACATCGTCGACGACCTCCACCGCCGCCTCGCCCGCGCCCGCCTGTGCCTGATCAGCGAGCCGTGGCGCGGGTTCCGCGACCAGCGGCTCACCCGCGACCAGGCCGGCCGCTACGCCGCCGACCTCCTCAGCGTCTACACCCGCCCCGCCGAGCTCCGCCGGATCCACGCCGAAGGCGAGAACCTCGCCGCACGCGCCCGCCGGTTCCTCGACGGCGCCCAGACCGTCGCCCACGACCAGCCATGCCCCTGGTGCGGCCACATGACCCTCGTCGCGCACCTCACCGCCGGCGTCATCCGCTGCGAGTCCGACCGCCACACCGGCCGCCGGCTCCCCTGCGTCTGCCCCGACCAGTACTGCGCCTGCAAGACCTCACCCGTCGGTCACCGCCACGAGTGGCACCGCGACGTCCTCAAGGCCGACCCCGCCCCCGGCGAGACCAAGCACCGCCTCCACTCGCAGACCTGGCACGGCCTCAAGGGCCTGTTCCGGGACCGCGCCCGCACGTCCACCAGCACCACCAACACCGAGGAGTGATCAGCACGATGCCCACCACACCCAGCGTCGACGAGGACGAGGTCGTCCGCCGTCCGTTCGCCGACTTCCTCCGCGAGCAGTCGCGGGGCTCCACGCACAACGAGCTCACCGAGGGCCTCCACGACCTCATCGCCGCGGTCGTCGAGACGGGCCGCAAGGGGACGCTCACCCTCACCATCAGCGTCGCGCCGATGAAGAAGGACACCGAGCGGCTCCTCGTGAGCGACCTCGTCAAGGTCTCCAAGCCGCAGCCCGACCGCAAGGAGTCCCTGTACTTCGCCGACGACAACGGCAACCTCACCCGCAACGACCCCAACCAGCCGACGTTCGAGTCGCTGCGCGAGGTCCCCGGCAACACCGACAGCGCCGCCGCGCACATCAAGGAGGCGGCGCGATGAGCGACGTCCGGAACACCGAGCACACCACCGACCTCGAGCCCCAGGAGTTCCTCGCCGCCGCCTCGCCGCGGTCCGAGGCCGACGCGGTCGCCGACGTCGCCCGCCAGGCCGTCGAGCCTCAGGCCCTCGACATCGCGCAGCGTCTCCACGTCCTGCAGGTCCCCGCCGGTGGGTCTGCGGTCGTCGTCGACGTCGAGGACTACCTCGACATCTACCGCGACCGGCCCCGCCGGAAGAAGGGGAAGTACGACGTCCACGACGCCGCGTCGCTGCTCGCCTACCTCGACAAGCACGGCGAGGAGGAGACCGAGGTGTGGGCCGACCTCGACAGCCGCACCATCACCGCCGTCCTCAACGCCCACACCGACCGCCCGCTCACCGAGGCCGACGCCGCCGGCCACGGCGACCACCGCGTCAAGCTCACCGTGAAGCTCACCGACGCGTGGAAGCGGTGGGCCGAGCACGACGGCAAGCTGCTCGAGCAGTCGAAGTTCGCCGAGCTGATCGAGGACGGCGCCGCCGACATCGTCCGGCCCAGCGGCGCCGACATGCTCGAGGTCGCCCAGACGTTCCAGGCCACCATCGGCGTCGACTTCAAGTCGTCGCGGCTCCTCGACTCCGGCGAGCGCCAGCTCGTCTACGCCGAGTCCGTCGAGGCGCGCGCCGGCCGCACCGGGACCGTCGAGATCCCGAAGGACTTCGACCTCGCGATCAAGCCCTTCGAGGGCGGCGACACGTTCCGCGTGCTCGCCCGGTTCCGGTACCGCATCAGCGAGGGCACCCTCCGCATCGGATACCGCCTCGACCGGCCCGCCGACGTCCTCCGCGACGCGTTCGGCTCCGTCGTCGAGCAGGTCCGCGAGGGCTGCCCCCACCCGGTGCTCCTCGGCGCCTCCGCCTGAGACCACCACCCCACAGAAGCCGTGGCCCGGGCGCAACCCGTCAGCCGCCCGGGCCACGGAACCCCTTCGTCGTCCCCACAGCACCGTCAGGAGCAGCCCCCATGCAGGTCACCGCGCGCCTCGTGCGCCTCGCCGCTGGCGCGGTCGTGAACAACCAGGCCGGCTCCGTCCACACCATCGCCCGAGTCGTCGACGTCGACCACGTCACCGCCGCCGCGCTCATGCACGAGCTCGAGGCCGCCGGGATCGTCGGCCCTGCGAAGGTCCCCGCCGGACGGCTCCGGGACGTGCGCCTCACCCCCGACGAGCTCACCCGCGAGCGCCTCGACGCCCTCGCCGTCACGGGGCTCGACGCATGAGCGCCATCGTCCCGCCCGTCCGCGTGAAGGTCGCCTGCATCAACTGGGGCAAGACCAACGTCCCGCAGGCGCTGACCTACGTCCTCGACGCCACCGGCGAGGCCCACGCCGAGAGGTACGCCGACACCTGGGCCGACGCCGTCGCCTGGTCCCGCTACCTCGTCGAGCTCCTCAACAGGCCCCGCGTGCACCTCCTGGGGGTGCCCCGGTGACCCCCTACTACGCCGACGACCAGGTCACCCTGCACCACGGCGACGCCCTCGCCGTGCTCGCGCAGATGCCGACCGGCTCGGTCGACTGCGTCATCACCAGCCCCCCGTACTTCGGGCTCCGCGACTACGGCAGCGAGGGGCAGTACGGGCTCGAGGCGACGCCCGCCGAGTACGTCGAGACGATGCGCGCGGTCTTCGCCGAGGCCCGCCGGGTGCTGGCCGACGACGGCACCCTGTGGCTCAACCTCGGCGACTCCTACGCCGGCAAGGCCAACGCGGGCCCCGCCTTCGCGAAGAACCGGGGACAGAACCTTCAGCCGGTCGGCTACCCGGTGCAGCGGAACACGCTCGCCCACGCCCCGTACAAGAGCCTGCTGGGGATGCCGTGGCGGGTGGCGTTCGCGCTGATCGACGACGGGTGGATCCTCCGTAGCGACATCATCTGGGCGAAGCCGAACCCGATGCCCGAGGCGGTGTCGGACCGCCCGACCTCGTCTCACGAGCACGTCTTCATGCTCACCAAGTCGCCGCGCTACTACTACGACCCCGCCGCGATCGCCGTGACCGCCACCGGCCGCGGGAGCGGGAACGGATTCGTCCGAGACGAGCAGATCAACCGTGGCGGGCCCGGGCAGGACGAGGCCTGGGAGGGGCGGCCCCAGCTGCGCCGCGCTCTCGAGCTCGCGAGGCAGAAGGGCCTGACTGAGCATCACTTCGCCGCGATCCGAGCTGTCGGGATGAACGACGCCGGCAAGGCGAAGGTGAACCAGTCCGGCACCGGCAAGAACGCCGCCCAGACACAGGAGCTCGCTGATGAGGCCAAGGCCGCTCTGGGCGGCTACTACCGGGAGTTCCTGACCGGGGGCACCAAGAACGCTCGCGACGTGTGGACCATCCCGGTCGTCGGCTTCAGCGAAGCGCACTTCGCCTGCATGCCGCCGGCGCTGGCCGAACGTGCGGTCCTGGCCGGCTGCAGACCCGGCGGCACCGTGCTCGATCCCTTCAGCGGCTCCGGGACCACCGGCCTCGCCGCGACCAAGCACGGTCGCCGCTACGTCGGCGTCGACCTCTCGTCCGACTATCTCGACCTGAGCTTGCGGACGCGCTTCGCGCAGCCCGGTCTCGACCTCACGCCCGGAGGCGCAGCATGAGGGTCTACCCCCACTGCAGGCACTGCTGCTGGAACAACGAGCACCATGTCGAGACTCACACGACCCCCTGTGAGTCCGGCTGTCCCGGCTCGGTGCCGGTGGCTCAGCCGTCCCTTCTCGACGAGGGCGGCGCACCATGATGCGCTCGGAGGGCAATAACCCGGGCGGGGGTAGCCACGACCGTTCTCGACCGCTGCCGTCCGCGATCGACGACGGCCGTGCGGTCCGACCCGCGCACGTGGTACGTGCGAAGTCGACGGGCCTGGACTTCGCCGCTCTGGCGCCGGCGTGCGCACGCTGCGGGGAGAAGCGCGGCGACGTCGATGCCGACACCCGACTGTGCGGACGCTGCTCGGTGCCTTCGGCGGCACTCCCATCCGATCCCGAGCCGCCGAGGCAGTCGCCTCCCGCGGTCGAGCCGGACCCTGAGCCCCACCTCGACGCGGAGGACCTCGGCACGAAGGGCCTGCCGGGCTTCGACGAGGTCACCCGGCTCATCGACGTGCTGGTCGACGAGCTCCACCCCGACCCGGACAACCCCCGTGAGGACGTCGGCGACGTTGCCGAGCTCGCTGCGTCGATGGAGGTCGCCGGCCTGCTGCAGCCGATCGTCGCCCGCCGGGTCGTCGCGGCCGGCCAGCCCCCGCGACTGGTCGTGGTCGCCGGCCACCGCCGGCTCGCCGCCGCGAAGCACCTTGGCTGGACCCGGGTCGCGTGCATCGTGCGCCGCGACATGCCCGCCGACGAGGTCCTCGCGGCCATGCTCATCGAGAACGGTCAGCGCGCCGGTCTCGACCCGATCGAGGAGGCCCGGGCGCTGCGGAGGCTCGCGCACGACCAGCGAGCCGGCAGCCACCAGCAGATCGCCCGGCTGGTGGGCCGCACCCAGGTCCACGTCTCCGGCCGCCTGGCGCTCCTCGAGCTGTCCGCCGAGGACCAGGCCGCGGTACGCGCCGGTGAGCTGTCCGTCGTCGCAGCGGTCCGCCGCGGCCGCGTCAACGCCGGCCGGGTCCGCCCGGCCGGGTCGACGGGCACCCCCCACCTCGGCGCCGAGCACGACCTCGCCCGCCGCGTGAAGGCCCGCTGCGTCCAGCTGAAGCACAAGCGCGGCGGCCGGAACTCCGTCGGCGGCGTCGGCTGCGGCGAGTGCTG
The DNA here is from genome assembly GCF_039529515.1 of Nocardioides lentus. Lineage (NCBI taxonomy): Bacteria > Bacillati > Actinomycetota > Actinomycetes > Propionibacteriales > Nocardioidaceae > Nocardioides > Nocardioides lentus. The sequence goes on from NZ_BAAAMY010000002.1 coordinate 116,024, forward strand.
GGAGTCCGTCATCCGCGCCGACGAGCGCACCCACCTGCACGACGTCTCCAACGACCGCGGCCGCTGCGTCCTCTGCGACACCGACCAGCCGGCAGCCAGCCCGGAAGGAGCCCCCTCGTGACCCTCCCGTCCTGCCCCGCCTGCGGGCACGCCGAGCATTTCCTCCCCTGCGCTGCGCAGGTTGAGACCCGACGACTCGGCGGTGTCCGCCACGACCCGTGCGGCTGCTCCGGGGTCGACATGTCCGTCATCCGCACCGACCCGCGCCGGATCCGCGAGGTCATCGCGACCGCGCAGACGACCAACCCGTCGACCGCGGCCCGCGAACACGGAGTGCACCACCGCACTGTTTGGCGCTGGTGTCAGCGCGCCGCCGCCCACCCGGGCTGGCCCACCGACGGGGACGTGTCCGCCTGGGACGCCGTCCAGGCGGAGCGAGCCACGCGCGCCGACAAGATCGAACGCGGTCGGGTGCGGCAGGCCGACTACCTGAAGCGCCGCTACCTCGCCGGCGGCGGCCGGATGCAGATCGACCCGACCGGCACGAGCCGGCGCTTGCAGGCGCTGTGCGCGATCGGGTGGACCGGCCCCGAGCTCGCAGCCCGGCTCGGTGTGTCACCCGCCCGGGTGAACCACCTGACCGTCGGCCATTGGAACCTCGTCCACCGAGCGGTCGCCGCGAAGGTGGCAGCGCTCTACGACGAGCTGTCCATGACGGTCCCCACCGACCCCGACGTGCTCGCCCCACGCCAGATCCGCACCCACGCACGGGCCCGGAAGCTCGCTGCGAAGAAGGGGTGGGCGCCGCCCCTCGCGTGGGACGACCACGACCTCGACGACCCGGCCGCGACCCCCGACGGTGTCGGCGATGACACGAAGCTCGCCGCCCAGGACGGCCCCCGCAGTGGCGGCCACCTCGTCGGTCTCGACAGCGACGCGTCGACCGTCGCCCAGATCCTCGGCGGCGCCTGGTCGTTGCCGTGCAGCCGAGCCGACAAGGTCGCCGTCACCGCCACCTGGCTCAGCTGGGGCCGGTCCCTGCGCGCGCTGGAGAAGCTGACCGGCTGGAACAGCACCCGCTACTCCGCGGCCGCCCGGACGCTGCTCGCCGAACGCGACGACACCGACGACGGGGAGGCGGCGTGACGTGCCCGGACACCGCCGTCGAGGCCGCGCTCCTCGACCAGGGCCACGACCCGCTGCGGGTGTCGCTCCTGGTCTACGGCGCCGACGACCTGACCGACCGACTCGCGCTCGCCGACCCGGCGCTCGCGCAGGCGTACACGACCATCACGAACGGAGCCACCTGACCGTGGACTGGGTCAAGCTGGACTGCACCTACTACCTCGACGGCGCCATCGTGCTCGCCGGCGAGGCCGCCGAGGTGCTGTTCACCCGCGCGATGGCGTGGTGCGGCGACCAGGAGAACGGCGGCTTCGTGCCCCGCGAGGTCCTGCCCCGCCTCACCCCGACCCGCGGCGCCGCCCGCGCCCGCGCGCTGGTGACCCACGGCCTGTGGGTCGAGGTCGGCGGCGGGTGGCGGTTCGTCGCCTGGGACCGCCACCAGACGACCCGTGAGCAGCTCGACGCGAAGCGTCAGGCGGGCCGGGAGCGGCAGCAGTCGTGGCGGGACCGCAAGAAGAGCACCCGTGACGGCGTTCGTAACGGCGTTACGAACGCGGATGTAACGCAGAGAGAGGTAGAGGTAGAGGTAGAGGTAGATGCTGCTGCGGCAGCAACGCGCGAGCCGCCGCCGCTGCCTGTGGATATCGAGATCCTCCGAGCCGGCCTCGAGGCGTCGAAGATGTCCGCCCGCTGGGACCGCCTCACCCCCGAGCAGACCGCCGAGATCCAGGACCTCATCGACGTCCACGGCGACGGCCCCCTGATCCGCTCCGCGATCAGCCAGCACCGCCCCGACCGGCCCGCCGCGTTCGCGCAGGCCTGGCTCACCGGCTGGCGCCACCTCCGCCGCCCCGGCGACCTCGCGCTCGTCCCCACCAGCGACCCCTGCACCAAGCCCGGCCACACCGGGACCGTCCGGCACTGCAACCAGTGCGCCTCCGAGCAGAAAGCAGCCCGATGACCACGACCACCTCCCTGACCGGCGAGCGGGCCAGCGTGACGCCCGAGCACCTGCTCGTCTTCACGCACGGCATGCCCGCAGCCAAGCCGGTCCCCACGACCCCGCTGGTCTTCATCGACACGGAGACCACCTCCCTGCACCACAACTGCCGGATCTGGGAGGTCGCGATGATCGCCCGCCACTACGACCAGGACCAGCCGAACCCCGGCAGCTACACCGAGCAGACGATGCAGCTGTTCATCGACATCGACGTCAGCCACGCCGACCCCTACGCGCTGCAGCTCGGCGGCTACTGGGACCGGCACCCCGCCGGCCGCCGCCAGTCCCGCCACGTGACCGCCCCCGGCGGCGTGCCGTCGCCGTCGGACCTCGAGCAGCCCGTCTCGGAGGGCCGCGCGGCCCGCCTGGTCGCCGGGTGGACCCACGGCGCCCACCTCGTCGCGGTCAACCCGTCGTTCGACGCCGAACGGCTGGGCCAGATGCTCCGCCGACACGGCCTGTTCCCCGGGTGGTCGCACCACCTCCTCGACGTCCTCGCGGTCGCATCGGGCCACCTGCGGCTCCCGCCGCCGTGGCGGTCCGACGACCTCGCCGCCGCCCTCGGGGTGACCCCTGCCGGCGCCGACCGTCACACCGCTCTCGGTGACGCCCGCTGGGCGGCCCGGATCTACGACGCCGTCTACGGCGCCCCCACCCAGCACGACGACACCACCGGAGCCCTGGAGGCCCGCCCATGACCCGACCCACCCGACCCCGCCGCCGACCCCGGACGCGCCGCATCCGGGTCTCCATCGGCAACGTGTACGCCAAGAACCGCGCGCTGCGCGCCTACCGCCGGGTCCTCGCCCTGTGGTTCGCGCCGCTGCTGGTGTTCCTGTCCGAGGCGCAGTGGATCGGCGTCGTCCCCGGCTACACCCGCCACGCCGGCGACGGCCGCCGGAAGGGCGAGACCGCCGTCTACTGGCGTCTCGGTCTCGGCCGGATCGCCCGGGCCGCGACCCGCCGCGTGTCGAAGGACGTCACCCACGCCGCGAAGTACGGCCACGCCCGCTACGTCACCACCGTCACCGGCCTGCTCCGCTCGGTCTCGGTCGCCGCGTCGGCGGTCCACCTCAACCCCGGCCGCCGCGGCGCCCCCCGCCGCCAGAACATCGGGATCATCAACCGCCTGGCCCGCGAGACCCAGGCGCACCTCGCCGCCGGCCGGGTCGTGCTGATCGGCGGGGACTGGAACACCGGAGAGAACGCCACCGGCCCCGACTCCCCCCGCCACCTCGCGAAGAAGATCGGCCCCGGCGCGCAGCTGCACATGACCGGCATCGACGGCCTCATCGTCGCCGCCCCCCGCGGTGTCGCCGTGCACGTCGACACGAAGGCCCGCCGCGCCCCCGGGTCCAACCACCCGCTGCTCTCCGCGACCGTCGCCGTCACCGACCGCGGTGACCGCCGATGAGCCGCCTCGCCTGGCTGGGACTCAGCCTCCGCCGCTTCTTCTGCCCACCCCAGCACCAGTGCGGTGAGGGGCCCCCGCCTGTGAGGACACCCACCCGTGACTGACCACCCCAAGATCGACCAGACCATCTTCGTCGGCGACGGCCGCCGCCTCGGCAACTGCGTCGCCGCCTGCATCGCCACCATCACCGGCGACCCCCTCGACCGCGTCCCCCACTTCATCGAGTTCGGCATCGCCTACGGCGACACCGACACCACCGACGCGGACGTCAGCTCCGGCAACAACTGGTGGGCCATGATGCTCGGCTACCTCGCCGCGAAGGGCCTGTGGCCGGTCGAGCTCGAGCAGCTCACCGACGCCGACGCCCACGAGCTCGTCCTCGTCGCCGGCATCAGCCCCCGCGGCGTCGTCCACCAGGTCATCTACCGCGGCGGCCGCCTCTGGCACGACCCCCACCCATCCCGCGCCGGCGTCCTAGACCTCCGCGAGGTCCTCGCCGTGCGGCCGCTGCCGGGCTTTGACCACGCGCCCACCGCTCCTGCGGAGGCCGCCCGTGGGTAGGCCCGTGAACGTCCACACGCTCCCCACCGGGCAGCTGCTCCAGCAGTACCGCGAGCTGTGCCTCCGACTCGATCCCGCGGACGCCGCCCAAGTCCGCGCCGTCGACGTCCGCGAGGAGGAGATTCTCGGGCGGATGGCGTGGTGACCTCCGTGGTCTCAGCCGCCAAGCGCCCTGAGACCGCCCTCGCCGAGCTCCCAAGCGGCCTTGCCCGCCTCACCCGACGCGCTGCCGAAGAAGTACCAGCCGAGCTTCGACAGCCAGCCAGCCCTCTCCGTGTGGCCAGCCCGGTACTGCTTGGTCGCCTCAGCAGCGAAGACGCCGCCAAACCGGTACATAAGGTCCCTCGCGGCTTCGTCCCCTATGTGCTGGACGGTGTCGACCACGCGCTCGGCCTCGTCGACGAGGCGCCACAGGTACGAGCGGATGTCCTCGCTGAAGAGGTCAGGCTCGGTCCTCAGAAGGTCGCGCACCTCCGAGAGCTTCTGACGCAGCTCCTCTCGGTCTCCGGCCGACTTGATAGCGAGGGTGCGCTGTCGCATTCCGAGCAGAAGCCCGAGCTGCTCCAGCGACGAGATAGCCCAAGACGGGCAGATGCCCCGTGGGGCGCCTTGAGCGCTGTCCCAAGGCGCGCTAGCCATGTACGCAGCCTCGTACCACTGTCCGAGCGCATCGTCCCAGGGCCGCACGCTTTGTCCAGCGGCTGCCAAACCGCGCAGCTCGTCATGAACGCGGCGCACGAGATTCACGGCGTCGGCGTAATTGCGCCAAGTGTCGGGGGGCGCGCCGAGGTAGATGCCGCGTGGTTCCTGTGCAGGCCGGCCCTCGGGGACTGCCCACTGAGTCAGATACGAAGCGAGGAGATACGCGGCGTTAGGCGGGGGGTCGTAGACCTGCCCGTTGTCGCGGACGCTGCCGTCCGCGTTGAAGTCACCGAACATGTCGTTCGACTGGTCGGGCGTTTCCTGGTCGTTCACCTGTTCCCCCGTCGTGTTGCTGTCTGCGCCTGTCGATTCGGGAACATACGTCACCGAGTTGACGCCAACATTCGGCGCCTCCGCCCCCACCCCGCCGCCCGGTTCCTCGGACTGATCCCGTGAAGCGCGGCGGCCCCCTGCAGCGCCGCACCCCGCTGCATGCGGTCACGGGCCTGCAACGGTCGGCGCCGGCGCCGCGGCTGGGACGGGCCCGGGTCCGTCCCCGCGACACCGGCCCGGGCGCGTCGACGCAGGCGCTGGTGCTGGACCGGGCGGCCGGCTGCTGCGAGCTGTGCGGCCGCCGCCTCCACGACGGCGACGCCTGGACGGGACCGCACTCGTTCCACCACCGCCGGCCCCGCCGGATGGGCGGCAGCCGCGCGGCGGCCACGAACAGTCCCGCGAACCTGCTGCTGCTGTGCGGGTCCGCGACCAGCCCCGACGGCTGCCACCTCCACGTCGAGCAGCAGCGGGCCATGGCCCTGAACCAGGGCTGGCTCCTCCACGACGGCCACGACCCCACCGAGGTGGACGTGCTGCTCGCCTACACCCCGCCGGGTCACCGGACCTGGCTCACCGACGACGGCGCCGTCACGGTCGCCGACGGCCACAACACCTGGCGCCTCCGCTGAGGCCACAAACCACATGACCATCCGCCCGAGCACAGGAAGAGTGACCCCGTGAACATCCAGCCGAACAGCACCAAGCAGCTCAAGATCTGGGCGTCCATCCTCGAGGACAACACCCACGCGCAGGCCCAGGTTGCCTCGACCATGCCGTTCATCTACCCGCATCTCGCGCTGATGCCCGACGCCCACCTCGGCAAGGGCGCCACCGTCGGGTCCGTCATCCCCACCCTCGGCGCGATCATGCCCGCCGCGGTCGGCGTCGATATCGGCTGCGGGATGATGGCGCTCCGCACCGACGTGCACGTCGACGACATCACCAGCCTCGACCGACGCCCCCTCCGCGAGGCTATCGAGCGCGCGATCCCCCTGTCCGCCGGGAAGTACAACGGCCACGAGTGGGGACCCGGCACCCACGAGCGCATCACCCAGCTCGAGGACCTCGCCGCCTCCCGCGACTTCGACCCCTCCGACTACGCCGCCAACTGGCGCATGCAGCTCGGGTCCCTCGGGTCAGGTAACCACTTCATCGAGGTCTCCACCGACGAGGCCGGCTACCTCTGGCTGTTCCTGCACTCAGGGTCCCGCGGCGTCGGCAACAAGATCGCGACCCACCACATCAAGGTCGCCCAGGACCAGTGCAAGAAGCGATGGATCAGCCTGCCCGACCCGGACCTCGCGTACCTCGTCGAAGGCGAGGACGAGTTCTGGTCCTACATCCGCCAGCTCGGGTGGGCGCAGGAGTTCGCGCGCCTCAACCGCGAGGAGATGATGTCGCGGGTCCAGGCCTGCTTCAACGACTGGGTCGGCCGGCACGCGCACATCAGCCGCGAGGTCCAGTGCCACCACAACTACACCGAGCAGGAGAAGCACTTCGGCAAGAAGGTCTGGCTGTCCCGGAAGGGCGCGATCAGCGCGAAGACTGGCCAGTGGGGTCTGATCCCCGGATCCATGGGGACCCGCTCCTACGTGGTCACCGGCCTCGGCAACCCTGTCTCGCTGCACTCCGCACCCCACGGCGCTGGCCGCGAGTACAGCCGCAGCCGAGCGCGGAAGACGTTCACCGTCGACGACCTCCGCACCGCCATGGGCGACATCGAGTACCGCGACACCGACGCGTTCGTCGACGAGATCCCCGCCGCGTACAAGGACATCGACCAGGTGATGGAGGACGCGTCAGACCTCGTGAAGGTCGAGCACACCCTGTCGCAGATCGTCAACGTGAAGGGCGACTAATGACCCTGGTCGACTTCCTGCTGGCACGCATCGCAGAGGACGAGGCGGACGCCCGAGCAGCCAGCCCCGGCCCGTGGTCGCTGGCCTCCGACGACCCCGAGCAGGTCGTGGCCGTCGACGGCATCGAGGTCACGGACGCGTTCGCTCTCTCCGGCCCACAGACCCGCGCCACAGCAGCCCACATCGCCCGCCACGACCCCGCCCGCGTGCTGGCCCAATGTCGGGCGCACCGCGACGTGATCACGGTCGTGAGCGACGTGGGCTGGACCGGCTCCTACGCGGTGCGCGACGTGGTCCTCGGTCACCTGGCTCGGGCCTACCGTGACCACCCTGACTTCGACCCGGCCTGGCTGGCGTGACTCACGACCGGCACCTGACCTACGCCGAGGCGGCCGCCGAGCTGGACGTGTCCGAGTCGCTGATCCGGTCGTGGAAGCACCGCGGTCTGGTCGTGCCTGTCGGGATCCAGCACCTCCATCAGCGCGGCAGCCGCGAGGTGCCTGTGTTCAGGATCGAGGAGCTGAGGCCGCTGGCCGACGCGTACCACCAACGACGCGCCGAGCGTGAGGCCAACGCTGACCAGCCGATGTTGTAACGTAATCGCCAGCGGAAGAGGTACGTCCGCAGCACGGCCCGACTGGCGTTGAGCACCTCGCTCCCCCGGTCGGTCCCCACGATCTGAGGCCCGGCGTCGACCCCATGCGACGTCGGGCCTCGGCACGCCCGGCGGAAGGTGCGGCATGGCTGACCACGAGACGCCTGATGAGCAGCCGGCCGAGGTCGAGCAGTCCCCGCTGGATCGCCTGCTCGCCGCGGTCCAGGACTTCGCGAACAGCCTGGCCGGCCAGCCGGTGCTGGTCGACGTGGCGCTGCTGGTGTGGGAGCAGGTTCGCTACGACGAGGACGGCGACATCGCTAGGAAGATCAGCTACGCGATCCCGACCGACAACTTCAGCCTGTCGTCGGGTCTCGGTCTGCTGGAGGCCGCGGGTCACTACGTCCGCCGCGACGTCCTCGGCGCGCGGCACACCGACGAGGACGACGACTGACCATGGTCGTCCGCACCATCGTCCCTGCACCGTCCGCTCCGGGTGTGCCGTCCGGCCTGGCCGCAGCGATGCAGGCCCTGACCGCCGATGTCGCCGCTGCCCGCGACGCTGCGACAGCGGCGAACCAGCGCGCCGCCGAGGCCGAGCAGCGTGCGACCGCGGCCGACGACCGGGCGGGCAACGCGCAGCAGATGGTCCGCAACCGGGACGGCAAGCTCGACCAGGCCAGCAGCGACGCGGCCAACGCGCTGCTCGACGTCGAGTCCCTGACCGAGCTGGCCGAGCAGGTCCTCGCCGCGAAGACCGCCAGCGAGGAAGACCGCGCCGCCCTGCACCGCACCAGCGACCAGCACACCGAGGACCTCGCAGGTCTGCACCGTGCGCTCGACGCGATCACCGGCCGAGTCAACCGCACCGCCATCGGCCTGCGCGGGTCCGTCGCCCTGGCCGTCAACACCCCGGTCCCCATCACCGTCTCGCTGTCCCGGCCGATGCCGACCACGGACTACGAGGTGACGTTCGCGCACAGCGTCGCCACCGCCGGGCAGCTCACGTACACCGACATCGTGAGGACGAAGACCACCGTCACCGTGAAGGTCACCGCCTCGGCGCTCATCACCGCCGGCACCTTCTCGGTCCTGGCCTGGTGAACGGGAGGTAGCCGTGGCCGAGCACACCATGACCGCCGACGACGTCTCCACCGGGAAGTTGCAGCTCATCGCGGGCGAGGTGCTGACCGTCCACGTGCAGGGCTTCAACCTCCTCGAGCTGATCAGCGACGGGACCGCCGAGCTCTGGTACACGACCGGCGACCGGGCGCCCGAGGTCGGCGGCCGCCACTGCTTCTACCTCCCGGGCGGCGCTGTGGTCGCCGACGATCGCCGTGCCGTGATCGGCACGCGCACCCTGCAGCTGATCAGCACGGGCACGCCGACCATCGTGTTGCAACGCGGCTGACGTGCCGCAAGCCAGCCGCCGGTGCGGCCGGCCCGGATGCGACGAGGTCGCGCCGTGCCCGACCCACACGCCGAAGCCGTGGGCCAGCAGCCGACGGCGCGCCTCGCTGCCCACGAACTGGGGCAGCATCACCCGCTCCGTGCTGGCCGACCAGCCGCACTGTCAGCTCGCCTACGAAGGCGAGTGGCTCACCGCCCGCGGCCCGGCCCGGTGCACCGGGACCAGCACCGAGGTCGACCACATCGGTGACGCGCGTGACCACTCGCGCACGAACCTGCGCGGCGTCTGCGGCCCCTGCCACACGCGCCGGACCCAGGCCCAGGCCAACCGCTGATCGTCGCTCCACGGCCCTGCGCCGCGCCCCCCAGGGGCCCGAGGGGTCCCCCGGGGGCGCCCATGGCGACCGTGGCTGGCTGCCGAATCCGACGTGTACGGTTCCCCAGCTTCGCGGGGCCCCGTCGCCAGACCCGCTCCACGAGGCCCGCCAAGGGCCGCCCGCCTGACACCCGCCAAGGGAGGCCCGCCGTGCCGGCACGCAAGAAGGACCCCAGCGCCCGAGCTCGGCGCAACCAGACCGCCACCCGCGCGACCCTGCGTCGCGCCGAGGACGGCGAGACCTCCGCGGACGTGTTCGCGGCGATGACGGTCGTGCAGCTGCGCGCCGCGGTCGAGGCCGTCAACGAGACCCGCCCCGCCGACCAGCGGCTCACGAAGCGCGGGACGAAGGCCGCGCTCGTCGAGGCCCTTGTCGCGGCGCACTCCCCTGTCCCCGCGCTGCCCGACCACCCGCCCCGCTACGACGACGACGGCAACGAGCTCGAGGCCGTCTGGCACGCGCAGACCCGGGCCTGGTGGAACGACGTGTGGACCTCGCCGATGGCGGCCGAGTGGGACGAGGCGTCGGACCGGCACAACATGTTCGTCATCGCGCTGCTCTACGACGACATCTGGCGTGCGCCGTCAGCTCGCGCGCGGCAGTCCGCGCTCGCCGAGTTCCGGCTGCAGCGCGCCGAGCTCGGCCTGTCGCCGTACTCGCGTCGGCGCCTCGAGTGGACGATCGAGACCGCAGCCGAGGCCACCGACCGCGGCGCCCGACGCCGCCAGGGCGGCGCAGCGGGCCAGCCGTCCCCGGAACGCCGTGAGCAGCCCAAGGGGCCCGACCCGCGCGCGGTGCTGTCCGCTGTGACCTGAGCGGCGCCCCATGGCGACGCTGATCGTCCCGAAGCTCGACGAGAAGCCGTGGCCGACCCTCGGTGGCCAGGTCTGCGACTTCATCGAGGAGCGGGCGATCTTCGGGCCCGGCGACCTGAAGGGTCAGCCGGCCCGCCTGTCGCCCGAGAAGCGGGCGATCGTCTACCGCGCCTACGAGGTCTACCCGCCCGGACACCCCCTGGCCGGGCGCCGCCGGTTCAAGCGGGTCGGCTGGTCGGTCCGGAAAGGGCTCGCGAAGACCGAGGTCCTCGCGTGGATCGCCTACGTCGAGCTGCACCCCGAAGCGCCCGTCAGGGGCGACGGGTTCGACGCCTGGGGCGAGCCGGTGGGCCGGCCGGTGGACTCGCCGTACATCCCGCTGCTGGCGTACACCAAGGACCAGACCGAGGAGCTGGCCTACGGCGCGCTCTACACGGTGGTCACCGAGGGCCCCGACGCCGACCTGTTCGACCCGGGCCTGGACCGGATCATCCGCCTCGACGACCGAGGACGTGCTGACGGGAAGGCCGTCCCGCTCGCGGGGTCACCGAACGCCGCCGACGGCGCCCGGACGACGTTCCAGGGCTTCGACGAGCCGCACCGCCTCTACCTGCCCCGGCTGCGCGAGGCGCACGACACGATGGACGCGAACCTCCCGAAGCGGCCCGCGGCCGACGGGTGGTCGCTGTACGTCGGGACCGCTGGCCAGCCCGGGCAGAACAGCATCGCCGAGGACCTCCACCACGAGGCCCAGTCCATCGCCCGCGGCGAGGTCGCCGACCCACGGATCTTCTACATCCACCGCGACGCCGGCCAGTGCCACCGCGGCGACAAGGAGAACGGCCACAACCTCACCACGATGGCCGGCCGGATCGCGGCCATCACCGAGGCCACCGGCCCCGAGGGCGAGTACGGACAGGGCCAGTTCGCCGACATCGCCGAGAAGTGGGACCGGCCCCGGGCCGACCACTCCTACCTCGAGCGGGTCTGGCTGAACCTGTGGACCCAGTCCGCCCGTCAGGCGTTCGACGCGCTGCGGATCCCCACCCTCACCGTCGCCGGCACCATCGCCCCCGGCTCGCTGGTGACCGCCGGCTTCGACGGCGCCCGGTACAAGGACTCCACCGCGATCGTCGTCACCGAGGTCACCACCGGCCTGCAGATGCTGTGGGCGCTGTGGGAGCGGCCCCCGGACCTCGGCGACGACGACGAGTGGGAAGTCCCCGAGAACGAGGTCACCGCGTCCGTCAACGCGCTGATGTCGACCTTCGAGGTGTGGCGCTTCAACGGCGACCCGCCCCACTGGACCGAACCGCTCGGCTCCTGGGCCGGCCGATACGCCTGCGTCGAGGAGTGGCCCACCTACCGCCGCCAGGCCATGGCCTACGCCGTGCGGGACTACTACGAAGCCATGACGTCCGGCGCCGTCACCTACGCCACCGACCCCCGGCCCGCCCTCGACTCCCCCATCGAGCGCGAGACCCTCCAAGAAGCCCTCGCCCGGCACATCGCCGCCGCCGGCCGCGTCGACACCAACCTCTACGACGACGACGGCAACCGGCTCTGGATCCTCAACAAGCTCCACGAGACCCGGAAGTTCGACGCCTGCATGGCCGCGATCCTCTCCTGGCAGGCCCGGCTCGAGGCGCTGAAGAAGGGCGCGAAGAAGACCCCCCGCCGCTCACGCCGAGTCCGTCGCGTGGGCAGCTGACCACCCCCGTCGCACCGGCGCCCCGGCCGCGACCCCGACGCGCTGCGAGGAGGCCGGCCGTGATCGACACCAGCAACGAGTACGGCCGCATGTTCGAGCGCCTCGCCCGCGCCCTGCACAACCGACGCACGGGACGCGTCGGCAACCGAACCTGGGCCAGCGCACGTGCCCAGATCAACCCCGAGCGGGTCCGGCCCGGCCTCGACGCCCTCGAGGACTACCGCCACGGGGACCCGCCGCTGCGGGCCGACATCCACACCGGGTGGAAGCCCTACGTGCGGAAGTTCGTCCGGATGGGCCGGCTCAACATGGCCGACCTCCTCATCACCTCCACCGCGAACCGGCTGCAGCTGCGCGACTTCCGCACCTCAGCGGCCGACGACGAGCTCGGCGACGTCGAGGCCCGCAAGATCATGCGGGCCAACGGGATGAAGGTCGTCGCGCGCGACGTCACCGAGATGGCCCTCGCGATGGGCGACTCCTACACCCTCGTGACCCCACCCGGCGCCCGGCGCCCTCAGTCGCTCATCACCGCCGAGGACCCCCGACAGGTCATCACCTCGCACAACGCCGCGACCGGCGCCGGCGAGTGGGGCCTGAAGCTGTTCCGCAGCGAGTGGGACGACGAGGACCTGGCGTACCTGTACGCCCCCGACGGCCTGATCCTCCCGGCTCGACTGGGGGGCGGCACCTCCATCCGCCGCGGCCCCTTCCGGTTCGACCCGAAGGCTTGGACCTGGGACGACGAGAAGAAGGAGCAGACCCCCACGGGCGACTTCCCGCTGACCCGGTTCCGCAACCGCGACGGGGTCGGTGAGTTCGAGAAGCACCTCGACACCCTCGACCGGATCAACGACAAGATCTTCGACGAGTGGTGGATCGCGAAGATCCAGGCGTTCCGCCAGCGCGCCGTGAAGAACCTCCCCGAGACCAAGGAGGTCGAGCGCGACGGCCAGCTCGTCGAGGAGCCCGTCGCGGCGGACGAGTACGACGACATGTTCACCTCCTCGCCCGACGAGATGTGGCAGGTCCCCGGAGACGTCGACTTCTGGGAGTCCACCCCCGTCGACCTGACCCCGATCACCAACGCGATCGAGAAGGACCGGCAGCGGCTCGCCGCGAACACCTCGACCCCGCTGCACACCATCACCCCCGACGCCGCGGCCGGTTCCGCCGAGGGCGCCTCGCTGCTCCGCGAGGAGCACACCTTCAAGTGTGAGGACCGCCGCGACCGATTCGACCCCTCCTGGGCCCGCACGATGAGTCTCGCGTTCCTGTTCCAGGGCGAAGCCGACCGTGGGGACGTCACCCAGATCGAGCCGCAGTACGCGCCCATCGTGCGCCACTCGCTCACGGAGAAGGGGTCCGCGGCCTCCCAGGCAGTCAGCACGCTGCCCCGCGAGATCATCCAGCGCGACATCTGGCAGTACGAGCCCAGCGAGATCCTCGAGCTGCGGAAGCTCCAGGGGCGCGACGTGCTGTTCCAGACACCCAGCCAGGGCGCCGGCGCCCTGCCGCGGACCGGGACCGCCGGTGGCTCTCAGTAGCCAGCAGCAGTCCGAGCTGGAGGGCTGGCTCGCCCTGTACGTCGCGAACGTCACCGACCTCGACGCCCGCGTCGTCGACGCCGTGCAGGCCGCCTACGCCGACGTCGACGACTGGTTCAACCCGACCCTGACCCTGGCGGCCGCGACCACCGCGGCCGCCAACGCCCGCGCGGGACTGGACCTGCAGTCCGGGTTCATGACGCAGTTCCTCGCCGGGATCCTCGACGTCCTGGCCGGCGTCACCGTCACCCGTCGGGCCCCGACCGTCGACTACCCCCGCCGCGCCGAGCCCTTCGACGTGTACTCCCGGCCCGTGTTCACCGCCCGCGAGACCCTCCGCGCCGTCCCCGACACCCCCGCCGACCTCCTCGGTGCCGCCGACTACGCCGCCGTGCTCGCCGAGACCGACGCGCTCCTCGCCCGCCGCGACGCCGCACTCGCGATCTTCGACGAGACCGGGGTCGTCAACGGCTACCGCCGCGTCATCCGTCCCGAGCTGTCCGAGACCGGCACCTGCGGCCTGTGCATCGCCGCCGCGGCCCGGCTCTACAAGACCGACGAGCTCATGCCGATCCACACCCGCTGCAAGTGCACCGTGCTGCCGATCGTCGACGGCAACGACCCCGCCGCGGGGTTCAACATCGCCGACCTCGAGGCCCTGTACGCCGCCACGCCGGGCACCAGCCGGCGCGACCTCGCGAAGACCCGCTACCGGATCCGCCGCGACGGCGAGCTCGGCCCTCTCCTCATCCCCTCCGACCGTCGAGGCGTACCCCGCCTCGGCGCGGCCTGACGCAGCACCCGCAGCACCCGGCCCCCGCCAAGGGACGGCCGGCCACCCCGACCCGCCAAGGGAGCGACACCCATGTGCAAGTCCGAGATCCTCGACCCCCGCGCAGCCACCTGGCTGGCCGAGACCATCGCCCGCCGCCAGGCCCAGTTCGGCGGCTGGCAGATGATGGCCGAGCCCGAGCCGGGGAACGACCCGACGGGAGACCCCGCGCCCGACCCCACCCCGAGCACCGACCCCAAGCCCGACAAGGGCTACCCCGAGAACACCCGGGTCGAGGACATGAAGCCCGAGCAGCAGGCCGCCTACTACCGGGCCCAGGCTCGCCGGCACGAGCACCGCAACAAGGAGCTCCTCGACATCACCGGCGGCAAGTACGGCGACGACCTCAAGGCACTGCTCGACGAGCGCCAGGCGCTCATCGACGCCGGACGGACCGACGCCGAGAAGGCCGTCGAGGACGCCCGCCGCGAGGGCCACGCCAAGGCCCGCGGCGAGTACGGCACCAAGCTCGTCGCCGCAAAGTTCGAGGCTGCGCTCGCGCACCTCGACGAGCAGCGGCGCGACCAGATCATCGAGGGCATCTCCCTCGAGAAGTACCTCACCGACAGCGGCGACGTCGCGACCGACAAGGTCCGCGCCTACGCCGCCACCATCGCCCCCACCGGCAAGGGATCGGGCGAGCGCGACCCCGACTACGGAGGTGGCCGCCGCAACGGCGGCAGCACCGACAAGGGCGGGTCCATCGCGCAGATCAGGGCGGACCGCGCAGCCGCGCGCGCCGCCCGCAGCTGACCCACCCACCCGAGTCCCGAAAGGACACCGCCATGCCCGGTCTGAAGACCACGCAGTACGGCACCGGTGACTACTCCTGGATGCTGAACACCGACGGCCTCGACGAGGCCGTCTCCGGTGTCCTGGACGTGAGCACCTTCACCGCCAACACCCACTTCCCGAACGGCTACTTCCCGTCCGGTCTCCCGGTCCGCGTCGACGACCGCGACGTGATCCGGCCCTGGAACGACACCGCCGGCGCGCGCCTCGGCTTCCTCAAGGGCGACGTCAAGACCGACGGCGTCGAGGACGCCAACTGCGCCGTGGTCGTCCGCGGCAACATCAAGACCGCGAAGGTCCCGCTCGCGGGCTTCGCGGTGCCGACCACCGCGGCCCAGCCGCAGTTCGCCTTCTGGAGCTGATCGCCATGCCCCTGTGGACCGACATCATCGACCCCGTCGAGGCGACCGCGATCGCGCGCGACGAGCAGTACCTGATCGAGCAGCAGCGCGGCGGCACCCTCGCCCGCTGGCTGCCCAACGTCGAGGTCGCCTCCGACCACGTCAAGTTCTTCCCCGGCGACAGCGGCCTCGTCGACGCCGCCCGCTACCGGTCCTTCAACGCGCGCCCCGAGATCGGCAAGGGCCAGCAGGTGAAGTCGAAGACCATCGACCTCCCCGCGCTGTCCCGCTCCGAGCCGATCGACGAGCTCACCCAGAAGGAGCTGGCGAAGCTCTCCGACGACCGCGTCGCGAAGAGCATCGAGTCCGCCGTGAAGCGCAACGTCCAGGCGATCTCCATGCGCCAGGAGCTCACCCGGGGGATCTCGATCGACACCGGCAAGGTCGTCGTCGACCAGGACAACTTCTGGATCAACGACGACTTCCAGCGCGACGCCGCGCTGTCCGTGGTCGCCGGCGCCAACAACTGGTGGAACGACCCGGCCATCGACCGGCTCACCCAGCTGCAGGCCTGGCTGGAGGTCTACGCCTCCTTCAACAACGGCCAGTACCCGGGCGCCATGGTCTTCGGTGGCCGCGCGGGCTACAACGCGTTCGCGGCCGGCAACCAGTTCAAGACCCTCCTCGCCGGCGGCGCCTCCCGCCCGCCGGTGCGCGCCGAGGTCGACGCGTTCTCGGCCGGCGCGGGCCTCCCGCCCGCGGAGGTCTACGAGCGGACCGTCTCCCTCGAGGGCACCCCGACCAAGGTGCTCAACCCGAAGAAGGTCTACTTCCTGCCCGAGCCCGTCGCGGTCAACGCCGAGGAGGGCTCCCTGCTCGGCGCGACGTACTGGGGCCTCACGGTCTCCGCGGGCTTCGAGTCCTGGGGCATCGAGCCCGACGAGCAGCCCGGGATCGTGTGCGGGGTGTTCAAGGAGGAGCGGGTCGGCGCCTCCGTCGAGGTCGAGGGCGACGCGATCGGCGAGCCGGTGCTCGCCAACCCCAACGCGTCGATGGCCATCCAGGTCCTGTCCTGATGGGCGTGCTCGCGCACACCCTGATCGTCCGGCACCCCGACACGCTGGTCGCGACCCCCCTGGTCGCGGGCAGCGAGGTGCCGGACTGGGCCACCTCGCTGGTCGACGACGCCGACCTCGACGGCGCCAACGCCGAGCCGAAGCGCACTCGGGGCCGCAAGGCGGGCGACAGCAGCACCTGACACAGCCGCGTGGCCGGCGACCCCAGTGGGGTCGCCGGCCACGTGAGAGCCGCGCGCCGGCTGCGCAGGCCGGTCTCCAACACCGGCCTTGCCAGGTTCGACACCTGGGCGGTTCGCCACACCACCAGCACGGAGAGGGGACTGCCCGGATGCCCGACCTGATCACCGAGCCCGACCTCGCCGCCGTCCCGGGCGTCCCCGGCACCGTCGAGGGCCGCACCTACGCCGCCCGTCGGGCCTCCACCGCCGTCGGCCGTCACTGGGCCGGCGCCGTCCCGGCGCCGCAGTGGGTGAAGGACATCGCGATCGACCTCGCCGTCGACTACCTGCACAACCCCACCGGCACCACGTCGGTCACCCGCTCCGTCGACGACGCCTCCCGCACCGACCGCTACGACGGCGCCCGCCGCCGAGGCGCCCCGTTCGAGCTGACCGCCACCGAGATCGCACGCCTCGCGCCCCCGAAGGCACGCCGGCGCGTCGGCTCCATCCGGCTCGGCGTGCGCCTCTGATGTTCACCGCCGCCGGGATGGCCCAGCACCAGGCCGACGCCGAGTCCCTGATGACCCTGGCCCTGCTCGCCGAGGAACCCGGGCCCCGCGGGGCCCCGGACCTGGCCACGATGACCCAGGCCACGCCGTGGACCTCCAAGGGCACGTCGATCGGGAAGGTGCAGAGCATCGGCCGCCAGCCGCAGGGCCGGGAGGTCAACGTCGGAGGCGTCACCCGCACCGTCATGGAGGGCGGCCTGCATCTGCCCGTCGGCGCCTACGTCGACGAGGTGGAGGGGCTGCTGATCCGCCCCGGCTGGCGCTTCACCGTCACCGCAGTCGGCCCCGCCGACGATGTGGCGCTCCTGCGGCAGCGGTACCTCGTCGTCGAGGTGCTCAGGAAGTCGCGGATGACCGCGCGCCGCCTCGACGTCGTCGAGGTCGCCTGATGGGCCGCACCTTCGACGCCACCGAGCTGGGCGGTCTCGCGAAGGAGCTCGCGCAGACCATCCCGGTCCGGGCACGCCGGAACATCGGCCGCGGCGTGAAGCAGACCGCGGACGAGTGCGCCACCATCACCCGCCGGTTCGCGAGGGCCTCCGCCGGCCGCTGGGGCAAGGACTACCCGCCCGCGATCCGCTCGACCCGCATCGGTCCGACCGCGTTCCGGGTCAGCCCCGAGGGCAAGGCCGCGAACTGGTCGTTCGAGGACGGGTCGAAGAACCAGCCGGCACACCTCGACCACGAGCAGGGAGCAGACCAGGTCGAGGGCCGGCTCCCCCTCCGCGCGCAGGCAGCCGCCGAGGACGCGTTCGTGGGATGGGACTGAGGTGACGGCCACGATGGGCGAGCTGATCCACTTCGCGCGCTGGGTCGAGGCGCTCGAGCTGACCCTCGCCGTGGGCGCCGACGGTGGTGGACGCGACCCGTTGCTCTCGGTACCCGTGCTCGGCTGGAACGACGTCCCCGGCTGGGACGGCAACCCATCCGACCCGGCCCGCTTCCCCGCCAGCGACGGCGTACCTCCGCGGAAGCGGTGGCTGCAGCTGTCGCTGACTCGAGGGTCGATCGACGCCGACCTGATGGGCGGTCAGCAGCGGCGGATCAAGTGGTACCTGCAGACCCTCGCGGTCGCGTCGACCGCCGACGAGGTCCGCATGATCCGCGACCGCGTGCACCAGCACCGCAACCGCCGGGTCCCGATCCCGCACGGCTCCCCACTCCGTCTCGCCGAGGAGGACGCCGTCCGCCAGCTCCCGAACCGCGGCGGCCTCTACGAGGGCGAGTCGACCTGGTGGTACGCCACCCGCCCCTGACCCGGGCCCGCCTGCGCCACCCCCCAGCCGTCGAGCAGCCGCTCGCCCGGCCAACGACACCACCCCGGAGGAACCAGATGGCCAACCCCGACGACTGGAAGCGTGTGCGGCAGCACGACGAGGCCGGCAACGCCGTGTCCGAGGTGACGCTGCACGTCGACACCCTCGCGAGCTACGACGAGGCCACCCGAGCCCGGTTCGAGGAGCTCGACGAGAACCCCTTCACCCGCAACGGCTACCCGCGGGAGGCGTCGGTGCCGGTCGCGGCCGCCGGCTCCGCCGAGCCGTCGGTCTACGAGCCCTTCTCGAAGGACGACCTGCTCGCCGAGCTCTCCCGCCGCAACGACGGCCGCACCGGCGACGCCGTGCTCGTCGTCGACAGCAAGGCCACGAAGGCCGACATCGCCGCGGTCCTCGCCGCGGACGACAAGGCCTGACCCCACCCCCCTGATCGGGAGCCACCCCAACCCATCACCCACCCCCGCGGACCCACCGCGGTACGCCTGAGGAGGGCACCAGATGAGCCTCACCATGCACGAGCCCGAGGGCTTCCCGGTCCTCGCGACCGCGAAGGTCGCCGCCGTCCTGACCTTCGCCGCCCCCGAGGCCCCGAAGCTGGCGGAGATCAACGTCGCCAGCTCGGTGGACCTGTCGCTGTTCCTGCGGGGCCTGCCCGCGGAGATCTCCACCAACACGGGCATGCGGCCCTCCGGGATGGGGTCCTCGGTCGACCTCGGCCGCGGCGGGCGGACGCAGATCCCGGCGTTCACCGTCCGCTACCCGTTCAACCCGCAGGACCCCGACGACTCCACGCCGGACAACAAGGCCAAGGGGCTGCTGAAGCGCGGCACCCGGCTGTGGCTGGCGGTCCGCAAGGGCATCGACGCCGACCAGCCGTTCGCGGCCGACGACGTGCTCGAGATGTGGAAGGTGAAGTGCGAGGAGCAGACCCGCCCGAACGACGGCGACGAGTTCGCCGACAACGAGATCCAGCAGGTCCTCACCCCGCTGCGTCGCCCGATCTACGACGTGGTGCTCGTCTCCGCCTGACCCCCGATCGACGGGCGGGCAGCGTTGGGGTGGCTCCCGCTGCCCGCCCGTCACGCCACCCCGGGAGCCGCCCACCCGCATGAGGAGCCACCACATGCCCGCCCAGAAGAAGCCGAACCCGCTAGTACGTCGCCGGCGCCGCGAGACCGTCTACCTCATCCCCGGGGTCGACGGGGACCGCATCGAGCAGCTCGAGAACCGGCTCGACGCCCTCCTCGCCCAGCCGAAGCGCACCGCCGCAGAGCAGCGGGAGGTGAAGAAGCTCGTCGACGAACGCAACACCATCCTCGAGGGCGCGCAGGACGACCGCATCAAGGTCGTCCTCGAGGAGCCGCTGTACCGCGGCTACGAGGCCGCCGACGGCACCACAGTGCTCGGCTACGCCGACCTGCAGGAGCAGCACCCGCCCCGCAAGGGCAACAAGCTCGACGCGCAGCTCGGGTTCGACTCCGATGCCTACCCGCCGGCGCTGGTCCGGCTGTGCCTCGTCGAGCCGGAGGTCACCGACGAGCAGTGGGCCGAGTTCGTGCCCGGCGCCGGACCCGACGCGGCGTCGGCGTTCGACTGGCGCCGCCTCACCGAGGCCGCGGCCAAGCTGACGAACCGGGAGCCCGTCCTCCCAAAACCACTGCCCGTCTCGGCGCTGCTCCCGACCAACGACGACGAGTAGAAGCAGCCGCCCGGCACGGCGCGTCCCCTCCGGAGTTCGAGGGCCGCGTCGCCGCCGAGTGGCACACCTACGAGGACCAGCACGGGCAGCCGTGCAGCTTGTCCGAGGCGTGGCGGACCGTGGTGCACCGCGAGTCGCTGTGGGACGAGAACGCCCGAGCCGAGGCCCTCGGCGCGCTGATCGTCGAGCAGCAGCAGATCTGCCCGCGGTGCGGGAACCTCGACTCCGTTCAAGAGGTCCCGAACCCCGGCAACGCCGAGGCCGTGTTCACCTGGCCGGGTCGCGACGGCAGCGAACCGAAGAAGTACCAGCTCGTGCGGATGCGGTGCGTGGCCTGCGCTGCTCTCGCGACAGCTGAGCGTGACGCCGCCCGCCACCCCCCGCCGGACCCTGCTGAGGGCCACTACGGGCGCGACGACGGCGCCTGGACCGTCGCGATCCCGTACCGCTCCTGACCGACCCCGCAGCGTGACACCGCGCGGGCCCGTGGACGTCTTCCCCCGCCCACGGTCCCGCCCGTTCGTGCTGCCCCGACCACGCCGAGAGGTGGTGAGCGATGCGCCGCGTGTCCGTGATCGTCGACGCCGACGAGAAGCCGTTCACAGCCGCTCTCGGCCGCGCCGCCGGTCAGGCGCTCGCGCTGCAGAAGATCCTGCACGGCATCCGCGACGAGAACGTCACGATCGACGTGCGGGTCGCCGGCGACCGCGACCTCAAGCGGGTCCAGGGCGAGGTCAACGAGCTCACCGGCCGCAAGCGCATCGTCGACGTCGACGCCGGCCGGGCACGCGCCGAGATCGACGACCTGTCCGGCCGGCTCCGCGTCGGGCTCGACCTGTTCGCGATGTTCGGGCCCGCCGTCTCCCCGATCGGCGCGCTGGCCGTGCCGGCACTGGCCGGGCTCGCGACGCAGGCGACCATCGCGGGCGCCGCCGGACTGACCGCGGTCCTGGCGTTCCAGGACATGGGCGACGCCCTGACCGCGATCGAGAAGGCCCGCCTCGAGCCGACAGTCGCGAACCTGCAGGCCGCGGAGCAGGCCCTCGACCAGCTCTCGCCGGCCGCGGCCGCGTTCGCCACCCACCTTTCCGAGGTCCGCGGGGAGATCCGCGGCGCCACCGTCGACGCCGCCGCCGAGGGCCTGTTCCCCGGGCTCGACCGGGGCCTCGACGACCTCGAGACCGCGCTCCCCCGCGCCGAGGAGTTCTTCCGGACCATCGGCGACATCACCGGCGACCTGGCCGCCGACAACGCCGAGTCCCTGGTCTCCGGCCGGTGGACCGAGTTCGTCGACTACATCCAGGCCGAGGGCCGGCCCGTCCTCACCGACCTGAACGCGGCCATCGGGGACGTCGCCCACGGGCTCGGCGAGCTCCTCATCGCAGGCGAGCCGTTCTCCCGGGGCTTCACCACCGGACTGCGCGACAGCGCCGACGACTTCGACCAGTGGGCCGCGGCGGTCAAGCAGACCGAGGGCTACCGCGACTTCGTCGACTACGTCGCCGACACCGGCCCCGAGGTCGCCGAGACCGCCTCCGCGATCAGCGGCGCCCTGCTGGACATCGCGGTCGCCGCCGCGCCCCTGGGCGGGCCAGCCCTGAACGGGCTCGAGGCGATCGCCGACATCTTCTCCGCGATCGCGGACTCCCCCCTCGGGACACCGCTCCTTGCCGCCGCCGCCGGCGCGGCCACCCTCAACCGGGCCATGGCCGTGTCGAGCCGCCTCGACAAGGGCGGCCTGTTCGCGACCACCCGCGGGAACGTCGACCGGCTCCGCACCGGCGTCGCTGGCCTCGCCGGCACCTTCGGTGACCTCCGGCTCGCGCAGGCCGGCGCCCACCGTGAGGGGGTCGGGCAGCGCCGTGACATGGAAGCCGCGGCCGTCCGGGCCGAGGAGGCCCGACGCCGGATCGGCGGGTACGCCTCGGCGGCCGGGAAGGCAGCCGCCGGCGTCGCGGCGCTGACCATCGCCTCGAGCGGCGCCGGGGACTCCCTGGGGCTGCAGAACACCGCCGTCCTCGGGCTCGCCGGTTCCATGCTCGGCCCCTGGGGCGCAGCGATGGGCGCCGGCGCCGGGCTGCTGATGGACTCCACGGCCGCCGGGGACGACCTGGAGGACTCGATCCGCCGGGTCGACGACGCCTTCACCGCGAACACCGCCAGCGTCACCGCCTGGCGCTCGACGTTCTCGGACAACACGAAGGCCCTGCGCGACGACTTCGCCCAGGTGTCCGGTGACATCTCCGGTGACAACGGCCTCCTCGGCGTGCTGAAGCCGTCGAGCTGGCTGGAGTCCTTCGACGTCGTCATGAACGGCGTCGACTCCCGGGTCGGGCGCGCCGGCCAGACTTGGGCCGCCGCCGAGAGTGACCTCGCTTCCTTCGATGACGCGCTCGTGCGGCTGGGTACCAGCTTCGGTGTTGTTGACGACGGCAACGCCTCGCTGTCCGAGATGGAGCGGATCGCCACCATCCTCGGCCCCGCGATGGAGAAGCTGGACCTCGACTGGGGTGACCTCGAGGGCATGTCACGCGGCGAGCTTGATGACCTCGCCGCCGAGGCCTCCCGGCTGCAGTCCGCGGCCGACTCCACCGGCGGCCGACTGGACGCCTTCGCGGGAAGCATCGCCGACCTCGGGTACGAGGCCCTGTCGACGGCCGACTCGGCGGCCGCCATGGGCGGAGCCCTCGACGCGCTGCTCTCCCCGACCCTGGACGCCGAGGAGGCGACCCACGCGTGGCGCGAGTCCCTCGCCGGTCTGCGCAACGAGCTGACCGCCGGCGACGGGTTCTCCGGCGCCACCGAGGCCAGCCGCGCGAACGCCGCCGCGACCCGCGACGTGGTCCGCGCCACCCAGGACATGCTCGTGAAGCGCGCCGAGGCGGGCGCCTCGGAGCGTGAGATCGCCGGTCTCGTCCAGGAGTCCCGCCGCGAGTTCATCCGTCACGGCATCGCCGCCGGCATCGACGCCGACGTGATCCGCCGCCGCGCGAACGCGCTCGGGCTCACCCCGAAGATGGTCCGCACCGTCTTCCAGGCCGCCGGGATCGGTCCTATCGAGCGCCAGGCCTCCCAGCTGCGCGCGACCTACCGCGGGATGCCGAAGGACATCCGCACGATGATCCGCGCGAACAACATCCCGCAGACCGAGCGCGGCATCGACCGGCTGGTGAGGAAGTACGAGCTGACCGGCCGGGAGCGTCGTGCGCTGGTGAGGCTGCGGGACCTCGCGACCAAGGACATCAACAAGGTCCTCCGCGGCCTCGGGGTCGTCGACAGCCAGCGACCGCGGCCGACCGTCACCCTCGACTCGCTGCCCGCCGGGAAGACCATCCGCGGCCTCGAGGCGGACCTCGGAGGCCTGCAGCGGCGCAAGACGAAGCCGAAGGTCGAGGCCGACACCGCTCCCGGGACGAACGCCGTCGACCAGATGTTCCAGCGCCTGTCCGCGCTGAACGGGACCAAGGCGGCCCCCGACGTCGGCGCCGACGTCGGACAGGCACTCGGCGGGATCGGTGCCGTGCAGAACGCCCTGGGTGGCCTGAACTCGAAGACGATCTACGTCACCACGGTCACCCGCACCCGCCGTGAGAACGCGCTCGGTGGGTTCTGGCCCGCAGAGACGATGGCCTTCGCCGACGGCGGGACGCGGGCGCCCGGTGACATCCCCAACGGCCACCTCGCCGAGCTCGCCGGGCCCGGGCCGACCCGGATCTGGCGGGAGCCCGAGACGCAGGGCGAGGCGTACCTCCCGCTCGCCAACGACCACCGCCGCCCCCGCGCGAAGACGATCGCCGAGCAGGTCGTCGACTACTTCGGCGGCCAGGTCGAGTGGTTCGCCCGCGGCGGGCGCCGCGGCGGCGACGGGAAGGGCCTCTCGGACCGGCAGAAGGCGCTCAACAGCGCGGTCCGGGACCTGAACCTGAAGCCCGACGACGGGTGGCGGTCGGTGCGCCGCGAGCTCCGGGACTTTGCGAAGGACCTCAAGGAGGCCCACCGTCCCTGGACGAAGGCACTCCGGGAGCAGCAGGCCGCGATCGTGAAGACCTCGAAGCGATACACCGAGGTCGACCGGAAGCTGGAGCGGACGTCACGGCAGCTCGACGACAGGCTCCGCGAGGCCGCCGACTACCGCCGCACCGTCGCCTCCTCGATCAACGGCGACATCTTCGGCAACGGCCTCGAGGGGCTCCGGATCCAGCTCGAGGCCGACCGCAACGACAACCAGACGATGCTCGAGATGCTGAAGACCGCCGAGGGCAACGGCCTCGACGGGGCGCTCGCGAAGGCCCTGTACGCCTCCGGTGACCTGACGACCGCCACCGAGTTCGCCGGGCTCAGCGCCGCCGAGATCACCGAGTACGAGCAGCTGTTCAACCAGCGCACCCGGGCGCAGAACCAGCTCGGGCAGTTCGCCGAGCGAGACGTGTACGCCGCCGGCACCCGCCAGCTGCAGCAGCTCGTCAACCGGCAGGAGAAGACCCTGAGCAGCCTCGACAAGAAGATCGACCGCATGGAGGGCGCCATCGAGCGCGGCGCCGCCCGCGGCACCCGCGCCGGCCAAGGCGACCGGAACCGCCGCGCCGCGCAGGACCGGAAGAAGACCCGCCGGTGACGCTCCTGCAGCTCGGCGATAGCGGCCGGGACCTGGCCTGGCCGCGGGTGCGGTTCGTCGACGCGCCACGCCCTGACGCGCGGGTCCGGTTCGACTTCTACGACACCGACCCCGACGGGGACGTCGACGGCGGCGGCGAGCGCGTCGTCACGTCCGTCGCCGACGAGGGATGGTCGCTGGGCGTGCCGTCCCTGGTCGGTGACCCCGACGGGATCGGCGCGGTCTACGGCACCCGCGAGCTGGCGTTCACCCTGGCGGTGGAGGGGCCGCGGACCCTGGCGGTCGCGAAGCAGTCGGAGCTCGCGCGGGAGATCCTGCGTCGCCGCAACTGGCTGCTGTTCCAGCTCGACGCCGACACCGCGCCGGTGTGGTTTCACACGTACCGGTCCCAGCCCGGCGAGCTGTCGTTCAGCGAGGTGTACGTCGACGACCCGACCGGCACCGATCTGTGGCAGATCACGGTGAGCGTCGACGCGGAGCCGTTCGCGTTCGGGGAGCGCCGCACTGAGCAGCCGATCATCGTCGGCAACGACCCCGCCACTGGCGGCTGCCGGGTGCTCCTGCCGCCCGTGCACGGCGACGCGCCCGCTCCGGCGAGGGTCTCGGTCCGCGCGTTCGGCGTCGATGGCGCCGGCGTCAGCGGGATGGGCGGGTCCCGGTGGCTGCTCGGGACGGTCGCGCACACCGACGAGACCGCCTGGACACCCCGTGGCCCGATCATGCTGCTCCCCGGTGGCGACAGGTTCGCCGCCACCAGCGACGGCGCCCGCGTCACCGGCAGCCGCTACGCCGGCGGGTCCGGCATCACCTGGCCCGCTCCCGGCGCCGAGCCGGCCGGTGACGCCGACCTGTGGCGGGCCCTCACCTCCCCGGCCGTGACGCTGCCGGTCGGGCAGTGGCGGGTACTCGCCCGCGTCGTCCGCGAGGCCGCCGGGACCACCGGCACCGTGCGGGCACGCCTGGCCGTGCCCGGGTCGACCCGCTACTCCGACACCGACACCGTCGCGATCACGCCCGTGGCGACCCGCGGCGCGGACTTCGCGACCTGGACCGACCTCGGTGTCGTGTCCCTGCCGGCGGGGCTCGACCCGCTCGACGGCGGCGACGCCGTCGCGGACCTCCCCGACACCATCCCGGTCACCGTGGTCGTCGGCGGGTCCCGCACCGGCGGCAGCAGCCGTCTCACCGTGGACGCGCTGATGCTGTGTCCCGTCGACGGGCCCGGGGTTGCCGACTCCGTCGGCTCTGTCACCGGGGTCTCGACCCTGGTCACCGTCTTCGCCGACGCCGGACCCGGAGACGAGGGCGCCACGGTGTGGGACTCCGACGACGAGACCGCGTGGCGCACCGGTCCGGCTGGGTTCCTCGA
The DNA here is from genome assembly GCF_039529515.1 of Nocardioides lentus. Lineage (NCBI taxonomy): Bacteria > Bacillati > Actinomycetota > Actinomycetes > Propionibacteriales > Nocardioidaceae > Nocardioides > Nocardioides lentus. The sequence continues at coordinate 142,150 of NZ_BAAAMY010000002.1, forward strand.
CGGGGTGCCCGGTCCCCACCTCGGCGGGTTCCCCCACCTCCACCCCGGCGTCGACAACACCCTGGTCGTCCTGCAGCAGGTCGTTGACGGGCCGCCCGGTCACAACTGGGTGCTCGCCACCGACCGGCTGACCGCGTCCACCGAGGTCACCGTCAGCTACCACCCGCGGTGGCTGTGGATCGGCGACGGGCAGGTCGACCCGTGAGGGGCCCGCTGACCGTCCGGGTCCGCGACGGCCGCACCGACCGGGTCGTCACCCGCCACGCGACCGGCCTGCAGTTCTCCAAGACCGCACCAGGCGGGCACTCCACCGCCCAGGTCACCCTGAACCTGCCGCTGCGGACGTTCCCCGACCTCGGGCCCGCTGACCGGCTCTGGGTCTACGACGCCCGCACCAGCCGCTGCCTGTGGGACGGCTACACCGACAACCCCGGCCGCGGCCGCGGCGCCGACGGTGAGTCGTTCCAGCTCACCGCCTCCGGTGGCCTCACCCTCGCCGCCGACCAGTCCGAGAAGCTGGTCTACGTCGACCGGTCCCTCAGCTCGTGGGTGCCGGCCGACGGGAACCTCGGATCAGCGCAGGTCGACCAGTCCACCAGCGACGCCGCTGGCGACTCGACGGTGCTGCAGTTCCAGTCCGGGTCCCCCGTGGGCCGCGGGTCACGGGCCGGGATGCGCTACACCGGTTTCGTCGACACCACCCAGACCGCCGGCCGGATCCGGTTCTTCTTCCAGGGCCACAAGGCCGACGCCGGCTACCGAGTCCAGATCCACCGCACCACCCCGGACGCGCCCGGAGTCCTCATCCCCGTCTTCGAGTACTGGTACGGGCTCCGGACCGAGACCGCCGACCACACCGCCGCCGAGTGGCCCGCCCTCGAGCAGGCCGCGAAGCAGCTGCAGATCGCCCTCGTCCGCAGCGGCGGCGCCACCAACGTCGCCGACGACCTGTCGAAGGTCACCATCACCAGCCTCGTCGTGACCGCGCTCCTCGCCGACCAGCACGGCAACGCGCCCAGGACCCCACCCCGGCAGGTGACCGCGTCCACCGTCGTCGCGGACCTCTGCTCCCGGCTCCTCGGGACCGCCGTCGACCCCGACGCTGTCCACGTCACCGACACCACGTTCGAGCCCGAGCAGTTCGCCTACCCCGACGGCGCCACCGCCCGCCGGGTCCTCGACGACCTGGCCCTCTACGAGCCCGACATGCTGTGGGAGGTCCTCGCCGCCACCGGCGACGGCCTCCGCGGCCACGCGTTCGCCTACCGACCCTGGCCCACGACCCCGCGGTACGAGATCTCCACCGCCGACGACTACGACGCCCCGGGCGGCGAGGCCGACCTCTGCAACCGGGTCGCCGTCTACTGGACCGCCGCCGACGGCACGGAGGCGTCGACCGTCGTCACCGCCTACGTCGAGCAGCTCGGCGCCCGCATCCGCGACGCCGAGCCCGTCACCCTCCCCGCCGGCCGGGGCACCCTGGCCGACGCCCAGCGCATCGGCGGCCTCGTGCTCGCCGCGAAGGCCGCGCCGCCGAAGGCCGGCACCGCGACCCTGCGCCGCCGGATCGTCGACCGCCTCACCGGCCGCGTCGCCTACCCCTGGGAGATCGAACCCGGCCACGTCGCACGGATCCGGGAGACCGGCGACGAGCTGCGGATCACCGAGACCACCTACGTCGACGCCGACTGCGCCGTCGAGCTGACCCTGGGGGAGCCGCTGATGACGATCGAGCAGCACCTCGCGCAGCTCGGCCGTGACCGACGGGCCGCCTGAGGTGACCACCACGCCCATCGAGGCACCCTCCCCCGGGTTCGAGGACCTCAACGACGGTCCCCCGTCCCTCGACGGCGTCGAGCCGCCCCCCGAGGTCGTCGAGTCCCTCGTCGACACCGGCATCGAGGTCAACGTCGACGCCTTCGCCGACATCACCGACATCCCCGTCGTCTCGGTCGACTGGGTCGCCAACGGCCGCGTGTGGGTGCGGTTCGCCGAGGCGCCGCCGACCGAGGTCGCCACCGCCGTCCGGGAGCGGCTGCAGCCCACCGCCGCGACCGCCGCCGACGCCTTCGCCCGCGCCGCCACCGCCCAGACAGCCGCCGCCGCGGCGAAGACCACCGCCGACTCCGCGGAGGCCGGCCGCCTGGGCCAGAAGATGTCGACACCGCAGACCGGCACCTCCGGGCCCCGTGCGGGCCTCGACCAGCGCGGCGGGCGCGGCTGGGTCGACCTGCACGGCGAGGACGGCACCCGCGGCGGCATGGCCATGCTCGCCGAGGCGCTGCGCCAGGTGCTGACCATCACGTCGAACACCGACGACGTGGCTGAAGCCAGCCGTCTCGTGCTCCGCTCCGGCGACGGCGCCGAGCGGTCCGCGACCATCTTCACCGACCTGTTCGAGGTGTTCGCGCCGATCATGGCCCGCCAGGGCCTCGTACTGCCCCGCGGGCCGCTGCGGCTCAACGGCCTCGACTTCGGACGCGTCGACCGCACCACCGCCGACGGGCAGGTTGCGATCGCCCACACCGTCGGGCAGAACCCCATCGGGTACGCCTGGCTGATCGGCGGCCACTTCAACTACCAGGCCGGCGTCGACTCCATGGGCGTCAACCAGCTCACCGTCGGCATCCGCAACCGCACCGACCGGCAGCTCGCCGCAGGCGCGACCGTCTCCCTCGGCTACGTCGTGCTCGCCGGCGAGCGTGACGGCGGCGAGGACTCCTCCCTGTGAGCCCCAGCGCGCCGCAGTCCCACACCAGCATCGGAGGCCGCGCGTGAGCGACGAGCAGAGCTTCATCCCCCGCCGCCTCTACCTCGCCGGGTTCCTCGTCGTCCTCGGCCTGCTGGTGCTGGCCGTCGCCGTCGGCCTCATCCGCAACCAGATCAACGTCGACGGGCTGATCATCGCGCTGATGCCCGTCGTCACCGGGGTCCTCCTCGGTGGCGCGATCCGCGGCCGCTCCAGCGGCGGCAAGGACGGCGACCAGTGACCGCCGTCTGGCTGACCCTCGGCTTCGTCGCCGGCATCCCCGCCGGGTGGCTGTGGCGCGAGGCCTACGAGCTCATCCGAGGAAGGGACGACCCCATGGCGCTCTGGAAGCGCATCCGAGCCAACGACCGCTCGGCCGCCATCGTGGCCGTGATCCTGTCGATGGTGTTCTGCGGCGGCGTCGGGATCTACCTCGCCGTCTCCAACAACGACCGCGCCGACCTGGTCCGCTGCATCAGCGACTACAACGAGGCCGTCGGCGCCGCCCGCGACTCCCGCTCCGACGTCGCCGACGACCTCGGCCGCGCCGAGCTCGACTACCTCGACGCCGAGCTCCGCTACCAGCGCGGCCTGCTCGAGTCCCTCGAAGACGTCGAGCCCGTAGCGGAGCTCCGCGACACGATCACCGACCGCATCGCCGCCACCGAGGAGTACCGGCAGCAGGCCCGGGCCCAGCAGGACGTCCGCGACTCCGAGCCGTACCCCTCGCCGACCTACTGCGAGGACGAGCAGTGATCGATGAGACCACCGCCGACATCGTGCGCTGCGTCTACGCGGCGCTGGCCATCATCGCCGGCTGCGGGTTCGTCGCGACCCTGATCATCCGGTGGGACGTCCTCCAGCTCGGGGAGAAGATCCTGCGCACCGGCCTCGTCGTCGAGCACGTCGTCATCACCTACGGCGCCTACACGGCGCTGCAGCTCGACTACCCACCCACCGCGGTCGGCCTCGCGATGACCGCCGCGCTCGCCGTGGTCATCAGCGGGTTCGCCGTCTGGGTCGCCGACATCGTCCTGCACGGCGACGACGGCCCGATCCGGCTCACCGACCACCGCTGAGACACCCACTCCTACGCCTGCGCCGCCTGCTGGCCGCGCGGGTGATCGGCATGCCCTGCGCCACCCCGAGCACCTGGAGGTCCCCATGCGCGACCGCGACACCGACCCGGAGTGGGAGGGCCACCACGCCGGCCCACCGCCGGCCGAGCAGCCCACCCCCGTCGACTGGCAGGACGCCGACGTCGACCGCGACGAGCAGGCGGGAGACGACTGATGGTCAACACCGTCGAGCAGGCCCTCGCGTTCGCCCGCGGACAGGCAACCAGACCGTCGCGGGACTGGACCGGCTACTGCCAGATGTTCGTGCGCACGTCCTACGGCATCGGGGGCGGCTTCGGGTCCGCATGGCTGCAGTGGCTCGGGCTCGGCGACGACGAGCGCGTCGCCGGAGGCAACCCCTCCGCGGCGCCGCTCGGCGCGCCGCTGTTCTACAAGGGCTCCGGCCCCTACGGCCACGTCACCCTCGCCGCGCGGCCGCTGGCCGACGGCACCCCGGGCTGCTGGTCCAACGACCTCGTCACGCCCGGCCGGATCCACCACGTCGCCCGCACCCGCGCGACCAGCCAGTGGGGCCAGCAGTACCTCGGCTACGGGCTGTCCTTGAACGGCGTCGACCTGCCCCTGGTCGTCCCTGGCGCGACGCCTCGGCCGCAGCGCCGCCGCTACGAGGCCATCGCCGCGGCCGCTGACCGGCTCGAGGTCGCGCTCGCCACCGCCCGACGCCAGGAAGACCGCCGCGACGTCGACCGCCTCGAGAGGCAGGTCCGCCACCTGCGTCGCATGCACCAGCAGATGAGGAGAGCGTGATGGGCACCTACCTGCAGGACCACCCCCCGAGGCAGACCCAGTTCCGGGCCCGCCGCGCACGCGTGCGCGGCGTCATCGTCGTGCACTCCGCCGAGTCCGCGCCCGACCTGGCCGGTGGCGACGGCGGCGCCGAGGCCGTCGCCGAGTTCATCCGCGGCCGCTCCGACTACGGGTCGTACCACGACCTGTGCGACTCCGACTCCGCCGTCGACCTCGTCCCCTACGAGCTCGCCGCGTTCGGTGACGGCACCGGCTCCAACGAGTGGGCCCTCCACCTGTCCGCCGCCACCCAGGCCCACCGGTGGCCCGACCTGCCCGAGCAGTGGGTCGACGGGTGCCTGCGACAGATGGCGAAGCGCGCCGCCCGGATGGCCCGCTGGATCGAGGCCACCGCCGGCATCACCGTGCCGGCCCGCCGGATCACCCGAGCCCAGTCCGAGGCCGGCGTGCCCGGCTTCATCAGCCACGGCGACCGCGACCCCGGCCGCCGCAGCGACCCCGGCCCCGCGTTCCCGTGGGACCGGTTCCTGGCGTACTACGCCGCCGAGATGGAGGAGGACGACATGGCCACACCCGAGGTGCTCGCTCAGCTGAAGACCATCGAGGGCTACGCCGAGGCGGCCGCGACCGCGGCGCAGCGGACGTTCGCCGAGCAGCGCGCGATCCGGAAGGGCACCACCCGCTACCGCAACGAGGAGCGAGCGAAGGTCCGTCAGGCCCTCGCCTCGCTGCGGAAGCGCGCCACCCAGGACCAGGCCGACGAGATCCTCGCCGACCTCGCGGTCCTGGAGTCGGCCGTCGCCGCCGACGAGGCCGAGCCGGGGGACGCGTGAGCACCCCCGTCTCGCCGAAGGTGACCGCGAGCTCGCTGACCGCTGCGGCTACCGCGGTGGTGCTGTGGCTGCTGACGGAGATCCCGTTCGTCGACCAGGCCCCGCCGCTGGTGCAGGCCTCGATCGCGCTGCTCGTCGTCGGCGGCCCCACGTTCCTGGTCGGCTACCGCCGTCGCGACCCGCTGCGCCTCGTCGTCGGCCAGCACCGCAAGCCCTGACCCATGCGGCCCCTGCCGTTCCTCGCCGTCTCCCTCACCCTCGCGGCCGCCCTGGTCGCGTGGGGCGAGCGGGCCGGTGTCTTCCTGCACGACCTCACCATCGCCCTGAAGGAGCGGCCCCGTGGCTGACCTGCCCACCTGCCAGCTGAAGTGGCGTCTGCTGCTGCCCGTCCGGCAGGCCAACGGCTCCACGACTTACGTCCCCCCGGACTCCGGCACCGGCGTGGTCTGGATCAGGCCCCCGAAGGCCCTCAACCGGATGCCCGTCACGGGCGCGACGAACCCGTTCACGCTCGCGCCCCTCTCGCAGCGGTGCGAGTTTGACGGCGACGGCTGGCTCATCGACACCGTCCGCGACGCCGCGGGCTCTGTCATCGGAGCCGGCGACCGGATCATCGAGGTCCCCGACCTCGGGTCGGACCTCCTTGCATTCCCCGTCCCCCGCGACCACGAGGCGTGGCGCGTGGAGGTGCAGGGCGTGAAGGTCGGCGGTCGCGACTTCCGGGTCGACTCGTTCCCGATCCACCCGCTGCCCGACGTCGTCACCGACCTCACCAAGCAGGTCACCGTCCAGGTCGGCGGCGGTGTCGTCATCAAGCCCGGCCCACCGGGTCCTCCCGGCCCCCCATCGACTGTCCCCGGCCCTCCCGGAGCGCCCGGTGGCTCGGATGCAGCGACCGCGCAGTGGATCAAGGAAGGCCCGGAGACGAGCAAGGTCGTCGTGGCCCGCAAGCCGACCGCGACGCCCAAGGCCTACGGCATCAACACCTCCGAGGCCAACAAGATCGGGCCCCTCGCGGACAACTACAACGTCCGCGGGGGCGAGGAGGGCAGCCCCCACGAGATCGGCAACTCTCGGCTCGCGGACGTCTCGGGCTACGACAACAAGATCTGGCACGCGATCGTCGCGGCCGTCGTCCACGGCTACCACGTCATCGCCGGTGGTGTGGGCGGTCACGTCGCCGCCCTGGGTGGGTCGCTCCACGCCCTGTTCGGCGGCTACACCACCGTCGGTGGCGGCACCGCGAACCGGGTCCTCGCCGCGAAGGGCACCGTCGCCGGCGGCGACGAGAACAGCGCCGGCACGAACGCCATCACCACCCTCACCGCAGCCGTCGCAGCCGGGGCCACCACCGTCACCGTCGCCGACGTCACCGACATCGCGGTCAGGCAGACCATGTACCTCGGCCTCGGCACCCCCGCCCTCGACAACGGCCAGGGCCCCCTCGAGATCGCGCGCGTCGCGAGCATCGACGGCAACGTCCTGACCCTCGACACCTTCCAGTCCGTCGCGACCACCGACGAGACCGGCGCCCGCACCGGCACCGCGCTGGTCGCCGCTCACCCCAACGGTGCCCGGGTGTTCTTCTCGGACGGCACACGCACCGGCGGTTTCGTTGGCGGCGGGTTCCTCAACGACGTGCTCGGGCAGTTCGCCGGCGTGCTCTACGGCCGGGAGAATCGCGCCGCCGGGCAGTACTCGGGTGCGTCCGGCTTCCAGTCCTGGGCCGAGGGTGTCGGGACGGTGGCGCACGGCCTGTGGGCCCGCGCCCGGACCTACGGCGCCCGCTCCCATGCCGCGACCCGGGTGGCCCAGCGCGGCGACCGCCAGTCCAGCACCCTTCAGGTCTCCGCCGCCACCACCGACGGCGCCACCGCCGTCAACATGAACCCCGTCCGTTCCGGCGGCACCATGCACCAGCTCCTCCGCGGCCAGCTCGTCGCCGTCACCGCCCACGTCATCGGGACCAACGCCGACGGGACCGTCCGAGCCCACTACGTCGTCGACCACACCGCCCGCTACGGCGCGACCGGGAACTCCGCGTGGCTGGGCACGCCGATGCTGCGCACCGTCTACGCCGACACCGGCATCGGGGGCCTGTCGTACACCGCCGGATCCTCGGCCGGGTTCATCAACATCAGGGTCACCGGGAAGGACGGAACGCCGATGGAGTGGCACGCACGCGTCGAGCTCACGGAGGTGCAGGTCTGATGGGCGACCTCGACCTCGGCGGCGGAACCCTCCGCGCCGGCGGCATCGACGCCCCCGGCGTCTCCGCGCCGCTCATGGCGGTCACGGCCGCCAACCCAGCCCCACCCGCCACCACCGTCTCGACCACCGCGGTCATGGCCGGGCTCGCGGTCCCGTTCACCCCGAAGGTCGGTGGCACGGGGAAGGTGCTGGTCATGGTCACCGGCACCGCTGGCACCCAGACCGGCGCGTCGATCGCGTCGGTCTCCGCGAGGTACGGCACCGGTACCGCCCCCGCGAACGGCGCCGCCGCAGCCGGTGCGTCGACCCCGTCCGGTGAGAAGCAGTGCCGGGCCCCCGCCGCCGCGACCACCCCGGCGACACCGTTCGCGATCATCGACACCGTCACCGGCCTCACCGCTGGGACGGCCTACTGGCTGGACCTGTCGTACAAGACCGCCAACGCCGCCAACGCCGCTGTGCTTGGGACCCTGTCGGTGCAGATCGTCGACGTGCAGTAAGCGAAGAGATGCGCCTCAGCTAGCCGCCATCAGGTGAGAGTCGATGACCATTGGCGTGATCGGCTCAAGGCCGAGGGTGTGTGCCTCAGCAGGACGGATGTGGTTGAGCTCCACGGCCCACTCCTCATCCCAATCGACCTCAAGCAGGATCCGATGCGTCTTGCCGTCAACTGACCGGACCACAGCATTGCGGTACTCGTCCTCGAGCTCGTCGTGAACGCGAACGCGAGAGCCCACGTAGACACGCTGCTCGATGAGCCGAGCATCGGTGACCAGCGAGCCGTCGCGAGTCACATCGTTGAAGTCAACTTCGAGAGTCAACATGGACTTAGGTCACGCCTCCTTCGCGGGGTTTGGAACGGGATCTGAGAAGCACGCGAACCACGCCTCAACGTCAGATTCTTGCACGGGTTCGGGGAACGCGATGTGGTAGTGGCACTCCGCCTCGTCGCCGCTTCGTTCGTCGAGAAGGTCGTACCCGGCCTCTTGTAGGGCGTCGAGACTGGCAACCTGAACTTGCTTATGCACCATCGGGTAGTCCTCGCAGATGGCGTGGAGAACCTCTGACTCATCTGCTGGTGGAACCACATCGGCGGCGCCGACAGACATCTTCCCAGGAGCGCCGAGGCCCTCTATCCGTCGCAAGCGCGTCACTACTGCAGCAACATCTTTGTGTGCGCCGCCTCGCACGACGATTGCCGTGCAGGGGTCGAGCTCGCCGCTCACAGGTCGGTGAAGGTCGCGCGGAGCAGCGGGGCAGCGTCCTCGTGTGCTGCCAGTCCGATCCTCCTGAACATGCACTCCGTGAAGCTCACCCGGTAGAGGCCAACCGTCCCCGTTACGCGCGTCCGACGTCGAGGGACCGGCCAGATCAACGCGTCGACGTCTGGCGCGTCGAAGTTGCACCGACTGATCTGCACGTCTTCGAGGGTGAGCAGCACCGCCGGCCCAACGACTTCGCAGTTGTCGAAGACGGTGTCCACGATGTCGACCGTCGTGACGGTGAGGTCCGCGATTCTCACGGCCTGGTTGCGATACTCGCGGCGCTGCACAGGTCTCTGAGTCACTCCGGCAGACTAGTCATGGAGGCTCCGGCGGTCACTTGCAACCAGGCCCGATCGCCCCGCCAAGACCCCATGTCATGGGGCGACTTCGTCTCGTTAGTGGATCTGGTGGGCCCCGCCACCGCCGATACTGCCGCCCATCTCGCTGATCGCGCGGCGCAGCGCGTCCTCCGCACGCGCCTCGTGCTCAGCGCGAGCTTCGGGAGTCCGCCCATCCGCGAACTGAGCTAGCTGTGCCAGTGCTCCTGCGAGTTCCGTGATTGCCTTCATGCGCGTGGACCCTACGCCCGTGAGTGCCGCAATGCTGCCGCCCTCACGGCTGCGATCTGCTCAGCGTGCTCGCGGCGCACCCACCACTTCCCGCCGTACTTCGTCGCGGGGATCCGGCCCTGTCGGGCCCGGGCCTTCACCCAGGGCCGTGACAGGCCGAGGACGGCGGCGGTCTCGTCGGTGTCGAGCCACACGTGCTCGTCATCGGGTGGGGAGCCGTGGACGGCGCGGCGAGCGGCGGCCGCGGCCCTGGCGGCGCGCTGCTCCTCGAGCACGCCGGCGAGTTCGTCGACGGACGCGGCCCCGACCGACGGCGTGCCCCGGTCCCGTGGCCCGGGCCGGCGCACCAGCTGGCCGCGCCGCAGGAGCGTCTGCACGTGGCTGGGCGAGCACCCGAGCCGGCGGGCGGCCTCCACCTGCGTCACCCAGGCGTCCCGGTCGTCCACGAGGTCACCGTAGATCCAGGAACGCCTGCGCGACCCCCTCCGCCGACGTAGCGTCGGTGTCACGTCGCCGCGCTCCCGCACTCGGGGCGCGACGCGGCTGGCCGCCGGGCCGTCCTGCGCCTATCCCCCCGGGCTGCGGGAGCGGCCCGCTGGTCCATGTTCTGGGGTCGTCGCCGACTACTGGGGGGTACGCCGGCGGCGGCCCCTGACGTGTCCGTTGAGCCGCGCGCTCGGGCCACATTGCGTCGCCCAAGCCCCTCGTCTGGACGATGCAACTATGCGTAGGCTCTGCTAGCCGCCTCACCGGGACTCCATGCCGGGTGGGGCGGCTTCGTTGCGTCTGAGAGGTGCGCGCACGGGACGGCGGTTGCTCGCCGGACGCTGCTACGGTCCCGCTCATGGTCCAGGCGCCGCCGCAGCCATCTACTCGACACTCGCTGATCACTGCGGTCTTTGCTGCGATCGCTGCGATCGGTGGGTCGATCAACTTCGTCTCGGCCCGGCTCGACGGCGAAGCGGGTTGGGGACCGCTCTTGTTGCTTGTCAGCTTCGGTGGGCTCGCGTTGATCAACGCCAGGATGTACTTCCTGGCCCGAGCCCGTGAGAACCGCGTTGAGTGACGCGCAGGCAGGGCGCCCTTCGAGGGGGGCACTGCTGGGCATCGGGATAGTCGTGCTCCCGACGTGCGTGGCGGTCCTGTGGTTCGCCCGCGACCTTGGCGGGTGGACGGGATTCGTGGTCCGGTTCACGGCGATGACTGCCCCAATCTTCGCCCTGGCGGGCGCCTCTCTGCGGGCCCATCACCGGCAGAAGCCCCGCTGACCACCCACCTGCCCCCACGCCAGGTGGGGCGGCCTTCTGCTACCCGCTCACTGCTCGCAGGCGGTGCCGTCTCGGTCGCGGTCGAGGCTGCGGTAGTTCCGGTTGTAGACCCGTCGAGCTCGCGGCCCGGACGCCGGCCGGGCGCCGCCCTCGTTGACCTGCCGCTGCGCCGCGCGAGCGTTCTTCGCGACCCCGTTGCGCCAGTCGCGGTTCAGCGCGTCGCAGTTTCGGTAAGAGCGGGCCTCCTGCTGGGCCCCGTCCTGCGCGCCGGCGGTGGCGGGCGCCTGCGTCATCGCCACCGTCCCGCCCGCGAGCAGCGCTGTGGTGGCCAGTGCCGTGATCATTCGTCGCATCGTTGGTGTCCCCGTTCGTCCGTGCGGCCCGCTATCCGGACCACGAGCCGACAGCATGCGTGTGCACTGGGGGGTCTGCCAAGGGGGCTTCTCCTGGCGAGACACCCCCCGCTCGGCGGGTGTCTCAACCTGAGACATCGTGAACCCTGTTCAGCGAAATCGGCTGCCCAACGTCGACGACACGCAGCGGCGACCTCGTCGTGCGCGGGCGTCGGGTCGGTCACCGCCTGTCAATCCCCCCCGGCAGACGACCGGCCCGACGCCCCCGCTCGATCAGGATCCCGAGATCAACCTCGGCCGTCTACGGGCTCAGGCCGCGAGTAGGCCGGCTTCAGCATCCCGGCGCGGATCCATGTTGTCTCGACCGTGATCGGGTGCCCGTCGCCGCCGCGGGCGAACGTCACCAAGCCCTCCCACCGCGGTCCCTTCCGGCCGTCGACCTGCCGCCACTCGGTGAGCAGCCCCGGCAGCGGCGGCCGCGGGTCGGTGATCGACTGGTCCCGGTAGTACCAGACGTGCGCGGGCAGGATGACGGCCACGACCGTGACCGTAGCGACGCTCAGGACCGGCGGGAACCTCGACGGGCGTCGCGGATCCGCCGCAGCCGCCGCACCAGCTGCGCGTCGTACACCTCAGCCGCGGGAAGCTCGAGGAGCTCGGCGAGGATCTGCCCGTACCTGATCTCGGAGAACCCGAACAGCTGCCGGATCGCGGCCGGCTTCCCTGACCCGTAGAGCGCCCGTTCGCGGCTGTTCAGCACCGCCGGCGCCTGACCGAGCGACCGGGGCGCCCCGAACGGCTGCCGCTCGAACTCGAGGACCGCGATCTGCTGGTCCGTCAACGTCCCCACGTCCGTCTTCGTGCTCATGGCCGCGACGCTACGACCGCGCGCCGACAGCGATAGTCAGAGCTCGTCGCAGTCCCGGACCCGCTCCGGCACCCCGCGCTCACGCCACCGGTCGTTCTCCTGCTCGCAGGCGATCCGGTCGCGGCGGTCCGCGTCCTGGCGCGACGAGATCCCGCCGACGATCGCGCCGCCGACGAACACCACGGCCACGATCACCACGACAGCGAGGATGATGCCTCGGGCGATGGTCCACGCGGTCACGGGCTGGTCGGCCATCAGTCGGGACACTCAAGGGTGGGACGACCCTCTTGCGCGCGCTCAACGTTCTCGATGGAGCACTCCAGCCCATCGTTCGCCGTGGTGAAGTCGTACACGACCCAGAGGCCCGCGATGACAACGACGATCGCGAGCGCAACCGCCCCGAAGACTCCGTAGGCGGTGAGCCCTTCGCGCTCGGGCGCGCCCGTGGGGCGCAGCTCGCCGGTGCACTGCGGGCACCGGTAGAGCCCGGTCGCGATCTGCGTGCCGCACAGCGGGCAGGGCACCTTGGTCGGCGCGTCAGCCATCGTTCCCCCATGTGGTCGTGAGACCAGGATCGTAGGCGCGCTCCACGGGGAGTGGCCAGGAACGCCCCTGACACGTGGGTACGGTGTACCCACTTCGCGGCGCAACACGGCGAAGCAACCACCCCCAACAGCAGAGAACGCGCAGGTCAGGACGGATCTGGCCGCAGCACACCTGGGGCCGGAATGGGGTTCAAGTCCCCCCTCGGACACCAGCAGGACCTCTCCGGCGGCGAAGGCGGCCCCGGGCCCCCACCGCGCTACGGTGGGGGCCAACCAGCTGTCAGGCCGTGCTCGTCGAGCACGCGGGGCCAGCACGGAAGGTCGGCGTCATGACGACGTCACCATCGACCACGTCCTCCTCGTCCACCGGGGCGGACACCGCCCCCGGGTCCTCCGCGCGCGGACCGCTGCGTCTCGCGCTCCGCGCCCCCGCGCGCGGCACGCCGCTGGACGGGGCCTGGCACCCGCGCTCCCGCGACCTCGCCGTCGAGGTCGCGGACCTCGTCGACCACTTCCCCGTCTCCGCCGGCCGGGTCGGGCGTCTGCTGTTCTCGCGCCCCGACTGGGACAGCGAGCCCGGGGAGCGCAGCCTGCGGCGCATCACGGCGGCCCGCGGCGCGGTCAAGGTCGGCTCGTTCCCGCGCGACGACACCCACCTGATGATCGTGAAGCTCTCCCCCGACCACGCGCTGCGGCTCCTGGTCGTGCCGAGCGAGCTCGACGAGGACACGGCCCGCCGGATCATGGACCGGGCGGTGGCCGACGACAACACCCTCGGTGCGGACGAGCTGCTCGCCGCGGAGCGCCCCGGCTCCTGAGGACCGGGGCGGCGTCACCGGACCGGAGTCTGGAATGATTCCAGAAAGTGGTGCAGACTCGGGGCAGGCCCGAGTCCCGTCCCTACCGCAGGAGGCATCAGGTGTCACAGCACGACCACGAGACCGTCGAAGCGGACATGAACACCGAGGAGGCCGGGGGCTGCCCCGTGCACTCCGGTCGCATGGGCCACCCGACGGAGAGCGCCGACAACACCGACTGGTGGCCCAACCAGCTGAACCTGCGCATCCTGCGCAAGCACCAGCAGGTGGCCGACCCGATGGACGCCGACTTCGACTACGCGGCGGAGTTCGCGACGGTCGACCTCGACGAGCTGGCCCGCGACGTCGACGAGGTGCTCACCACCTCCCAGGACTGGTGGCCGGCCGACTTCGGGCACTACGGCGGCTTCATGATCCGCATGGCCTGGCACTCCGCCGGGACCTACCGGGTGGGTGACGGTCGCGGTGGCGCGGGCGCCGGCATGCAGCGCTTCGCGCCCCTCAACAGCTGGCCCGACAACGGCAACCTCGACAAGGCCCGCCGACTGCTCTGGCCCGTCAAGCAGAAGTGGGGCCGCCGGGTCTCCTGGGCGGACCTGATCATCTTCACGGGCAACCGCTCGCTGGAGACGATGGGCTTCTCGACGTTCGGCTTCGCCGGCGGCCGCGCCGACGTCTGGGAGCCCGACGAGGACGTCTACTGGGGCCCCGAGCGCACCTGGCTCGGCGACGAGCGCTACACCGGTGACCGCGAGCTCGAGAAGCCGCTGGGCGCCGTCCAGATGGGGCTGATCTACGTCAACCCCGAGGGCCCCAACGCCAACCCCGACCCGCTGGCCTCCGCCCGCGACATCCGCGAGACCTTCGGCCGGATGGCGATGAACGACGAGGAGACCGTCGCGCTGATCGCCGGGGGTCACACCTTCGGCAAGACCCACGGTGCGGCCGACCCCGACGAGCACGTCGGCGCCGAGCCCGAGGGCGCCTCCATCACCGAGCAGGGCCTGGGCTGGAAGCAGGGCTTCGGCACGGGCAAGGGTCGCGACACCATCACCAGCGGTCTCGAGGTCACCTGGACCTCGACCCCCGTGCAGTGGTCGATGGGCTACTTCGACAACCTGTTCCGCTACGAGTGGGAGCTCACCAAGAGCCCCGCGGGCGCCTGGCAGTTCGAGGCCAAGGGCGACGAGGCCGCCAACACCATCCCCGACCCAGAGACGGGCGAGATGAACCGCCGGCCCACGATGCTGGTCTCCGACATCGCGCTGATCGCGGACCCGGTGTACCGCGAGATCTCCGAGCGCTTCCACCAGGACGAGGCGGCCTTCGCCGACGCGTTCGCGCGGGCCTGGTTCAAGCTGACCCACCGCGACATGGGCCCGATCGAGCGCTACGTCGGCCCGCTGGTGCCCTCCGAGGAGCTCATCTGGCAGGACCGCGTCCCGGCCGTCGACCACCCGCTGGTCGGCGACGCCGACGTCGCGGCGCTCAAGGAGCGGCTGCTGGCCTCCGGACTGACCGTGCCCCAGCTGGTGAAGACCGCCTGGGCGGCGGCGTCCTCCCACCGCGTCAGCGACAAGCGGGGCGGCGCCAACGGCGGTCGCATCCGCCTGGAGCCGCAGCGCGGCTGGGCGGTCAACGACCCCGACGAGCTCGACCGCGTGATCGGCGTGCTCGAGGGTGTGAAGGCCGACTTCGACGCCCAGGGCGACACGAAGATCTCCTTCGCCGACCTCGTGGTCCTCGGCGGCGTCGCCGCGGTCGAGAAGGCGGCGCGGGACGGCGGCGTCGACGTGACGGTCCCGTTCACCCCGGGCCGCACCGACGCCACGCAGGAGCAGACCGACGTCGCCTCCTTCGCCTGGCTCGAGCCCACCTCCGACGGGTTCCGCAACGTGCTCGGCAAGGAGGGCCGGCTGCCCGGTGAGTACCGCCTGGTCGACCGCGCCAACCTGCTCGGTCTCTCCGCGCCGGAGATGACCGTGCTGGTCGGTGGGCTCCGTGTCCTCGGCGCCAACACCGGCGACAACCCGAAGGGCGTGCTCACCGAGCGCGTCGGCACGCTGTCCAACGACTTCTTCACCCACCTCCTGGCCCCCGGCCTCGAGTGGCACGAGGTCGACGGCGACGACGACGGGTTCGTGGCCAACGACGCCGCGACCGGCGAGCAGCGCTGGACCGGCAGCCGCGTCGACCTGGTCTTCGGCTCCAACTCGGAGCTGCGGGCCGTCGCCGAGGTCTACGCCAGCTCCGACGCGGGCGAGAAGTTCGTGCGCGACTTCGTCTCCGCGTGGGACAAGGTGATGATGCTCGACCGGTACGACGTGGCCTGATCCCGGGCCCGTCGTACGACGGGAACACCGCGGGGCGGTGGTCGGTTCGGGGGTGCATGAGCACCTCCGAGAAGGCCACCGCCCTGCTGCGTCTGCACACCGACCCCGAGCTGTTGACCGTGGTCAACGTGTGGGACGCGATCACCGCCCGGGTCGTCACCGACGTCGACGGCACCCGGGCCCTCGCCACGGCGAGCCACTCCATCGCGGCGTCCCGCGGCTACGAGGACGGCGAGAACATCCCGGTCGCCGAGATGATCGCCGAGGTCGGCCTGATCGCCCGCACGACCCACCTGCCCGTCACCGCCGACCTCGAGGGCGGCTACGGCGACGCCGCCGACACCGTCCGCCGCGCCATCAGCGTCGGGATCGTCGGCGCCAACCTCGAGGACCAGCTGAAGCCCGTGGCCGAGGCCGCCGCCCAGGTGGAGGCCGTCATGGCCGCGGCCGCGGCCGAGGGTGTGCCGGACTTCGTGCTCAACGCCCGCACCGACGCGTTCGTGAAGGGCGCCGAGGACCCGCTGGCCGAGGCCGTCACCCGCGGACGCGCCTACCTCGACGCCGGCGCCCCGGTCGTGTTCGTGCCGGGCAAGCTCGACGAGGCGCAGATCACGACCCTGGTCGAGGCCTTCGGCCCGCAGCGTCTGACCACGATCGCCGTCCCCGGCTCGGTCGCCCCGTCGCGCCAGGCCGAGCTCGGTGTCGCCCGGGTCTCCTACGGCCCGTGGTCCCAGCGCCAGGCCCTGACGGCGCTCGCGGAGCTGGTGGAGTCCGTCCACGACGACGGTGGCCTGCGCGAGGGGACCCGTCCGCTGAACTGACGCGCGAGGGCCCCAGCAGCACCTCCCGGACCGTGGGCCGCACCGGCCACACGGTCCGCGGCGTTTGCAGGATCCGGACAATCGTTCGACACTGAACGGAACGCGCCGTCCGACGGACGGCGCACCGTGTGTCTCCACCTCGGAGAGGAGGCGGCGCCTGCCTCGCGGCGGGCGCCGGTATCGACGTGACGACCTATCAGGACCCCCAGCTCCAACCCGACCCGCAGCACCAGCCGGAGCCCGGCGAGTCCCCCCGCTCCTCGCGCACCGACCGCGCGAAGGGAGCGATCAGCCGTGCGGTGCGCACCCCCGCGGGTCGCGCCCACCCGGCCCTCGACGTCGACCACCCGGTGGACGAGTCCCGCTACCCCCTCGACAAGGTGGTGTTCGGCGTCACCGCCGCGCTCGCCGTCGCGTTCTGCGTGTGGGGCTTCGTGAGCACCGACACCCTGTCGAGCGGGGCGCAGGCGGCGCTCAACGGCACCATGGGCGGCGCCGGCTGGCTGTTCGTGCTCGCCTCCACCGGCTTCGTGATCTTCGTGCTGTGGGTGGCGGCCAGCCGCTTCGGCAACATCACCCTCGGTCGCGACGGCGAGACGCCGGAGTTCAAGACCGTGTCGTGGATCGCCATGATGTTCAGCGCCGGCATGGGCATCGGGCTCATGTTCTACGGCGTCTCGGAGCCGATCACCCACTTCGCCACCCCGCCGCCCGGCACCGGCGACCCGGGCAACGCCGCCGCCGCGGAGACCGCGCTGGCCACGACGCTCTTCCACTGGACCCTGCACCCGTGGGCGATCTACGCGGTCGTCGGCCTCGCCATCGCCTACGGCACGTTCCGCAAGGGCCGCAAGCAGCTCATCAGCGCGGCCTTCGAGCCCCTGCTCGGCAAGCGCGTGCACGGCCCCGGCGGCAAGGTCATCGACATGCTCGCGATCTTCGCGACGTTGTTCGGCTCCGCCGCCTCGCTCGGTCTGGGCGCGCTGCAGATCCGCAGCGGCCTCGAGATCGTCGCCGGGCTCGACGGGCTGGGCAACGCGCTCCTCGTCGGCATCATCGCCGTCCTCACCGCGGCGTTCGTGGTCTCGGCGGTGTCCGGCGTCGCCCGCGGCATCCAGTGGCTGTCCAACACCAACATGGTGCTCGCCCTGTTCCTGGCCGCGTTCCTGTTCCTCGTGGGCCCGACCGTGTTCATCCTCAACCTGCTGCCCACGGCCCTCGGCACCTACGTCGCGGACCTGCCGACGATGTCGGCCCGCTCGGGCGCCGAGGGCGCCGACGTCGAGGCCTGGCTGGCGAGCTGGACCGTCTTCTACTGGGCGTGGTGGATGTCCTGGACCCCGTTCGTGGGCATGTTCATCGCCCGGATCTCCCGCGGGCGCACGGTGCGCCAGTTCGTGACCGGCGTGCTCCTGGTGCCGAGCATGGTGAGCCTCGTGTGGTTCGCCATCTTCGGCGGCGCGGCCATCGACCTCCAGGAGAACGGCGTCGACATCGCGAACGCCGGCGGCCAGGAGTCGCAGCTGTTCGCCACGCTGGCGGAGTTCCCGTGGGCCACCTTCACCAGCATCCTGGTCATGGTCCTCGTCGGCATCTTCTTCGTCTCGGGCGCCGACGCCGCCTCGATCGTGATGGGCACGCTCTCCGAGCGCGGCACCACCGAGCCGAGCAAGCCGACGGTGATCTTCTGGGGCGTCGCGACCGGCGCCGTCGCCGCGGTGATGCTGCTCTCCGGCGGCGCGGACGCGCTGACGGGGTTGCAGAACATCACCATCGTGGTCGCGCTGCCGTTCGTCTTCGTGATGATCGCGCTGTGCTTCTCGCTGGTGAAGGACCTGCGCAACGACCCGATGGTCGTGCGCCAGGAGTTCGCCCGCAGCGCGGTGGAGCACGCGGTGGTCACCGGCGTCAGCCAGCACGGTGACGACTTCGCGGTCGCCGTGCGTCACGACGACTCCGGCGCCGTGGCCGAGGCGTGGAAGCGCACCCACCCGGGTCCGTGCCCGACCGGCGAGCCCGACGACCCGGAGCGCTCCGACGTCGTCGTCGAGCACGACCGCGAGGTCGGCGCGAAGGACTGACGACCGCACGTCGCACGCACGAGGGCCCGGGAGCGAGCAGCTCCCGGGCCCTCGTCGTCCACCTCGTCGACTACCAGCTCGTCGGCAGCGGGCGGCCCTCGGCGTAGCCGGCCGCGGACTGGACGCCCACGACGGCACGCTCGCGCAGCTCCTCCAACGTGCTCGCCCCGGCGTACGTCGCGGCGGAGCGAACGCCGGAGCAGATCTCGTCGATCAGGTCCTCGACACCGGGGCGGGCCGGGTCGAGGTACATGCGGGCGGAGGAGATCCCCTCCTCGTACAGCCCCTTGCGGGCCCGGTCGAACGACGACTCGCCGCCGGTGCGGTGGGCGACCGCGCGGGCCGAGGCCATCCCGAACGAGGTCTTGTAGGCGCGGCCCTCGGCGTCGGTCACGAGGTCGCCGGGCGACTCGTGGGTGCCGGCGAACCACGAGCCGATCATCACCGCCGAGGCTCCCGCCGCGAGCGCGAGGGCGACGTCGCGGGGGTGCCGCACTCCCCCGTCCGCCCAGACCCGGGCCCCCAGGTCGCGGGCCGCCGAGGCGCACTCCAGGACGGCCGAGAACTGGGGGCGCCCGACGCCGGTCATCATCCGGGTCGTGCACATCGCACCCGGCCCGACGCCCACCTTCAGCACGTCGGCGCCGGCGGCGACGAGGTCCTTGACCCCCTCCACGGTGACCACGTTGCCGGCGACGACCGGCACCGTCGGGTCGAGCGCACGGATCGCGTCCAGCGCCTCCAGCATCCGCTCCTGGTGGCCGTGGGCGGTGTCGACGACCAGGGCGTCCACGCCCGCGTCCAGCAGGGCGCGGGCCTTGCCGGCGACGTCGCCGTTGACGCCGACGGCCGCGGCCACCGCGAGCCGGCCGCGCGCGTCGGTGGCCGGGGTGTAGACCGTGGCGCGCAGCGCACCCGCCCGGGTGAGCACGCCCAGCAGGCCGCCGTCGGCGTCCACCGCGGGGGCGAGACGCACGTGGGCGCGGTCGAGCTCGTCGAACGCCGAGCGCGCGTCGACGCCCGCGTCCAGGGTCACGGTCTCGCGGGTCATCACCGAGCCGACCTGCGCGAACCGGTCGACGTCGGCGCAGTCCTCCTCGGTCAGCACGCCCACCGGGCGCCGCACGCCGTCGGAGTCGTCGACGACGACCGCCCCGCGGTGGGAGCGCTTCGGCAGCAGCGACAGCGCCTCGGCGACCGTCTGCGTCGGCGCGAGCGTCACCGGGGTGTCGAAGAGCAGGTGCCGCGCCTTGACCCACCCGACCACCTCGGTGACGACGTCGATCGGGATGTCCTGCGGGAGCACCGTCAGGCCGCCGCGACGCGCGGTCGTCTCGGCCATCCGGCGGCCGGCGATGGCCGTCATGTTGGCGACGACGAGCGGGATGGTCGCGCCGGTGCCGTCGTCGGTCGTCAGGTCGACGTCGTAGCGGCTGGCGACCGCCGACCGGGCGGGCGCCATGAAGACGTCCCCGTAGGTGAGGTCGTACGGCGGGCGGAGGTCGTCGAGGAAGCGCACGGATCGCGAACCTACAGGTCGTAGCCGAACATCGCGGCCGTCGCGCGGGCGGTCGGGTGCCCGGCGTCGAGGTCGGCCCCGAGCTCGCGGAGCACCGTGACGACCGCGTCCTCGCCCTTGAAGACGGCCCCCGCCAGGGGGGACTGGCCGCGGTCGTTGAGCCGGTCGACGTCGGCCCCGCGCTCCCCCAGGCCGCGGACCACCTCCGGGTGCCCGTGGTAGGCCCCCAGCATCAGCAGCGTGTTGCCGCGGGCGTCGGTCAGGTCGACGGGCACCCCGGCGTCGACGTACGCCAGGAGCCCGGCCGCGTCGCCCTCACGGGCCAGGTCGAGCATCCGCTGGGCGAGGGCGACGACCTCGGGGTCGGGTCCGGGGCTCGGGCCTGGTCCTTCCTCGGGCGCGACCATGGCCCCAGTCTGGCACCTGGGGGTGCCCGACCGGGGCCACCCGGTCGAGCCGGGCGTCGTGCCGGGTGCGGCTCCGCAGGGGCCCGGGATCCCCGGCGGCGCCGTCGCCCCGTGAGGCGTGGTCGGGTCGGCTCAGCGCAGGGCGCCGACCGCGGCGACCACGTCGACGAGCCCGGCGCCCTTGTCGAAGGACGTCGAGCCGCCGCCCTCGGCGGCCTCGTAGGGCGCGCCGGAGGAGTACTGGTGGGCGGTCGAGGTGAGGGCCTCCTCGACCTGGGCCGGCGTCGCGTCGGGCGCCGCCTGGAACAGCTGCGCCACGATCCCGGCGACGTGCGGCGCCGCCATCGAGGTGCCGCTGATGGTGTTGAAGGTGCCGACGTCGAGCGCACCCGGCCCGTTGCGCGGGTCCATCCCGGTGCTGCACACGACCAGGTAGGGGCGGCAGGACGAGGTGATGGTGTCGCCCGGGGCGGACAGGTCCGGGTAGGTGCCCTGGTCACCCGCGCGGCCCCGCGAGGAGAACGACGACAGCCCGCCGTCACGGGTCCCCGTGCCGAGGTCGTCGTACGACGCGACCGACAGGACGCCGCCGGTCGGGTCCTGGCCGGGCGGGTTGGTCAGCGAGGTGCTGCCGTCGCCGCCGTCGTTGCCGGCGGCCCACACGGTGACGACGCCCTCGGCGGCCAGCGCCCGCTGCAGCTTGACCGTCGCGGACTGCGGGTCGAGCTCCCCGCCGCCGGAGGGACCGTAGGAGTTGTTGGTGACCTTGATCGGCGGGCACTCGGCGGCGCTGACGCCCGCGCCGCAGGGGGCCTCGTGGTTCTCGAGCACCCAGTTGAGGGCGGCGTCGGCGCCGATGATGAACAGCGCGGCACCGGTCGACAGGGACACGACCTTGGACCCGGGCGCCGCGCCCCGCAGCTCGCCGCCGTCGGTGAGGGTGGTCGGGCGGCCCGACGCGATGCCGGCGACGTGGGTGCCGTGGCCGCCGACCGAGAGCGTGTCGGTGTCGACCGAGGTGCCCACGTCGAGGACCTGGCAGGCCGCCTCGAACGGGTCGCAGACCACCTTCTGGTTGGACACGACGGCCTTCTCGCCGTCGGCGTCCTTCAGGTAGGGGTGGTTCGGGTCGACCCCGGAGTCGATGACGCCGACGCTGACGCCCCGGCCGGTCAGCGCGGTGCCGTCGGCACCGGTGAGGGTCTCCGCCGCCTCCTGACCGCGAGTGGCGAGGTTCGAGGTCTCCTGCGTCAGCTCGACGGGCTGGTTGCCCTCGAGGTAGGTCACGCCGGGCTCCGTGCGGGCCGCGGCGACCTGGGCCGCGGTGCCGCGGGCCACGACGACGCCGATCCGGTCGAAGGACATCGTGCGCTGCAGGCCGCTCGCCGCGACGGCCTCCTCGGCGGCCTCGAGGTCGGTGCCGTGGACCAGCACCGTGGTGCGCTCGGCCCCCGTGAGGTCGTCGAGCTCGCCGGCCAGGAAGCCCTGCACGTCCGCGAGCGAGGACGCCCGTGGGGGCTCGGGGGCGGCGGGGACGGCCGAGGCGGTGGTGGTGGCCTGGGCGGCCAGGGCCGGCACGAGGAGGGCGGCGAGGGCCGCTCCCAGGGCTGCCGGGCGGGCGGTGCGACGCATGGAGGGGTCTCCTGTCGTGGGCTACCGGTCGGTATACCAACGTGCGGGCCCCGCGGAGGTCACGCCCTAGGGTGGTCCCCCGTGGAGATCCTGGACCCCGGCTCGCCGATGGCGCTCGCCGAGAGCACCCGCACGGCGTTCACCGACTGGACCGGGCGACGGCCCGAGGTCGTGGTCCGCGCGCCCGGACGGGTCAACCTGATCGGGGAGCACGTCGACTACGCGGGCGGGCCGGTGCTGCCGATGGCGCTGCCGCACGCGACGTACGCCGCGGCCGCCCGCCGCGAGGACGGGCTGCTGCGCCTGCGCAGTGCCGCCGACGGCGCGGACGACTGGGAGGGACCGGTCTCCGGCCTCGGCCCCGGGTCGGTCCCCGGCTGGGCGGCGTACGCCGCGGGGGTCGTGTGGGCGCTGCGGGAGGACGGCGTCGCGCCCGACGTGCTCCGCGGGGGCCTCGACGTCGCCGTGGGGTCGACGGTCCCGCGGGGGGCCGGCCTGTCCAGCTCGGCGGCGCTGCTGTGCGCGGTGGGGGTCACGGTCACCGAGGCCGCCGGTCTCGGGCTCGACGACGCGCTGCGCGCCCGCGTCGTGGCCGCCGGCATCCGGGCCGAGGCCGAGATGGCCGGTGCCCCGACCGGCGGGATGGACCAGACGGTGTCGGTCTACGCCCGGCGCGGACACCTGCTCCTCGTCGACTTCGGTGCCCCGGACCCCGTCGCCGGCCGCCGTCACGTCGCGTCCGGCGTCGAGCAGGCCGGGCTCGCCCTGCTGGTCGTCGACACCCGGGTCTCCCACGCCCTCGGCGACGGCGCCTACGCCGAGCGCCGCGCCGACTGCGACCGGGCCGCGCGGCTGCTCGGTCGCGCGCACCTCGCCCACGCGGGGCTCGACGAGGTCGCCGGCCTGCCCGACGACCGGGTGCGGCGCCGCGCCCGCCATGTCGTCTCCGAGACGGCGCGGGTCCACGAGGTCGTCGCCGCGCTCGAGGCCGAGGACTGGGCCGGCGTCGGCCGGGCGATGGACGCCTCCCACGCCTCCCTCCGCGACGACCACGAGGTCTCGGCCCCCGAGCTCGACGTCACCGTCGAGGTCGCCCGGGAGGCCGGGGCGCTCGGGGCGCGGATGACCGGCGGCGGGTTCGGCGGCTCCGCGATCGCGCTGGTGCCGCGCGAGCACCTCCCCGGCGTGGCGGCCGCCCTCGCCGCGGCGTACGAGGGGCGCGGCTGGCGCGCGCCCCACCTGCTGCTGGCGGAGCCCGCCGCCGGCGCCGCCCACTGCTGAGCGGCCCCGGGCCTCAGCCGGGCGGGCGGTCCGTGGTCCCCGCGGCCCGTCGCCCTGCGCGGATCACCTCGGTCGAGTGCGCGAGGTGCGACCGGACCGCGTCCAGGGAGCCGGCCCGGACCTCGCGCAGGTAGGCCCGGTGCTCGGCGGCGAGCGCCCCCGGCCCGTAGTGGGGCCGGACGTGACGCAGCAGCAGGAGCAGCTCGGCGTCGAGGGCCGCGTGCGCCTCCGCGATCCGGGGGCTGCCGGCGGCGTCGACGAGCGCGCGGTGCACGCCGGCGTGCGCGCGGGCCGTGGCGGCCCAGTCGGCGCCGGCCTCGGCAGCGGCGAGCTCCGCCAGCGCGGCATCGAGGGGCCCGGTCACCTGCGGCGGCCAGGCGCTCCCGTGGGTCTCGAGGAGCAGCCGCACGGCCTCGGTCTCGAGGGCGCAGCGCAGCTGCTGCAGCGCGACGAGCGCGGCGTCGTCGAGCTCGGCCACGCGCGCCCCGCGGTAGGCGACCGGGGTGACGAGGCGCTCGGCGGCCAGGGTCGCGAGCGCGCTGCGCAGGGTGTGGCGGGAGACCCCGTGGCGCACGGCCAGCTCCTCCTGCCGCAGGGGGGTCCCGGGCGGCAGGTCCCCCTCCAGGACGGCACGGCGCAGCTCGGCCGCCAGGGCCGCGGCCGTGGTCGGGCCCGGGTCAGGCCGGCGCGAGGGCACGGTCCACCCCCCGGCGGGCGGGGGCGGTCAGCACCACGAGACCCAGGGCGATCAGCAGCAGGCCCGCCGTCGCGGGGGCGGTCAGCCGCTCCCCCAGGACCAGGAGGCCCAGCAGGGTCGCGGTCAGGGGCTCGGCCAGCGTGAGGGTCGAGGCGGTGGTGGCCCGCAGCCGGGCCAGGCCCCAGCCGAAGAGGAGGTAGGCGACGGTGGTCGTCACCACCCCGAGCCACACCACGAGCAGCAGGCCCCGGGCGCCCAGCAGCGCCGGGCCCGTCGTCGCGAGCAGCAGCGGCACGCCGGCGAGTGCCGCGACGCCGAACATCGAGCCCATCGCCGTCACCGGCCCCCAGCCGCGGTCGAGCAGCAGCTTGCCGGCGACCGCGTACAGCGCGTACGCCGCCCCGGCCCCGACCGAGGCCAGCACCCCGCCCGCACCCACCGCGCCGGGTCCCCCACCCGCGCCCGCGTCGGCGCCGCCGACGAGCCCGCCGACCAGCACCACCCCCGCCAGGGCGACCGTCGTGGCCACGACCCAGCGACCGGTCGGCCACCGGCGGCGCACCAGACCCTCGAGGAGGCCGGTGGCGACCGGCGCGGTGCCGAGAGCCACCACGGTGCCGACCGCGACGCCGTTGGCGGAGGTCCCGGCGAAGAAGGCGGGCTGGTAGGCGAGGACCCCGACGGCCCCCAGCGCCACGAGGCCCGGCACCACCGGACGCGCGGCCCGCCCGCCCGCAGGCGCCCGCGGCTCTCGACAGGCCGGGTCGGACGCCTGCCGCCGGCGGGCCACCGTCACCAGGGCGAGCAGCCCCAGCAGCCCTCCGCCCAGCGCGATCCGCGCGGCGCCGACCGCGAGGGGCGAGGCGTCGGTGTCCGCGAGGGCGACGGCGCTGCCGGTGCTGGCGAAGCAGACCGCGGCGGCCAGGACCGCGAGGTGGGGCAGGACCGTCACGGGGAAATTGTTACACAATCCGCCCTGCCAGCGCGTGCGGCCCTCAGGTCGCGCGCACGCCCACCTGCCCCTCGCGGAACGCCTCGACGAACAGGGCGTGGTCGGTGCGGACCTGCTCGGCGTAGGCCAGCCCGAAGTCGACGACCCACTCCGTGAACTCGCGCCGCCGCCCGCGCAGGCTGCGCTCGACGGCGTCCTCGACCTGGAAGTCGACGAGGGTCTGGTCGGAGTCGGAGTCGGACGCGCAGTGGATCTTGGCGGTGGCCCGCCCGAGGTCGGCGACCACGCCGTTGATGTCGTCCGGCTCGGTGAGGTCGCCCCAGTCCAGGTCGATCTCGTACGGCGAGACCTCCGAGACGACGAACCCGACACCGTCGATCTCGGTGTGGCCGAGCAGCGGGTCGGTGTGGGCCTGGAGCGCCCGCTGCGACACGACGGTCCGCTGGCCCTCGTGGTCGAAGTAGGCCTCGACGGCCTCCTCGTCGACGAACCGGCTCATCGCCGGGGTGTTGGCCTGCTTCATCGACAGCACCACGTCGTTGTCGAGGGCCTCGCTGTAGCCCTCGACGAGGAGGCTGTACGCCGGGAGGCCGGCGCTGCCGATGCCGAACCCGGACTTCCCGACCACGTCGTGCAGCCGGTAGAAGAGGTCGCGGTCGAAGCGCTTGTGGTCGGGGATGGTGCGCAGGTAGTCGCGGAAGGCCTTCTCGACCCGGCGCCGCTCCGGCGCCCCGAGGCGCCGGGTGGTGGCGTCGTCGCGGAACGTGCGGTCGCCCTTGCTGGTGGTCGTGAGCCGCGCGAGCAGGTCGCCGCGCTTCTGCTGCCGCGCGACCTCCAGGGCCGCCAGGATCGGCCCCTGGGTGTTGTCGAGGCGCAGCGCGAAGTCCTGGTCGTCCTGGGTGTCGCGGTAGCGGTCGACCTGCCCCAGGTAGCCGCGCAGGTACGTGCGGACCAGCCGGCGGACCTCGTCGGTCGGGAGCGCCTTCTGCCAGCCGACGAGGGCGAGCGAGGCCGCGAACCGGCGCAGGTCCCAGGTGAAGCTGCCCAGGTAGGCCTCGTCGAAGTCGTTGACGTCGAACACCAGGCGGCCGTCGGAGTCGAGGTAGGTGCCGAAGTTCTCCACGTGGAGGTCGCCGTGCACCCAGATGTGCCCGGACCGCTCGTCCGCGTAGGGGTCCTCCTGCCCGGTGACGTCGGCGTAGAACAGGCAGGCGGTGCCGCGGTAGAACGCGTGGGGGTCGGCCGACATCTTGCGGAACTTGCCCCGGAAGGCGACCGGGTCGGCCTTCATCAGGGGCGCGAACGCGTCGCCCAGCGTCGAGACGATGGTCTCGGTCCGCGCACGGGCGCGGTCGGTCGTGGTGCGGCTCATCGGGTCTCCCGGGTGCTGGTGGTCTCGGTGGTGGGTGCGGGCGGCGGCCCGGAGGCCGGAGCGGGGCGGGGCGGTGGGCCGCCGGGGCCGGAGCCGGGAGGCCATCCGGGGGGTCCCTCGGGGCGTGGCCCTCGAGGCGGGCCGGGTGGCGGGCCGGGAGGTCGCGCCGGCGGCGGGCCGCCCGGCGGGCGTGCGCTCGGCGGGCGCTCGGTGGGCGGGCGGACCCCGGAGGCACGCAGCTCCAGCGCGGCGAGCTCGCGGACGATGGCCGGGTCGCCGTCGCGCCAGCGCTCGGCGACGTCGTCGCCCACCCGGCGAAGGGCGGCCAGGGGCTGGCGGGCCAGGGCCCGCAGCGCGAGCAGGTCGAGCTCGGCGGCGCCGAGCGGGGACCGTCCCCCCAGGCGGCGGACGGCGAAGGACTCCCGCACGAACGCGATCCTCCCCGGCAGGTAGACGAATGCGATGAGGGCGACCGGGAGCACGGCCACCACCACCCCCGCCCAGAAGGCGAGCCGGTCGACGGCCGCGGACGCGTCGGCGCCGGCGTCGGCCATCGTCCGCGCCCCGTCGGCGGCGTCCTCGAACGGCGTGGCGACCTCCCCCCCGACCAGGGGCACGCCGCCGAGGAACTCGCCGGCGGACTCCAGACCGCCGCCGAGCCCGGACCCGGCCCGCTCGACGTCGTCGGCCGGGCCGGCGAGGCCACCGACCGCGTCGTGGACCCGGGTCGCGAGCCACACCGCCGCGACGAGGACGGCGACGAACAGCAGGTCACCCAGCACCTGGCGGGCGAGGCGCGCGGGCTGGGCGGCGTACAGGCTCATGGGGGCATCCTTGAGCACGGGCACTCACGCGGTCGAGTACGCCGGCCGGTGGGTCGGGCGCGGTCGCGGCCGCACGCTGGTCGCCATGACCTCCACCGAGAAGAAGACCCCGTCCTCGCCCACGACCACCGCCTTCTACGCGCAGGCGGCCATCTCCTTCGGGCTCGCGCTCGTCGCGATGGTCGGGGCCGTGCTCTACCTGCCCGTCGACCCGTGGATCCGCGCGTTCCTCGCCCTCGGCACGCTGTACCTGACGACGTCGGCGTTCACGCTCGCCAAGTGCGTGCGCGACGCCCAGGAGAGCCAGGCGGTCATGACCCGGCTCGACCAGGCACGGGTGGACGCGATCCTGAGCCAGCACGACCCGTTCCGCCCCCTGGCGTGAGCCGGTGCGTGCTTGAATCGACGGAATCCACCCCGACGCAGGAGGCAACGCCCGTGGCGCGCAAGAACCCGATCGGCAAGATCAAGGACGCGGCGAAGGACACCATCTCCACGGCCCACGACGTCGGGAAGGGCGTCGCCAGTCAGGTCAGCCGCACCGCGGTCGGTCTCGCCGGCGAGGCCATCGGGGTCGTGCGCGACCGCGTGCTCCCCCAGGAGCCCGACCGCCCGGCTTCGCCGCGGACCCCCGAGCCCAACGTCGCGGCCGACGTCGCCCGCACGGCCACCCCGCCCGCCAAGCGCCTGACGGACGCCTCGGCCCCGGTCCCCGCGCCCGCGAAGAAGACGGCCGCGAAGAAGACGGCGACGAAGAAGAGCGCGACGAAGGCGCCCGCCGCGAAGGCGCCTTCGACGACCACCGCGAAGGCGCCCGCGACGAAGACCGCCACCACCAAGGCCCCCGCCGCGAAGAAGGCGACCGCGACGAAGGCGACCGCGACGAAGGCGACCGCGAAGAAGGCGACCGCGAAGAAGGCGACGAGCGCCCCGACCCCGGCGGACGTCGCCGACACGGTCGGCACCCGGACGGCGGCCTCCGCGGCCGCGGTCGAGGTCCCGGCCGCCACGACGGAGGCTCCCACCACGAAGAAGGCGACCACGAAGAAGACGGCCACGAAGAAGGCCACGAAGAAGACCGCCGCCACGAAGAAGACCGCCGCCACGAAGAAGACCGCCGCCACGAAGAAGACGGCCGCGACGAAGACCCCGGCGAGGACGGCGGCCCAGGTCGCCTCGGCCTCGGGCTCCGAGGTCACCACCCCGGTCGGCACGACCGGTGCGGCGCCGGGCGAGAACCCGGCCACCGGCCTCTCCGACCTCCAGCAGCCGGGCACGGAGCCGATCATGGACCCGGCCACCGCGAAGGCCGCCCGCAGCGAGGCCGAGACCATGCGGGCCGCGGCGCAGAGCCCGGCGGAGACGTCGGCTGCGGACGCCGCCGACGAGCCCGCCGCCAAGCCCGACGCCAAGTCCGACGACAAGCCCGCCGAGGGCGGGTCGGCGTCGTCCTGATCGCAGCAGCACCGACGACGCAGCCGGCGACCTCCCCCCAGGGTGGTCGCCGGCTGTCCGTCCCCCTCCGGCGCGGCCGCGTGACGCGGGGCGCGTCGTGACCCGTGGCCGCTACTTCAGCTCGGCGCTGCTCAGCCCGAGCACTCGGCGCGCGATGATGAGCTGCTGGATCTGCTGGGTGCCCTCGAAGATGTCCAGGATCTTGGAGTCGCGTGCCCACTTCTCGAGCAGCTCGCCCTCGCCGTAGCCGATGGCGCCGCACAGCTCGACGCACCCGAGGGTGACGGCCGAGCCGACGCGTCCGGCCTTGGCCTTCGCCATCGACGCCTGCAGCGAGTTCGGCTTGCGGTTGTCGGCCATCCACGCGGCCTGGAGGGTGAGCAGCCGGGCGCCCTCCCAGTCCGACTCGAGGTCGAGGAAGGTCTTCGCGGCGGCGTGCTGCACGTGGCCCGGCCGGTCGTAGTCGACCTCGACCCCCGCCTCGGCCAGCAGCTCGCGGGTCAGGTCGAGGGCGGCGCGGGCACAGCCCACCGCCATGGCGGCGACCAGCGGACGCGTGTTGTCGAAGGTCGCCATCGCCCCGGCGAATCCCTGCTTGACGTCGACCTCGGGCGAGCCCAGCAGGTTCTCGGCGGGCACCCGGCAGTCGTCGAAGATGATCGTGGCGGTGTCGGAGGACTTGATGCCCAGCTTGTGCTCGAGCCGCTCGACGCGCATGCCGGGGGTGTCCTTCGGCACGACGAACGACTTGATCGCCGCGCGGCCCTTCGACTTGTCCAGCGTGGCCCACACGACCACGGCGTCGCAGCGACCGCCGGCGGTGACGTAGATCTTCTCGCCGTTGATGACGTACTCGTCGCCGTCCTTGACCGCGGTGGTGGAGATGTTCGCGGAGTCCGAGCCGACACCGGGCTCGGTGATCGCCATCCCGGCCCAGACGCCCGCGAACCGCTCACGCTGCTCGGCGTTGGCGACCGAGGCGATGGCGGAGTTGCCGAGGCCCTGGCGCGGCATCGACAGCAGGAGGCCGACGTCACCCCAGCACATCTCGGCGATCGAGAGCGCGGAGGCCATGTTGGCGCCGTTGCGGGTGCGGCCGTCGTCGTCGGCGCGGTCGGTCGATGCGTCGCGGCTCACGCCCGACGCCCCGGCTCCCCCGGTGGCGCCGGAGTCGGAGACCCCGTCGACCATCGCGGCGAGCATGTCGAGCTCCTTGGGGTACTCGTGCTCGGCCTTTTCGTACTTGCGCGAGACCGGGCGCAGCATGTTCATCGCCAGCTGGTGGGCCTGGTCGACGAGCGCGCGGTGCTTCTTCGGCGTGTCGAGGTTGATCATCGTCGTCTCCTGGTCGAGAGGGGGTGGGGGTCGAACGGTCAAGGTCGGGCGGGACGCCTCAGACCAGGACCGCGCCCTCCATGACGCCGATCGAGCGCAGGTCGCGGTACCAGCGCTCCACCGGGTGCTCCTTGACGAAGCCGTGCCCGCCGAGCAGCTGCACGCCGTCGAGGCCGATCCGCATCCCGTGCTCGCCGCAGGCGCGCCGGGCCAGCGCCACCTCGCGGGAGAAGTCGCGTCCCTGGGCCGCACGGGAGGCGGCCTGGTAGGTGAGCAGCCGCATCGCCTCGAGCTCGGTGGCGATGTCGGCGACCATGAAGGCCACCGACTGGCGGTGGGCCACGGGCTCGCCGAAGGCCTTGCGCTCCTTGACGTACGGCGTGACGTAGTCGAGGACGGCCTGCCCGACGCCGAGCGACAGGGCGCACCACGCCAGGCGCGACAGCCGCACGCACTCGGCGTACGTCGAGCCGTCGGCGTCGCCCAGCAGGTTCTCGGCCGGCACCCGCACCCCGTCGAGGTGCAGGCGGCCCAGGCTCGCGGCCCGGACGCCCATGGCGGGGTCGGACTCGATCCGGACGCCGTCGGTGGCGGACTCGACGAGGAACAGCGCCGGGGAGGCGTGCCCGCCGCCGTCGTCGACCAGCGCGCCGACGACGAAGAGCTCGGCGGTCACCGCGAGCGGGACCAGCGCCTTCGTCCCGTCCAGGACGTACGACGAGCCGTCGCGGCGCGCCGTGGTGGTGGGGGCGAGGACGTCGAACAGCACCTGGGGCTCGGTGAGCGCCAGCGCGGCGGCGGGCGGCTCGTCACCGGTGAAGGCCGGGAGGTAGGTCTGCTGCTGGTCGTCGGTGCCCCACAGCGAGATCGCGGTGGCGACGGACCCGGGCGCGAGGGTCGCCACGGCGAGGCCCAGGTCGCCGCGGGCGAGGGCCTCCGCGACCAGGGTGCCGGCCATCGCGGAGCGCTCCTCCGAGATCCCGCCGAGCGACTCGGGCACGCCGAGGGTCTGCAGCCCGAGCTCGCGGGCCGCGGCCAGCACCTCCTCGGGGGCGGTGCAGGACTCGTCGGCCTCCGCGGCCGCGGGGCGCACCACCTCCTCGGCCAGCTCGGTGGCCACGTCGACGAGCATCTGCTCGTCCTCGGTGGGGGTCAGGTCGAAGACCCCCGGCCGGGTCGTGGCCGGCACACGGGTCCCCGGCGTGCCGCGGCGCCCGGCGCGGGTGAAGGCGCGGCCGGCGGCACCGGCCGTCGTGAAGCCCGTCCGGGCGATGGTGAACACGCCCTTCTCGGTCTGCTTGCGGATCCCGAGACGGTCGAGGACGTCGCTGCGCGCGACGGCCCCCAGGGCGGCGATCACGTGGCCCAGGGGGTCGCGGCGCTCGGTGGAGGCGACGCCGTGACGGCGGGTCGAGCGGCTGGGGGTGGTGGTGGCCATGGCTTCACTGTAACTCGGAGTTACACAGTGCGCCACAGTCTCGCCTCCGGAGCCGTCCGGAGGCTGGCTACGATGCCGCGCATGCCCGACGAGGACGCCCCCGCGCTCGCCCCGCACGGACCGCTGCCGACCGGCGGGACCGTCCGGCCCATCACCCGGTGGGGCACCCCGGTGATGCACCGGGTCAACACCGCGGTCACGGCGTACGACGAGGAGCTGCGCTCGCTGGTCGCCGACATGGTCGCGACGATGTACGCCGCCGACGGCGTCGGCCTGGCCGCCTGCCAGATCGGGGAGGACGCGGCGGTGTTCTGCTTCGACTGCCCCGACGAGGACGGCCAGCGGGTCGTCGGCGTCGTGTGCAACCCCGAGCTGACCCTGCCGGAGGGCGCCGAGCGCCAGCTCGACGACGGTGACGAGGGCTGCCTGTCGTTCCCGGGCGCCTTCGTGGCGTGCCCGCGGCCCGACACCGCGACGGTCACCGGCACCGGGCTCGACGGGGAGCCGGTCTCCTTCACCGGGACGGGCCTGCTCGCCCGCTGCCTGCAGCACGAGACCGACCACACCCGCGGCACCGTCTTCGGGGACCGCCTGCCGACCAAGCTGCGCAAGCGCCTCACGAAGGAGCACGACCGGTCGGCCGAGGAGTTCGGCGAGGACTGGCCGGTCGGCGAGGTCTCCTGACCCCTGGTCGCGACGGGCGCCCCGGCGGCCGGGACCGGCGGCTCAGGAGCAGATCCCGCCGAGCCGGCCCACGCCCGTGAGCAGGTGGTAGCCGCCGAGGCCCCCGAGGAGCACCACCAGCCCGAGCAGCGTCTGGGTCCCGCAGCGACGCTCCGGGCTCCGGCGCACGTGGGCGACGACGCCGAGCAGGACCAGGACCACCGCGGAGGAGCCGGCCACCAGGTCGGCCCAGTCGACCGAGGCGCAGCCGACCAGGCGCGCGACGGGGCCGGTGACCAGGCCGCGCCACGCGATGACGAAGCCGGCCACCACCGGCAGCACCGCCCACCACAGCGGCTCCGGCACCCGCCGCCACGGGGCCGGCCGCGCCGGCCGGCCGGGGGTGCCCGGGGTGCCGGGCTCGCCGGGGGCGCCCGTGCTCACCGGCGCGCCGCCACGTAGCAGGCGACCGCCGACGCGGCCGCGACGTTGAGGGAGTCGATGCCCGCGGCCATCGGGATCACCGCGCGCCTGTCGGCCGCGGACTGCCAGCGCTCGGAGAGCCCGTGCCCCTCGGTGCCCAGCACCAGGGCGAGACGGTCCACCCCGGCGACCGCGTCGGTGATGTCGACGGCGTCGTCGGCGAGCGTGAGCGCGACCGTGGTGAATCCCGCCGCGCCGAGCTGCGGCAGGGCGTCGTACCAGTCGGGCAGGCGGGTCCACGGCAGCGCGAAGACCGCGCCCATGCCCACCTTGACCGCCCGGCGGTACAGCGGGTCGGCGCAGCGCGGGGAGAGCAGGACCGCGTCGAAGCCGAGCGCGGCGCCGCTGCGGAAGACGGCCCCGACGTTGGTGTGGTCGACGATGTCCTCGAGCACCAGCACCGAGCGGGCGCCGTCGAGCACGTCGGCGACCCCGGGGAGCGGGCGGCGCTCCAGCGAGGCGAGCGCTCCCCGGTGGACGTGGAAGCCGGTGACCTGCTCGGCCAGCGCCTCGTCCACGACGTAGCAGGGCGCTCCGGTCGTGGCGAGGACGTCGGCCAGGCCGTCGAGCCAGCGGGGCGCCATGAGGAAGGACCGCGGCGCGTGGCCGCCCTCCACCGCGCGGCGGACCACCTTCTCCCCCTCGGCGAGGAACAGCCCGTGCTCGGCCTCGAGGTGGCGCCGGAGCTGGACGTCGCGCAGGTCGCGGTAGTCCGCGAGGCGGGGGTCGTCGGGGTCGGTGACGGTGACGAGCTCCGCCATCAGGCGTCCGCTGCTCCCCCGACGCGCGCGCCGACCGCCACCCCGACGACCGGGCCCACGACGATGATCGCCGGCGGCCGGACCGCCTGGGCCTCGATGTCGGCGGCGAGCCGCCCGAGGGTCGTGACGACGAGTCGCTCGGTGGGCATGGTGCCCTCGACGACGACCGCGACCGGCTCCTCGGAGGAGCGGCCGTGGGCGACGAGGACCTCCGCGATGGCCGGGGCGTTCTCGACGGCCATCATCAGCACGAGCGTCCCGCGCAGGCGTGCGACCGCCGGCCACACCACGAGGGAGTCGGGGTGGTCGGGCGGGAGGTGCCCGGAGATCACGGTGAAGTCGTGAGCGACGCCGCGGTGGGTCACCGGGATCCCGAGCCGTGCCGGGACGGCGAGCGCCGAGCTGAGGCCGGGCACGACGGAGACCGGCACCCCGGCCTCGCGGCACGCCAGCACCTCCTCGAACCCGCGACCGAAGACGAAGCCGTCACCGCCCTTGAAGCGGACCACCCGTCGCCCGGCGCGCGCCTGCTCCACGAGCGTGGCGTTGATCTGCTCCTGCTTGACGTGGCGGCCTCGCGGCAGCTTGGCGACGTCGATGATCTCGACGTCGGAGGGCAGCTCGTCGAGCAGCTCGCGCGGCGCGAGCCGGTCGGCCACCACGACGTCGGCGCTCGCGAGCGCGTCCCGGGCGGCGAGGCTGGTCAGCGCGGGGTCGCCGGGGCCGCCGCCGACGAGCACGACCTCGCCGGGCCGGACGACGGGCGCGCCGGGCCGGTCGAGCGAGCCGTCGCGCAGGCCGTCGAGCACGGCGTCGCGCACCGCGGCGGAGCGTCGGGGCTCCCGGTTGGCGAGCACCGCGATCCCGAGGTCGCCGTACCGGCCCTGCGCGGGGGTCCAGGCCGTGGCCTCGGAGGCGTCGTCGGCGCGGACGCAGAAGACCCGACGCTCCTCGGCCGCCGCGCTCACGGCGGCGTTGACGTCCGGGTCGTCGGTGGCGGCGACGGCGTACCAGGCCTCGTCCAGGTCGGCGGCCGTGAACGCGCGGGCGTGCCACGTGATCTCGTGGGCGAGGCCCTCGAGGGCCGGGGTGACGTCGGGGGCCACGACGACGACGTCGGCGCCGGCCGCGATCAGGGTCGGCACGCGCCGCTGGGCGACCTGTCCCCCGCCCACGACCACGACACGGCGGCCGCCCAGGCGGAGGCCGGCGAGGTACGGCGGGTGGTCGCTCACGGGCCCCATCCTCGCGGATGCGCCCGTCCGGTCCCCACGGTGGTCGGCCCCCGGGTCGCCCGGGTCGGCCCAGGGGCCCGGTCAGGGGCCGGCCCGGGGGCCGAGGCGGACCCGGCGAAGGGTGGTCCGAGTTTCAACTCCCGGCTAGGTTCGGTGTCATGAGCCTCGACCGACCCGTGCACCCCGACCCCTACGAGCTGCTGCCGGCGACCGCCTCCTTCGAGGTGACGAGCACCGACGTCGCCGACGGCCAGCCGCTCGCCCCCGCCCAGGTCGCGGGCGAGGACGGCAACGTCTCGCCGCAGCTGAGCTGGTCCGGTGCCCCCGAGGGCACCAAGTCGTTCGTCGTGTCGTGCTTCGACCCCGACGCCCCGACCCCGAGCGGCTTCTGGCACTGGGGCCTCGTCGACATCCCGGCCGACGTGACCTCGCTGGAGACGGGCGCCGCCTCGGGCCAGCTGCCCGCCGGTGCGTTCCAGCTCCGCAACGACGGCGGCGAGCACGGCTTCATGGGCGCCGCCCCGCCGGAGGGCGACCAGGTCCACCGCTACTACTTCGTGGTCCACGCCGTCGGCGAGGAGAAGCTCGGCATCGACGAGTCCGCCTCCTTCGCCGTGATGTCGTTCAACCTCGCCTTCAAGACCCTCGGCCGCGCGATCCTCACCGGCACCTACCAGCACTGAGGGCCTCGGCCCCGGCCGAGCACCCGACCGACGACCCACGCGACAGGGCCCGCACCGACCTCGGTGCGGGCCCTGTCGGGCACCTGGTCCGGCTCGAGGTCAGCGGGGGTGGAGCAGCTGCTCGAACGGGACGGGCTCGGGGAGGTCCTCGACGACGTCCGGGCCGCCCGTGGGGTCGCCGGTGGGCACCGCCCGCAGCGGCGCACGACGGGCCGGCCGGCCGGCGACGGCGTCCGCGAGCTCGCCGGCGGCCCGGGTGATGCGGGTCTCGAGCGCGTCGGCGCCGTCGGCACCGGCGGCGGCGCCGAAGTCCTCGCTGGCCGCGAAGACCCCGGTGGGCACGACGACGGCGCGCAGGTAGGCGAACAGCGGCCGCAGGGCGTGGTCGAGCACCAGCGAGTGGCGCGCGGTGCCCGCGGTGGCCGCGACCAGCACCGGGGTGCCGACGAGGGCGTCGGGCTCGAGGGAGTCGACGAACGTCTTGAACAGCCCCGAGTAGGACGCGGTGAAGACCGGCGTCGCGACGACCAGGGCGTCGGCGCGGCGCACGGCGGCGAGCGCGCCGGCCAGGTCGCCCGCGGCGAAGCCCGTCAGCATCCGGTCGGCCAGCGCGTGCGCCAGCGGCCGCAGCGGGACGTGGGTCACCTCGACCCGCTCCCCCGCCCCCTCCAGCGCCGCGACGGTGGCGGCGCCGAGGCGCTCGGCGAGCATGGCGGTCGACGAGGGTTCCGAGAGTCCGGCCGAGACGACCACCAGCGCGCGCGTCACGCGGCCACCTCCTCGCGGGCGGCCAGGCGCGAGGAGTGGGTGGGCGCGTCCGGGACGTGGGCGCCGCGGCCCTCCGCGAAGCCCGCGCGCAGGTCGGGGAGGATCTCGCCGAGCAGGTCGAGCTGCTCGAGCACCGTCGCGAGCGGCAGCCCGGCGTGGTCGATGAGGAAGAGCTGGCGCTGGTAGTCGCCGACGTAGTCGCGGAACGACAGGGTGCGCTCCAGCACCTGCTGCGGCGAGCCGACGGTCAGCGGGGTCTGCCGCGAGAAGTCCTCCAGCGACGGACCGTGGCCGTAGACCGGCGCGTTGTCGAAGTAGGGCCGGAACTCGCGCACGGCGTCCTGGCTGTTGCGGCGCATGAAGAACTGCCCGCCGAGGCCGACGATCGCCTGGTCGGCCGAGCCGTGGCCGTAGTGCTCGAAGCGGCGGCGGTAGAGGGCGACCATCTGCTGGGTGTGCGAGGCCGGCCAGAAGATGTGGTTGTGGAAGAAGCCGTCGCCGTAGTAGGCCGCCTGCTCGGCGATCTCCGGGGTGCGGATCGACCCGTGCCAGACGAACGGCGGAAGCCCGTCGAGCGGGCGCGGGGTCGCGGTGAACCCGCGCAGCGGCGTCCGGAAGCGGCCCTCCCAGTCCACGACCTCCTCGCGCCACAGACGGTGGAGCAGCGCGTAGTTCTCGACGGCGAGCTCGACGCCGCGGCGGATGTCCTTGCCGAACCAGGGGTAGACCGGCCCGGTGTTGCCGCGGCCCATCATCAGGTCCATGCGGCCCTCGGTGAGGTGCTGGAGGGTGCCGTAGTCCTCGGCCAGGCGCACGGGGTCGGTGGTCGTGATCAGCGTCGTGGAGGTCGACAGCACGATCCGCTCGGTCTGCGCGGCGATGAACGCCATCGTGGTCGTGGGCGAGGACGCCACGAACGGCGGGTTGTGGTGCTGGCCGACGGCGACGACGTCGAGGCCCACCTCCTCGGCCTTCCGCGCGATCGCAACCTGCGCGACGATGCGCTCGTGCTCGGTCGGGGTGCGACCGGTGGTGGGGTCGGTGGTGACGTCCCCGACGCTGAAGATCCCGATCTGCATGACTGCCTCCGGCTGACTGACGTGATTCGTTGTTGAAAGTCGAACAATAGCCCCAACGGACGGCGACCCCACGTTGTTCCGGCCTAACCTCGTCGTGTGACCGACCTGATCGCCAGCCTGCAGCGCGCCGTCGACGCCGCCCCCGACGACCTCGTCCTGCGCCTGCACCTCGCCGAGCAGCTCGTCGCCGCCGGCCGCGGGGCCGAGGCGGTCCCCCACGCCGCCGCCGTGCTCCAGCAGGACCCCGCCTCGACCGCCGCCCGCACCCTGATGCAGCAGGCCCTCTCCCCCGCCGACACGGGCGAGCCGCCGCTGCCCGAGTCCCAGGTGCAGCCCCAGCAGCCCCAGCAGCCCGAGGAGGAGCGCCCGGCCGGCTTCGACTGGACCCGCGCCGAGGAGGACCTCGGCTCCCCGGTCGCGCCCATGTTCGCGGAGTCCTCGGAGACGACCTCCGAGGTCCCGGCGTACGACGTGGAGCGCTCGCGGATCACGCTCGCCGACGTGGGCGGGATGACCGAGGTCAAGAAGCGCCTCCACGCGGCGTTCCTGGCGCCCATGCGCAACGAGAGGCTGCGGCGGATGTACCGCAAGAGCCTGCGCGGCGGTCTGCTGCTCTACGGACCGCCCGGGGTCGGCAAGACGTTCATCGCCCGTGCGCTCGCGGGCGAGCTGGACGCCCGCTTCCTCACCGTGGGGATGTCCGACATCCTCGACCGGTGGTTCGGCGCCAGCGAGCGCAACCTGCACGAGCTGTTCGAGACCGCCCGGGCCAGCGCCCCGTGCGTGCTGTTCCTCGACGAGATCGACGCCCTGGGGCGCAAGCGTGGTCTGTCCAACAGCGACATGCTGCGCACCACCGTCAACCAGCTGCTGCTCGAGCTCGACAGCGTCGCCGACGACAACGACGGCGTCTTCGTGCTGGCCGCGACCAACACCCCCTGGGACGTCGACCCCGCGCTGCGCCGGCCCGGGCGGCTCGACCGCACGTTGCTGGTGCTGCCCCCGGACCGCGAGGCCCGGGAGGCGATCTGGCAGACCCACCTGCGCGAGCGACCCGTGGCGGGCGTCGACGTACGACGGCTGGCGAGGCTCACCGACGGCTACACCGGCGCCGACATCGCCCACCTCTGCGACAGCGCCGCCGAGCTCGCGCTGATGGACTCCGTGGCCGCCGACGAGCCGCGGATGATCTCCCAGCGCGACCTCGAGGCCGCGCTCTCCGAGCTGCGACCGTCGGTCGGGCCGTGGTTCGAGTCCGCGCGCAACGTCGCGATGTTCGCCAACGACGACGGCAGCTACGACGAGCTGCTGACCTACCTGCGCACGCACAAGCGGCTGTGAGCGGACCGGCCGACCACCGCGGCCGGGTCGCCCTCCTCCTCGACCTCGGCCGGTACGTCGAGGCGCGTGCCGCGGTCGAGCGCGCGCTCGCCGAGTCGCCCGACGACCCGGCCCTGCTGGTGGCGTACGCGGACGCCCTGGCCGGCACCGGGGACCACGCGTCCGCGCTGGCCTCCGCCGGGCGGGCGGTCGCGCTCGCGCCGGACGACCCTGCGGCCCACCGCCGCCGCGCCATCGCACTGGCCCGGCTCGGCGACCACGCCGACGCCACGGTCGCGGCCCGCCAGGTCGTCCGTCTCGCCCCCGAGGACTGGTCGGCCCACACCCTGCTCGCGACGTGCGCGGCCGAGGATCCCGCCACGCGCGAGGAGGCCTGGGAGGCGTCGGGCCGGGCCGTCACCCTCGGGCCCACCGTCGCGGAGGCCCACGCCGCCGTCGGGTTCGTCGCCACGCGCCGTGGGGACCGCGCCGCGGCCGTACGCGCCTACCGCGCCGCTCTCGCGCTCAAGCCCGACCACGCCACCTCGATCCACAACCTGGGACTCCTGGAGGGCGGCACGGACCTCGCCCGGGTGGCTCGGGGTGTCGCGGGCGCCCTGCGGCTGGAGCCGCAGAACCCCGACTTCCGCGCCACCGTGGACCGCTGGACGTGGCGCACGGTGGCCGGCGCCTGGGCCGCGCCCCTCGCCGCGCTCCTCGTCGTGGTGCCGGCGTCCCTCGACAACCCCGCGGAGCAGGCCGGGTCCTCCTTCCCGACGTCGGCGTTCAGCGCCGTCCTGCTGGTCGGCGTGCTCGCGACGTGGTGGACGGTGACGCTCGTGCGGCTCCCGCGCGGCGTGCGCCGGCGGGGCG
This sequence comes from Nocardioides lentus, assembly GCF_039529515.1. Lineage (NCBI taxonomy): Bacteria > Bacillati > Actinomycetota > Actinomycetes > Propionibacteriales > Nocardioidaceae > Nocardioides > Nocardioides lentus. Next base: position 181,527 of record NZ_BAAAMY010000002.1, read on the forward strand.
CGGCGTACGTGCGCGACGACCCCGGGCTGCTCGCGATGCTCGTGGCGACCGCGCTGGGCGTGGGCGGTGTGCTGCTGATCGGGTTCTCGCCGCGGGAGGGGCCGCGGGTGGTCCTCACGACCGTCGTGGTGCTCGCCGTCCACCTGGCGACCCTGACCGCGGCGCTCGTGGTCCGGTCACGACGGGGGGTGGTGCGGTGACCCCGGCCGACCGGGACCGCGCCCGCGCCCGGCTCGACGCGCTCCTGGAGCTGGGCCGCCACCGTGAGGCCCTCGACGCCGTCCGCACACTGCTCGCGGAGGAGCCGGACGCCGCGCTGCTGCACGGCCAGGCGAGCCGGGCGCTCACGGGCCTCGGGGACCACCGCGGCGCGCTCGAGGCCGCCGGCCGCGCCGCTGCGCTCGCTCCTGCCTGGCCCTGGGCCCACCGGCTCTGCGCCACGGCCCTGCTCGAGCTGGGTCGGCCCCAGGAGGCGGCGCGGGCCGCTCACGAGGCCGTCCGCCTGCAGCCGGACCGTGCGGTCAACCACGAGGTCTACGCCCAGGTGCTGGTCGATGCGCCGGGGGGCCTGCCGACGGCCTGGCTCGCGGCGCTCCACGCGGTCCGCCTGGCTCCGGACGACGCCGGGTCCCACTTCACGGTCGGCTACGTCGCCGGACGGCGCCGCGACGCCCGCACGGCGATCGAGGCCTACCGCCGCACCCTCGCGATCGACCCCGAGCACGCCACCGCGCTGCACAACCTGGCCCTCCTCGAGTCGGGCACCTCGCTGCGGCGGCGCGCGGACGGGCTCGCGGGCGCACTGCGGCTGGACCCCCAGCGCCGCGCCTTCCACGCCACCGCCGACGCCTGGGCGGACCGCGTCGTGCGCCGCGCGTGGCTCGGGTCCCTCGCCGCGCTGCTCGTCGCGGCGCTGACCGGCTGGGGCGGCCTCGCCGGTCTCGTGCTGCTCGGTCTGTGGTGGCGACGGCTCATGCGTCAGGTCCCGGTCGGCATGCGACGCCTCGTCCGCGACCGGGCGCCGCGCAGCGCCTACCCCGCGCTGCTGGCCGCGGCGACCGTCCTCACCTGCCTGCTGGCGCTGGCGACCACCGTGGCGCCGCTGGACGCCGGCCAGCGCTGGGCGCTCGCCGCCCAGGCGACGTGGCCGACCGTCGCGCTGGCCGCCTGGGGACTGCTGCGGCGCCGCCCGGGGTGACCTGCGACCCCTTTTCTTGATCGGTTCCAGAAACGGTGCTGTAGTGGTGTCGTGCACCCCGTGTCCGAGCACCCGACCCCCGAGGCCGTCCTGCGGTCCGCGGGCCTGCGGGTGACCCGGCCGCGGACGGCGGTCCTGCGGGCCCTCGCCGGCGCCCCCCACTCCGGGGCGGACGCCGTCCTGGGCGCCGTGCGGAGCGAGGCGGAGGTCTCGACCCAGGCCGTGTACGACGTGCTCAACACGCTCACCGCCCACGGCGTGATCCGTCGGTTCCAGCCCGCCGGCTCCGTGGCCCGCTACGAGCTGCGGACGCGGGACAACCACCACCACCTCGTGTGCCGCGGCTGCGGCAGCGTCACCGACGTCGACTGCGCCGTCGGCGAGGCGCCCTGCCTGGACCCGGTGGAGGTCGGCCCGTCGACCGCGGGGTTCGTGGTCGACGAGGCCGAGGTGACCTTCTGGGGTCTCTGCGCGGCGTGCGGCGTCGCCGCCGCCCCGGCCGCTCCCGCCCGGTCCTGACGGCGCGACCGGCGACGGCCGACCCCCGGAGGGGCCGGCCGCGGCCGATGGCGGCCCGGGCTCGGCTCAGCCCGCCGTGACGTCGTAGCGGTCGCTCATCATCACCTTGTCCCACACCGCGACGAAATCGGCCACGAAGCGGTCGTGGGCGTCGCTGGCGGCATAGACCTCGGCGACGGCGCGCAGCTGGGCGTTCGAGCCGAAGACGAGGTCGTTGCGGGTGGCGCGGAAGGCCGTCCCGCCCCCGTCACGGTGCTGCAGCGTGAACGTCGTCCCGGCGTCGTCGGCCTTCGCCCACTCGAGGTCGGTGCTGGTGAGCGCGTCGAGGAAGTCGGTGCTGAGCACCCCGACCCGGTCGGTGAAGACCCCCTCGTCGGAGCCGTCGTGGTTGCAGCCCAGGACCCGCAGGCCCGCGGTGAGCACGACCCACTCGGGGGCGGTCAGGCCCAGCAGCGCCGCACGGTCCAGAGCCATCTCCTCGGGCGCGAGGGTGGAGACGCTCGAGAACTCCGGCATCACGTAGTTGCGGAACCCGTCGACGACCGGGGCCAGCCACTGGAACTGGGTGACGTCGGTCTGGTCCTGCCGCGCGTCGACCCGGCCCGGGGTGAAGGGCACCGACACCTCGGTGCCCCCGGCCGCGGCCGCGTCCTCGATCGCGACGCATCCGGCCAGCACGATCACGTCGGCGAGGCTCACCGTCGCCTCCCCCGCGGCGTTGAACGCGTCGGTCACCTCGCGCAGGCGCGCCACCACGGGCACCGTGCGGGCGTTGACGGCCCAGTCCCGCTGCGGCTCCAGCGCGATGCGAGCACCGTTCGCGCCGCCCCGCTTGTCGGTCCCGCGGAAGGTCGCCGCCGAGGAGAAGGCGGTGAAGGCCAGGTCCGAGGTCGACAGACCGGTGTCGCGCACGGCCTGCGCGAGGCGCGCGATCTCGGCCTCGCCGACGACGGCGTGCTCCCACGCCGGCAGCGGGTCCTGCCAGATGAAGTCCTCCTGGGCCACCTCGGGCCCGAGGTAGCGGGACTTGGGCCCCATGTCGCGGTGGGTGAGCTTGTGCCAGGCCTTCGAAAACTCCTGGGTGAAGTAGTCGAAGTCGGCCAGGAACCGCTCGCAGATCTCGCGGTAGACCGGGTCGACCTTCAGCGCGATGTCGCTGGTCATCATCATCAGCGGGTGCTCGACGCCCTCCAGGTGCGCGTCGGGCGTCGTCGGCGCGTCCGCGTCGGCCGGCATCCACTGCAGGGCGCCGGCGGGGCTGCGGGTCTGCACCCACTCGTGGCCGAAGAGGTTCTCGAGGTAGCTGTTGTCCCACTGCGTGGGGTTCTGGGTCCAGGAGCCCTCGATGCCGTTGGTCATCGTGTGCTCGGCGTTGCCCGACCCCTCGGGGTTGTGCCAGCCCAGGCCCATGGCCTCCATCGGCGCGATCTCCGGCGGCGGGCCGATCCGGTCGGTGCTCACCTGGCCGTGGCTCTTGCCGAAGGCGTGGCCGCCGGCGATGAGCGCCACCGTCTCCTCGTCGTTCATCGCCATCCGCCCGAACGTGATGCGGATGTCGACCGCGGACGCCGCCGGGTCGCCGTCGCCGAGCGGGCCCTCGGGGTTGACGTAGATGATCGAGGAGTGCGAGGCGGCCAGCGGCTGCTGCAGCTCGTAGTCGCTGCTGCCCGGCTCCCCGGTCCAGCGCTGGTCGCGGGCGACCATGTCGTCCTGGGCGTCGGGGTGCATGTTGTTGATCCACTCGGGGCCCCAGTAGGTGCGGTCGTCGGCCTCGTAGGAGTCACGACGCCCGCCCGCGAACCCGGTCGTGGGGAAGCCCATGATCTCGAGCGCGCAGTTGCCGGTGAGGATCATCAGGTCGGCCCACGACAGCGCGTTGCCGTACTTCTTCTTGATCGGCCAGAGCAGGCGGCGGGACTTGTCGGTGTTGCCGTTGTCCCACCAGCTGCTGATCGGCGCGAAGCGCTGGAGCGCCTGGCCGGCGCCGCCGCGACCGTCGGCGATCCGGTAGGTGCCGGCGGAGTGCCAGGCCATGCGGATCATCTGCGGCGCGTAGTTGCCGTAGTCCGAGGGCCACCACGACACCGAGGTCGTGAGGAAGCGCTTGATGTCGGCCTTCAGCTCGTCGAGGTCGAGGGCCTCGAAGGCGGACCGGTAGTCGAAGTCGCGCAGCGGGTCGGCCTGCGGGCCGTCGGTGTGCAGCTGCTCCACCCGCAGGCGGTCGGGGTACCAGTCCTGCAGGGTGGGTCGCGAGGTCTGCGCGCCGCCGATGGTGTTGCCACCAAAGGGGCACTTGCCCGCCAGCACGTCCTCGTACTCGGCGTAGTCGGTCATGTCGTCCGTCTCCTCAAGGTCGGTGGGGCTCGCCTCGGTGTGCCCCGCCGTCCGTGTACCCCCTCCGGGCCCCTGTCGGACCGGTCGTGCATGGATCGTCCGGGACCGGGTACGGCGCTCCGGGTCTCGTCGCGCACGGGACCCGGGCCCGACCAGCCCCGAGCGACCCCGAGCGAACGAGGAGCGACGCATGACCGAGACCACCACGCACGGCCTGAACGGCGGCTCCACGACCGGCAGCGGCGCCCCCGCGCCGAGCGACCGCAACAGCCTGACGCTGGGCCACACCGGCCCGATCCTGCTCCACGACCACCACCTGATCGAGCAGATGGCCCACTTCAACCGCGAGCGCGTGCCGGAGCGCAACGTGCACGCGAAGGGCAGCGGCGCCTTCGGCACCTTCACCACCACCGAGGACGTCAGCCGCTGGACCAAGGCGGCGCTGTTCCAGCCCGGCGTCGAGACCGAGATGCTCGCCCGCTTCTCCACGGTCGCCGGCGAGCAGGGCTCCCCCGACACGTGGCGCGACCCGCGCGGCTTCGCGCTGAAGTTCTACACGACCGAGGGCAACTACGACCTCGTCGGCAACAACACCCCAGTGTTCTTCGTGCGGGACACCATGAAGTTCCAGCACTTCATCCGCAGCCAGAAGCGTCGGGGCGCCAACGGCCTGCGCGACAACGACATGCAGTGGGACTTCTGGACGCTCAACCCGGAGTCGGCCCACCAGGTCACCTACCTGATGGGCGACCGCGGGGTGCCCGCGTCGTGGCGCGAGATGAACGGCTACGGCTCCCACACCTTCATGTGGATCAACGCCGCCGGTGAGCGGTCGTGGGTGAAGTACCACTTCATCTCCGACCAGGGGGTGCGGAACCTGACCCAGGAGGCCGCCAACCAGATCGCCGGCGAGGACAGCGACTTCCACCGTCGCGACCTGTTCGACACGATCGCCGCGGGCGACTTCCCCTCCTGGACCCTGCACGTCCAGGTGATGCCCTACGAGGACGCGAAGACCTACCGCATCAACCCGTTCGACCTGACGAAGGTGTGGCCTCGTGGCGACTACCCGCTGATCAAGGTCGGCACGATGCGGCTCGACCGCAACCCCGACAACCACTTCGCGCAGATCGAGCAGGCCGCGTTCGAGCCGTCCTCGGTGGTCCCGGGCATCGGGTTCAGCCCCGACAAGATGCTGCTCGGCCGGGTCTTCTCCTACGCCGACACCCACCGCTACCGGATCGGCCCGAACTACCAGCAGCTCCCGGTCAACCGCCACCGCGTCGAGGGTGCGTACACGTACCAGTTCGACGGCCCGATGGCCTACGACCACGCGGGCGACCGGTCGAAGTACGCGCCGAACTCCTACGGCGACCCGTACTCCGACCTCACCGGCACCCCGGAGGACTCCTGGGAGGCCGACGGCGAGATGGTGCGCACGGCGTACGAGCTGCGGCCCGACGACGACGACTTCTCGCAGGCCGGCGCGCTGGTGCGCGAGGTCTGGGACGACGCGCAGCGCGAGCGCTTCGTCGGCAACGTCGCGGGCCACGTCCTCGGCGGCGTGAGCGACGAGATCCTGCCGAAGGTGTTCGAGTACTGGAAGTCGGTCGACCCCGACACCGGCAAGCGCATCGAGGAGGCCGTGCACGCGGGCCGGGACGAGAAGGCCCCGGCCCCCGGCCCCACCGAGCGCGTCGGCGTCATCTGAGCCCACCGCCCGACCCGACGGCCCCGTCACCTCGCGGTGACGGGGCCGTCGCGCGTCCCCGCCGCTGCCCGAGCCCGACCGCAGGTCGAGGCACCCGCCCCCGGAGGTCGAGGCGCCCGGGTCCGGAGGTCGAGGTGCCCGGCGGCGACGCAGGAGCCGACGGGCCACGAGACCCCCGCAACCCGCACACCGAACCCGCCCGTCTTCAGGTCGAGGTGACACGAGCCCCCCGCACCACGAAGACCGCGAACGTCACCAGGTCTCGTGGCTCACCCGCTCGTACCTCGCGGGCTCACACCTCGACCTCCGACGGGTCGACGCGCCCGGCTCCGGAGGTCGAGGTGCCCGACGGCGACGCAGGAGCCGACGGGCCACGAGACCCCACGACCCGCACGCCGACCCGCCCGACGGGAGGTCGAGGCGCCACGAGACCCCCGCCCCACGAAGACCCTGAACGTCGCCGGGTCTCGTGGCTCACCCGCTCGTACCTCGCGGGCTCACACCTCGACCACCGACAGGTCCAAGCGCACGAGCTCCGGAGGTCGAGGCGCCCGACGGCGACGCAGGAGCCGACGGGCCATGAGACCCCCGCAACCCGCACACCGAACCCGCCCGTCTTCAGGTCGAGGTGACACGAGCCCCCCCGCACCAGGAAGACCCTGACCGTCACCAGGTCTCGTGGCTCACCCGCTCGTACCTCGCGGGTTCACACCTCGACCTCCGACAGGTCGAAACGCCCGAGCTCCGGAGGTCGAGGTGCCCGACGGCGACGCAGGAGCCGACGGGCCACGAGACCCCACGACCCGCACGCCGACCCGCCCGACGGGAGGTCGAGGCGCCACGAGACCCCCGCCCCACGAAGACCCTGAACGTCGCCGGGTCTCGTGGCTCACCCGCTCGTACCTCGCGGGCTCACACCTCGACCACCGACAGGTCCAAGCGCCCAACCGGCTTCGGAGGTCGAGGTGCCCGACGGCGACGCAGGAGCCGACGGGCCACGAGACCCCCCGCACCACGAAGACCGCGAACGTCACCGGGTCTCGTGGCTCACCCGCTCGTACCTCGCGGGTTCACACCTCGACCTCCGACGGGTCGACGCGCCGGGCTCCGGAGGTCGAGGCGCCCGACGGCGACGCAGGAGCCGACGGGCCACGAGACCCCCCGCAACACGAAGACCCTGAACGTCACCAGGTCTCGTGGCTCACCCGCTCGTACCTCGCGGGCTCACACCTCGACCTCCGACAGGTCCATGCGCCCGGCTTCGGAGGTCGAGGCGCCCGACGGCGACGCAGGAGCCGCCGGGCCACGAGACCCCACGACCCACACGCCGACCCGCCCAACGGGCGGTCGAGGCGCCACGAGCCACCGCACCACGAAGACCCTGAACGTCACCAGGTCTCGTGGCTCACCCGCTCGTGCCTCGCGGGCTCACACCTCGACCACCGAGGGCGGCTCGCGCCTCGACCTCCGGCGCGTCGGGTGGTGCTGCTGCGCGGGTCGGTCACGGGTCCGGACGTGGAAGATCGGTGCCACCAGGTGACACCGATCTTCCCCTCAGCACCCGTCGCCGGGCGTGCTCCGTGGCATCAGGGGGCCTGCGGGACCATCCAGTCGAGGACCGGGGTGGCCTGGAGGCCGACCAGGATGCACATGCCGACCAGCAGGATCAGGCTCCAGCCGATGACCTTGCGGAAGATGTCGCCCTCCCGGCCCGCGAGACCGACGGCGGCCGCGGCGATGGCGAGGTTCTGGGGGCTGACCATCTTGCCGAGCACGCCGCCCGAGGTGTTGGCCGACGCCATCAGGACCGGGTCGAGGCCCGCCTGGGCGGCGGTCTGGACCTGCAGGGCGCCGAAGAGGGCGTTGGCGGAGGTGTCGGACCCGGTGACGGCCACGCCGATCCAGCCGAGGATCGGCGAGAGGATGGCGAACGCCGCGCCGGTCTGGGCGAGCCAGGCGCCGAGCGAGACCGTCATGCCCGACAGGTTCAGCACGTAGGCCAGCGCCAGCACCGCCATGACGGTGAGGATGGCCCACTTCAGCTCGGCGTAGGTGCCGGCGTAGGTCCGCAGGCCCTGCGCGGGCGAGACCTTCAGCACCAGCATCGTCAGCAGGCCGGCGAGGATCATCAGCGTGCCCGCGGCGGGCAGCCAGTTGAAGGTGAACGTCGTCGTCGAGACGGCCTCCCCGGCGGGGTTCAGCACCTCGAGGCCCGGCCAGCTGAAGGCGACGGTCCAGGGCTCGGCGGCGAAGAACTCCTTGACCGCCGGGATGTTCACGACCGAGAAGATCGCAATGATGATCAGGTACGGCGCGTAGGCCTTGGTCACGTCGGCCGTCGAGTCGGTGGCCGGACCGCCCTGCGCGGTGGCGACGCCGCCGGCGGACCCGGTGGACCCGGCGGTCGACCCGGAGGTCGACTTCGCGTTCTGGCGGATGTCCTCCTCCGAGGCCGCGACGATCTCGGAGGGCTGCCACACGCGGCTCAGCGCGACGACCGCGAGCGCGCCGCCGAGGGCGGCGATGATGTCGGCGAGCGGCACGGAGATGAAGTTCGCGGCGACGTACTGCGAGAGCGCGAAGGCGACGCCGCAGACGATGGCGGGCAGCCAGGTCTGGCGGACGCCGCGCTTGCCGTCGACGACGAGCACGAGGATCAGCGGCACGAAGATGGCCAGGATCGGGGTCTGCCGACCGACCATCGCGCCGAGGGTCTCGACGGTGAGGCGCGAGTCGTCGTTGACGCCCGAGGTCACGGCCGCGAGGGTCACGATCGGGGTGGCGAGGGCGCCGAAGGCGACCGGGGCGGTGTTGGCGATCAGCGCGACCACCGCGGCCTTGATCGGCTGGAACCCGAGCGCCATCAGCATCACCACGGTGATCGCCACCGGGGTGCCGAAGCCGGCCAGCGCCTCGAGCAGCGCGCCGAAGCAGAACGCGATGATGATCGCCTGCACCCGCTGGTCGGGGCTGACCTTCTCGAAGGAGCGCCGCAGCACGTCGAAGTGGCCCGACGCGACGGTCAGGTTGTAGACCCAGATCGCGTTGATGACGATCCACAGGATCGGGAAGAACCCGAAGACCGCCCCCTGGGTCGTGGCGAGCAGGGCCTGCCCCACGGGCATGGAGAAGGCGAGCACGGCGAGGACGATGGTCACGGCGAGCGAGATCAGGCCCGCCTGCCACGCCTTCATCCGCAGCGCGCCCAGCAGGACGAACAGCGTGATCAGCGGTACGGCGGCGACGAGCGCGCTGAGGGTCAGCGAGCCGCCGACGGCGTCGAGGTCCTGCTGGAACATGGGGCTCCCGAGGAAGTGGTGGGGTGGGCGGGGGTCAGCGGTCCATCAGGGTCGACAGCGGCGCGCCGTGGATCGACGCGTCGAGGACCTCGATGGTGTGGGCCATCCCCATGGGGCGGCTGCCGTTCTGCTCGGCGTGCCGGTCCAGGGACGCGGTGACCTGCATGAGGCAGCCGGGGTTGGCGGTGACGAGCAGCTCGGCGCCGGTCTTCACGATGTTGGCCGCCTTGCGGTCCCCGAGCTCCTGGGCCGGCTCGGGGTGCAGGATGTTGTAGATCCCCGCGGAGCCGCAGCAGATCTCCGCCTCGGGGATCTCCTTGAGCGTGAGCCCGGGGATGTCGGTCAGGAGGTCGCGCGGCTGCTTCCGGATGCCCTGGGCGTGGGCGAGGTGGCAGGCGTCGTGGTAGGCGATCGTGACGTCGAGCGGGTGCCGCTCGGCGCGCGGACCGAGCTCGAGCAGCACCTCGGAGACGTCGCGCACCAGCTCGGCGAACCGCCGCGCCCGATCGGCGTACGCCGGCTCGTCGGCGAGCAGCTCGGCGTACTCCTTCATGGTGGAGCCGCAGCCGGCGGCGTTCACGACGATCCGCTCGACGCCGGCGTCGTCGAAGGCGTCCACGAGGGCCTTCGCGAAGGCCTTGCCCTCGTCCTCGCGTCCGGCGTGCACCGACAGCGCCCCGCAGCAGCCCTGGTCCTGCGGGACCACGACGTCGCAGCCCTCGGCGCGCAGGACGCGGGCGGTGGCGGCGTTGACGCCGGGGAAGAACGCACCCTGGACGCAGCCGACCAGCATGCCGACGGTCATCCGACGCTCGCCGATCGCCGTGATGTGCGCGGGCAGCGGCATCGCCTTGCCCAGGCGCGGCGCCAGCTTCTCCATCGCGGCGAGCTGGGGCGCGAGGCGCTCGAGCAGGCCGGTCCGGCGCACCGCCCGGTCGAGGCCGGTGCGCTGCATCACCTTCAGCGGGCCGCGCATCAGCCGCAGCCGCTTCGGGTGGGGGAACAGCGAGAAGATCAGGCCCCGCAGCGCCTTCTCGGAGGCGCTGCGCTCGTGGTGGCGCTCGACCTGCGCGCGGGTCTGCTCGATGAGGGTGTCGTACTGGACGCCCGACGGGCAGGCGGTCACGCACGCCATGCACCCCAGGCAGGCGTCGAAGTGGCCGACCATCTCGTCGGTCATCGGCTCGCCCTCGAGGCCCTCCTTCATCAGGTAGATCCGCCCGCGGGGGCTGTCCATCTCCTCGCCCCACAGCACGTAGGTCGGGCAGGTCGGCAGGCAGAACCCGCAGTGCACGCAGTCGCCGATCAGGGCCGCGTCGGGCGGGCTCTTCTCGTCGAAGGCGCCGGCCCGGGGGCCGCCGAGCACGTCGGCGGGGTCGACGGCGAGGGGGTCGGCCCCCTGGGTGCCGGCCATGCCGTCGACGTTGGTGGCCTCACGCCGTTGCGTGGCCGGGTCCTGCGTCATCAGATGCCTCCCACGAAGCGTCCCGGCGCCAGCCGGCGCTCGGGGTCGAACTGGTCCTTGACCCGGCGCATCAGCGCGATCGCCGGCACCGGGCCCCACACGTCGACGGCGTCCTTCACCGCGGCGGGGGCGTCGACCACCGTCGTCGCGCCGCCGTGCTCGGCGCTGGCCCGGCGCAGCCGCGTCAGCACCGTGGCGACCTCGTCGACGCCGGTCGCGGACGGCAGGGCGACGTACACCACGCCGGAGCCCGCGGAGCCGCGCACCTCGGCGGGGGTGCCCGCGAGGGCGCCCAGCACGTCGGCGAGACCGGAGAGGCCGAAGGTCACCTTCAGCGCGACCGCGCGGTCGTCGCCGCGGGCCGTCGGGTCCCAGGGGTACGTCGCGCCCCCGGCCGGGGCGTCCTCGGACACCCCGACGTCGCCGGCGAGGGGGCCGAGGATCGCCGACAGCTCGTCGACGCGGCCCTGCACGCCGGACTCGCGGCCCTCGAGCAGGACGGAGACGGCCCCGGCTCCGCCGGCCCAGCCGACCTCGACCGCGGCCGGCACGACCTGGCTGTGGACCGCGGCCTGCGCGAGGGCGAGGGCCCCGGCCGGGTCGGCCGCGCGGGCGGTGACCCAGCGGGACGCGGCCGGCAGCGGGTGGAGCCGGAAGGTGGCGTCGACGACGACGCCGAGGGTGCCCATCGAGCCGATCAGCAGCTTGCCGAGGTCGTAGCCCGCGACGTTCTTGACCACCCGGCCGCCGGCCTTCGCGACGACGCCGTCGTGGCGGACCATCGTGACCCCGATGAGCAGGTCGCGCGCCGTGCCGACCGCCGTACGACGGGCTCCGCTGGCGTTGGTGGCCAGCATCCCGCCGATGGTCGCGCCGGCCACGGTCTCGTCGACGGTGAGACGCTGCCGCTCCCCCGCCACCGTCTCCTGCACGCAGGCCAGCGGGGTGCCGGCGCGGGCCTGCACGATCAGGTCGCCGGCCGCGTGGTCGACGACCTCGTCGAGCCCGCCGAGGTCGAGGAGGACGTCGACGCCGGCCGGGGGCAGTCCCCAGGTCGACTTGGTGCCGGCACCGCGCGGGACGACGCGCAGGCCGTGGGCGGCGGCCGCCCGCATCGTCCCCGCGACCTGCTCGGTGTCGCCCGGACGGGCCACGACGAGCGGCGCGACGCCGTCGACGTGGTCGGCCGGGTCCGCGTCACGCACGTCGGCGCAGGCCGAGCCCAGCGCCTCCCGCGCGGCGGCGTCGAGGGCGGGTGCCTCCGGTCGTGCCGAGGAGGTCATCAGAACACCTCCGCCAGGCCCGCCGCCTGCAACGGGTGCGCGCCCTTGTGACGTCCGGGGACCTCGCCGCACAGCCGCGGGGTCGGGAACAGCTTGCCGGGGTTGGAGATGCCGGCGGGGTCGAAGGCGCAGCGCACGAGCTGCATGGTGTCGAGGTCGGCGTCGGTGTACATCCGCGGCATGTACTTGGCCTTGTCCATGCCCACGCCGTGCTCCCCGGTGATCGAGCCGCCGTGGGAGATGCACAGGTCGAGGATCGCGCCGGAGACCTCCTCCGCCGCCTCGCCCGCGCCCTCCACGGAGTCGTCGAAGAGGACCAGCGGGTGCAGGTTGCCGTCCCCGGCGTGGAAGACGTTGGCCACCCGGACCCCCGAGGACCGCGACAGCTCGTCGATCGCGGTGAGCACCTCGGGCAGCGCGGTGCGTGGGATCACGCCGTCCTGGACGATGTAGTCGGGGCTGATGCGGCCCACGGCGGCGAAGGCGGACTTGCGGCCACGCCAGATCAGCGCCCGCTCGGTCGGGTCGGTCGCGACCCGGATCTCGAAGGCGCCGGCCTCGCGGCACATCGCCTCGACGTCGTCGAACTCGGCACCCACGTCGGCGGCCGAGCCGTCGAGCTCGATGACCAGCACGGCGCCGGCGCCGTCGGGGTAGCCGCAGGCCGTCGCGGCCTCGGCGGCCTCGATGGCGAGCGCGTCCATCATCTCGATGGCGGCGGGCACGATGCCGGCGGCGATGATCGCGGACGTCGCCGCACCGGCCTGGTCGGTGCTCCCGAAGCCCACCAGGAGCGTGCGGACGTCCTCGGGCAGCCGGGTCAGCTTGACCTCGACGGTGGTGACGATGCCGAGCGTGCCCTCCGAGCCGATGACGGCTCCGAGAAGGTCGTAGCCCGGGGTGTCGGGCGCGGTGCTGCCGAGCCGGACGGTCTCGCCGTCCGGGGCGACGAAGTCCGCGGCCGCGACGTGGTTGGCGGTGAAGCCGTACTTCAGGCAGTGCGCCCCGCCGGAGTTCTCCGCGACGTTGCCGCCGATCGAGCAGATCTGCTGGCTCGAGGGGTCCGGCGCGTAGTAGTAGCCCTCGGGGGTCGCGGCCCGGGTGACGTCGAGGTTGATCACGCCCGGCTCGACGACGGCCCGCTGGTCGGCCCGGCGCACCTCGCGGATCTCCCGCATCCGGGAGGTCACCACCAGCACGCCCTCCGCGTGGGGCAGCGCCCCGCCGGACAGGCCGGTGCCCGAGCCGCGCGCGACGTAGGGCACGCCGTGCTCGGCGCAGGCCGCGACGACCGCGCCGAGCTGCTCGGCGTCCTCCGGGACGACCACCAGCGCCGGGGTGACCCGGTAGTGGGCCAGCCCGTCGCACTCGTAGGTGCGCAGCCGGGTGCGGTCGTCGATGACGCCCTCGGCCGGGATCCGGCGCCGGGCGACGGCGGTGACTGCGTCGATCTCCTGCTGACCCATGCGGGCCTCCCCGTTGGTGTGGGCGGTCTCAGTCGACCTGGGCGACCAGGCCGGCGGCCTCGATGCCGGCGACGGCGGCGGCCTCGTCGTTGTCGGAGGTGTCGCCCGTGACGCCGACGGCGCCGAGGAGGGCCCCGTGGGCGTCGCGCACCAGCACACCGCCCGGCACGGGCACGAGCGCCCCGCCGACGGCGTGGGTCACGGCCGCGACGAAGTACGCCTGCTGCTCGGCGCGGCCCATGATCGAGCGCGAGCCCATCCCGAGGGCGAGGGCGCCGTGGGCCTTGCCGTGGCCGATCGCGAAGCGACCGATGGACGCGCCGTCCTCGCGCTCCACGGCCACGACGTGACCACCGGGGTCGAGGACGACGACGGTCAGGGGCTTGAAGCCCTGCTCGCGGCCGTGCGCGCGGGCGGCGGCGACGAGGGTGCGGGCGGTCTCGAGGTCGAGCTGGCTCATGCGGACTCCTGGGTCTTCGCGAGGGCACGCTGGCGGTGCAGGATGGGCTCGGTGTAGCCGCTGGGCTGCGCGAGTCCGTCGAGGACCAGCGCCTGGGCCGCGGCGAACGCCGGGCCGTCGAAGCCGGGCGCCATCGGGGTGTAGCCCGGGTCGTCGGCGTTCTGGGAGTCGACGACCGCAGCCATCTTGCGCAGCGTCGCCTCGACCTGGTCACGGGTCACGACGCCGTGGTGCAGCCAGTTGGCCACGTGCTGGGCGGAGATCCGGCAGGTCGCACGGTCCTCCATCAGCGGCTCGCCGGAGAGGTCGGGCACCTTCGAGCAGCCCACCCCCGCGTCGACCCAGCGCACGACGTAGCCGAGCAGGCTCTGCAGGTTGTTCTCGATCTCCGCCGTGCGGTCCTCCCCGGACCAGTCGCCGGCGTCGCCGAGCGGGAGCACGAGCAGCTGCTCGCGGGGCACCCGGCGCCCGCCGGCGGCGAGCTCCTCCTGCCGGGCCTTCACGTCGACCTGGTGGTAGTGCAGCGCGTGCACGGTCGCGGCCGTCGGCGACGGCACCCACGCGCAGGTCGCGCCGGCCCGCGGGTGGCCGATCTTGGCCTCGTACATCGCGGCGAGGCTGTCGGGCGCGGCCCACATGCCCTTGCCGATCTGCGCGCGCCCGAGCAGGCCGCACTCGAGACCGACGTCGACGTTGAGGTCCTCGTAGGCCGCGATCCAGTCGGTCTGCTTCATGTCGGCCTTGCGGACGACGGGGCCGGCGTGCATCGAGGTGTGGATGTCGTCGCCGGTGCGGTCGAGGAAGCCGGTGTTGATGAACACCACCCGCTCGCGGGCCCGCTCGATGCAGGCCTTGAGGTTGAGCGAGGTGCGGCGCTCCTCGTCCATGATCCCCATCTTGATCGTCAGCGGCGCCATGCCGAGGAGCTCCTCGACGCGGGCGAAGAGGTCGACGGCGAGCTGGACCTCGTCGGGGCCGTGCATCTTCGGCTTCACCACGTAGGCGGCGCCGGTCCGCGAGTTGGGGCGCTCGGTGCGGCCCTGCACGTCCTTGAGACTGCCCAGGCCGGTCATGACGGCGTCGAGCAGGCCCTCCGGCACGGGCGCGCCGTCGGGGTCGAGCACGGCGTCGGTGGTCATGAGGTGGCCCACCTGGCGGATGAACAGCAGCGAGCGGCCGTGGAGGGTGACCTCGCCGGAGCCGTCGGGCGCGGTGTAGACGCGGTCGTCGTTCATCGCCCGGGTGAAGGTCGTCCCGTTCTTGGTGACCTCCTCGGCGAGGGTGCCGTCCATCAGCCGCATCCAGTTGCGGTAGCCGAGCACCTTGTCCGCGGCGTCGACGGCCGCGACCGAGTCCTCGAGGTCCATGATCGTGGAGACGGCGGACTCCAGCAGCAGGTCCTTGACCCCGGCCCGGTCGGTGCTGCCGATCCGGTCCTCGGCGTCGACCTGGATCTCGACGTGCAGGCCGTGGTGCACCAGCACGACGGCGGTGGGTGCGGCGGCGTCGCCGGAGTAGCCGACGAGCTGCTGCGGCTCCGCGAGGCGTCGCGGCTCGCCGTCGACGGTCGCGGCGAGGCCCTCGCCGTCCACGGCGTACGCCGTGACGTCGGCGTGGGACGCGCCGGCCAGCGGCCAGTGCGCGTCGAGCAGCTCGCGCCCGCGGCGGATGACCTCGTCGCCGCGCGCCCGGCTGTAGCCCTCGCCCGGGGCGAGCTCGCCGTCGGTGGGGACCACGTCGGAGCCGTAGAGCGCGTCGTACAGCGAGCCCCAGCGGGCGTTGACCGCGTTGGTGGCGAAGCGGGCGTTGAGCAGCGGCACGACGAGCTGCGGGCCGGGGATCCGGGCCACCTCGGGGTCGACGCCCTCGGTGGTGACCGCGACCTCGTCGGGCTCG
This sequence comes from Nocardioides lentus, assembly GCF_039529515.1. Taxonomy (NCBI): domain Bacteria; kingdom Bacillati; phylum Actinomycetota; class Actinomycetes; order Propionibacteriales; family Nocardioidaceae; genus Nocardioides; species Nocardioides lentus. The sequence goes on from NZ_BAAAMY010000002.1 coordinate 197,158, forward strand.
TCGAGCAGGTAGCCGAGCTCGCGCAGGAACGCGGTGTAGGCGTCGCGGTCCGGCGTGCCCGGGTGCGCGCGGTGCCAGTCGTCGAGCGCGGCCTGGATCTCGTCGCGGCGCGCGAGGAGCTCGCGGTGCCGCGGAGCGAGGTCGGCGACCAGCGCCGTCAGCCCGTCCCAGAAGGCCTGCGGGTCGATGCCCGACCCCGGCAGGGCCTCCTCCTCGACGAACCGGTGGAGCTTTCCTGCGACCTGAAGGCCGCCCGCCCGGACGTGCTGGCCCGCCATGTGACTCCCTGTCCTCGTCGCCGGAGGGCCACGAAGCCCTTGCCGACGATTCCGCATTGTGGAAATGTTCTTCCTGTCAACGGAAAACTACGGAGGCGCGCGCGGGCATGTCAACCGTCACACCGAGACCGCAGGGCCGCGGCGGCGTGCAGTCGCTGCACCGTTCGCTCGACCTCATCGAGATGCTCGCCTCGCGCGGCGGGGCGCTGCCCATCGCCGACCTCGCGGAGGCCACCGGCATCGCGCTGCCGACCACGCACCGGCTCCTGGCCACGCTGCGTGCCCGCGGCTACGTGCGACAGCTGCCCGACCGCCGCTACGCCCTCGGCTTCCGCCTCGTGCCCCTGGGCGCGACCGCCGGCTCGGTGGTCGGCGCCGGCGCCGAGCGGGCGCTGGCGCGCCTGGTCGACGAGCTGGGCGAGACCGCCAACCTCGCGGTCCTCGACGGCGACCGGGTCGCCTACGTCGCGCAGGTGCCCGGCCGCCACGCGATGCGGATGTTCACCGAGGTCGGCCGCCGCGTGGATCCCCACTGCACCGCGGTCGGCAAGGCGATGCTCGCGCGGATGCCGCGGGAGCGGGCGCGGGCGATCCTGACCCGGACCGGCCTGGCCCCGCGCACGCCGCGCACGGTCACCGACGTCGACGTGCTGTGCGACCTGCTCGACGAGGTCCGTGCCCAGGGCTACGCGATGGACGAGGAGGAGCAGGAGATCGGCGTGCGCTGCGTCGCGGTGGCCGTGCCGACGACCGACGAGTCGACCCCCCGGGTCGGCCTGTCGGTGTCCGGGCCCGCCCCGCGGATGACCGACGAGCTGGTCGCGCGGGCGGTGCCCCTGCTGACCCGGACCGCGCAGGACATGGCCGGCGACCTCGCCTGAGCGCGGGCTCCCGGACCCGGGGTGCGATCATCGGCGCCATGCCGGATCCGGTCACCGACGTGCTGGGACCGCCGTACACGGCGGAGACGATCGGGCTCGCCCCCGACGCGGAGGGCGAGGTGGTCGCCACGCTGGTCCACCGACCCGCCGTCGGCCCCGCCCGGGGGGCCGTGCTGCACGTGCACGGCTTCGCGGACTACTTCTTCCAGGACGCCTTCGCGACCTGGCTGAGCGAGCGCGGCTGGGACGTCTACGCCCTCGACCTGCGCAAGTACGGCCGGTCCCTGCGGCCCCACCAGACGCCCACCGACGTCGACGACCTCCGCACCTACGGCGAGGAGCTCGACGCCGCGTGGTCGCGCGTGACGGAGCGTGACGGCCACGACCACGTGGTGGTGTCCGCGCACAGCACCGGGGCGCCCGTGGTGGCCCTGTGGGCCCACGACCGGTCCGAGGCGCTGCGCGGCGTGCTGGCCGGGATGGTCCTGAACTCCCCCTGGCTCGACCTGGCCGGGCCCTGGTGGCTGCGCACCGTCGGCACCCGCGCCATCGACCTCGTCGGCGGCGTACGGCCGGCGGTCGTCGTGCCCCGCACCATCGACGGCGGCTACGGCCGCAGCCTGCACGTCGAGTTCGGCGGGAGCCACGACTACGACCTCGCGTGGAAGCCGATCGACTCCTTCCCGGTCCGCTTCGGCTGGCTGCGCGCCGTACGACGGGCCCACGCCGAGCTGCACCGCGGCATCGACCTGCCGTGCCCGGTGCTCGTGCTGACCTCGGACCGCAGCACCGTCCCCCCGCTGTCGGACGACGACCTCGCGACGAGCGACGTCGTCCTCGACGTGGAGCAGATGTGGCGGTGGGCGCCGCGCCTCGGCCGGCGCGTCGAGGTCGTGGCCGTCGAGGGCGCCGTCCACGACGTCGTGCTCTCGCGCGAGCCCGCCCTGGGACGGGTGTACGCCGAGCTGGACCGCTGGCTCGCGGCGTTCGCCGAGACCCCGGCGCCCTAGCTGCTGACGAGGAACGACACGACGGCGGCCAGGCCGACGACGACGATCACCGCACGCAGGGCGACCGCCGGCAGGCGCCGTCCGACGGTCGCGCCCAGCTGGGCCCCGACCACCGCGCCGACGCCGACGAGCAGCACGATCGTCCAGTCGATGTAGGGCTCGACGAGGAAGTGCACCGCGACGAAGACGACGCCGGAGACGCCGTTGACGATCGCCGCCAGCACGTTCTTCACACCGTTGAGGCGCTGGAGGTCCTCCTCGATGCCGATCCCCATCACGGCCATCAGCAGGACGCCCTGCGCGGCGCCGAAGTAGCCGCCGTACACGCCGGTCAGCCCCACCGAGGGCCAGACCCACCAGGCGCCGTTCTCGGGCAGACCACCGGCGGAGGCGTGGCGCCGCGCGACCCAGCGCGACACCCAGGGCTGGACCACCACGAGCCCGACGCCCAGCAGGACCAGCACCGGCACGATCGCCGAGAACGCGTCCTCGGGCAGCGACAGCAGCAGCGCCGCGCCGGCGATGGCGCCGAGGAACGACGCGGCGCCGAGGCGCAGCACGCGACCGCGCTGGCCCTTCAGCTCGCGGCGGTAGCCGATGGCCCCCGAGATCGACCCGGGCACCAGGCCGATCGAGTTGGAGACGTTGGCGGTGACCGGCGGCACCCCGAACGCAACCAGGGTCGGGAAGGTGATCAGGGTGCCGGACCCGACGACGGTGTTGATCAGGCCCGCCGCGAGGCCCGCGAGGACGATCGCGGCGATCTCGACGGGGCTCACGCGCTGCCGGGCGCCCCGGTCTCGGTGTCGCCGGGGCCGTCCGTCGCCGGGCGCGACGAGCCGGGGTTGGCGGCGCTCTCGGCCTCGGCGATCGCGGCCCGCACGTCGGCCCGGGCCTCGGAGAGGCTGGCGTCGGAGTGCGACTCGGTCGCGGAGAGGGCGTCGTCGCCGGTGGGGACCCGCACGCGGGGCCCGTCGACCTCGGCAGGGATGCCGGCCGCCGAGCCGCCGAACGTCGAGCCGAGACCCTCGAGGGCCTTGGTGATCTCGCTCGGGACGATCCACACCTTGTTGGCGTCGCCCTCGGCGATCTTGGGCATCATCTGCAGGTACTGGTAGGCCAGCAGCGACTGGTCGGGGCGGCCGTCGTGGATCGCCTGGAAGACGGTCTGGATGGCCTGGCCCTCTCCCTGCGCCCGCAGGATCGACGACTCGCGGTCGGCCTGGGCCCGCAGGATGGCCGACTCCCGGTCGCCCTCCGCGGAGAGGATGGCGGCCTGCTTGTTGCCCTCGGCGGAGAGGATCGCCGACTGGCGCTGGCCCTCGGCGGTGAGGATGGCGGCCCGCTTGTCGCGGTCGGCGCGCATCTGCTTCTCCATCGAGTCCTTGATCGAGGGCGGCGGGTCGATGCCCTTGATCTCGACGCGCCCGACCCGGATGCCCCACTTGCCCGTGGCCTCGTCGAGCACCCCGCGCAGCCCGCCGTTGATGGAGTCGCGGCTGGTCAGGGTGTCCTCGAGCGTCATGCCGCCGACGATGTTGCGCAGCGTCGTCATCGTCAGCTGCTCGACGGCCTGGATGTAGTCGCCGATCTCGTACGTCGCCGCGACCGGGTCGGTGACCCGGAAGTAGATGACCGTGTCGATCGAGACGGTCAGGTTGTCCTCGGTGATCACCGGCTGCGGCGGGAACGACACGACCCGCTCCCGCAGGTCGATCAGGTAGCGGGTCTTGTCGATGAACGGGACGATCAGGTTCAGCCCGGCGGGCAGCGTGGACTTGTACTTGCCGAAGCGCTCCACGATGCCGGCGCGTGCCTGCGGCACGATCTTGACGGTCTTGGCCAGCACGGCGACCGCGAACAACGCGATCAGCACCAGCAGGACGAGGACGGTGATGCCCACGAGTTCCCCCTCGGGTCGGCGTCGGCCAAGGCTACCCGTGGGCCACCCGGGTCCCGGGTGGGAGGGGCGGGCGGGGCCGCGACCCGGTGGGTCAGCCCTCGAGGCGCGGCACGGGGTGCACGTACGCCGTGGCGCCGCGGATCTCGAACACCTCGACGGTCTCGCCGGCCGTGATGGTGAGGTGCTCGTCGTACGGCGCGGCGCTCCACACCTCGCCGTCGAGCCGGACCCGGCCGTGGCTCAGCGCCGACACGTCCTCGGTGACGAGAGCCCGCTGGCCGACGAGCTTGGTGTGGCCGTGCTGCAGGTCGGGGCCGGAGTGCAGCCGCTTCACGACCGAGGGCCTCACCAGGGCGAGCATCGCGACCGAGACCCCGGCGAAGGCCAGCACCTGCAGCGCCGCGGGGGCGCCGACGAGCGCGACGGCCATCCCGGCGACCGCGCCGGCGGCGAGCATCAGCAGGATCAGGTCGAACCCGAGCGTCTCGGCGGCCGCGAGCAGCACGCCGGCACCGAGCCAGACCTGCCACGCGTGCTCGCTGAACCACTCCATCGCCCGAGCCTAGCGCTGGCGGGTGCGGCGGCGGGCGGCCCAGCGGCCGTCCTCGTGGCTCAGCGCCAGGGGCATCCCGAAGGTCGCCGAGAGCGACTCCGGGGTGAGCACGTCCTCGATCTCCCCGGCCTCGACGACCTTGCCCTGGCGCAGCAGCAGCGCGTGGGTGAAGCCCGGCGGGATCTCCTCGACGTGGTGCGAGACCAGGATCGTCGCGGGCGAGTCGGGGTCGTAGGCCAGCGTCGAGAGCGTCGAGACCAGGTCCTCGCGCCCGCCGAGGTCGAGGCCGGCGGCGGGCTCGTCGAGCAGCAGCAGCTCGGGGTCGGTCATCAGGGCCCGGGCCACCAGGACCCGCTTGCGCTCGCCCTCCGAGAGGGTGCCGAAGGTGCGCTCGGCGAGGTGGGCCACCCCGACCTCGCGCAACAGGTCGTCGGCACGCGAGTGGTCGAGGTCGTCGTAGGACTCGCGCCAGCGCCCCACCACGGCGTACGACGCGGACAGGACCAGGTCGCGGACGGTCTCGCCGCGCGGGATCCGCTCCGCGAGCGCGGCGCTGGTGAGGCCGATGCGGGGGCGCAGCTCGAAGACGTCGACACGGCCGATCAGCTCGCCCAGCACGCCGACGGCACCCGAGGTGGGGTGGACCTGGGCGGCCGCGACCTGCATCAGGGTCGTCTTGCCGGCGCCGTTGGGCCCGAGGATCACCCAGCGCTCCCCGTCCTTGACGACCCAGGTGACGCCGTCGAGCAGGGTGGCCTGCCCCCGCCGCACGACGACGTCGGCGAGCTCTAGGACCGCAGGCATGGCCGCACCCTACCCAGCCCGCGCCGCCGGTCCGTGCACCACCGGCCCGGGCACCGCCGGGCGCCGGCGGATCACCTAGCCTGCCGCGGTGGACGCAGGACTCCCCGACGCCGCCGGTCTCGCGTGGTGGCTCACCGCCTGGCTGCGCGGCTCGGTCAGCCCCGACGACGCGCTGGCGGGCATCACCGGCGACGACGCCCCCCACCGGGTCGTCGGCCTCCCGGCCGGCGCCGACCCCTCCGGGGACGGCGTGGGGTGGGCCCTGGCCGTGGGGGCGCTGCGCTCGGCCGGCGCCGAGGAGGCGGGCCTCGCCCTCCCCGTCGACGGCGACCCCGTGGGTCTCGGCGGCCCGGGACCGTTCAACGTCGCCGCGCTCGAGGTCGGCGAGGCCGTCGTGCTCGGCCCGTTGCTGCCCGGCCAGGACGGCTGGGGCCTGGTGCCCGACCGCACCGGCCACGGCGTGCTGTGGCGGGCGCTGCGCGCCCGGCGGCGCCAGCTGGTGGACCTCGGCCAGGCCGACCGCGACCTCCGCGCGGCGCTCGGCACCGGCGCGGGCGCGCTGGCCGACCTCGACGTGGCCCGCTGGCGTCCCGAGGTCGCGGACGAGCTCATGGACCTGCGCCGCCGCTCGCGGGACCTCGTCGCCCCGCCCGGCACGCCCACCCGGTGCACCGAGCTCGCCGCCCGCGCCCTGCAGGTGCTGGGTATCGTCGACCTGGCCCTCGTCGACGACGGCGGCGCCCTGAGCGTCGCCGAGGCCGTCGCCCGCCGCGACGCGCTGGAGCCGCTGGCCCGCGCCGGGCGCCGCGCGCTGGTCGCGGCCTGCTCCCCCGAGGTGTGGCCGCCGGCGTGACCCGTGGTCGATAGCCTCACGGTGATGACCGCCGAGACCAGCGGGGACACCGCTCCCCCCACGCGCACGGACACGCTGCTGGTCACCCTGACGGGGCCCGACCGGCCGGGGGTCACCTCGCAGCTCCTCGCCACGCTGGCCCGGGCGGGCGTGGAGGTGGTCGACCTCGAGCAGATCATCCTGCGGCGCCGGCTGGTGCTCGGCGTGCTGGTCACGGTCCCCTCGGCCCTCGACGAGCTCGCGTCCCGGGTCGAGCAGGTGGCCGCCGAGCTCGGGATGCAGGTCGAGCTCGAGCGCGGCACGGGCGACAACTCGGCACGACCGCGCGGCCGCTCCCACGTCACGGTCATCGGTGCGCCGCTGCTGGCCACGGCGATGGCCGAGATCACCGCGCTGATCGCCGGCACGGGCGCCAACATCGACCGGATCGAGCGCATGGCGCGCTACCCCGTGACGGCCATCGAGCTCCACGTGTCCGGCGCCGACCCCGACGTGCTGCGCACGCTGCTCGCCGAGGCCTCGGCGAGGCTCGGCGTCGACCTCGCGGTGCAGCCCGCCGGGCTGCAGCGTCGCGGCCGGCGCCTGATCGTCATGGACGTCGACTCCACCCTGGTGCAGGGCGAGGTGATCGAGATGCTGGCGCGTCGCGCGGGCTGCGAGGACGAGGTGCGCGAGGTCACCGAGGCCGCGATGCGCGGCGAGCTCGACTTCGCCGAGTCCCTGCACGCCCGGGTGGAGCGCCTGGCGGGCGTCCCCGAGAGCGCCCTCGACGAGGTGTACGACGAGCTGCGCCTGGCCCGCGGGGCCCGCACGATGGTGCGCACCCTGCGCCGGCTGGGCTACCGCTTCGCGATCGTCTCCGGCGGCTTCAGCCAGGTCACGGACCGGCTGGCCGCCGACCTCGGCATCGACTACGCGCGCGCCAACACCCTCGAGGTCGTCGACGGCCGGCTGACCGGGCGGATCCTCGGCGAGGTCGTCGACCGGCCGGGCAAGGCCCGGGCGCTGCGCGAGTTCGCCCGTGCCGCGGGCATCGACGTGAGCGCGACCATCGCCGTCGGGGACGGCGCCAACGACCTGGACATGCTGGCCGCCGCCGGCCTGGGCATCGCCTACAACGCCAAGCCCGCGGTCCGCGAGGCCGCGGACACCTCGGTCAACGTGCCCTACCTCGACACGATCGTCTACCTCCTCGGCATCTCCCGCGAGGAGGTCGAGGCCGCCGACGCGGCGGACCTCGACTGAGTCGGCCGGTCGGGCTGGCCGAGCGGGGCGGCCCGACCGGGCCGACCGGCGCTCAGCCCCGGCCGACGTGCAGGGCGCGCACGGTGGCGCGGCCCCCGGCGAGGTCCGCCCAGTCCCCGGTCACGTCGAGCACGCAGGTGGCGCTCGTGGGGTACGCCGAGGCGATCGTCGCCCGCGCGGCCGGGTCTCCGTCGCCGTCGTCGAGCCACACCGCCAGCGCGTGCATGGTGGGGTTGTGGCCGAGGACCACGAGCGTGCCGACCGTCGGCGCGACCCGTCGTACGGCCTCGAGGACGACCTCCTCGTCGGCGAGGTAGAGCGCCCGGTCCAGCTCGGGCTCGAGCGACCACCCCGCCGCGGCCGCGACGGCCTCCCAGGTCTGTTCGGTGCGCCGGGCGGCCGAGACGAGCGCCGCCTGCGGGGCCACGCCGCGCGCGGCCAGCCACGCGCCCGCGTCGGCGGCGTCGAGGTGCCCGCGGTCGCTCAGCGTGCGCTCGAAGTCGGTGGCGCCCTGCCGCTCCGCCTTCGCGTGGCGCATCACGACCAGGGTGCGCGTGGCGGACGGGCCCCGGGGGTCGTCGGACGCGTCCGGGCGGACTGTCGCAGGGGGGACCATGACCACACCCTAGGGTGATCGCCATGTCCCGAGGACCCCTCATGATCATCGGCGGCGCCGAGGACAAGCTGCGCGGACGCGCCATCCTCAAGGCGTTCGTGGCCGCCGCCGGGGGCCCCGAGGCCCGGATCGCCGTGATCCCCACCGCGTCGTCGCTCGGCCCCGAGATCGTCGAGGTGTACGACGCGCTGTTCCGCCGCGAGGGCGCCGGCGAGGTGGTCGCGGTGCGGCCGGAGACCCGCGAGCAGGCCCACGACGAGGCCCTCGTGGCCGCGCTGGAGGCCGCGACCGGGGTCTTCATGACCGGCGGCAACCAGCTCAAGCTGTCCGCCACGGTGTGCGGCACCCCGGTCGGCGACGCGATCGTCGCCGCCCACGAGCGCGGCGCGGTCGTCGCCGGCACCTCGGCCGGCGCCAGCATCCAGTCGAGCCACATGGTCGCCTTCGGCGGCCCCGGCTCCACCCCGAAGCAGCGGATGACGCAGGTGGCCGCGGGCCTGGGCCTGCTCGGCGACTCCGTCATCGACCAGCACTTCGACCAGCGCAACCGCTACGGGCGCCTGCTGATGATCACCGCCCAGTCCCCGCAGCTGCTCGGCATCGGCGTCGACGAGGACACCGCCGCGATCGTCGAGCACGAGGTCGCCGAGGACGGCACCGAGCGTCAGGTGCTGCGGGCCCTCGGCCGCGGCGCGGTCACGATCTTTGACCCCTCGCGCATCGTCACCGACGCCTACGAGGCCAAGCGCAACTCCCCGATCCTCGCGAGCGGGGTCGTGCTGCACGTGCTGCCGCAGCCGGCCCGGTTCGACCTGACCAGCCGGACGCTGGTGCCCCGCGAGACCCGGGTCGACGCCGAGGACGCCGCCGAGCTCGCCGAGGCCGGCGCCGACCTGCGCCGCATGGCCCGCGACATCACCCGCGACATCGCCGCCGACGACGTCTCCCCCACCCAGCTGCGCCGCCGACTGGCGCGGAAGGCCCGGCGCGGCCGACCCGAGACCCCGACCGTCAGCCCGAGCGAGAACCCGACCGAGACCCCCGAGACCCCCGAGACCCCCGACAGCCAGGACGCCCAGGACGGAGCCCCCCGATGACCGAGCGCCCCACCCCCGACCTCACGATCGTCGAGACGCGCGTCTACCGCGGGGCCAACGTGTGGTCCTACGACCGGGCGATCCACCTCGTGGTCGACCTCGGCGTGCTCGAGGAGTACCCGACCAACACGCTGCCCGGCTTCACCGACCACCTGGTCGAGATGCTGCCGGGCCTGCGGGAGCACACCTGCTCGCGCCGCAAGCGCGGCGGGTTCGTCGAGCGACTGCACGAGGGCACCTGGCTGGGCCACGTGGCGGAGCACTGCGCCCTCGCCCTCCAACAGGTCGTGGGCCACGACATCCGTCGCGGCAAGACCCGGATGGTCAAGGGTCACCCCGGTCGCTACAACGTGATCTTCGGCTACGCCGACGAGCAGGTCGGGCTGGCCGCCGGGCGCCTCGCCGTCCGGCTGGTGAACCACCTCGTGGAGGCCGACCCCGGCTTCGACTGGGAGGTCGAGCTCGACGAGTTCATCCGTCGCGCGCAGCGCACGGCGTTCGGTCCCTCGACCCAGGCGATCCTGGACGAGGCCGTGTCCCGCGACATCCCGTGGATCCGGCTCAACCAGCACTCCCTCGTGCAGCTCGGGCAGGGCGTCCACGCGAAGCGGATCCGGGCGACGATGACCTCGGAGACCTCCGCCATCGCGGTCGACGTCGCCTCCGACAAGGACCTCACGACCAAGCTCCTCGGCGCCGCCGGGCTGCCGGTGCCGAAGCAGGACTCGGTGCGCACCGTCGAGCAGGCCGTGCGCGTCGCCGACCGGATCGGCTACCCCGTCGTCGTGAAGCCCCTCGACGGCAACCACGGCCGCGGCGTGTGCCTGGACCTGCAGGACGCCGACGAGGTCCGGGAGGCCTTCGAGACCGCCAAGGCGCAGTCGCGGCGCGGCTGGATCGTCGTGGAGTCGTTCGTCACCGGCAAGGACTACCGCTGCCTGATCATCGACGGCCGGATGGCCGCGGTCGCCGAGCGCGTGCCGGCGTCGGTGACCGGCGACGGCACGAGCACCGTCGAGCAGCTCGTCGAGGACGCCAACTCCGACCCCCGGCGCGGCGTGGGCCACGAGAAGGTCCTCACCCGGATCAAGGTCGACGCGGCCGCCGTCGAGCTGGTCCGCGACCAGGGCCTGGAGATGACCGACGTCCCCGAGCGGGGTGCGACCGTCAAGCTCGCCCTGACCGGCAACATGTCGACCGGCGGCATCTCGATCGACCGCACCTTCGAGGCCCACCCCGAGAACGTCGAGATCGCCGAGGAGGCGGCCCGGATGATCGGGCTCGACATCGCCGGGATCGACTTCATCTGCCCCGACATCACCCAGCCGGTCCGCGAGGCCGGCGGCGCGATCTGCGAGGTCAACGCGGCCCCCGGCTTCCGGATGCACACCCACCCGACGATCGGCGAGCCGCAGTTCATCGCGAAGCCCGTCGTGGACATGCTGTTCCCGCCCGGTGCGCCGTCGCGGATCCCGATCGTCGCGGTGACCGGCACCAACGGCAAGACGACGACGTCGCGGATGATCTCCCACATCTTCAAGGGCATGGGCCGCAAGGTGGGGATGACCTCGACCGACGGCGTCGTCATCGACGAGCGCCTGCTGATCCGCGCCGACGCCTCGGGACCGCGCTCGGCGCGGATGGTGCTGCAGAACCCCCGGGTCGACATGGCGGTCTTCGAGGTGGCCCGCGGCGGGATCCTGCGCGAGGGCCTGGGCTACGAGCGCAACGACGTCGCGGTCGTGGTCAACGTCGCCCCCGACCACCTCGGCCTGCGCGGCATCGACACCGTCGAGCAGCTCGCCGACGTCAAGGCGGTGCTCGTCGAGGCCGTGCCCCGCACCGGGGCGGCCGTGCTGAACGCCGACGACCCGCTGGTGCGCGAGATGCGCCGCAAGTGCTCGGGCGAGGTCGTGTGGTTCTCGATGTCGGAGCCCGGCACCGAGGTCCGCGACATGATCGACGCCCACTGCCGCCGCGGCGGCAAGGCGCTGGTGCTGGAGCCGTCGGACCGCGGCGAGATGATCGTGGTGCGCCACGGCCGTCGGGAGATGCAGCTGGCGTGGACCCACCTGCTGCCCGCGACCTTCGGCGGCCGGGCGCGGATGAACGTCCAGAACACCCTCGCGGCCGCGGCCGCGGCGTTCGCCCAGGGCGCGCCGCTGCACGACATCCGTCAGGGCCTGCGCACCTTCTCGACCAACTACTACCTCTCCCCCGGCCGGCTCAACGAGGTCGAGGTGCAGGGCGTCAACGTCATCGTCGACTACTGCCACAACGCGCCCGGCATGGCGATGCTCGGCGACTTCGTCGACCGGGTCGGCGACTCGCTGTCGTCGTCGCACGACCTGGCCCGTCCGTCACGGATCGGCATCATCGCGACCGCCGGCGACCGCCGCGACGACGACATGCGCGAGCTCGGGCGGATCGCCGCCCGCCACTTCGACGTGGTGATCGTCCGCGAGGACGAGCAGCTGCGCGGCCGCGAGCGGGGCGAGGTCGCCCGCTTCGTCACCGAGGGCGTCCGCGAGGCGATCGAGGCCGGCGCGCGCTGCAAGCAGGTCGAGGAGGTCCTCGAGGAGATCGAGGCCGTGCGCCACGCCATGAGCCGCGCCAACCGGGGCGACCTGGTCGTGGTCTGCGTCGACAAGCACGCCCAGGTGATGAGCGAGCTGGAGAACTGGTCCAACCAGGCCTACGCCGGGTCCGGCGCCTCGGAGGACTCGCCGGGCGCCGACCCCGACTTCAGCCCCGAGGCCTGAGGTCCAGCGCGGCGCGCACGAGGGCGGTGGTCTGGCGGACCATCGCGGTGCGCCGTGACTCGTACGACCGTCCACTCAGGCGGTCCCCGGCGGGCAGGCCCAGCACCGGGGTGTGCACGTGGCCCCCGACGTGGGGGCTGCGCCGCCCGTCGCGCAGCAGCGTGGCGCGGTAGGCGATCTCGTTGGACAGGTAGTCGCCGGGGCTACCGGCGACCGCCAGGAAGCCGGGGGTGGGTCCGGAGCGGGTCGTGCGCGTCTCGCCCGTGGCGGGGTCGCGCTCGGTGATCTCGGGGTTGACGACCACGTCGTAGCGGCCGGTGTCGCGGCGCGCCATCGCGCCCACGGGGAGGTCGGTGCGGGTGAACTGCGGCTGCGGGCGGACCGTGGGGTAGCCGGGCGGGATGGGCGCCAGCCCGGTGAGCTCGACGTTCGCGTTGTCGGCGAAGCCGCCGCGGTTGGCGCCGTTCCACACCTCGAGGTCGAACTGCTCGGGTCGCCCCTGACTGACGGTGACGAGGGCGTCGAGACCCTGGCGGGCGTCGGGGTCGCGCCGCACGAACGGGGCCAGGGTGCGCTCGACCTCACCGGCGGCGAAGTCGTCCCAGCGGACCGGGAACACCGCGGTCTCGAGTCGGACCGGCCCGTCGGCGGTGCGGACCACCCGGCCGTCGAGGGCGATCGCGGTGGCCCCGGAGGGGTTGCCGATCCGGGCGTCGACGTCGAGCGTGAACGGGTCGAAGCCCGTGACCACGACGCGGGTCGCGCCACGGGCCGTGGGGACCCGGAGCGTGTCCTGGCCGCGGCTGGTGGTCTCGAGGCGGTCGGTGAGCCCGCCGACGCCGAGGTCGCGCTCGGCGGCCCACTGGGCGAGGACCCGGGTCATCGCCACCCGCGCCCAGTACAGGGGGCGGTCGTCGCCGCCGGGCAGGGAGCCGCGCACGCGGCGCTCCCCCTGGGCGCGCTCGGTCGCCCAGCGCCACAGCCCCCGACCCGCGTCCTGGACGACCGGGCGCGCGGCGGCGACGGAGCCGGTGTCGCACAGCGCCCGGGCGAAGGCCGCGACCGCCTCGTCGGCGGTGCTGCGGCGCAGGATCGCCCGCGGCTGCGGCCGGGTGAGCCGCTCCTGCTCGACCGTGGGCTCCAGCCCGGTGTCGAGGCACCCCGCGGGTGCCGCCACCGCCGCCGACAGCACCACCGCCGGCGCCGCCGCCGGCGTCGCTGCCGGCGTCGCTGCCGGCGTCGCTGCCGGCGTCACCGCCGTGGCCGGCGCCGCCAGCGCGACGGCGGCGAGCGCTCCCGCGACGGCGGTGCTCGCCAGGACGGGACGGCGCACGACAGGACGGCGCAGGACAGGACGGCGCAGGACAGGACGGCGCAGGACAGGACGGCGCAGGACAGGACGGCGCAGGACAGGACGGCGCAGGACAGGACGGGGACCCCGAGAGTCGGTCATGGCCCAGTTCTACACCGTGCTAGACCGCGGCCCGGACCTTGGCGGCCAGCTCCGCCGGCCCGTCCGGGGTGGCCCCGACGGAGGCCAGCCAGTCATAGACCTCCTGGCGCTCGGCGTGGCACATCAGGCCGATCACGTCACCGGGCGCGGCGCGCCCGACGAGGGCCTGCAGCGCCGCCAGCTCGGTGGGGTACGACGGGACGTCGGTGACGCCGACGCGCTCCGCGCCGGCACGCATGAGGGTCTCGAGCTCGTCGGTCGTGCGGCCCCGCAGGTAGCGCTCCTTGTGGCCGATGACCATGACGTCGGAGTCGCGGGCACCGATCTCGGCGAGGGTGTCGATGAGCTCGTCGGTGCGGTCGCCGACGACGCCGAGGCCGAGCAGGACCCTCGCGCCCGGACGTCGTACGCCGTCCATGATCTCGAGCAGGGCCTCGAGGCCGGCCTCGTTGTGGGCGAGGTCCATGACGACGGTCAGGTCACCGTCCTCGGTGGGCAGCGTGAAGGTGTTCATGCGGCCGGGGTTGTGCTCGGCGTCGGGCAGGAACCCCCGCAGGCCGGTCACCACGCTCGCACGGTCGAGGCCGATCGCGAGGCCCGCGGAGGCCGCGGCGAGGGCGTTCTCGACGTTGAAGCGCGAGAGCCCGGCGAGGGTCATGGGCACGTCGACGAGCTCGACGAGGGGGTCGGCGTCGGTGCCGGAGTCGAGGACGCTGACGAAGCCGTCGATGACCGTGGTCGCGCGCCCGCCGTCGGCGAGGACCTCGCGGATCGCCGGGGAGTCGGGGTCGCGGGAGAAGACCCAGGGCCGGGCGCGGGTGACGTGGCGCATGGCGAGCACGCGGGGGTCGTCGGCGTTGAGGACGGCCCACCCGTCGGGGCGGGTGATCTGGGGCACCACCGACTTGACCTCCGCCAGCTGGTCGACGGTGTCGATGCCGTGCAGGCCGAGGTGGTCGGCGGTGACGTTGGTGACGACGGAGACGTCGTTGCGGGTCAGTCCGATGCCCTTGAGGAGGATGCCACCGCGGGCCGTCTCGGTGACGGCGAGCTGCACCTCCGGGTGCGCGAGCACGCGGCCGGCGCCGCTGGGCCCGGAGTAGTCGCCGCTCTCGACCATGACGCCGTCGACGTAGATGCCGTCGGTGTTGGACCAGCCGACGAGGCGACCGTCGACGCGGGCCATGTGGGCGACCCACCGCGACGTGGTGGTCTTGCCGTTGGTGCCGGTCACGGCGACGACGGGCACGCGCGGGGTCAGGGTGCGCGGGCGCTCGCCGGGCTCGCTGGCGGCGACGCGGGCCGCGGCGTGCTCGACGACGGCCTCCACGTCGGTGCCGGGCCCGCCCTCCTGCAGGGCGTCGAGGACGGCGCCGACGGCGCGACCCATCTCCTGGGCGCGCTCGCGGTGGCGCCAGGGGAAGGCCACGACGAGCCGGTCGGGCTCGGCGGTGGGGCGCACCCGGACCCCGAGGCGGCGGGTGCCGGCCTCGGCGGCGAGCGCGCGCACGAGGCGCGCCAGGGCCCGGGCCACGAAGCGCTGGCGGAAGCCGCTCCCGGCCGGACCGGGCCGGGCGGCCGGGAGCCCGATGCGGGCCGCGAACCGCGTGGCGGTGTCCTCCGGCACCCCGGCGAGGCCGGAGACGTCGAGCGTCAGCTTGATGGCCGCGCGGGGGAAGTAGAGGTTCGGTCCCTCGAGGACACGGAGCTCGACGAGTGAGGTCACCGGAGGAAACTACAAGTCAGGCGCCGATGGCGTGGAAGCCCCCGTCGACGTGGACGATCTCGCCGGTGGTGGCCGGGAACAGGTCCGAGAGCAGCGCGCACACGGCACGGGCGGTGGGGCCCTGGTCGCCGTTGTCCCAGCCGAGCGGCGCGCGCTCGTCCCAGGTGGCCTCGAGCTTCTCGAAGCCGGGGATCGCCTTCGCGGCCAGCGTCTTCAGGGGCCCGGCGGAGACGAGGTTGACCCGGACGCCCTCGCGGCCGAGGTCGCGGGCGAGGTAGCGGGAGGTCGACTCCAGCGCGGCCTTGGCCACGCCCATCCAGTCGTACGCCGGCCAGGCGACGGTGGCGTCGAAGGTGAGGCCCACGACCGACGACCCCGCACCCATCAGCGGGCGGGCGGCCTCGGTGAGGGACTTCAACGAGTACGCCGAGACCTGGACGGCCTGGGCGACGTCCTCCCACGGGCCCGCGGTGAAGTCGCCGCCGAGCAGCGTCTCGGGGTTGCCGTAGGCGATCGAGTGCACGAGCCCGTCGAGTCGCTCGACGCCGTGGCCGCGCAGGGTCTCGGCGAGCCCGTCGAGGTGGCCGGTGTCGGTGACGTCGAGCTCGAGGACGACGGGCTCGGTCGGGAGCCGCTTGGCGATGCGCCGGGTGATGCCGAGCGCGCGGCCGAAGTTGGAGATCAGGACGGTGGCGCCCTGCTCCTGCGCGAACCTCGCGGTCGCGAAGCCGATGGAGGAGTCCATCGTGACGCCGGCGACGAGGACGGTCTTGCCGTCGAGGATGCCCATGGTGGTGCCTTTCTGCGGCGGGGAGGGGGTCGGTGCCGGACGGTCGGTCAGTGGCCCATGCCGAGGCCGCCGTCGACGGGGATCACCGCGCCGGAGACGTACGCGGCGGCGTCGGAGGCCAGCCACACGACGGTGCCGGCGACCTCGTCGGGCGAGGCGAACCGGCCCAGGGGGATCTGCGCGCGGTAGGCGGCCTGCTGCTCCTCGGGGAGCCCGGCGGTCATGTCGGTCTCGACGTAGCCGGGGGCGACGACGTTGGTGGTGATCGAGCGGCTGCCGAGCTCGCGGGTCAGCGAGCGCGCGATGCCGATGAGACCGGCCTTCGAGGCGGCGTAGTTGACCTGGCCGGGCGAGCCGAGGAGGGCGACGACCGACGACATCAGCACGATGCGGCCGCGGCGCATGCGCAGCATGCCCTTGGAGGCTCGCTTCACCAGGCGGAAGGTCCCGGTGAGGTTGGTCTCGAGGACGCCGGACCACTGCTCCTCGCTCATGCGCAGGAGCAGGGTGTCGTCGGTGATGCCGGCGTTGGCGACCAGGACCTCGACGGGTCCGTGCTTCTCCTCGATCTCGGCGAACGCCGCCTCGACGGCGGCGGGATCGGTCAGGTCGCACCTCAGGTCGAGGGCGCCCTCGGGGCCGCCCCCGCCCCGGGAGGTCACGGCGACCTGGTCCCCCTGGGCCAGGAACGCCTCCGCGACGGCTCGCCCGATCCCGCGGCTGCCTCCGGTCACCAGCACTGATCTGCTCACGGCCCGGACGCTATCGACTACCGACGGGTAAGGACGATCCGCGCCTCACTCGTCCTCGAGGCGGAAGCCGAGCTTGAGCCCGACCTGGAAGTGGTCGACCTGGCCGTCGAGGACGTGGCCGCGCACCTGGGTCACCTCGAACCAGTCGACGTGGCGCAGGGTCTTGCTGGCGCGCTCCACGGCGTTGCGGATCGCGGCGTCGATGCCGTCGGGAGAGGTGCCGACGACCTCGGAGATGCGGTACGTGCGGTTGGTCATGCGGGGCCTCCTGGTGGGTGCCGGTGGGTACCGGAACGACGGGTCACGTGACACTACCGACGTAGGATGGAGCCATGGCAGGTCTGCAGAAGAGAAGCGACGCGAACGCCGTACGCATCACCACTGCAGCCGGTGATCCGCGCGAGGACCAGCGCCGCCGTCAGCGCAACTACCTGGCCTCGATGAGCCTGCGCACCGTCTGCTTCGTGGGCGCGCTGGTCGTGACCGGGCCGTTCCGCTGGGTGCTGGTCGCCGGAGCCATCTTCCTGCCCTACGTCGCGGTGGTGCTGGCCAACGCCGTGACCCGCCGCGAGGACGACTTCGTGCTCTCGCCGTTCTCCCCCGACACCCCCGAGCTCACCGCCGGGCCCTCGCACGAGGGCGGCTCCGCCACCCGCTGAGGGCCGTCCGCCGAGGTCCGCCCGCGGCGTCGCGACGAACTCGTTGGCATCGCCCGAGCCCCGTGCCAGACTGGCTCGGCCCGGTCCGGTCACCCCCGTCCGAGCCGGGTCCCGGTGCCGGACGGCCTCCCCCGTGGTCGTCCGGCACCGCGGTCTTCCGGCGTCACCACGGTCCGGGCCGCACCCCACCCCCTGAGGAGGCGACGCGTGGACGACCGTCCCGGTCCCGCGCGACCCACGTGCTCGGCCCGCGGCTGCACGAGCAGCGCCGTGTGGGCGCTGCGGTGGAACAACCCGCGGATCCACACCCCTGAGCGCCGCAAGGTCTGGCTGGCCTGCGACGAGCATCGCACGAGCCTCGGCGACTTCCTGACCGCGCGGGGATTCCTGAAGGAGACCCGGCCCCACGACGGGCCCGGCGACGAGGTGGCGGACTAGCCGAGGCCGCGGACTAGCCGCCGATCGCCGACATCGGGCGGTCCGGCTGCAGGAACGACGGGTCGTCGATGCCGTGGCCGGCGGCCTTGCCCCACATCGCGACGCGCCAGCGCTCCGCGATCTCGGCGTCGGAGGCCCCGCCGCGCAGCGCGGCCCGCAGGTCGGACTCCTCGCGGGCGAACAGGCAGGTCCGCACCTGGCCGTCGGCGGTCAGGCGCACCCGGTCGCACGCGCCGCAGAACGGGCGCGTGACGGAGGCGATGATGCCGACGGTGCCGGGGCCGCCGTCGACGGTGAACAGCTCGGCCGGGGCGGAGCCTCGGGGCTCCTCCGCCGGCGTGAGCACGAACTCCCGCTCGAGTCGCTCGAGCGTCTCCTCGGCGGTGACCATCGCCTCGCGGCTCCAGCCGTGCTGGGCGTCGAGCGGCATCTGCTCGATGATCCGGAGCTCGTAGCCCTCGGCCAGCGCCCAGCGCAGCAGCTCGGGTGCCTGGTCGTCGTTGGTCCCGCGCAGGAGGACGGCATTGATCTTGACCGGTCCCAGGCCGGCGGCCCTCGCGGCGGCGAGGCCGGCGACGACGTCGTGCAGGCGGTCGCGCCGGGTGATCTCCGCGAAGGTCTCGGCGCGGATCGTGTCGAGGCTGGCGTTGACGCGCGTCAGGCCGGCGTCCTTGAGGGCCTGCGCGGTCCGCGCCAGGCCCAGCGCGTTGGTGGTCAGGGACATCTCGACGTCGGGGTGCTCGGCGTGGACGCGCGAGACGATGTCGAGCAGGCCCCGACGCACCAGCGGCTCCCCGCCGGTGAAGCGCACCTCCTCGACACCGAGCAGGCCGACCCCGATACCGACGAGGCGCACGACCTCGTCGTCGGTGAGCACCTGTTCCGTCGGGAGCCAGTCGAGACCCTCCGGCGGCATGCAGTACGAGCAGCGGAGGTTGCAGCGATCCGTGAGGGAGACCCGGAGGTCGGTCGCGACACGGCCGTACCGGTCGGCAAGCTGCAGGGGAACCATTGCTCCACCCTACGTGGCGGGGGCCACACGCAGGGTCGCCGGATAGCCTCGTGGACGTGGGTTCGTTCCGCTTCCTCCTCACCCGGCGGTGGGTGCTGTTCTTCGTCGTCGTGGGCCTGCTGACCTGGCTGGCGTACGCCCTGGGCGGCTGGCAGTTCGACCGGCTCCACGAGCGTCAGGACCGCAACGCCGTCATCGCGCGCAACGAGGCCGCCCCGCCGGCGCCCCCGGCCGAGCTGATGACCACCGGCGGCGACGTCTCCGCCGCGGACCAGTGGCGGCGCGTGGAGGCCACCGGCACGTACGCCGTGGAGGACACGGTGATCGTGCGCTACCGCACCCGTGAGGGCCAGGCCGGCGTCAACGTGGTCGTGCCCCTCGAGACGGCCGAGGGCCCGTCCCTGCTCGTCGACCGAGGCTGGGTCGCGACGAGCAACCGCGGCGCGACGGTCGCCGACGTGCCCGCGCCGCCGGAGGGTGAGGTCACGGTCGTGGGCTGGCTGCGCACCAACGCGACCGGCGACAGCTCCGCGGTCACCGACAACTCCACGCGCGCCATCTCCTCGGCGCGGATCGGCCCTGCACTGGACCGCGAGGTGTACGGCGGCTTCGTCGACCTCGACTCCGAGGACCCCGCGCCCGAGGTCGCTCCGTCCCCGAACGGCCTGCCCGAGCTCAGCGAGGGCCCCCACTTCTTCTACGGGCTGCAGTGGTGGTTCTTCGGCCTGCTCGCGATCGTGGGCTTCGGCTACCTCGCCTACGACGAGTGGCGGGGCCGCCCCGGGGGCAGCCGGCCCCGCGCCGCGCGCACCCCGCGCGAGAAGCGTCCGAAGCGGTCCAACCACCCCCACCACCCCAGCAACGCGGACCGGGACCAGACGCCCGTCGCGTGAGCGGGCTCAGAGTGAGCGGAGCATCCCGCCGTCGACCGGGACCGCCGTACCCGTGACGAAGGAGGCGGCCGGGGACAGCAGGAAGGCCGCCACGCGGCCGAACTCCTCGGGCTCCCCGTAGCGGCCGAGCGGGATGGAGGCCAGGGCGCGCTCGCGGGCGGCTGCGGGGTCGCCGGTGGCCTCGTCCAGCTCGGCGACCCGCTCGGTGCCGACGCGTCCCGGCAGCAGGCTGTTGACGCGGACACCGCGGTCGCCGACCTCGTCGGCGAGGGTCTTGGCGACCATCGCCAGGCCGGGGCGCAGGCCGTTGCTGATGGCCATGCCACCGAGCGGCGACCGGACGCTGCTGGACAGCACGAGCGCCAGCGCGCCCCCGTCCTCGACGTGGGCGGCGACCGTCCGCGCGACCCGGACCGCCCCGAGGAACACCGACTCGAACGACCGTGTCCAGTCGTCGTCCGCGGTCCCGAGCACCGAGCCCGGTGGCGGTCCTCCGACGCTGACGAGGGCGCCGTCCAGGCGGCCCCACCGGTCTCGGGCGGCGGTGACGAGGGCCTCGGGCGTGTCGGGGTCGGCGTTGTCCGCCACCCGCGTGGCGCACGACTCCCCCAGCGCCGCCCGGGCGGCGTCGAGGCTCACCGCGGAGCGACCGGACAGCAGGACCCGGGCCCCCTCCGCGACGAGCACGTCCGCGGTCGCTCGGCCGAGGCCCCGCGCACCCCCGGTCACCACGAACACCTTGCCGCTGAGCCCCAGGTCCATGGGTCCCAGGCTAGGGGCGCCCGGGCCCGCGCGCGGTCGCAGACCCCCACACCCGAACGCCGACACCGGAGGTCGAGGTGCCCGCCGTCGAGGCACGAGACGACGGGCCACGAGACCCCCCACACCCGAACACCGGCGTGAAGGCCACCGGGTCTCGTGGCTCGTCGCCAAGGCTCCTCGCACCTCGACCACCGGAGGTCGAGGTGCCCGCCATCGAGGCACGAGACGACGGGCCACGAGACCCCCCACACCCGAACACCGGCGTGAAGGCCACCCGGTCTCGTGGCTCGTCGCCAAGGCTCCTCGCACCTCGACCACCGGAGGTCGAGGTGCCCGACGTCGAGGCACGAGACGACGGGCCACGAGACCCCCCGCGGCCGAACGCCAACACCGGAGGTCACCGGGTCTCGTGGCTCCTCGCCAGAGCTCCTCGCACCTCGACCACCGGAGGTCGAGGTGCCCGGCGTCGAGGCACGAGACGACAGGCCACGAGACCTCCCGCGGCCGAACGCCAACACCGGAGGTCACCGGGTCTCGTGGCTCGTCGCCAGAGCTCCTCGCACCTCGACCACCGGCCGGGTGGGTGGTCAGGTGGTGGCGGGCTCGGTGTCGTCGAGGAACTGGGTGGCGTGCAGCTGGGCGTAGAGACCGCCGCGCTCGAGGAGCTCGGCATGCGTGCCGGACTGGACGACGCGGCCGCGCTCGAGGACGACGATCCGGTCGGCGTGGCGCACGGTCGACAGGCGGTGCGCGATGACCAGGGAGGTCCGACCCTCGAGGGCCGCGTCCAACGCCTTCTGGACCGCGCGCTCGGACTCGCCGTCGAGGTGGGCCGTCGCCTCGTCGAGGACGACGATCGGCGGGGCCTTGAGCAGCAGCCGGGCGATCGCGAGACGCTGACGCTCGCCGCCGGAGAGCCGGTAGCCCCGGTCCCCCACGACCGTGCCGAGGCCCTCCGGCAGACGTCGCACGAGGTCGCCGACCTGGGCGGCCTCGAGGGCGTCCCACATCGCCTCGTCACTCGCCCCGGGCCGGGCGTAGCGCAGGTTGGCGCGGATCGTCTCGTGGAACATGTGCGCGTCCTGGGTCACGTAGCCCACGGCGTCCTCGAGGGACTGCAGGGTCAGGTCGCGCACGTCGCGCCCACCGACGCGCACCGTGCCGGAGCCCACGTCGTACAGCCGCGCGACGAGGTGGGTGATCGTCGACTTGCCGGCGCCGGAGGGGCCCACCAGGGCGACCATCTGGCCGGGCTCGACGCGCAGGGAGACGTCGTGCAGGACGGGCTTGTGCTCGGCCTCGTCCTCGCGCTCGACGCCCTCGAGCGAGGCCAGGGAGACCTCGGAGGCGCGCGGGTAGGTGAACCCGACGTGGTCGAGCTCGACGCCCGAGGACCCGGGGGGCAGCGGAGTGGCGCCGGCCCGCTCGGTGACCGTGGAGGGCAGGTCGAGGACCTCGAAGACGCGCTCGAAGCTGACCAGCGCCGTCATGATGTCGATGCGCACGTTGGCGAGCCCCTGCAGTGGACCCAGCAGGCGCAGGAGCAGGGTGGCCAGCGCCCCGAGCGTGCCGATGGTGACGGCGTCGTTCAGCGCGAGGTGGCCGCCGATGCCGTAGACCATGGCCGTCGCGATCGCCGGCACCGTCATCATGGCGGCGCCGAAGATCCGGGTCAGCAACGTGATCCGCACGCCGAGGTCGCGCACCTGCGCGGCCTTGCCGGCGAAGGACTCGTCCTCCTCCTCGCGGCGGCCGAAGAGCTTGAGCAGCATGGCGCCGCCCACGTTGAACCGCTCGGTCATCACGTTGCCAAGCTCGGCGTTGGCCTCCATCTGCTGCCGGGTCAGGCCGGTCAGGCGGGTGCCCACCCAGCGGGAGATGCCGAAGAGGATCGGGAAGGTCGCGAGGCACAGCAGGGTCACCTGCCAGCTGAGCGCGATCATCGTGATGCCCACGACGACGACCGCGATCACGTTGGAGACCGTGCCGGACAGCGTGGAGGTGAAGGCCCGCTGGGCGCCGATGACGTCGTTGTTGAGGCGCGAGACGAGCGCCCCGGTCTGGGTGCGGGTGAAGAACGCCAGCGACTGCCGCTGGACGTGGCCGAACACCCGGGTGCGGAGGTCGAAGATCAGGCCCTCGCCGATGCGGGACGACAGCCAGCCCATGCCCACCGACAGCAGCGCGCTCAGCAGCGCCGTGCCCACCATCGCCAGCGCCAGGGCGGTGACGAGCGCCGGGTCGCCGCCGAGGATGCCGTCGTCGATGATGTACTTCACGAGCAGCGGCGTGACGACGAGCAGCCCCGCGTCGACCACGGTCAGCGCCAGGAACACCGCGATGATCCGCTTGTGCGGGCCCGCGAACCCGACGACACGGCGCAGCGTGTCCCGCTTCAGCCGGCTGCTCGCGACGGACCGGTCGGTCCGCAGGTGCCGCCAGGCCATCCCCACCCCGGTCATCCCGGACATCGCGACACCTCCTCGTCCTCGTCATCTCGTGCGTGGCCCAGGTCCAGCCCTGGCTCAACGCCGGGGCCACCCACCCTGTTCCCGAACCGGGCACCGCTCAGCGTGCTCCCTCGAGCGCGGTCGAGGTCAACCCTCGCCGCGAGGTTCGCGGGTCACGTCCGGTGCACACCTGTACTGCTCTACGCTCTGCCCTGATGGACACCCCCGTGCCGACCCGCCGCGGGCGCCGATCGCCGTTCGGCTCCCTGCTCCTCGGCACGCCCGAGCAGGGGCGGCGTGTGCTTCGCGTCCGGGTCCAGGTGCTGCTCACGGTCCTGCTGGTCTCGACGAACGTCATCGGCGCCGTGATCGTCGTGGGCGTCTCGGTCCTCGTCGTGCCGGGACCGGCGCCCAACGACGACCTGCTGCTGGCCGCCGCGATCGCCATCCCGGTCTACGTGGGCGTCGCCGTGCTCGTGGGGGCGCTGTGGGGCACGGCGTGGGCGCTGCGGGCACTGCGCTGGGCGAGCGAGGGCCGCGAGCCCTCGGAGCAGGACCGGCGCCGCGCGCTGCGGGTCCCGCTGCGCCTGACCGCCATCCAGGGAGTCCTCTGGGCGACCGCGGCCGGGCTCTTCACCGTGCTCACCGTGATCCTGCAGCCGGACCTGTGGATCGCGGTCGCCCTCACCGCGTCGATCTCCGGGGTGGTCGTCTGCGCGATCGCCTACCTGTTCTCCGAGTTCGCGCTGCGCCCCATCGCCGCCCGCGCCCTGTCGGGCCACGGCCCGCCCCTCGACCGCGGCTCCGGCGTACGACGGCGCATGATGCTGTTCTGGGCCCTGGGCACCGCCGTCCCCACCGCCGGGCTGATGGTCGTCGCGCTGCTGTCCTTCGGCCGCGAGGACATCAGCCTCGCCCGGCTCCGCGTGATCGTGCTCGTGCTGGCCGGCGTGGTCCTCGTCTTCGGGGCGATGATCACGCTGCTCAACGCCCGTGCGGTCGTCGCCCCCATCCTCGCCGTGCGCGACGCGCTCGCCCTGGTGGAGCGCGGCGACCTGGACGTCGAGGTGGTCGTGTACGACGGCACCGAGCTGGGCCGCCTGCAGGCCGGGTTCAACGAGATGGTCACGGGCATGAAGGAGCGCGAGCGCATCCGCGACCTCTTCGGACGCCACGTCGGGCAGGAGGTCGCCGAGGCCGCCGTACGACGGGAGGTCGAGCTCGGCGGCGAGGTCCGCACCGTCTCGGTGCTGTTCATCGACCTGGTCGGCTCGACGTCGTTCGCCGACACCCACCGGCCCGCCGAGGTGGTCGAGGTGCTCAACCGGTTCCTCGCGGTCGTCGTCGACGAGATCGACCGCGGGCGCGGCCTGGTCAACAAGTTCCTGGGCGACGGCGTGCTCGCGGTCTTCGGCGCGCCCGTCGACCACGACGACCACGCGGGCGCGGCGCTCGCGGCCGCCCGCAGGATGGCGGCGCGCCTGCTCGACGAGGTGCCCGAGATCCGCGCCGGCGTCGGGGTCGCGACGGGCGAGGTCGTCGCCGGCAACGTCGGCGACGCCAAGCGCTTCGAGTACACCGTGATCGGCGACGCGGTGAACACCGCCGCCCGACTGACCGAGCTCGCCAAGGAGGTGGAGGGCTGCATCCTCGTCGCCTGCACCTCGGTCGAGGCCGCCGACGGCGACGAGCCGACCCACTGGGTCGATTACGAGCGGGTCACCCTGCGCGGCCGCGGGGAGCCCACGCCCACCGCGGTGCTGGCCCCTCAGGCCAGGGCGACCAGGTCGGCGTAGTCGGCGTTCCAGTGGTCCTCGACGCCGTCGGGGAGCAGCAGCACCCGGTCGGGCTCGAGCGCGTTGACCGCGCCCTCGTCGTGGCTGACCAGGATGATCGCGCCCTCGTAGGAGCGGATCGCGGCCAGCACCTCCTCGCGGGACGCGGGGTCCAGGTTGTTGGTCGGCTCGTCGAGGAGCAGCACGTTGGCCGACGACACGACGAGGATCGCCAGTGCGAGACGGGTCTTCTCCCCACCGGAGAGCACCCCGGCGGGCTTGGTGGCGTCGTCGCCGGAGAACAGGAACGAGCCCAGCACGGTCCGTGACTCGGTGTCGGTGAGCTGGGGCGCCGCGTGGCGCATGTTCTCCAGCACCGACAGCGAGGTGTCGAGCGTCTCGTGCTCCTGGGCGTAGTAGCCCAGCTTGAGCCCGTGGCCGGGCACGACCTCGCCGGTGTCGGCGGCGTCGACGCCCGCGAGCATCCGCAGCATCGTCGTCTTGCCCGCACCGTTGAGGCCGAGGATCACGACGCGGCTGCCGCGGTCGATCGCGAGGTCGACGTCGGTGAACACCTCGAGCGAGCCGTACGACTTCGACAGCCCCGCGGCGGTGAGCGGCGTGCGGCCGCAGGCGGCGGGCTTGGGGAACGCGATCTTGGCGACCTTGTCGGCGCGGCGCTCGCCCTCGACCCCCGCCATCATCTTCTCGGCGCGCTTGAGCATCGACTGGGCCGCCTGGGCCTTCGTCGCCTTCGCGCGCATCTTGTTGGCCTGGTCGGTGAGCGTCTTCGCCTTGGACTCGGCGTTGGCGCGCTCACGCTTGCGGCGCTTCTCGTCGGTCTCGCGCTGCGTCAGGTAGCGGCGCCAGCCCATGTTGTAGACGTCCATCAGGCCGCGGTTGGCGTCGAGGTGGAGCACCTTGTTGACCGTGTCCTCGAGCAGCGCGTTGTCGTGGCTGATCACGATGAACCCGCCCGAGTAGGACTTGAGGAACTCGCGCAGCCAGACGATGGAGTCCGCGTCGAGGTGGTTGGTCGGCTCGTCGAGGATCAGGACCTCGGCCGAGCTGAAGAGGATCCGGGCGAGCTCCACACGGCGGCGCTGGCCGCCGGAGAGCGTGCGTAGCGGCTGGCCGAGGATGCGGTCCTCGAGCCCCAGGCTGGCGGCGATGGTCGCGGCCTCGGACTCCGCCGCGTACCCGCCGCCGGCGTGGAGCTCGTCCTCGGCGCGCGAGTAGCGGCGCATGGCCTTCTCGCGGGTCGCGGGGTCGTCGCTCATCATGTCCTGCTCGGCGCGCCGCATCTTCGCGACGGCGGTGTCGAGTCCGCGGGCGGACAGGATGCGGTCGCGGGCGAGGACGTCGAGGTCGCCGGTGCGGGGGTCCTGGGGGAGGTAGCCGATCTCGCCGGTCACCGACACGGAGCCGGACGCCGGCAGGGCGTCGCCGGCGAGCACCTTGGTGAGGGTGGTCTTGCCGGCGCCGTTGCGGCCCACGAGGCCGACCTTGTCGCCGGGGCCGACCCGGAAGCTGACGTCCTCCATCAGGAGCCTGGCACCGACCCGGATCTCGAGCTTCTGGGCGGTGATCATGGCGTGCCTCATCGTACGGCGGTCCGCGTCCGTCGCGCGCATCGCCGGACCGGGCGTGACGGGCGTCTCAGCCCGCCCGGACACGATCCGTCAGCCGACGACCTCGGGCACGAACGCGGCCAGGGCCGCCGTGGCGAGCGGGGTCGCCACCGTGAGCAGCGTGAGGGGGTTGCGCAGGATCCCCGCGTCGAGCCGGTGCATCGCGAGCAGGGCCGTCCGGGTCGCGAGCGCCGCCGGGTCCCCCGCCGTCGCCGAGCTGGGCGGCACGCGCGCATCGATCACGGCCTGGACCGTGGACCGCCACGCCGCCACCAGGGGCAGCACGACGACGGCCGCGAAGAGGGCCCAGAGCGCGCCGTACAGCAGCACGTCGGTCGTGCTGAAGGAGCTCGAGAGCTGTGCTGCGGTTCGGTCGGAGCCGGTCTGCGACAGCCACAGGCTGCGCAACGCCCCGGTCGGCACCACCGCGACGGTGACGAAGGTCGCCAGCGCCAGGGCCACGGAGACGATCCGGTCCCACGTCTGGGCCAGGGCCGCGAGGTCGACGTCGGTCGAGTCGGCCGATCGCGTCGTGCGGGAGCCGACGCGGCTCGCATCCAGGGACCGGCGGCAGCACCGGACCTCGCGGTGGCTCGACCAGGTCAGGGCGACCCAGGGCGAGGCACTGACCAGCCCGAGAACGACGACGACCTCGAGTCGGAGCTCCATCCCGTCCGACCAGAGCGTGTTGTCGCCGACCACACGGCCGACCAGCAGGCCCAGGAACAGCGCCCAGAGCAGTGCGGCGAGGCCGTAGCGGACAGCAGGTGCTCCGGTCGCGCCGGGCACCCCGGCCGGGGTGGCGTCCCTCCGCGCCCAGCGGAGACGCACGACCCCGCGGATCCCGAGCAGCAGCGCTGCCGCGACACCGAGCGCCACGGTCGCCTTCCAGACGCGCCACTCGCGTGCGCCCACCTCGCACGGAGCGCAGTCGGCGGGCAGGACCTCCGTGCGCGGGTCCATGTCGAGCGCGAGCACGAGGACGACCACCACGGCCAGGAGCAGGAAGGACGAGAGCACCGGGAGATGGCCGGCGACCCCCTTCCACCAGGTCGCCGGGGACCGCGTCCCGCGGGGACCCATCAGGTCGTCGCGTCGGGCGGCACCCGCTCGACGCCCAGCCGGAACGTCCCGCGGAAGCCGGTCCCGGCGACCCGGAACAGCCACGCCCCGGAGTCGCCCTCGACCGGCGTCGCCTCCTGCACGTCCGGGGACGGCCCGCCCTCGTCCCCCAGCGCCTCGCCCGCGGCGCGGGAGGCGGTCTCGGCTGCCTGCTCCGACGTCGCCAGCCGCGACGAGGTGCCCGGCCCCAGCCGCCGCGAGTCGGTGTGGACGAAGACGCGGATCGGGCTCCCGGGGAAGACCTGCACGAAGTACTGCTTGCGGAAGACGATCGTGTCCGAGGCCGCCACGCCGAGGCTGTCGCGCTCGGTCACGCTCACGTCGAGACGGAACACCAGCTCGGGGTCCAAGGGGTCGAGGACGTCGCGCTCGTCCACCCAGCCCTCCCAGATCAGACGCTCCCCGGGCCGGTCACCGGCCCAGTACGTCGTGTCGTCCCCGTCCTCCGCGAGGGGGCGGGCCAGCTCTTCGGCCAGGGCCGGCAACGGGTCGTCCAGGGCGGCCGAGCGGAACGGCCCGTAGCAGTTCTGCGCCTCCGGTGACTGGTGGAACAGGTCGAAGTCGGGGCCCCGCGGCTTGATCCGGACCCCGAGGTACAGCTCCGAGCGCCCGAACGTGTCCAGGCCCGTGAGGACCCGGGCCTCCTCCAGCGACAGCCGGACGTGGTGCGTGCCGTGCAGGAACCGCATGGCGATCTCGTAGGCCTCGCGCGACGTCACGAGCGAGTCCTCCCCGCCGTGGCACTTGTGCACGAACGTGCGCGGCGACCCCGGGAGCTGCGCCGCCGACTGCTTGACGAGGCCGTCGCTGCGGTTCGTCAGCAGCGTGCCCTCGTCGAACAGTGAGGCGAGCCGGTTGCCGGCCGAGGCGACGGCGACCCCGTACGAGCGGAAGTCGGTGCCGACGACGGTCAGGATCCGCCGGGGATCGAACGTCCTCACGACCTCGTGGAAGACCTTCTGTCGCGGGTCGAACGCCGCGAGCTCGTCGGCCGCTCCGCCGGGCACCGCGCTCGTCAGCCAGCGCGGCAGGATCTGGAAGGCGATGCCGCGGTGGGGGGTCCCCAGCGTGACCACCTTGTGGATCACCGCCCCCGGGTGGGGATGCCGGAGCGGCGCCGAGCCGGGCGCCGTCCCGACCTGCCCCTGCTCCGCGCGATGCGCTGCGGACAGCTGCCGGATCGCCTGGCCGGTGATCAGCCCGCCCATGCTGTGGGCGACGACGTCGACCCCGTCGAACGGCGCCCCGGTGACCGCGGCCACCCGGCGGATCAGGTGGATCAGCCGCAGGAGACCGTCCGCGAACGTCGTCATCGATCGTGGCTCGAGGTCGTAGTAGCGGTAGATCCACAGCGTCCCCGCGATCCCGCCGACGCGAGCGGCGAGCGAGCGGGCCTGGTCGGGGTCGAGGACGATCCGGTCGCCCCCGACGTCGCCGGGGTCGAAACCGGCGCACTCCTCCGGGCCGGGCACGGGTCGTCGGTGGTAGCTCACCACGTTGGTGGCGTCGACGTAGCGGAGCCGCGGGGCCTTCACCGCCCGGAGGACGAACCCCTCGTAGATGAAGTTCTCTCCCCGCTTGCCGGGGTAGACCGAGCCCTCGTTGAAGCCCTGGTAGGGGTTGCGCTGCTCGTCGCCCACGCCCAGCGAGCCGAAGCCCCGCACGAGGACGAGCGGGCGTGGTCTCCCCAGGGTGGGGGCCGGGGTGGTGGTCATGGGATCGGACACGGGTCACTCCTGTCTCGCAGGACGACGCCCGAGCGCTCTGGTCTACCGTTATCCGCCTCCCGCGGTGGTGCGTCAACAGCTCGGGGGCCGCTGGCGCCTCTGCCTTCGCGCAAGGCTGCGGGAGGGGTCGAGTCCTACAGCAGCGCCTCGACGTGCGCGGCCTGGCGGGCCAGGGCCCGCAGGTGCGGCGCCACCGCGGGGTGGCGCAGCTTGCCGGCGAGGGCGCCCTCGCCGCCCGCGACGCGCGACAACGCCCACTCGGCGCGCGAGAGCACCGTGAGCACCGCGGTGGTGCGGGCGCCGAGGGCGGCCTCCTCGCGGGTGGCCACGCCGGTCGGGAGCCCGCCGACGTAGGCGTCGAGCAGCGGGTCGAGCTCCTCGCGCGTCGACAGCGACCAGTAGCCGAGGTCCGCCCCCACCGGGCCCCGGCCGAGGGTCCCCCAGTCGACGGCGAGGACCTGGTCCCCGTCGCGGCCGAGCAGGTTGGCGGGCGTCGGGTCGCCGTGCTGGGCCACCTGCGGCAGCGCGGCGGCCCGACCGAGCAGGACGTCGCGCCGGCGCCACAGGTGGTCGGCGACGTCGGCCGCGGTGGTGCGCGCGAGGGTCGGCCACCCGCCGTTGCGCTCGACCCGTCGGACCCGGTCAGCCAGCGGGTCGCGCGCCAGCCAGGTCGCCGCCGGCAGCGTCAGGCCCGCGAACCGGCCCAGCGCCCGTGCGACGAACAGCCCGGTGAGCGGCTCGGTGCCGACGCGCCGGTGGCGCAGTGTCACGCCCTCGCCGTCCTCGTCGACGGCGAGCGCCTCGGGCCCCCGCAGACCGGGGCTGTCGCGCACCAGCCCGGCCCGGGCCACCTCCGCGGCTCGGCGCCAGTACGCCGCGTGGCCGGGCTCGTCGAGCTCGGGCGGGTCGTCGGGACCGGGCGGCACGAGCCGGGTCACGACGCACGGCCCGTCGGGGCCGTCCGGGTCGCACCACACACCCAGCACCGACGGGGAGGAGCCCGACGGCAGGGGCTCCCAGGCCGGGTCCGGCACCCACATGGCCGCGATGCTCCCACAGCGGGGCCTCAGCGCGGGGCGTTCGCGACCTCGACGCGCAGGGCGCGTGCGTCGTCGACCGCGGCGTCGAGCACCACCCGACGTGGCTCCGCCACCTCCAGCCACGGCCCTCGCGGCTCCAGACGTCGCAGCCGCGGGTCGGCGAGCACCGCCTCGACGGCCTCCCGGTCACCCCCGCGGGCCACCGGTCCCAGCCCGTCGAGCAGCCGTGCGGCCACCTCGGCCGCGGCCTCGAACGCGACGCGCGCCTGCCCCGCACGGCGCCGCGCGAACCGCTGCTGGGACTGGCCCCCGGCCGCCGTGCGGCCCTGCACGTGGCGGCTCCCCGTCTTCGTCGCGGTGACCGTCTCCCCCGCGAGCCGCGCCACCGCGAACCCGCCGCGCCGCACCAGCAGGACGCCCCAGTCGGCCGGGAGCGCGGCGGCGGCCGCCGCGGGCAGGGCGCCCGCCACCGCGTCGGGGGTGGCGGGCCCGTCGTACGCCGCACCGAGCGGGAGGTGCGCGACGAACCAGGCTCCGTCGTCCGCGTCCCCGCGCAGCGCGCCGTCGACGACACCGAGGCGCGTCGGCCCGTGGGACGCGGCGAAGTTCCCCCACCAGCGCGGCCACCGGGCGCCGGGGACCACGACGGTCCGCGCGACCGCGCTCACGACGCCCCGGCCGCGGGGTAGCGCCCGTCGTCGAGCGGGACGTCGGACCAGGCGTGGCGCACCACGCCGTCGGCCGGGTTGAGACGCCGGCCCCGGTCCACGAGGCCGGCGCGCGCGGCGACCGCCCCCGAGGCCGGGTTGTGCGCGTCGACCCAGGCGACGCACGGGCGGTCCGGCGCGACCTCGCGCGCCGCCTCGAGCGCCGCGGCGAGCAGCAGCCCGGCGTACCCCCGGCCCTGGTGGGCGGGGGCGACCCGGTAGTTGAGGTTCCAGTGGTCGGCGCCGCCGCGCACGTGGTGCTGGGCGCCGCCCGAGCCGACGACCTCGCCGCTCGCCGCCAGGCGCACCGTCCAGTAGCTGAGCCCCTCGGCCCACCGCTCCTCGGCCCGGCGGGCGTAGGCGCGGGTCGCCGCCACGTCGGCGTGGCGCCCGGTGGGCTCGTGGGCCCACATCGCCGGGTCGCCCAGCTGGGGCCACAGCTCCTCGGCGTCCGTCACCGCCATCGGCGTCAGCAGCAGCGGACCGGCCGCGACCCTCACCGCCGCTCCGCCCCCACTGGGTCCAGCACGAACGGCACCTCCTCGCCCGCACGCACCACCACCTCGCGCGGCCGCGACGAGGACTCCACCCGCCCGTCGGAGTACATCGCGCCGCGCACCGTGAACCGCAGGGGCGCGCTGTCGCGGCGCAGCGTCGCGAGCGGCGCGTCGGTCTCCTCGAGCCACTCCAGCAGCACCTCGCCCAGCTCGGCCACGAGCTCGGGGCGACGCGCCGCGAGGTCGGTGGTCTCCCCCGGGTCGTCGGTGACGTCGTACAGGCGGAATCGGCGGTCCTCGTAGGTGTAGCGCAGCTTCCAACGGGCGCGCCACACCGCCGACTCCGGCCGCTGGTCGCGCCCCTTCGCCAGCAGGTAGCCCGGCAGGTGGGCGAACCGGGCGCGCGGCACCGTCTCCCCCGTCGCGACCGCGCGCGTCAGGCTGGCACCGTCGGGGGTGACGCGCGCGGGCATCTGGTGGTCGGCCCAGTCGAGGAACGTCGGGTAGAGGTCGGTCACGTCCACCGGGGTCGGGTTGACGGTGCCGCCCGCGACCAGGTCCTCGTCGCCGCTCCACACGATCCACGGCACCCGCACGCCGCCCTCGTCGAGCTCGCCCTTCTGGCCGCGCAGCGGTCTGTTGCGCCCGCCGACGTCGGTGCGCCCCCCGTTGTCGGAGACCAGCACCACGACGGTGTTGTCCGCCAGCACCTCCCCGGGCCGTCGGGGGTCGGGCGTGGACTCGAGGTGGTCGACGAGACGACCGACGGTCTGGTCCATCCCCTCCAGCAGGGCGGCGTACGACGGTCGCGTGCCCGGGCGCCCGCGCCACTCCCCGTCGGACGTCGGCTCGGCGGTCGTCCACCGGTCGTCGCGGGCGGCCCGCCGGTCGAGGGCCGCCATCAGGTCGCGCCGCGGCTGGGCGGGCCCCACGGGCGTGTGGACCGCGTAGTGGGACATCACGGCCAGGAAGGGCTGCGCGGCCTGGGCGTCGATCGCGGCGAGGGTGGCGTCGGCGACCGCGTCCGTCAGGTGCTTGCGGGTGCCGACGAGGGCGTCGAGGTCGGCGGCCGCGGAGTCGGGCGAGAACGGCGCGACGACCTCGTCGACGTACTCGCGGGTGTAGTCGCCGGCCCACGGGTCCAGCGACCGGAAGACCGTGCGGTCGAACTCCTGGCCCTGCGCGTGGTACTGCCCGACCACCCCGGCGCGCGTGCCGCCCAGGTTCAGGTCGAACCCGTGGTCGCTCACCACGTCCTCGGCGAAGCGCGTGACGTGGAACTTGCCCGTCCACGAGGTGGCGTACCCGGCGCCCTGCATCGCCTCGCCGAGGGTGACCGCGTCGTCGGGCAGCACCAGCCGGTCGTCCTGGCGGCCCTGCGGCGGGCCCACGAGCTCGCGGTCGCCGCCGCGGTCGAGGCCGCCGACGAGGAAGACGTTGTTGTCCGGGCGCGGGGCCGCCATGCCGGTCAGCAGCGCCATCCGGGTGGGCGAGCAGTTCGGCCCGGCGTACGCGTGGTCGAAGACGGCACCCTCGGCCGCGAGCCGGTCGATCGCGGGGGTGTGCACGAGGGGGTTGCCCTCGCCGCCGTTGACCAGCCCGGTGCCCAGGTCGCCCCAGCCGAGGTCGTCGGCCAGGACCAGCACCACGTTGGGCGGCGGCTCGACGGCCCCCTGCGCCACTCGGGCGTCGGGCTCCTCGTCGGAGCCGGAGCCGGGGCTGGTGAGCACCAGCGCCGGGGCGCACGCGAGCAGGCCCACGACGGCGGCGACGGCCAGGCGGCGGCGGGTGCGTCCCACGCTCGGCCCCCCTCGCCCCCTGCCCACGCTCCCCCCGGCGCAGGTCGCGACCAGGGTACGGGCGCACCCCGGCCGGCCGGGGGCCGGCCTCAGCGGCGAGGTGCGCGGGGGTGCAGGAGCCGGAAGCGCTCCAGGACCACCGGCATGTCGGGCCGGAACCCGCGACCCGTGGGGTCCTGGACGGTGAAGAACCGCTCGTGGTCGGTGCGCCACTGGGCGAGCGTGCGGTCGCCCTCGCCCTCGGCCCAGGCGTGGTCCTCACCGACCTCGTCGAAGGCGACGACGGCCACGTCGGTCACCCCGATCAGCGCCCGTGGCCGACCGCTGCCGTCGAGGACGATGCCGAGGGTGCCCCGCTCCGGCAGCGGCTCACCGGTGGCCGTGTAGTCCTCCGCGGCGCTGGCGGTCGCGGTCTTGGTGCCCTCGAGCACCAGTCCGAGCAGCTCGTCGGCGGTGACGCGGTCGGCGCCGAAGGCCCACGCGGGCGGGCGGACGGACGCGATCACCGAGGGCCCGAGGTAGCCGGGCAGGGACTCGAGCTTGGCGCGACGGCGCGCCTCGACCCAGAAGGTCTCGACCGCCGCGTCGGAGGCCTCGACGAGGTCCGGGTCGCTCACCGCCCGCTCAGACGTTGAAGCCGAGGGCGCGCAGCTGCTCGCGGCCGTCCTCGGTGATCTTGTCCGGGCCCCACGGCGGCATCCACACCCAGTTGATGGCGGCCTCGGCCACCAGGCCCTCCAGGGCGGCGGCCGTCTGGTCCTGGATGACGTCCGTCAGCGGGCAGGCCGCCGAGGTCAGCGTCATGTCGATGACGGCGTTGGAGTGCTCGTCGACGTGCACGCCGTAGACCAGGCCGAGGTCGACGACGTTGATCCCGAGCTCGGGGTCGACGACGTCCTTCATCGCCTCGGTGACCTCCTCGGGGGTCACGGTCGAGGCGGGCGCCGCGGCGCCGTCCACGTGGACGGCGGGCAGGTCGCCGTGGTCGACGGCCTGCTGCAGGTCCTGGTCGACGGACCCGGTCGTGGCGGTGTCGGTGCTCTGGTCGGTCATCGTGCTCCTTCGTTGTCGACGGTGGTGGCGCCGGCGCGGACGAGGGCGTCGCGCCACGCCATCCAGCCCAGCAGGGCGCACTTGATGCGGGCGGGGAACTTCGCGACGCCGGCGAACGCGACGCCGTCCTCGAGGACGTCCTCGTCGGGCTCCACGGCGCCCTTGCTCTGCATCAGCGCGAGGAACTCCTGGTGCACGG
This sequence comes from Nocardioides lentus, assembly GCF_039529515.1. Taxonomy (NCBI): domain Bacteria; kingdom Bacillati; phylum Actinomycetota; class Actinomycetes; order Propionibacteriales; family Nocardioidaceae; genus Nocardioides; species Nocardioides lentus. The sequence goes on from NZ_BAAAMY010000002.1 coordinate 231,645, forward strand.
CGAGCGCGTCGTCGACGCGCTTGCCGATGAGCAGGTCGCTCATCACCGAGGTCGAGGCCTGGGAGATCGAGCAGCCGACCGCGTCGTACGACACGTCGCCGACCACGCCGTCGGCCACGTGGACCCGGAGGGTGACCTCGTCGCCGCAGGTCGGGTTCACGTGGTGGACCTCGGCCTCGTAGGGCTCGCGCAGGCCCGCGTGCAGCGGGTTCTTGTAGTGGTCGAGGATGATCTCCTGATACAGCGCGTCCAGGTCCTGCCCGCCGGTCATGCGCTCACCTTCCCGGTCACGCCGAAGTAGCGGCGCGTCTCCTCGAGGCCCTCGAGGAAGGCGTCGATCTCGGCCGGGGTGGTGTAGAGGTACGACGACATCCGCGTCGTGGACTGCACGCCGAACCGCGCGTGGGCGGGCCGCGCGCAGTGGTGCCCGGCCCGCACGGCGATGCCGCGGGAGTCGAGCACCTGGGCCACGTCGTGCGGGTGGACGCCGTCGAGCTCGAACGAGATCGCCCCGCCGCGGTCGGCCGCGTCCAGCGGGCCGAGGACCCGGACGCCCCCCATGTCCGCGAGACCGGCGAGGGCCTGCGCGGTGAGGGCCCGCTCGTGGGCGTGCACGGCCTCCATGCCGACGTCGCCGAGGTAGCGCAGCGCCGCGCCGAGGCCGACGGCCTCCACGATCGGCGGCGTGCCGGCCTCGAACTTGTGCGGCAGCGGCGCGTACGTGGAGGACTCCATGCGCACGGTCTCGATCATCTCGCCGCCCCCGAGGAACGGCGGCAGCGCGTCGAGCAGCGCGCGGGAGCCCCACAGCACGCCGATGCCGGTCGGGCCGACGGTCTTGTGGCCGGTGAAGACCAGCGCGTCGGGGCGCGAGTCGGCGGGCATCGACTGCAGGTCGACCGGCATCTGCGGCACGGCCTGCGAGGCGTCCACGACGACGACGGCCCCCACGGCGTGGGCCCGGCGGGCGATGTCGGCGACGTCGTTGACGGTGCCCAGCATGTTGGACACCCAGGTCAGGGAGACCACCTTGGTGCGCTCGGTGATCAGCGACTCGACGTCGGCCGGGTCGAGCCGGCCGTCCTCGGTGAGGCCGATCCAGCGCAGGGTGGCGCCGGTGCGCTGGGTGAGCAGCTGCCACGGGACGATGTTGGAGTGGTGCTCCATCTCGGTGATGAGCACCTCGTCGCCCTCGCCGACCTGGTGGTCGCCGGCCCACGCCATGGTGTTGGCCAGCAGGTTCAGCGCCTCGGAGGCGTTCTTGGTGAAGACCACCTCGTCGCGCGAGGGGGCGCCGATGAACGACGCGACCGTGTCGCGACCCGCCTCGAACGCCTCCGAGGACTCCGCGCCGAGCTGGTGCATGGCGCGGGCCACGTTGGCGTTGTGGTTCTCCAGGTGGTCCACCATCGCGTCGATCACGCACTGCGGCTTCTGCGAGGTGTTGGCGCTGTCGAGGTAGACCAGCGGCCGGTCACCCGCCAGGGTGCGCTCGAGGATGGGGAAGTCCTTGCGGACCACCTCCAGCTCGGGGAGCAGGCCGTCCATGCTCGTCACCTCGTCCTTCGTCTCGTGCGGTCGTGTGGCCCGGCGGCGGTCAGGCCGTCGCGGCCTTCGTGTACTTGTCGTAGCCCTCGGCCTCGAGCTGGTCGGCCAGCTCGGGCCCGCCCTGCTCGGCGATCCGGCCGTTCACGAACACGTGGACGACGTCGGGGGTGATGTAGCGCAGGATGCGCGTGTAGTGCGTGATCAGCAGGACGCCGCGGTCGCCCTTGTCGGAGAACCGGTTGACGCCCTCGGAGACGATGCGCAGCGCGTCGATGTCGAGGCCGGAGTCGGTCTCGTCGAGGATCGCGACCTTGGGGTCGAGCAGCTCGAGCTGGGCGATCTCGTGGCGCTTCTTCTCGCCGCCGGAGAAGCCCTCGTTGACCGAGCGCTGGGAGAAGGTGGGGTCGAGGTCGACGCGCTCGAGGGTGGCGTTGACGTCCTTCACCCAGGTGCGCAGCTTCGGCGCCTCGCCGTCGATGGCGGTCTTCGCGGTGCGCAGGAAGTTGGCCACGGACACGCCGGGCACCTCGACCGGGTACTGCATCGCGAGGAACACCCCGGCGCGGGCGCGCTCGTCGACGGTCATCGCCAGCACGTCCTCGCCGTCGAGGGTGACCGAGCCGCCGGTGACCTCGTACTTCGGGTGACCGGCGATCGAGTAGGCGAGGGTCGACTTGCCGGACCCGTTCGGGCCCATGATCGCGTGGACCTGGCCCGACTCGATGGTCAGCGTGACGCCCTTGAGGATCTCCTTGGGGCCGTCCTCGGTGGCGACCGAGACGTGCAGGTCGGTGATCTCCAGCGTGCTCAATTCAATCTCCTGGTGACTGCGTGGTGCGTAGGAACGTGGGTGGGTCGGGCCTCAGCCCGGGGTGACGCCGTTCAGGGTGCGGGTGGGGTCGACGTAGACCCCGTCGTCGCGGACCTCGACCGGGAAGATCGCGACCGGCTCCGTGGCGGGCAGGCCCGTCGGGCGGCCGGTGCGCATGTCGAACATCGACCCGTGCAGCCAGCACTCGATCTGGCAGCTGCCGTCGACGACGGTGACCTCGCCCTCGGCGAGCGCGACCGCGGCGTGGGAGCACAGGTTCTCGATCGCGAGGACCTCGTCGCCGTCGCGCGCGACCGCGATCTCGAGCTCGCCGACCGTCACGGCCAGCCCCTCGTCGGTCGGGACCTCGTCGAGGGCGCAGACCCGCGTGAAGGCGGGCCCCGTCCCCGGGTCGGTCTCGGGCCCGGTCTCCTGGGCGCTCATGCGACCGGGCCGGTCGACACGGGGGCGTAGCCCTTCAGCACGTTGCGCTCGAGCTCGGACTCGACGGTGCTCATCAGCTGGTCCTCGAGCGCGGGCACGCCGACCTTGCGGATCAGGTCGTTGAAGAAGCCGAAGATCACCAGGCGGCGGGCCTCGGACTCCGAGATGCCGCGTGAGCGGAGGTAGAACAGCTGCAGGTCGTCGAAGCGACCGACGGTCGACGCGTGACCCGCGCCCTCGATCTCGCCGGTCTCGATCTCCAGGTTCGGCACGGAGTCGGCCTGGCAGCCGTCGGTCAGCACGAGGTTGCGGTTCTCCTCGTAGGACTCGATGCCCTCGGCGATCTTGCGGATCAGCACGTTGCCGACCCAGACGGTGCGCGCCTTGGCGCCCTGGAGCGCGCCCTTGTAGACGACGTTGCTCTTGGTGCGCGGCGCGGTGTGGTCGGCGAACAGCCGGTGCTCGAGGTGCTGGCCCTCGTCGGCGAAGTACAGGCCGAGGAGCTCGGCCTCGCCGCCGGGGCCGGCGTAGGTGACGTTGGCGTCCATGCGGACGACGTCGCCGCCGAAGGTCACCGCGACGTGCTTGTACGACGCGTCGCGGCCGACGCTGGCCTGCTGGTGGGTCAGGTGCACCGCGTCGTCGGCCCAGTCCTGCAGCGAGACGACCGACACCTGCGCACCGTCGCCCACCACGACCTCGACGACCTGCGCAAGCGACGCCGAGCCGGTGTGGTTGAGCACGACGACCGCGCGGCTGTGGTGCCCGAAGCGCAGCACCACGTGGCTGCCCGAGGTGGTCGCGGCGTCGGTGCCGCTGACCTCGACCATCACCGGCTCGGTGAGCTCGGCCTCGGCCGGCACGTCCACGAGCAGCGTCTCGGTGAGCTCCGCGAGCACCCGCGCGGACACCAGCGTGTTGGGCACCAGGCCGCTGGCGCCGCGCAGCCCGCGGGCCTCCTCGCCGCCCACCGTCGCCACCCGCACGCCCTCGGGCGCGCTCCACGTGGCGCTCACCGCGTCACCCGCGAGGGTGGCGTCGGCGTGCAGCCCGTGGAGGCGCTTGAGGGGCGTGAAGCGCCAGATCTCCTCGCGGCCGGTCGGCACCGGGTGGGCGTCGACGTCGAACGAGCCCTCGGGGTGCAGGTGGCTGTCCACCCGCGCCATCTCGAGCGCGCTCTCGGCCGCCCGGGCGGTCTGGTCGGTCACAGTCACGTGGGGTGTACCTCTTCTGGGGTGAGCGGGTGCGTGCGGGGAGGCCCGGCGGGCCGGGTGGGAGCGGGGGCGGTCAGCCGACCGCGCCCTCCATCTGCAGCTCGATGAGCCGGTTGAGCTCGAGGGCGTACTCCATCGGCAGCTCCTTGGCGATCGGCTCGACGAAGCCGCGGACGATCATCGCCATGGCCTCGTCCTCCTCCATGCCTCGCGACATGAGGTAGAAGAGCTGGTCGTCGGAGACCTTCGAGACGCTGGCCTCGTGGCCCATCGACACGTCGTCCTCGCGGATGTCGACGTAGGGATAGGTGTCGGAGCGGCTGATCTGGTCGACCAGCAGCGCGTCGCACAGCACGTTGGACTTGGAGCCGTGCGCGCCCTCGTTGACCTGGATCAGGCCACGGTACGACGTGCGCCCACCACCGCGGGCCACCGACTTGCTCAGGATCGAGCTGGAGGTGTGGGGGGCGGCGTGCACCATCTTGGCGCCGGCGTCCTGGTGCTGGCCCTCGCCCGCGAAGGCGATGGACAGCGTCTCGCCCTTGGCGTGCTCGCCCATGAGGTAGACGGCCGGGTACTTCATCGTCACCTTGGAGCCGATGTTGCCGTCGACCCACTCCATCGTCGCGCCGGCGTCGCAGGTCGCGCGCTTGGTGACCAGGTTGTAGACGTTGTTGGACCAGTTCTGGATCGTCGTGTAGCGGCAGCGGCCGCCCTTCTTGACGATGATCTCGACGACTGCGGAGTGCAGCGAGTCCGAGGAGTAGATCGGCGCGGTGCAGCCCTCGACGTAGTGCACGTAGGCGTCCTCGTCGACGATGATCAGCGTCCGCTCGAACTGGCCCATGTTCTCGGTGTTGATCCGGAAGTAGGCCTGCAGCGGGATGTCGACGTGCACGCCCGGCGGCACGTAGATGAAGGAGCCGCCCGACCAGACGGCCGTGTTGAGCGCGGCGAACTTGTTGTCGCCGACCGGGATCACCGTGCCGAAGTACTCGCGGAACAGCTCCTCGTGCTCGCGCAGGGCGGTGTCGGTGTCGACGAAGATGACGCCCTTCTCCTCGAGGTCCTCGCGGATCGAGTGGTAGACGACCTCCGACTCGTACTGCGCGGCGACACCGGAGACGAGGCGCTGCTTCTCCGCCTCGGGGATGCCGAGCTTGTCGTAGGTGTTCTTGATGTCCTCGGGGAGGTCGTCCCACGTGGCGGCCTGCTTCTCGGAGGACCGCACGAAGTACTTGATGTTGTCGAAGTCGATGCCGTCGAGGTCGGAGCCCCAGGTCGGCATGGGCTTGCGACCGAAGAGCTTGTGGCCCTTCATGCGCAGGTCGAGCATCCAGCGCGGCTCGTTCTTCAGCGCCGAGATGTCGGACACGACCTCCTCGGAGAGGCCACGCTTGGCCACGGAGCCGGCGGCGTCGGAATCGCTCCAGCCGAACTCGTAGCGGCCGATGCCCTCGAGGCCGGGGTTGAGCTCTTCGATGCTGGGCTGGGTCTCGGTCGTCACAGGGACGCTCCATCCTTGCTGTCGGTGGTGCTCTGCTGACTCATGGGGTGAACGCCGTGCGCGTCCGGGGACTTCCCGGGCGGGCGGGCAGGTCGGGGATCGACGTGGTGCACACGCCGTCGCCGTGGGCGATGGTCGCCAGGCGCTGCACGTGGCGGCCCAGGACGTGGGAGATCGCCTCGGTCTCGGCCTCGCACAGCTGCGGGAACTCGTGCGCCACGTGGGCCACGGGGCAGTGCTGCTGGCACAGCTGGTGCCCGATCGGGAGGTCGCGCACGCCCGCGGCGTACCCGCCGTCGGTGAGCACCTGCGCCAGCGCCTCGGCGGGGTCGCGGTCCGGCTCGGTGGCCATCAGGCGGGCGTGGTCGCGCTCGACGAACGCGACCCGGCGCCGCGCGAAGGCCATGACGGCCTCGTCGCCGCCGGTCTCGGCGAGGTAGCGCAGCGCCTGCGCGGCGAGGTCGTCGTAGGCCTGGTCGAAGTGGTCGCGGCCGGCGGGCGTCAGCGAGAAGACCCGCGCGGGCCGGCCGCGGCCGCGGGCGCCGCGCACCCGCTGCTGGGCGGAGTCCACGGACCCCTCGGCGACGAGCTGGTCGAGGTGCCGGCGCACCGCGGCGGGCGTGAGCCCGAGCCGGTCGGCCAGCTGGGCCGCGGTCGAGGCGCCGTTCTCGAGGATGGAGCGCGCCACGCGGGCGCGCGTCGGCGCGTCCGTCGGGGTCTCGCTCCTCAATTCCACAACACGAGTGTGACCTTATTGGTGGGAGGCCTTCAAGCAAGGGTCACCTAAGCCCGGTCCGGTGCTCGGACCGGAGCCCGTGCGGGAGGCGCCCGGGACCCCGTCCCGGGCGGGGCTCCTAGACTCGACGGGTGAGCCGCGCCGACCTGCCGACCCCCGACGGGGGCCCCGCCGTGGTCGTCGAGGACCTCGTCATGCGCTACGGCGGCACGACGGCCGTCGACGGTCTCTCGCTGGAGGTCCCCCGGGGCTCGATCACCGCGGTCCTGGGCCCCAACGGCGCCGGGAAGACCACCACCCTCGAGACCTGCGAGGGCTACCGCCGTCCCCAGTCCGGACGCGTCCGGGTGCTCGGCCTCGACCCGGTGCGCCAGCGGCGCGAGCTGCTGCCCCGCGTGGGCGTGATGCTGCAGGCCGGGGGCGCGTGGTCGGGCGTGCGCGCCGACGAGATGCTGCGCCACGTCGCCGCCCTGCACGCCCACCCGCTCGAGGTCGGCATGCTCGTGGAGCGGCTCGGGCTCGCCGAGTGCGGCCGGACGCCGTACCGCCGGCTCTCCGGCGGCCAGCAGCAGCGGCTCGGGCTCGCGATGGCGGTCGTCGGGCGCCCCGAGCTGCTGTTCGTCGACGAGCCCACCGCGGGCATGGACCCGGCTGTGCGGCGCACCACCTGGGACCTGCTGCACGAGCTGCAGCGCGACGGCGTCACCACCGTGCTCACGACGCACTACATGGAGGAGGCCGAGCGTCTCGCCGACCTCGTCCACCTCGTCGACCGGGGCCGCGTCGTGGAGTCCGGCTCGCCGATGCAGCTCGTCCGCGGCCGCGGCGACGCCACGATCCGCCTGGTCGTCACCCAGCCCTTCCCGCCCGGCGCGCCCGAGTCGCTCGCGACCGCCCTGGGCCACGGCACGGAGGTCACCCCGGTCGACGAGCGCAGCCTGGTCGTGACCGGTCCCGCCGACGCCTCGACCCTCGCCGTGGTCTCCGCCTGGTGCGAGCGGCACGGCGTGGTGCCCGAGTCGCTCACCCTGGGCCGGATGACCCTCGAGGACGTGTTCCTCGCCCTCACCGGCCGCGGGCTGGCCCCCGTCGCCGCGGAGCCCGCCGCGTGAGCGCCCCCGGCACCTTCGCCCCCCGACCCGGCGCCGCGCCCTACGCGTCGATGGTGCGCACCCAGGCCGCGATGGAAACCCGGCTGCTGCTCCGCAACGGCGAGCAGCTGCTCGTCGCGGTCGTCATCCCGCTGATCGCGCTCATCGGCGGCGTCGTCGCGGCCAACCGGCTCGGCATCGACCTGGGCGGCGAGCGCGCCGTCGACGCCCTGACCCCGGGGGTGCTCGCGCTGGCCGTGATGTCGACCGCCTTCACCTCGCTGGCGATCGCGACCGGCTTCGAGCGTCGCTACGGGCTGCTGAAGCGGCTCGGCGCCTCCCCGCTCCCCCGCTCCGGCCTGCTGCTGGGCAAGGTCGGGGGGCTCCTGGTGGTCCAGGTCGTGCAGTGGGTCGTCCTCGGGGTCGCGGCGCTGCTGCTCGGCTGGTCGCCCCACCTCGGCGGCGTGCTGCTCGCCGTGCCGTGCGCGCTGCTCGGGACCGCGGCGTTCGCGTCGCTCGCCCTGGTCGTCGCGGGCACGCTGCGCGCGGAGGCGACCCTGGCCGTCGCCAACCTGGTCTACCTGCTGCTGCTCGCCGGCGGCGCGGTCCTGCTCCCGCGGTCGTCGTACGGCGGCGCCTCGGAGGTCCTCGTCGTGCTGCCGTCGGCGGCCCTGGGCGACGCCCTGCGGGGGGCGATGCTGGACGGGTCGCCGGGGTTCGTGCCGCTGCTCGTCCTCACCGCGTGGGCCCTCGGGGCCGCGGCCCTGGCCTCGCGGTCCTTCCGCTGGGAGTAGCGGGGACAATGGTCGCGTGAGCTCCCTGCTGCGCCCCCTGGACCGTCTCGTGCCGTGGCTGTGGCCCCTCGCGGTCGCCGACCTCGTGGCCAACGTCCTCATCGTGGTCACCGGCGGCGCGGTCCGGCTCACCTCCTCCGGGCTGGGCTGCCCGACGTGGCCCCGCTGCACCGAGGACTCCTACGTCTCCCACGGCGAGCTGGGGCTGCACGGCGCGATCGAGTTCGGCAACCGGCTGCTGACCTTCGCGCTGGCGGTGGTCGCGATCCTCGCGCTCGTCGCCGCGTGGCGCTCCGGCCGCCGCCGCGCGACCCGGCTCGCGCTCGTCGTCTTCCTCGGCATCCCCGCGCAGGCCGTGCTCGGCGGGATCACCGTGCTGACGCAGCTCAACCCGTGGGTCGTGGCCGGGCACTTCCTGGTGTCGATGGCGCTGATCGCCGTGTGCGTCCTGCTGCTCGACGAGCTGCGCGGCCCCGAGCGCGGCGCCGCGCCGCTGGGCGTCCGGCGGCTGACGCTGGTGACCTTCGCCCTCGGGTGGCTCTCGCTGTACCTCGGCACGGTCGTCACCGGCTCCGGCCCCCACGCCGGCGACCTCGACGCCCGCCGTACCGGCCTGGACCCGCAGCTGATGTCCCACGTCCACGCCTGGTCGGTCTACGTGCTCGTCGCGGCCACCGTCGTCCTGGTCGTCGTCGCCCGCCGCCGGGGCGCCGCCGGGGTGGCCTCGGCCGCGACGCTGCTGCTGGGCCTTGAGCTCGCGCAGGGCGTCGTCGGCTTCGTGCAGTACTTCACCGACCTGCCGGTCGTCCTCGTGGCGATCCACATGCTCGGCGCCGCGCTGATCTCGGCCTCCCTGGCCCACGTCGTGCTCGCGGGCCGACCGCTCGCCCGTGCGGGGTCCGCCCGCGCCGCCGACCTCGCCACCGCCTCGCGCTGAGGCGCGGGCCCGCCGGCCCGGGCTGCCGGCGTCGGCGGTCACGACGTCGACGGCGGCGGGCCCACACCCCCGTGACCGGGCCCACCGCCGTCACGTGGAGAGACGCGTCGGCGACCGGATCGGTTGCGTCCGGGCCCGAGGTCGTCGTCAGCCGCCGATGAGCGGGTCGAGGGCGACCGCGACGAAGAGCAGCGACAGGTACAGGTTCGAGCTGTGGAAGAGCCGCATCGGGCGGATCAGGGCGAGGTCCTCGGTGCCGCGGGCGCGGCGGTAGAGGGCGACGGCCTCGTAGAGGAACACGGCGCCGAGGACGCCGGCGGCGAGCGGGTAGAACCAGCTGGTGTCGGCCACCGGCCACAGCAGCAGCGAGGTCGCGACCATGACGACGCTGTAGGCCACGATCTGCACCGCCACGCGCTGCGCGGGCAGGATCACGGGCAGCATCGGCACGTCGACCTGGCGGTAGTCCTCGCGGTAGCGCAGCGCCAGCGCCCAGGTGTGCGGGGGCGTCCAGAAGAACACCACCAGGAACAGCACGACGGGCGTCCACGCGAGCGAGCCCGTCACGGCCGTCCAGCCGATCAGGGCGGGGAAGCAGCCGGCGAGGCCGCCCCACACGATGTTCTGGGCCGTCCGGCGCTTCAGCACCATCGTGTAGACGAAGACGTAGAAGGCGTTGGCGAGCACCGACAGCGTCGCGGAGAGCCAGTTGACCCACACCGCCAGCACCACGGTCGAGACGACGCCGAGCACCAGTCCGAAGACCAGTGCCGAGCGCGGCGAGACGATGTGGCGCGGCAGCGCACGGCGCCGGGTGCGGCGCATCTGCTCGTCGATGTCGCGGTCGTAGACGCAGTTGAAGACGGACGCCGACCCGGCGGACAGGGTGCCGCCGACCACGGTCGCGACGACCAGGCCGAGGGGCGGGATGCCCCGGGCGGCGTAGAACATCACCGGGACCGTCGTCAGCAGCAGCAGCTCGATGACCCGGGGCTTGGTCAGCCCGACGTACGCCGCGACCACGTCGCGCAGCGACGCCTTCTCCTCGGGTCCCGCTCCCGCTGCCGCCGTACGGGCGGTGGCCGGCTGGCCGGGTCGGGTCACGGAGGTCCTCGCAGGGGTGGACGGTGGGCGGGCACGGAGGTAACGGGGGCCGGCACACGCGGATGGGACGGCGGGCGGTGGCTACCGGGAGGGAACGTCCACGGCGGGCAGGCTCGGTCGAGTCTAGCCGCGCCCGACAGTAGGCTCGGAAATGCCCGACACCTCGGCCCACCGGCCGTCTCGGACCCGCCCGACCGCTCGACCCCACCCGGGAAGGAACCCCGTGAGCAAGCTCCCCTCGCTCGACTGGAACGAGACCGACGACAAGGCGGTCGACACCGTCCGAGTCCTGGCCATGGACGCCGTGCAGAAGGTCGGCAACGGCCACCCCGGCACCGCCATGAGCCTCGCGCCCGTCGCCTACCTGTTGTTCCAGAAGGTCATGCGGCACAACCCCGCCGACCCGCACTGGCCCGGCCGCGACCGCTTCGTCCTCTCGTGCGGCCACTCCTCGCTGTCGCTCTACCTGCAGCTCTACCTCGGCGGCTGGGGCCTCGAGATCGAGGACATCGAGGCGCTGCGCACGTGGGACAGCAAGACCCCGGGCCACCCCGAGTACAGCCACACCGCGGGCGTCGAGACCACCACCGGCCCCCTGGGCCAGGGCGTCGCCAACGCCGTCGGCTTCGCGATGGCCGCCCGCCGCGAACGCGGCCTGTTCGACCCCGAGGCCTCCGAGGGCGACAGCCCGTTCGACCACCAGGTCTACGCCCTGTGCTCCGACGGCGACATGCAGGAGGGCGTCAGCGCCGAGGCCTCCTCCATCGCCGGCCACCAGGGCCTCGGCAACCTCACCGTCATCTACGACGCCAACAAGATCTCGATCGAGGACGACACCGACGTCGCGTTCACCGAGGACGTCGCCGCCCGCTACGAGGCGTACGGCTGGCACGTGCAGGTCGTCGACTGGACCGCCGGCGACACCTACTCGGAGGACGTCCCCGCGCTGTACGACGCGCTGTCGGCCGCCCGCGAGGAGACCGCACGTCCCAGCTTCATCCTGCTGCGCACCATCATCGCCTGGCCCGCGCCCAACGCCCAGAACACCGGCGCCTCCCACGGCTCCGCGCTGGGCGAGGACGAGGTCGCGGCCACCAAGCAGGTGCTCGGCTTCGACCCCGAGCGCACCTTCGAGGTGCCGACCGACGTGATCGAGCACACCCGCGCCGCGGTGGCCCGCGGCAAGGAGGCCCAGGCCGCGTGGGACGAGTCGTTCCAGGCCTGGAGCGGCCAGCCCGGCGCCGACGTCGCGCTCTACGAGCGCATGCAGACCCGCTCCCTGCCCGACGGCTGGGCCGACGCGCTGCCGACGTTCGAGGCCGACCCCAAGGGCGTCGCCACCCGCAAGGCCTCGGGCGAGGTCATCAACGCCGTGGCCCCCGTGCTGCCCGAGCTGTGGGGCGGCTCGGCCGACCTGGCCGGGTCCAACAACACGACCATCGAGGGCGCCCCGTCGTTCAACCTCGCGGGCAACTCGACCGGGAAGTTCTCGGCCGACCCCTACGGCCGGGTGCTGCACTTCGGCATCCGCGAGCACGCCATGGGCGCGATCATGAACGGCATCGCCAGCCACGGCGGCACCCGCGTCTTCGGCGGCACCTTCCTCACGTTCTCCGACTACATGCGCCCCTCGGTGCGCCTGGCGGCGCTCATGAGGCTGCCGGTGACCTACGTCTGGACCCACGACTCCATCGGGCTGGGCGAGGACGGTCCCACCCACCAGCCGATCGAGCACCTGGCCGCGCTCCGGGCGATCCCCGGGCTCGACGTGGTCCGCCCGGCCGACGCCAACGAGACCGCCGCCGCCTGGCGGGCGATCCTCGACAACCCGGTCCGGCCCGCGGGCCTGTGCCTGAGCCGGCAGAACGTGTCGACCTTCCCGCGCGGCACCGACGGCTACACCGACACCTCCAACGTCCACAAGGGCGCCTACGTGCTGCTCGACGTGGACGGCGAGCAGCCCGACGTCGTGCTGATCGGCACCGGCTCGGAGGTGCAGCTGGCCGTCGCGGCCCGCGAGCTCCTCGCCGCCGAGGGCGTCCGTGCCCGCGTGGTGTCGATGCCGTGCCGCGAGTGGTTCGACGCCCAGGAGCTGTCCTACCGGGAGACGGTCATCCCGCCCGGCGTCCGCGCCCGGGTCTCGGTCGAGGCCGGCATCGCCCAGGGCTGGCGCGAGGTGGTCGGCGACCACGGCCGCATCGTGTCCATCGAGGGCTACGGCGCCAGCGCCGACTACGAGCGCATCTACCGCGAGTACGGCGTGACGGCCGAGGCCGTCGCGGCCGCGGCGCGCGACAGCATCGCCGCGGCGAGCAGCTGACCGACCGCGGACCCGTACGACCCACTCCCCAGGAGGAACCATGTCCGACCGTCTCAAGGCCCTGGCTGACGCCGGTGTCTCCATCTGGCTCGACGACCTCTCCCGCGAGCGCCTGCGCAGCGGCAACCTCGAGCAGCTCGTCGCCGAGAAGTCCGTCGTCGGCGTCACCACCAACCCGTCGATCTTCTCCGCCGCCCTCGGCGAGGGCGACGCGTACGACGACCAGCTGCGCGAGCTCGCCGGCAAGGGAGTCGGCGTCGACGACGCGATCTTCACCATCACCACCGACGACGTCCGCGACGCCTGCGACGTCCTGCGCCCGGCGTACGACACCAACCCGGCCGACGGCCGCGTCTCCATCGAGGTGGACCCGGGCCTGGCCCGCGACACCGACGGCACCATCGCCCAGGCGAAGGCGCTGTGGGCGTCCGTGGACCGCACCAACGCGCTGATCAAGATCCCGGCGACCGAGGAGGGCCTGCCGGCCATCACCGCGGTCATCGCGGAGGGCATCAACGTCAACGTCACGCTGATCTTCAGCATCGACCGCTACCGCGCCGTCATGGACGCCTACATGGCCGGGCTCGAGAAGGCCCGCGACACCGGCCTGGACCTGTCGACCATCCACTCCGTCGGCTCGTTCTTCGTCTCCCGCGTGGACTCCGAGATCGACGACCGGCTCGACACGATCGGCACCGACGAGGCCACGGCCCTGAAGGGCAAGGCCGCCGTCGCGAACGCACGCCTGGCCTACGCGGCCTTCCAGGAGGCGTTCTCGGGTGAGCGCTGGGAGTCGCTGGCCGCCGACGGCGCGCAGCCGCAGCGCCCGCTGTGGGCGTCCACCGGGGTCAAGAACCCCGACTACCCCGACACCCTCTACGTGACCGACCTCGTCGTCGCCGACACGGTGAACACGATGCCGGAGAAGACCCTCGAGGCCTTCGCCGACCACGGCGAGGTCGAGGGCGACAAGGTCAGCGGCCGCGGCGCGGAGTCCGAGAAGGTCTTCGAGCAGATCAGCGCCGTCGGGGTCGACCTCGACGACGTGTACGTCGTGCTGGAGGACGAGGGCGTCGCGAAGTTCGACGACGCCTGGTCCGACCTCACCAAGACGGTGAAGGACCAGCTGGAGAAGTCGGCATGAGCCAGGGGGCGGAGCCGGTCGACCACCCCGTCGACCCCACCACGACGGAGGCCTGGCACAGGCTGCGGACGCTGGCCGACGGCTTCACCCCCGACCTGCGGGCCTGGTTCGCCGAGGACGGGAGCCGCGTCGAGCGGCTCTCGTTCGCGGCCGCCGACCTCCACGTCGACCTGTCGAAGGCGCTGCTGGACGACGACGTGCTCGCGGCCCTCCTCGCGCTGGGCGAGGCCGTCGGCGTGGCGGCCCGCCGCGACGCGATGCTTGCCGGCGAGCGCATCAACGTCACCGAGGACCGCGCGGTCCTCCACACGGCGCTGCGCGTGCCGCGCGACGCCCCCGCCGAGCGCCGACCGCGCGTCGACGGCCACGACGTCGTCGACGAGGTCCACGAGGTCCTGGACCGTGTCTACGCCTTCGCCACCTCGGTGCGGGACGGCTCGTGGACCGGCGTGACCGGCGAGCGGATCCGCACGGTCGTCAACATCGGCATCGGCGGCTCCGACCTCGGCCCGGTGATGGCCTACGAGGCGCTCGCGCCCTACCGTCAGGAGGGGCTCGAGTGCCGCTTCCTGTCCAACATCGACCCGACCGACGTCGCCCTCACCCTGCAGGGCCTCGACCCCGCGACCACGCTCTTCATCGTCTCCAGCAAGACCTTCGGCACCCTGGAGACGCTCACCAACGCCCGGATGTGCCGCTCGTGGCTGCTCGAGGGTCTCGCCGGCTCCGGCGACGTCGACCGCGACGAGGCCGTGGCGAGGCACTTCGTCGCCGTGTCCACGGCGCTCGACAAGGTCGCCGACTTCGGGATCGACCCCGACAACGCCTTCGGGTTCTGGGACTGGGTCGGCGGGCGCTACTCGCTCGACTCCGCGATCGGCACCTCGCTGGTCGTCGCGATCGGCCCGGAGCGGTTCGCCGAGCTGCTCGCCGGGTTCCACACCATGGACGAGCACTTCCGCACCGCCCCGGCCGCCGAGAACGTGCCCCTGCTGATGGGCCTGCTGAACGTCTGGTACTCCGACTTCCTCGGCGCCCAGACCCACGCCGTGCTCCCCTACTCCCAGCTGCTGCACCGGTTCCCGGCGTACCTGCAGCAGCTGACCATGGAGTCCAACGGCAAGGGCGTCCGCTGGGACGGCTCGCCGGTGGTCACGGACACCGGCGAGGTGTTCTGGGGCGAGCCCGGCACCAACGGACAGCACGCGTTCTACCAGCTCATCCACCAGGGCACACGGCTGGTCCCCGCCGACTTCCTCGCCTTCGCGGAGCCGTCGTACCCGCGCACCGACACCCACGACTCCCGCAGCGTCGACGTCCACGAGCTGTTCCTCGCGAACTTCCTCGCGCAGACCCGGGCGCTGGCGTTCGGCAAGACCGCGGACGAGGTCCGAGCGGAGGGCACGGAGGAGTCGGTCGTACCGGCCCGGGTGTTCACCGGCAACCGGCCGACCACGTCGATCATGGCCCCGGCCCTGACGCCGTCGGTGCTCGGCCAGCTGGTGGCGCTGTACGAGCACGTCACCTTCACGCAGGGCGTCGTGTGGGGCATCGACAGCTTCGACCAGTGGGGGGTCGAGCTCGGCAAGAAGCTCGCCCTCGAGGTCGGCCCCGCCCTCGACGGCGACGCCGACGCCCTCGCCGCCCAGGACGCCTCGACGCAGGCCCTGATCGCCTACTACCGGGAGCACCGCAGCCGATGACCACCTCCTCCTCCCCCTCGGGCGCAGCGGCCCCGACCGTCCGGACCCACCCCGACGCGGACGCGCTGGCCCACAGCGTGGCGGTGTCGCTGGTCCACCGGCTCGCCACCTGGCAGGCCGAGGGTCGCGAGCCCGTGGTGGCGCTGACCGGGGGGACCATCGCCGAGCGCATCCACGCCCTCGTGCCGACGCTCGACACCTCGTCGGTCGACTGGACGCGCGTGGACGTCTGGTTCGGCGACGAGCGGTACGTCGCCGCGGACTCCGCGGACCGCAACGACCTCGCGGCCGTGCGTGACCTGCTGGAGCCCCTCGGGGTGCCCGCCGACCGGGTGCACCGCGTGCCGGCCGCGGACGGCCCCGGCGCCGACGTGGACGCGGCGGCGGCGGCCTACGCCGAGGAGCTGCGGGCCGCGGGCGGACGCTTCGACCTGGTGATGCTCGGGCTCGGCCCGGACGGCCACGTCGCCTCGCTGTTCCCCGGCTTCCCCCAGCTCGGCGCCGACGGGACCGCGGTGGGGGTCCGGGAGTCCCCGAAGCCGCCGGCGGAGCGCGTGAGCCTGACCTTCGCGGCGCTCGACCGCACCGACGAGGTCTGGTTCCTGGTCAGCGGCGAGGGCAAGGCCGACGCCGTGCGTCGGGCGCTGGCCGCGGACGGCAGCGTGACCGAGACGCCGGCCCGCGGCGTCACCGGCGGCGACCACACCTGGTGGCTCGACGAGGACGCCGCCTCGGCGCTGTAGCGACCGAGGCCGCGGGCGTCGGTGACGGGTGTTCTCGTAGTCTTCCGGGGTGTCCCGCACCGTCCGCGCCCTCGCCTCGTCCGCCCTGCTGCTCGCGTCCCTCGGGCTCGCCGGCTGCAGCTCCGGCACCGGGGAGACGGTGGACCTCGCGGACGGCGAGGCCCTCGTCTGGGGCGACGGCCCGCAGGGCGTCGTGCTGGCCCACGGTGCGTCGTACGACGCGGCGAGCTGGGAGGACCAGGCCGTCGCGCTGGCCGACGCCGGCGCGACCGTGGTCGCCATCGAGGACCTGTCGGCCGAGGCCGTGGGCGCCGCGGTCCAGCGGCTGCGGCAGGTCGACGGGGTCGAGCAGGTGACGCTGGTCGGCGCCAGCGCGGGGGCGGACACCGTGCTGGGCGCCGTGGCCGAGCAGCCGCGGCTGGCCGACCAGCTGGTGCTGCTCTCGCCCACCGACGCCGTCAGCGACCTGCCCGACCAGCCCAAGCTGTTCGTCGCCAGCCAGGGCGACCCCGTCGCCGCGGCCTCGGACGAGATGGCCGCGACGTCGAGCGGCGACGACAACGAGCTGCTGCTGCTGCCGGGCGACGCGCACGCCCAGGCGATCTTCGAGACCGACCAGGGCGACCGCGTCCTCGACGCGATCACCGAGCGCGTCGAGGACGGGGTCTAGACCCGGACGGGGATCAGAAGATGATCTCCCCGGCCTTGCGCTTGGAGCGCAGGCTGGCGAGGGCCTCGTCGAGGATGGAGGCCGCCTCCGCGTCGCTGCGACGCTCCTTCACGTAGGCGAGGTGCGTCTTGTAGGGCGCGATGCGGGGCGCCTCGGGCGGGTTCTCGGAGTCCAGGCTGGCGGGCATGCCGCACTTCGGGCAGTCCCAGGTGTCGGGCACGTCGGCCTCGACGGAGAACGCGATCACCGACCGGTGGTCGTGGTGACAGAAGTAGGTCACCGTCTGCCGCGGGGCGGCCTCGCCGCGCTCGGCCTCGCCCATCGGGCCGGAGCCGACCCGGCTCCCCCGGATCGCGCTCGCTCCACTTCCACCAGCCATGAACCCTCCCTGTGGTCGTTCTGTGGCGGGACGGCCGCTGCCGCACCGCGAGACGGTCGCCGATCCCTCCCCTGAGTCGGCGACCGGGTGTGACTAGGCGGCGCCGTACGCGTAGAGCAGACCGAGCGCCAGCACGCAGGCGAACCAGATCATGCCGATGCCGACCGTGAACCGGTCGAGGTTGCGCTCCGCGACGGACGAGCCCCCCAGCGAGCTGGAGACACCGCCTCCGAACATGTCCGAGAGCCCGCCGCCGCGCCCCTTGTGGAGGAGCACCATCACGATGAGCAGCAGGCTGGTCAGCATGAGCAGGACGGTCAGAACCAGGGTCACGGTCGGTTACCTTACGTCACGGGCGGGCGCTCAGAGCACCGGCATGTCGTAGAACCGGCAGATCCCGCCGAACTCGTCGGCCTGGAGGCTGGCGCCACCCACGAGGCAGCCGTCGACGTCGGTCTGCGCCATGATGCCGGCGACGTTGGCGGCCTTGACCGACCCGCCGTAGAGCACCCGGAGGCCGTCGGCCGCCGCGTCGCCGTGCACCTCGCGGACCCTCGCGCGGATCGCGCCGCACACCTCCTGCGCGTCGTCGGGCGTCGCGACCTCGCCGGTGCCGATCGCCCACACGGGCTCGTAGGCCACGACCAGACCCGCGACCTCCTCGGCGCCGAAGCCCGCCAGCGAGCCGTCGACCTGCGCGAGGGTGTGGGCCACCTGGTCGCCCGCCTGTCGCACCTCGAGACCCTCGCCGACACACACGATGGGGGTCATCCCGGCGCCGAGCGTGGCCCGCGCCTTGGCGTTGACGAGCTCGTCGGACTCGGCGTGGAACTCGCGTCGCTCGGAGTGGCCCACCACGACGTAACGGCACCCCAGGCGCGCGAGCATGTGCGCGGAGATCTCGCCGGTCCGCGCCCCCGAGGCCTCGGTGGAGACGTCCTGCGCGCCGTACGCGAGCTTGAGCCGGTCGCCGTCCACCAGGGTCTGGACCGACCGCAGGTCGGTGAACGGGGGGATGACGACGACCTCGGCGCGGGCCGGGTCGTGCTTCTTGTCCTGCAGCGTCCACGCCAGCTTCTGCACCAGGTGCACGGCCTCGGCGTGGTCGAGGTTCATCTTCCAGTTGCCCGCCATCAGCGGGGTCCTCGTGGTGGTGCTCACGACACGCTCCTCTCCAGCACGGCGACGCCGGGCAGCTCGGTGCCCTCCAGGAACTCCAGGCTCGCGCCACCCCCGGTGGAGATGTGGCCGAACGCCTCCTCGTCGAACCCGAGGCGCCGCACGGCGGCGGCGGAGTCGCCGCCCCCCACCACGGACAGCCCGCCGGCGTCGGTCACGTCGACCAGCGCCTGCGCGACCGCGCGGGTGCCGTCGGCGAAGGCGTCGGTCTCGAACACGCCCATCGGGCCGTTCCAGAACACGGTGCGGGCGTCGGCGAGGGCCGCGGCGAAGGCCCGGGCGGACTCGGGACCGATGTCCAGGCCGAGCGCGTCGGCGGGGATGGCGTCGGCGGCCACGACCTGCGGCTGCGGCTCGCGCCCGTCCGAGGGGAACGCCGTGTCGACCACGACGTCGGTCGGCAGCAGCAGCTGCACGCCGAGCTCCTCGGCCCGCCGCACGTACTCACGGCAGCGCTCGACCTGGTCGGCCTCGAGCAGCGACCTGCCGACCTCGGCGCCCCGGGCGGCGAGGAAGGTGAAGACCATGCCGCCGCCGATCAGCAGCCGGTCGGCCTTGCCGAGGAGGTTGTCGATCACCCCGAGCTTGTCGGAGACCTTCGACCCGCCGAGCACGACGGCGTAGGGCCGGTCGGGCTCGTGGGTGAGGCGGCGCAGGACGTCGATCTCGGCCGCGACCAGGCCGCCCATGACGCCGGGCAGGTGCTGCGCCACGTCGTAGACGCTCGCCTGCTTGCGGTGCACGACGCCGAAGCCGTCGGAGACGAAGGCGTCGGCGAGCTGGGCCAGCTCGGTCGCGAAGGCCCCGCGCAGCTCGTCCTGCTTCGAGGTCTCGGCGGGCTCGAAGCGCACGTTCTCCAGGACCGCGACGTCGCCGTCGGCCAGGGCCGCGACCGTCTCGGTGGCCGACTCCCCCACCGTGTCGGTCGCGAACGCCACCTCGCGGCCGAGGAGCTCGCCGAGGCGGGCCGCCACCGGCCGCAGGGAGTACGCCGGGTCCGGGGCGCCGTCGGGCCGCCCGAGGTGGGCGACCACGACGACCCGTGCACCGGCCTCGGCCAGCGCGCGGATCGTGGGCACGGACGCCCTCACCCGGCCGTCGTCGGTGATGACCCGCGCGTCGGCCGGGCCGTCGAGCGGCACGTTCAGGTCCGAGCGGACCAGCACGCGCCGGCCGGCGACGTCGCCGAGCCCGGAGAGGGGACCGTCGATGACCGCCACGTCAGAGCGAGCGGCCGACGTGGACGATCAGGTCGGCGAGGCGGTTGGAGTAGCCCCACTCGTTGTCGTACCAGCCGACGACCTTGACCTGGTTGCCGATGACCTTGGTCAGCGGGGCGTCGAAGATGCAGGACGCCGGGTCGGTGACGATGTCGGAGGACACGATCGGGTCGGTCGAGTAGCGCAGGATCGTGCCGTCGGCGGCGGCCTTCACGATCTCGTTGACCTCGTCGACGGAGGTCTCGCGGGCGGCCTCGAAGGTCAGGTCGGTGGCGGAGCCGGTCGGGACCGGGACCCGCAGCGCGTAGCCGTCGAGCTTGCCCTTCATCTCGGGCAGCACCAGGCCGATGGCCTTGGCGGCGCCGGTGGAGGTCGGGACGACGTTCAGCGCGGCGGCGCGGGCGCGGCGGGGGTCCTTGTGGATGTTGTCCTGCAGGTTCTGGTCCGCGGTGTAGGCGTGCACCGTGGTCATCAGGCCCTTCACGATGCCGAGGCCGTCGTTGAGGGCCTTGGCCATCGGGGCGAGGCAGTTGGTGGTGCAGGAGGCGTTCGAGATCACGGTGTGCGAGGCCGGGTCGTAGTCGCCCTCGTTGACGCCCATGACGATGGTGACGTCCTCGTTGGAGGCCGGCGCCGAGATGATGACCTTCTTGGCCCCGCCCTCGACGTGGGCCTTGGCCTTGGTGGCGTCGGTGAAGAAGCCGGTGGACTCGACGACGACGTCGACGCCGACCTCACCCCACGGCAGGGAGGCGGGGTCGCGCTCGGCGAAGGCGCGGATCTCGCGGCCGCCGACGGTGATGGCGGTCTCGGAGCTCGTCACGTCGTGGCCGAGGCGGCCGAGGATCGAGTCGAACTTCAGCAGGTGGGCCAGCGAGGCGTTGTCCGTCAGGTCGTTGACGGCCACGATCTCGATGTCGGCGCCGGAGGCCTCCACGGCCCGGAAGAAGTTGCGGCCGATCCGGCCGAATCCGTTGATGCCTACGCGAACGGTCACTGGTGATGCTCCTCAACCGGGGTGTGTGGTCGGACACCTCGGACACTATCGGCCGTGACCGACGGCGGGTAACCGCTGTCCGGAGTACCGACCGGTAACCCGGTCGCCGCGCCCTCAGGCGTCCTCGGCCAGCATCTCCTCGGTCAGCGACGCCTCGGTGCCGGGGACGCCCAGCTCCTCGGCGCGCTTGTCGGCCATCGCCAGCAGCCGGCGGATCCGGCCGGCGATCGCGTCCTTGGTCAGGACGGGCTCGTGGAGCTGGCCGAGCTCCTCCAGCGAGGCCTGCTTGTGCTCGAGGCGCAGCGTGCCGGCCATGCGGAGGTGGTCGGGCACGTCCTCGCCCAGCAGCTCCATCGCCCGCTCCACGCGGGCCCCCGCGGCGACCGCCGCGCGCGCCGAGCGTCGCAGGTTGGCGTCGTCGAAGTTGGCGAGGCGGTTGGCGGTGGCCCGCACCTCGCGGCGCATCCGCCGCTCCTCCCAGGCCATCAGCGACTCGTGGGCGCCCAGCCGGGTCAGCAGCGCGCCGATCGCGTCGCCGTCGCGGATCACGACGCGGTCGACGCCGCGGACCTCGCGGGCCTTCGCGGAGATCCCCAGCCGGCGGGCGACACCGACGAGGGCCAGCGCGGCCTCGGGGCCGGGGCAGGTGAGCTCGAGGGCCGCGGAGCGGCCGGGCTCCGTCAACGAGCCGTGGGCGAGGAACGCACCGCGCCAGGCCGCCACGGAGTCGCAGCCGCCGCCGGACACGACGTGGGGCGGCAGGCCACGCACCGGGCGACCGCGACCGTCGAGCAGGCCCGTCTGGCGGGCCAGGGCCTCACCGTCCTTGACCACCCGTACGACGTAGCGGCTGCCGCGACGCAGGCCGCTGGCCTGCACCATCGCGACCTCGGAGGAGTGCCCGAAGACCTCGGCGACGTCGGTGCGCAGGCGCCGCGCGGCGGCCCCCGTGTCGAGCTCGGCCTCGATGACGATCTTGCCGCCGACGATGTGCAGGCCCCCCGCGAAGCGGAGCATGGAGGCGACCTCGGCCTTGCGGCAGCAGGTCTTCGTGATCCTCGTGCTCGACAGCTCCGCCTTCACCTGTGCCGTCATCGCCATGGCGCTGATCCTGCCACGGAGGTCAACGACCCCGACCCTCGCCGAGGCCCTCCGCCACCGAACCGTGACGCACCGCTCACCGGTCGAACAGCTCGGCCAGGACCACGGCCAGACGGGCCGGGTCGTGGCGCGCCTCCTCGCCGTCGAGGCCCACGTCGGCGAGCACGAGCCGGGCGCCGTAGGACGCGACGGCGAGGCCGAGCGCGTCCGCGTCGGCGATGCTGCGCCGGTCCGCGACGACGGCGTGGACGGGCAGGTCGGGCACGTGCTCCAGGAGCACCTCGAGGTGGTCCTCCGGGCTGTAGCCGGTGGTCTCGCCGAGCTGCTGCTCGAGGTTGAGCACGACGACGACCTCCGCGGAGGTCTCGCACAGCGCGGCGCGCAGCTCCGGCACCAGGACGTGAGGGATGACCGAGGTGAACCACGAGCCCGGTCCGAGCACGACGAAGTCGGCCTCGCGCACCGCGGCCACCGCCTGGGGGCAGGCGGCGGCGTCCGGCGGGTCGAGCCGCACCGCAGCGATCTCCCCCGTCGTGCGGGCCACCTCGACCTGCCCGCGGACGGTGCTGGTCCCGGCCGGGTCCAGCGCGTCCAGCCCGCGCACGTCGGCGGCGATGTCGAGCGGCACCGTCGCCATCGGCAGCACGCGCCCCTGGGCGCCGAGCAGCCGGGCGACCCACTCCAGCGCCTCGACGTGGTCGCCCAGCCGCTCCCACAGCGAGACGATGAGCAGGTTGCCGACGACGTGGCCGTTCATCTCCCCCGCGCCGGCGAAGCGGTGCTGCAGCACGTCCGCCCAGGTGCGACCCCACTCGTCGTCGCCGCACAGGGCGGCCAGCGCCATCCGCAGGTCGCCCGGCGGCAGGACGCCGAACTCGCCGCGCAGCCGGCCCGAGGACCCGCCGTTGTCGGCGACGGTCACGACCGCGGTCAGCTCGCCGCCGTGCTCCGGTCCGGTGACCCGACGCAGCGCGGACAGCGTCGCGTGGAGTCCGTGGCCGCCGCCGAGGGCGACCACCGCGGGGGCACGCACCGCTACTCCCGGCCGAGGTCGCGGTGGGTGGCGCGGGCGTCGTACCCCTGCGCGCGGAGTCGCTCCGCGATCTGCTCGCTCATCGCCACGCTGCGGTGCTTGCCGCCGGTGCAGCCGATGGCGATGGTCACGAAGCGCTTGCCCTCCTGCAGGTAGCCCCCGGCGACCGTCTCGACCAGCGGCACGTACTGGTCGAGGAAGTCCGCGGCGCCCGGCCGCGCCAGCACGTACTCCGCGACCTCCGCGTCGCGGCCGTTCATCGGCCGCAGCTCGGGCACCCAGTACGGGTTGGGCAGGAAGCGCATGTCGGCGACGAGGTCGGCGTCGACGGGGATGCCGTACTTGAAGCCGAAGCTGACGACCGTGATCTTCAGCCGGGTGGTGTCCGGGGTCCCGAAGGCCTCGGCGACGCGGTCGGTGAGCTGGTGGACGTTGAGCGTGGTCGTGTCGATGACGAGGTCGGCGCCGCTGCGCAGGTCGGCCAGGACCCGCCGCTCGCGGGACAGTCCGTCGAGCAGCCGACCGCCGGCCTGCAGCGGGTGCGGGCGCCGAGCGGCCTCCTGGCGGCGCACCAGGACGTCGTCGGAGGCGTCGAGGAACAGCAGGGTGGTGCGCCGGCCGGTGGTCTGCTGGGCGAGCGTGGCCTGCAGGCTGCCGAAGAACGAGCCGGAGCGGACGTCGACGACGACCGCGATCGCCTGGGTCTGGCCCATCGACTCGTCGACGAGGCGCACGGCGTCGCGCAGCAGGCTCGGCGGCAGGTTGTCGATGACGAAGAAGCCGAGGTCCTCGAGCTCCTTGGCCGCGGTGCTGCGACCGGCGCCGGTCATGCCGGTCACGACCACGAGCTCTCCGTCATGGGTCGTCGTCGCCCCGGCCCCGTCCGCGGGGACCCCCTCGGGATGCTGCTCGCTCACGCGTCGTCCTCCAGGATCTCGCCGGTGGCCGTGTTGACCCGGACCCCCGCATCCTGTCGGCCCGCGGCGCCGCGCGCACCGGCCGGGTCGCCCGGGTCGCCCGCGCCGGGGCTCGCCCTCACGGAGACCGCCTCCTTGATGGCGGCCGCGGTGCGGGGCCCGATGCCGGGGACCTGGGCGATCTCCTCGGGCTCCGCGAGCCGGAGCTTGCGCAGCGACCCGAAGTGCTTGAGGAGGGTCTTGCGGCGCACCTCCCCCAGCCCCGGGACGTCGTCGAGCGCGCTCTCCACCATCGACTTGCTGCGGCGGTTGCGGTGGTGGGTGATGGCGAAGCGGTGGGCCTCGTCGCGGATCCGCTGCAGCAGGTAGAGCCCCTCCGAGGAGCGCGGGAGGATCACCGGGTCGGCCTCCGCCGGCAGCCACACCTCCTCGAGGCGCTTGGCCAGGCCGCAGACGGGGACGTCGTCGATGCCGAGCTCGTCGAGCGCCTGCTGCGCGGCGGCGACCTGCGGCGGACCGCCGTCGACGACCACGAGGCCCGGGGCGTAGGCGAACTTGCGGGGCCGACCGGTCTCCGGGTCGACCAGCATCGGGCCCTCGCCCTCGCCGGCGCCCTCGCGCTCCACGCTCGTGCTCTGCTCGTCGAGCAGCCGTCGGAACCGGCGGGTGATCACCTCGTGCATCGAGGCCACGTCGTTCTGCCCGTCGACGCCGCGGATCACGAAGCGGCGGTACTCCCCCTTGCGCGCCAGCCCGTCCTCGAAGACGACCATCGAGGCGACGACCTCGGTGCCCTGGAGGTTGGAGACGTCGTAGCACTCGATGCGCAGCGGGGCCTCGTCGAGGTCGAGGGCGTCGGCGATCTCCTCCAGGGCCCGGTTGCGCATCGTCAGGTCGCTCGCGCGCCTGGTCTTGTGCAGGCCGAGGGCCTGGAGGGCGTTGCGGCCGACGGTCTCCTGCAGCGCCTTCTTGTCCCCCCGCTGCGGCACCCGGATCGCGACCTTCGCACCACGCAGCTCGCCCAGCAGCTGCTCGAGGGTCTCCGTCTCCGGCGGGAGCGCCGGCACCAGCACCTCGCGCGGGATCGCGTCGCCCGACTCCCCGCCGTACATCTGGAGCAGGAAGCCCTCGACGAGCTCCTCGGTGTCCCCCTCCTCGACCCGGTCGGCGACCCAGCCGCGCTGGCCCCGCACCCGGCCGCCGCGGACGTAGAAGATCTGGACCGCGACCTCGAGGGGGTCCTCCGCGAAGGCGATGACGTCGGCGTCCGCGCCGTCGCCGAGCACGACGGCCTGCTTCTCCAGCGCCCGCTCCATCGCGCCGAGGTCGTCGCGCAACCGGGCGGCGCGCTCGTACTCCTGCGCCTCGGAGGCGGCGTACATCTCCTTGCGGATGCGGGTGAGGAACGGCTTGGTGCGCCCGCCCATGAAGTCACAGAAGTCGTCGACGATCTCGCGGTGCTCCTCGGGCGACACCGAGCCGACGCACGGGGCGGAGCACTTGTCGATGTAGCCGAGCAGGCAGGGGCGGCCCACCTGCTGGCTGCGCGTGAAGACCCCGGAGCTGCACGAGCGCATGGGGAAGACCCGCAGCAGGACGTCGACGGTCTCGCGGATCGCCCAGGCGTGGCTGTAGGGCCCGAAGTAGCGGGTGCCCTTGCGCTTGGCGCCGCGGCCGACCATGACGCGGGGGAACTCCTCGCCGACGGTCACCGCCAGCCACGGGTAGGACTTGTCGTCGCGGTACTTGACGTTGAAGCGCGGGTCGAACTCCTTGATCCAGGAGTACTCCAGCTGCAGCGCCTCGACCTCGGTGCCGACGACGGTCCACTCGACGGACGCCGCCGTCGTGACCATCTGCGCGGTGCGCGGGTGGAGGTTGACGATGTCCTGGAAGTAGGACGACAGGCGCGCGCGGAGGTTCTTCGCCTTGCCGACGTAGACCACGCGCCCGGCGGGGTCACGGAACTTGTAGACCCCCGGCTGGGTCGGGATGGAGCCCGGCTCCGGACGGTAGGACTGGGGTCCCCGCCCGCTCCTCCTCGCCCTCGCCGATGCCACCCGACAACCCTACGAGGCACCCCCGACAGCGGTGTCGGGGGACGGGCTCGTCAGACGACGGTGATCTCGTCGCCCGAGACCGAGATCTCGACCTCGGCCAGGGGGTCCTGCGCCGGCCCGGCCGTGGGGGCGCCGTCGGTCAGCGAGAAGGCACTGCCGTGGCAGGCGCAGTCGATGGTCTCGGTGACCTCGGTGACCTGGCAGCCCTGGTGGGTGCACTCGGCGTTGAACGCCTTGAACTCGCCCTCGGTGGGCTGGGTGACGACCACGTTCTCGTCGGGGAAGATCACGCCGCCACCGACCGGGATGTCCGCGGTGGCCGCGATCGCGGTGCCCGCCGCCGGGGCCTCGGAGGAGCCGCCCGACGCCGAGCCCGAGCCGCTGTCGCCCGAGCCGCAGGCGACGAGCAGCGGGGCACCGATCCCGAGGCAGGCGGCGCCGCCGATCGCCGTACGGCGCGACAGGCAGCGGTGGGCGTGGGCGTCGGGGGAAGCGCTCATGCCGGCGAGCCTAGCCAGGCGGTCGTGGGCTCAGGACGCCGTCGCGGACTTTCTCACCGTCTTCTTGGCCGGACGCTTCGCGGTCTTCTTCGCCGTCTTCGTGGCCGTCGACGACGCCGGCGCCTTCCCAGGCGCCTTCGTCGCCGCGGCGGCCTCGCGGGCGGCGGCCTTCTTGCGGGCCGCCGTGGCCGTGCGGCTGCGGACCGGCAGCTCGTCGGTCGGCGGGCGCTTGGCCCGGCTGCGCGTCGCCTCGCGGCCCTCGATCAGGGGCGCCAGGAAGCGGCCGGTGTGGCTCTCCGGCACGGCCACGACCTCCTCGGGCGTGCCCTGCGCGACGATCGTGCCCCCGCGCGAGCCGCCCTCGGGCCCCATGTCGACCAGCCAGTCGGCGGTCTTGATGACGTCGAGGTTGTGCTCGATCACCAGCACCGTGTTGCCCTGGTCGACGAGGCGGCCGAGCACCAGCAGCAGCTTGCGGATGTCCTCGAAGTGGAGGCCGGTGGTCGGCTCGTCGAGCACGTAGACGGTGCGCCCGGTGGAGCGCTTCTGCAGCTCCGCGGCGAGCTTGACGCGCTGCGCCTCGCCCCCCGACAGCGTCGTGGCGGGCTGCCCGAGCCGGACGTAGCCGAGGCCGACCTCGACCAGGGTGCGCAGGTGCCGGTTGATCGCGGGCACCGCCTCGAAGAAGTCGACGGCCTCCTCGATCGGCATCTGCAGGACCTCGGCGATGGTCTTGCCCTTGTAGTGGACCTCGAGCGTCTCGCGGTTGTAGCGGGCCCCGTGGCAGACCTCGCACGGCACGTAGACGTCGGGCAGGAAGTTCATCTCGATCTTGATCGTGCCGTCTCCCGCGCACGCCTCGCAGCGCCCGCCCTTGACGTTGAACGAGAACCGGCCTTGCAGGTACCCGCGGACCTTCGCCTCCGGGGTCGCGGCGAAGAGCTTGCGGACGTGGTCGAAGACGCCGGTGTACGTCGCCGGGTTGGAGCGCGGCGTGCGGCCGATCGGCGACTGGTCGACGTGGACGACCTTGTCGACGTGCTCGGTGCCCGTGATCTTGCGGTGCCGGCCCGGCACGGTGCGGGCGCCGTACAGCTGCTTGGCCAGCGAGAGGTAGAGGATGTCGTTGACCAGCGTCGACTTGCCGGACCCGGAGACGCCGGTGACCGCGACGAAGAGGCCGAGCGGGAACGACGCGTCGACGTCGTGCAGGTTGTTCTGGCGGGCGCCGTGCACCGTCAGCTCGCGGCCGACCGTCCGGGGGCGGCGCACGGCGGGGACCGGGATCTCCTCACGGCCCGACAGGTAGCGACCGGTCAGGGAGTCGGGGTGCTCGAGCAGGCCCTGGACGCTGCCGGAGTGGACGACCTGGCCGCCGTGCTCGCCGGCGCCCGGCCCGACGTCGACGACCCAGTCGGCGACCTTGATCGTGTCCTCGTCGTGCTCGACGACGATCAGCGTGTTGCCGAGGTCGCGCAGGCGCACGAGGGTCTCGATGAGGCGGTGGTTGTCGCGCTGGTGCAGGCCGATGGAGGGCTCGTCGAGGACGTAGAGCACGCCGACCAGACCGGCGCCGATCTGGGTCGCGAGCCGGATCCGCTGGGCCTCGCCGCCCGACAGCGACCCCGAGGGACGGTCCAGGGAGAGGTAGTCGAGGCCGACGTCGAGCAGGAAGTTGAGGCGCTCGTTGATCTCCTTGAGCACCTGCTCGGCGATCTGCTGCTCGCGGCCGCTCAGCTCGAGGGAGCGCAGGAAGTCGGCGGCCTCGTTGATCGGCAGGGCGCAGACGTCGGCGATGTTGCGGCCGCCGACGGTGACGGCCATCGAGACCGGCTTCAGCCGGCTCCCGCGGCAGGTCGGGCAGGGCACCTCGCGCATGAAGCCCTCGAACCGCTCGCGGCTCGTGTCGGACTCGGCCTCGCGGTGGCGGCGCTCCACGTAGCGGGCGACGCCCTCGAACTCTGAGTAGTACGAGCGCTCGCGCCCGTAGCGGTTGCGGTGCCGCACGTGGACCTTCGTGGCGTGCCCGTCGAGGATCGCGCGGTGGGCGCTGCCGGGCAGCTCCTCCCACGGGGTGTTGAGGTCGAAGCCGAGCTCGTCGCCCAGCGCACCGAGCAGCCGGATGAAGTAGTCGGCGACGTGCGCGCCGCTCCAGGGCTGGATCGCGCCCTCGCCGAGCGTGGCGCCGGGATCGGGCACGACGAGCTCGGGGTCGATCTCCAGCCGCGTGCCGAGACCGGTGCAGGCCGGGCAGGCGCCGAAGGGCGAGTTGAACGAGAAGGAGCGGGGCTCCAGGTCGTCGGTGTCGATGGCGTGGTCGTTGGGGCACGACATCTTCTCGGAGAACTTCATCTCCCGGCCCGGGTCCTTCTCGGGCAGGTCGACGAACTCCAGCACGACCAGCCCGGCGGCCAGGCGCAGGGCGGTCTCGACGGAGTCCGTCAGCCGGCGCTTGGCGGACTCCTTCACCGCCAGGCGGTCCACGACGACCTCGATGGTGTGCTTGCGCTGCTTGTCGAGCTTGGGCGGCGCGTCCATCGGGTGGGTCTCGCCGTCGACGCGGGCCCGGCTGAAGCCCTGGGTCTGCAGCTCGCGGAACAGGTCGACGTACTCGCCCTTGCGGCCGCGGACGACGGGGGCGAGCACCTGGAAGCGCCGGCCCTCCTCGAGGGCGAGGACGCGGTCGACGATCTGCTGGGGCGTCTGACGCTCGATCGGGGCGCCGCAGGTCGGGCAGTGCGGGCGGCCCGCGCGGG
This sequence comes from Nocardioides lentus, assembly GCF_039529515.1. Classification (NCBI taxonomy): domain Bacteria; kingdom Bacillati; phylum Actinomycetota; class Actinomycetes; order Propionibacteriales; family Nocardioidaceae; genus Nocardioides; species Nocardioides lentus. Next base: position 260,553 of record NZ_BAAAMY010000002.1, read on the forward strand.
CCCAGAGCAGACGCAGGTAGTCGTAGACCTCGGTGATCGTGCCGACCGTCGAGCGGGGGTTGCGCGAGGTCGACTTCTGGTCGATCGAGACCGCGGGCGAGAGGCCCTCGATGAAGTCGACGTCGGGCTTGTCCATCTGGCCGAGGAACTGCCGGGCGTACGCCGAGAGCGACTCGACGTAGCGGCGCTGGCCCTCGGCGAAGATCGTGTCGAACGCGAGGCTGGACTTGCCGGACCCGGACAGGCCCGTGAACACGATCAGCGAGTCCCGCGGGAGGTCGACGGAGACGTCCTTGAGGTTGTGCTCGCGGGCGCCGCGGATGATGAGCTGGTCGGCCATGGGGCTCGAGGGTCCCTCTCGTGGGATCACAGGGTCGGGTCGCTCGAACAAGTGTTCGCGCTGGCGGCGTGGGACGCAAGGTGGCGCGCCGCCCGGCGGGGACTTCCGGGCCGCTGGCGCTGCGGGGTCACGACGTCGTCGCCGTCAACCTTGCCACGCTCGGGCACGCGGTACCCAACGGTGTTGAATGGCCCACATGCCGACCACGCCGTCCGCGGAGATCGTCAGGCTCGCCGACTCCACCCGACGCCTGGTCCGCACCGTCGACGGACTCGACGAGCCCGCCCTGGCCGGGGCCTCGCTGCTCCCCGACTGGTCCCGGGCCCACGTCGTGGCCCACCTGGCCCTCAACGCCGAGGCGATGGCGCGGGGGCTGGAGGGGGCCCGGACGGGCCGCGCCGAGCCGCTCTACGACTCCCCGCGGGCGCGTGCCGACGACGTGGAGGAGCTGGCGCACGCCGGGCCGAGCGAGCTGCGCGAGAGGTTCCTCGGCAGCGCGGCGGTGCTGGCGGACCTCCTCGAGGCGATGCCCGTCACCACGCTGGCGACCGAGGTCGAGTGGTACCCCGGGGGGATGCGTCGGCAGGTGGCCACCTTCGCCGACATCCGGCGGGGCGAGGTCGAGGTGCACCACGTCGACCTCGCGACGCCCGGCTACGACCACACCGCCTGGCCCGGCGACTTCGCCGCGTGGGTGGTGGCGACGCGGGCGGCCGCGCTCGACGCCGACCCGCCGTTCACCGTGTACGCCGGGGACCTCGACCGCGCCTGGTCCGTCGGGGGCGGGGCCGAGGGCGACCCCGTCGTCACGGGGCCGGCGCACACGCTCGCCTGGTGGCTGTCGGGCCGCGGGTCGGGCGAGGGTCTGGCCTGCGACGGCCCGCTCCCTAGGATCGGCGCATGGTGAGCCCCTCCGCGTCGTCCAGCCGGTCCTCCTCCTACACCGGGGCCGTCTCCCCCGGCGGCGACGCGGACGTCCGCGAGCTCCCGGGCCTGACGATCACGAAGGTCGCCGTCGACCCGGAGATGTCGAACAACTGCTACCTGCTGCGCTGCACAGCCAGCGGCGCGCAGCTGCTGGTGGACGCGGCCGCGGAGTCGGCGCGGCTGCTCGAGGTCGTCGCCGACGGCGGTCTGACCGCGGTCGTCACCACCCACCAGCACTGGGACCACCACCGCGCGCTCGCCGACGTGGTCGCGGCCACCGGCGCGGAGACCCTGGTGGGCGCCCCCGACGCGGAGGCCACGACCGAGCAGACCGGCGTCGCCGTCGACCGCCGCCTCGAGCACGGGGACACCGTGACCGTCGGGCAGGTGACGCTCGGCGTCATCGCGCTCGCCGGGCACACGCCCGGCTCCGTCGCGCTCACCTACGACGACCCGTCCGGCCACCCCCACCTCTGGACCGGCGACAGCCTCTTCCCCGGCGGACCCGGGAAGACCTGGTCGCCCGACGACCACGCCACGCTCATGGACGAGCTCGAGGCGAAGGTCTTCGCGACCCTGCCCGACGAGACCTGGTTCTACCCCGGTCACGGCGACGACTCGACCCTCGGCGAGCAGCGCCCCCACCTCGCGGAGTGGCGCGAGCGCGGGTGGTGACGGCGTCCCCCACCCGGGTGGCGCCGCGGTGGGAGGGACTGCTCCTGGTCTGCGCCGCCGGCGTCGTCTGGGGCACGATCGGCCCGGCGGTCGCCCTGGTCGGGGAGTACTCGGACCTCCCGGTGCTGGTGATGGGCGCCTACCGCGCGGTCGCGGCGGTCGCCGTGATGGCCGTGGTCGTCCTCGCGGGTCGCCAGGTCGCGGGCTGTCGCCGGCTGCTCCGGGCCCACGGGGGCCGCGCCGTCGCCGTCGGCCTGCTGACGGCGGCCTTCCAGATGCTCTTCTTCGTGGCCGTGCTGGCCACCGGCGTCAGCGTCGCGACCGTGGTCGCGATGGGCATCCCGCCGGTGCTGCTGCTGGTGCTGCACGCCGTCCGCGACCGCCGGGCCCCGTCCCCCGCCCAGGCCACCACCGTCGGCGTCGCCCTCACCGGTCTGGTGCTCGTCAGCCTGCTCGGCGGCGGTCACGCCCCCGGCGGCGAGACCACGACGACCGGCGTGCTGGTCGCGCTCGCGTCGGGCACGTCGTACGCGTTGTCGGCGGAGGTCGGCGCGCCGCTCACGCAGACCTACGGCGCCGTCCCCGTCGCGACCGTCACCCTGTCGGTGGTCGCGCTCGCGCTGGTCCCCCTGGGCGTCGTGAGCTCGACGGTCCTCGGCCAGCAGCGGACCACCGACGACCCCCGCGTCTGGTCGCTGCTCGTCTACCTCGGGGTCGTGACGATGGCGCTCGCCTACGTGCTGCTGTTCGCCGGGCTGCGCACGACCCCGAGCGGCACGGTCGTGGTGGCCACCCTGCTCGAGCCCGTGACCGCCGTCCTGATCGCGGTCGCGTTCCTCGGCGAGACCCTCACCCCCGCCGGCGTCGTCGGCTCCGCGCTGGTCCTGCTCGCCATCGCCAGCCTGGGCCGCCAGGTCGAGGAGCCCGAGCCGAAGTAGCCGCCGGAGCGCGCGGTGACCCGTCCCCTCCACCTGCCCGTGGCCGGTGGCGGGGCGCCAGGCCGGGACGAGCGGGCGAGCCCGGGAGACCCCTGCCACAGGCGACGCGGACCCGTCGCCGGGTGGGTGGGGCGGCGCCGTCGGTTGTCGGCCGCGACGGCGGATCTGGCAGAGTCGGGGGCATGATCGAGCTCCGCACGCCCACCCAGATCGAGGAGATGAAGCCGGCCGGCCGCTTCGTCGCGGAGGTGCTCGAGGCCCTCGCACAGGCCGCGGACGTCGGGGTCAACCTGCTGGAGCTCGACGCCCTCGCGCACGAGATGATCACGAAGCGCGGGGCCGAGTCCTGCTACATCGACTACCACCCGTCGTTCGGGGCCTCGCCGTTCGGCAAGGTGCTGTGCACCTCCGTCAACGACGCGGTGCTGCACGGGCTCCCCCACGACTACCGGCTGAAGGACGGCGACCTGCTGAGCGTCGACTTCGCGGTGGCCGTCGACGGCTGGGTGTCGGACTCGGCACGCAGCGTCGTCGTCGGCACCCCCCGCGACGAGGACCTGCGGCTCATCGACACCACCGAGCGCGCGCTGGTCGCCGGCATCGACGCCGCCCGGGCCGGCAACCGCATCGGGGACATCTCCCACGCCATCGCCGAGGTCGCGCGGGCCGACGGCTACCTGATCAACACCCAGTTCGGCGGCCACGGCGTCGGGCGCACGATGCACGGCGACCCGCACGTGCCGAACGACGGCCGGCCGGGCCGCGGCTTCCCGCTCAAGCCGGGCCTCGTGATCGCGATCGAGCCGTGGTTCCTGCACACGACCGACGAGATCTACACCGACGCGGACGGCTGGACGCTGCGCAGCGCCGACGGCTCGCGGGGGGCCCACTCCGAGCACACCATCGCCGTCACCGAGGACGGCCCGCTGATCCTCACGGACCGCTCCTTCCTGGCGGCGTGAGGCCCGACCTGCTCGACGCGGCCCGCCGGACGACGGGCTTCATGCCCGACGACGAGGGCCTGTTCCTGCACCGCTGGGCGCTCGTCGCCCTCGCGGAGGGCCCGGTCCTGGAGATCGGCAGCTGGTGCGGCAAGTCCGCCGTCTACCTCGGTGCCGCGGCGCTGGAGGCCGGGGGCGAGGGACGGGTCGTCCTCACCGTCGACCACCACCACGGCTCGGAGGAGAACCAGCCCGGCTGGGAGCACCACGACCCGTCGCTGGTGGACCCGCGGACCGGCCGGATCGACACCCTGCCGCACCTGCGCCGCACCCTGGTCGACACCGGCCTCGAGGACGTCGTCGTCCCCGTGGTCGGCGACTCGACGGTGGTCGCGGCCGTGTGGCGCACGCCGTTGGCGATGGTCTTCGTCGACGGCGGCCACGGCGAGGGTCCCGCCCACGACGACTACACCGGCTGGGCGCGCTGGCTGGGCCCCGGCGGGCTGCTGGTCATCCACGACGTCTTCCCCGACCCCGCCGACGGGGGCCGCCCGCCGTACGACGTCTGGCGGCGTGCGCTGGCCTCGGGAGACTTCGCCGAGGTACCGGGCGCGGACGGGGCGTGCGGCTCGATGCGGGTGCTGCGCCGCGTCCGCGGCGCGGCGGGCGAACCCGTCAGCTGACCGGGTCGCGGTCCCCCGCGCAGCCGCACTCCAGCGCCAGCTCGGGGAACCGGGGCGCCAGCGAGGTGCCGCGCATGATCCCCGACCCGGGGGTGGCGGCGCCGTGCCGCTCCCCCAGGGCGTCCGCGGCGAGCACGACCGCACCGGCGGTGAACGTGGTGTGCTCCGGCGGCCAGCGGACGCCGTCGTCGTAGACGAACCCGGTGGCGTAGCGGCCGTCGTCCTCCCGCAGGTGCTGCAGGTCGCCGAGCAGGCGCAACGCGGTGCCGGTCTCCCCCAGCGCGTCGAGCGCCATCACCAGCTCGGCGGTCTCCGCGCCGGTGACCCACGGGTTGGTCGAGACGCAGCGCACGCCGAGGCCCGGCACGACGAACTCGTCCCAGCGGGCCGCCAGCAGCGCCCGGCCCTCCGCGCCCCGCACCGCCCCGCCGAGCACCGGGTAGTACCAGTCCATCGCGAAGGTGGACTTGTCCATGAACCCGTCCGGGTGCCGTCGTACGGCGTGCCCGAGACGTCCCCCGGCGAGCTCCCAGCCGGGCTGGGGGCGACCGAGCAGCTCGGCGATCGCCACGCCGGCCCGCAGCGCCTGGTAGATGCTCGAGCCGCCGGCGAGCAGCGCGCCGTCCTCGTGCACGTGGGAGGGCCGGCCGTCGACCCAGCACTCCTGCCAGGGGATGCCGCCGAACGGCAGCTGCAGCTCGGTGACCCAGTCCAGGCCGGCGCGCACCGCGGGCCAGCAGCGGCGCACGAACGCGTCGTCGCGCCGCACCAGCCAGTGGTGCCACACCCCGACCGCGAGGTAGGCGGAGAAGTTGGCGTCGCCGGCGTCGTCGGTCACCACGCCGTCGACCACGCTGGTGGGCCAGGACCCGTCGGGTCGCTGCAGGCCGAGCACCCAGTCGTAGGCCCGGTCGGCCGCCGCGTCGCGACCGCCCACGACCAGCGCCATCGCGGCCTCGACGTGGTTCCACACGTCGGCGTGCCGGCCGGGCTCCCACGGGATGGCCCCGTCCGCCTCCTGGACCGCCTCGATGGAGGCGACGCTGGCCGCCACGGCCGCCGCGTCGAGCACGCCCCCGACGTACGGGACGACGCTCATGCGGGCTTGCGGAGGTAGAGCACCATGCTCTTGCCGACCAGCGGGTCGAGCACCCGCTCCGCGAGGCGGGTCGCGAGCGGCCGCCTCATGATGTCCCAGACCAGCACCTGGTGGTAGGCGCGCACCAGCGGGTGACGGTCCTTGCGGACCCCGACCGCGCACTTGATCCACCAGTACGGCGTGTGCAGCCCGTGCACGTGGTCCTTGCCCAGCAGCTCGAGGCCGGCGCCGGTCAGCTTGGTGACGAGCTCGGCGTCGGAGTAGATGCGGATGTGGCCGCCCGGGTTGGAGTGGTACTCCGTAGACAGGCTCCAGCAGACGAGCTCGGGGAACCAGCGCGGCACGGTGACGGCCATCGTCCCGCCCGGACGCAGCACCCGGGCGAGCTCGGCGATCGCGGTGAGGTCGGCGGGGATGTGCTCGAGCACCTCGGCGGCCACGACCCGGTCGAACTCGCCGTCGCCGAAGGGCAGCGCGAGCGCGTCCCCCTCCTTGACGTCGGCGGTCGCACCCGCCGGCACCTGGCCCTCCTCGGCCATCGCGACGAAGAGCTCGCGGACCGCCTCGAGCTCCTCGACGTCCTGGTCGAAGGCCACCACGTCGGCGCCGCGGCGGTAGGCCTCGAAGGCGTGGCGCCCCGCGCCGCAGCCCATGTCGAGGACCCGCTCCCCGGGCGACAGCCCGAGCCGGTCGAAGTCAACGGTCAGCACCGGTGTGCTCCTCCCTGGAGGCCGCCAGGGCCTCCTCGTACGCCTCGACGGTGGCCTCGGCGACCGCCCGCCAGCTGAACCGCTCGGACACGCGCCGCCGGCCGGCCTCGCCCATCCGGGCCCGGCGGACCGGGTCGTCGAGCAGCGCGCCGAGCGCCTGCTCGAGCTCGCCGACGTCGCCGGGGGTGACCAGGTCCGCGCACGCGCCGTCCTCGCCCACGACCTCCGGGATCGCACCGGCCCGCGACACCACCAGCGGGGTCGCGCAGGCCATGAGCTCCGCGGTCGGCAGCGAGAACCCCTCGTAGAGCGAGGGCACGCAGCCGACCTCGGCCGAGCCCATCCAGGCGACGAGCTCCTCGTCGTCGAGACCGTGGACGAACTGCACGTCCTCGGCGATCCCGAGCTCGCCGACGAGGCGCTCGGTGACGCCGCCCGGGGTGGGCCGCGCGACGAGCACCAGCGACACGTCGCGCTCGGTGCGGAGCTTGGCGAAGGCCTCGAGCAGCGTCGCGATCCCCTTCAGGGGCGCGTCGGCGCTGGCCATGGCCAGGATCCGACCGGGCACCCGCGGCGTCGTGGGCGGCACGAACCTCGCGTCCGCGCCGAGCGGCACGACCCGCATCCGTGCCGGGTCGACCCCGAACTCGGCGGCGATGTCGCGCGCGGAGGACTCCGAGACCGTGATCACCGACCGAGAGCGACGCGCGACGCGGGTCTGCATGCGTAGGAAGCCGTACCAGCGGCGCAGCGTGAGCCGCCGCCGCCACGAGGTGGCCTGCGCGAGGTCGATCCGACGGTCCCGCGTGATCGGGTGGTGGATGGTGGTGACGACCGGCAGGCCGTCGGCCTCGACGCCGAGGATCCCGTCGCCGAGGGTCTGGTTGTCGTGGGCGACGTCGAACTCGCCGGCGCGGGCCGCCAGCACGCGCCGCACCCGGTGGGAGAAGGTCCGGGGCTCGCCGAAGCCGGCGGTGCACATCGTGAGGTACTCCACGACGTCGAGGAGGTCGCGGAACTCGCGCAGCCGCGGGGTGCGGAACGGGTCCGGCTCGCGGTACAGGTCGAGGCTGGGCACCTTCGTCAGCGCGACGCCGGGGTCGAGCTCGGGGTAGGGCTGGCCGGAGAAGACCTCGACGGTGTGGCCGAGGGCCACGAGCTCGCGGGAGAGGTGGCGGACGTAGACGCCCTGCCCGCCGCCGTGCGGCTTGCTGCGGTAGGACAGCAGCGCGACCCGCATCGGCCCCTCCCGTCCCGACTCGTTACCCGCCAGTAGGCCCGGCGTCGGAGCCAGCCTAGGGGCGCGCGTCAGAGGGCCGACGAGTGGCCCGGGAAGACGTGGGCGGTGGGGTCGACGTCGACGGCGGCGTTGTTGACGGCGGTCGCGGCCTCCCCGAACCCGACGGCGATCAGCCGCACCTTGCCGTCGTACTCGGTGATGTCGCCGGCCGCGTACACGCGGGGCAGGTTGGTGCGCATCGCCGAGTCGACGAGCACGTGACGCTTGTCGGTCTCGAGCCCCCACTCGCGCAGGGCGCCGAGGTCCGCGACGAACCCCAGGGCGGCGACGAGCGCCTGCGCGGGCAGGGTGCGCGGCTCCCCGTCCACCCGCAGGTCGACCTCCTCGAGCAGGTGCTCGCCGCGCAGGGCGGTGACCTCCGCCCGGGTCACGATCTCCACCCCGCTGGCTCGGACCTCCGCCACGGTGCGCTCGTGGGCGCGGAAGGCGTCGCGGCGGTGCACGAGCGTCACGGAGCGGGCGATCGGCTCGAGGTGCTGGGCCCAGTCGAACGCGGAGTCGCCGCCGCCGACCACCACCACGTCCTTGCCGCCGTACGGTGCGAAGCTGGGCACGAAGAACTCCAGGCCCCGTCCGAGCCACCCCTCGCCGGCCGGCAGCGGTCGGGGGCTGAACTTGCCGATGCCCGCGGTGACGAGGACGGCCCCGGCGGTGATCTCGGTGCCGTCGTCGAGCCCGACGACGACCCGCTCGGACCCACCGTCGGGGGCCGGCACGTGGGCCAGGGTGAGCGCCGTCCGGTCGAGGAAGTACGCCGGGTCCGCGGTCGCCGCCTGCGCCACCAGGCCCTCGACCAGGTCACGCCCCCGCACCGAGGGGAAGCCGGCCACGTCGAGGATCTGCTTCTCCGGGTACATCGCGGTGATCTGGCCGCCGAGCTCCGGCAGCGAGTCCACCACCGCGACCCGCAGGGCGCGGAAGCCCGCGTAGTAGGCGGCGTAGAGCCCGGTCGGCCCGGCGCCGACGACCAGCAGGTCGACCTCCACCGCGTGGCTGGGGCTGCGGGGCGGCTGCCCGGCCGCGGGACCCGCGGCCGACGTGTCGGGGCTCATGCGGGCGATCCTGTCCGGGACGAGGACCGGTGTCGAGGTCCTGCCCGCGCCGCTGGGAGAGTGGAGCGGTGAGCGAGCGGGGCCGCACCGGGTCGGCGTGGGCACTGGTGGCCCTGGCCTCGGTGGCCGCGACCGCGCTGCTCTGGGTGGTACGCCTGCCGACGCCCGCGCTGTTCGGGCCCCTGCTGGTGGGCCTGGCCTGGGCGCTGCTGGCCCCGGTGCGCCTCGACCTGCCGGCGCCGGCCGGCCGGCTGGGGCAGGCGCTGCTCGGCGCCACCATCGGCGCCGTGGTGAGCGTGGACACCCTGCGCCGGCTGGGCACCGACCTGCTGCCCGTCGTCCTGGTGACGGTCGGGACCCTGGCGCTGAGCCTGCTGGCCGGGTGGCTCCTGGCGCTGCGCCGCGACGTGGACCTGCCGACCGGCGTGTTCGCGATGATCGCGGGCGGCGCCTCCGGTGTGGTGGCGGTCTCCCGCGAGCTCGGCGCGGACGAGCGCGTGGTGGCGGTGGTGCAGTACCTGCGGGTGCTGCTGATCCTCGTGGTGATGCCCGCCGTGGCGCTCACGCTGCCCGGCGCCGGGGCGGGCGCCGACACCGGTCCCGCGAGCGGCCCGACCGACCTCGGCGGCGACCTCCTCTTCGTGCTCCTCGCCGTCGGCGGCGGGCTCCTGCTGCACCGCCTGCGCCCGGTCTCGGCGGGCGGCCTCCTGCTGCCGCTCGCGGTGGCCGCCGTGGTCGCGGCGAGCGGGCTCCTGGGCACGGTGGCGGTGCCGGTCTGGCTGCAGTGGCCGGCGTACGCGCTGATCGGCGTGCAGGTGGGGCTGCGGTTCACGCGCGACTCGCTGCGGGCGATCACCCGCATGGTGCCGGTCGTGCTGGGGCTGATCCTCGGCCTGGTGCTGGCGTGCGCGGCCATGGGGGCGCTGCTGGTGCTCACCACCGACGTCGACCCGCTCACGGCGTACCTCGCCACCACCCCGGGCGGGCTGTTCGCGGTGCTGGCGACCGCGGTGGACGGCGACGCCGACGCGACCTACGTGCTGACGCTGCAGGTGGTCCGGCTGCTGGCGATCCTGCTCCTCATGCCGTTCCTGGCACGTTGGCTGGCCCGCCACCCTCGGCGCGGATGAGCGTGCGGGTGCGACGACGCCAGCGCCAGAGCTGGAGCAGGCCGACGCCCCACAGCACGTACTGGGTCGCCATCGCCCAGCGGAAGGACTCGGGCGTGTAGGCCGTGCTGGTGCCGGGCGTGCGCCAGTCGAGCACGAGCCCGATCGCCACGACGAGCAGGAGGCTGGCCACGAAGCCGCCCTGGTTGATGATCCCCGTCGCGCTGGCGAGCCGCTCGGCCGGGTTGGAGGTGCGGCCGAGGTCGAAGCCGATCATCGAGGCCGGCCCACCGACGCCGACCACGACCATCAGGACCAGGAGCAGCCACAGCGGGGAGTCGCCGGGCCACAGCAGCACCACCGCCCAGGTGGCCATCAGCGACCACACCACGGTGATCGCCAGGGTGGAGCGGTGCCACGGCACCTTGCCGATGAACACGCCCATCAGCGGTCCGGTGGCCATCACGGCGACGATGATCAGCGACAGCAGCAGGCCGGCCTCGGCGGCGCTGCGCCCCTCGCCGCGCACGAGGAACGGGAAGCCCCACAGCAGGCTGAGCGTGGTGGAGCTGAACTGGGTGGTGAAGTGGATCCAGAACCCCAGGCGGGTGCCGGGGTGCGCCCACGAGGCGGCCAGGCTGATCCGGACGCCGGTCAGCGACATCGGGGCGCCGCGCAGCCGCCGCACCTCGGGGGTGTCGGCGAGCACGACGAGCGCGAGCAGGCCCACCACCGCGCCCACGCCGGCGGCGGTGAGGTAGGCGCCGGTCCAGCCGATCGTGCCGAGCGCGAACGTCATCGGCACCGCCGCGACGATCGCCCCGGACTGGCCGAGGGTGCCCGTCAGCTGGGTCATCAGCGGGATCCGGCGCGGGGCGAACCAGCTGCTCAGCATCCGCAGCACGCACACGAAGGTCATGGCGTCACCGACCCCGACGCCGACGCGCATGGCGACCGCGAGCGGGAAGCTCCCGACCAGGGCGAACCCGGCCTGGGAGACGACCATCAGCGCGGTGCCGATCAGCAGGATGCTCCGCGAGCCGAAGCGGTCGATGAGCAGGCCCACCGGGATCTGCATGCCGGCGTAGACCAGCAGCTGGAGCATGACGAACGTCGAGAGCTGCGCGGCCGAGATGCCGAACCGCTCGGCCGCGTCGAGACCCGCGACGGCGAGCGACGACCGGTGGAACACGGCCAGGAGGTAGCAGGCGAGTCCCACCCCCCAGACCGTCAGCTGGAGGCGTCGGGTCGGGGTGGGCACTCACCCGAGGCTAGCCCCCGGGCCGGGAGCCGGCGATCGGGGATCAGCCCTCCTCGGGCTCCTCGTCGAGCAGGCCCTCGCCGCGGGCCTCCGCGACGATCCGGCGCACGTTGTCGACGGCGCCGCAGTCGTCGTCGATGGCCGCGTTGCGGGCCTCGGCGAAGGTGCGGCCCAGCTCGGCGCGCTCCCGGTCGGAGACCTCGTCGCGGGCCGGGTTGAGGATGGTCAGCTCCTCCTCGGTCAGGTGGTGGTTGACCGCGGTGGCCAGCTCCTCGACCGCGTCGTCGAAGGCCTGGGTGTCCGTGCCCTTCAGCTCGAGCACCGCGAGCAGCGCCTCGTGGCCCTCGGCGTGCTCCTCCTCACCGTGCTCGGCCTCGTGCTCACCGACCGCCCCGCGCTTCTGCAGTCGCGGGTAGACGTGGGTCTCCTCGGCCAGCGCGTGGGCGACGTGGAGCGCCGAGAACGCCCGCCGGACGGCGTCGCGGTCCGCGGAGGAGTCCCGCAGGTCGCGCAGGAGGGTCTCGAAGCGGCGGTGGTCGTCGAGGATCAGGTCGACGACGTCGCCCGCGACGGGCCGGCCCAGGTCGATGGAGGTGCTCATGGCCGGAGCGTACGACGGGCCGCGGACCGGCCCGGATGCGCACGGCGCGGAGGGCGCGGACGGCGCGGAGGGCGCGGACGCGACGTCAGTCCAGGCAGAACTCGTTGCCCTCGGGATCGGCCATGACGAGGCAGACCTCCTCGGTCGGGGTGGCGTCGAGGCGGCGCACCCGGGTGGCGCCGAGCGCCACGAGGCGCGCGGCCTCGGCCTCGAGCGCGTCCCCGCGCGCCTCGCCCGTCAGGCCGGGGGCGGCACGGACGTCGAGGTGGACCCGGTTCTTCGCCGACTTCGGCTCGGGGACCCGCTGGAAGAACAGTCGCGGCCCGTCGCCGTCGGGGGCTCCGCAGGCGGAGCGGGAGTTCCACTCCGACTCCGGGACGCCCCACGACTCCAGCGCGGCCGGCCAGGAGTCGAAGCCCGGCGGGGGCGGGTCGACGACGTAGCCGAGCACCGCGCACCAGAACGCCGACAGCGCGGCCGGGTCGGCGCAGTCGAACGTCACCTGCACCGTCCGGACGCTCACCGGACCGCCCTCACTTCGTGGCCTCCATCATCTGACGCAGCTCCTTCTTCAGGTCGCCGATCTCGTCGCGCAGGCGCGCGGCGACCTCGAACTGCAGCTCGGCGGCCGCGTTGTGCATCTGGGTGGTCAGCTCCTGGACCAGGTTGGCCAGGTCCGCGGTCGGCATGTCGCTGACGGGCGGCTGCTCGCCGCTCGCCCGGCTCAGCGCCGGGACCGGCTGCTTGGCCTTGACGCCGCCGGCGCGGCCCTTGGCCGCCGTGCCGGCCCACGTCTCGAGCAGGGCCTGGGTGTTCTCGTCCTCGCGGGCGAGCATGTCGGTGATGTCGGCGATCTTCTTGCGCAGCGGCTGCGGATCGACGCCCTTCTCGGTGTTGTAGGCGACCTGCTTGGCGCGGCGACGGTTGGTCTCGTCGATCGCCGACTCCATCGACGGCGTGATGGTGTCGGCGTACATCAGGACCTGGCCCGACACGTTGCGGGCCGCGCGGCCGATCGTCTGGATCAGCGACTTGTCGGAGCGCAGGAAGCCCTCCTTGTCGGCGTCCAGGATCGCGACCAGCGAGACCTCCGGGAGGTCGAGGCCCTCGCGCAGCAGGTTGATGCCGACCAGCACGTCGTAGGTGCCGAGCCGCAGGTCGCGCAGCAGCTCGATCCGCTTGAGAGTGTCGACCTCCGAGTGCAGGTAGCGGGTGCGGACGTCGTGGTCGAGGAGGTAGTCGGTGAGGTCCTCCGACATCTTCTTGGTCAGCGTCGTCACCAGCACGCGCTCGCCCTTGTCGGTGCGGTCGCGGATCTCGGCCATGAGGTCGTCGATCTGACCCTTGGTGGGCTTGACGATGACCTCGGGGTCGATCAGGCCGGTCGGGCGGATGATCTGCTCGACCACGTCGCCCCCGACCTTGTCGAGCTCGTAGTCGCCCGGGGTCGCGGAGAGGTAGATGGTCTGCCCGATCCGCTCGAGGAACTCCTCCCAGCGCAGCGGGCGGTTGTCCATGGCGCTCGGCAGCCGGAAGCCGTGGTCGACCAGGTTGCGCTTGCGGGACATGTCGCCCTCGTACATGCCGCCGATCTGCGGCACCGCCACGTGGGACTCGTCGACGACGAGGACGAAGTCCTCGGGGAAGTAGTCGAGCAGCGTGTTGGGCGCCGAGCCGCGGCTGCGGCCGTCCATGTGCATCGAGTAGTTCTCGATGCCCGAGCAGGACCCGACCTGGCGCATCATCTCGATGTCGTAGGTCGTGCGCATCCGCAGCCGCTGGGCCTCGAGCAGCTTGCCCTGGGCCTCGAAGACCTGCAGCTGCTCGGCGAGCTCGGCCTCGATGCCCGCGATCGCGCGCTCCATGCGCTCGGGCCCGGCGACGTAGTGGCTCGCGGGGAAGACGTAGAGCTCGGTGTCCTCGGTGAGCACCTCGCCGGTCACCGCGTGCAGCGAGGACAGCCGCTCGATCTCGTCGCCGAAGAACTCGATGCGGACCGCGTGCTCCTCGTAGACCGGGAAGATCTCGAGGGTGTCGCCCCGCACGCGGAACGTGCCGCGCGTGAAGGACATGTCGTTGCGCGTGTACTGGATCTCGACGAGCCGGCGCAGCAGCTCGTCGCGGTCGCGCACGTCGCCCACCCGCAGGCGCACCATGCGGTCGACGTACTCCTGCGGGGTGCCGAGGCCGTAGATGCAGGAGACGGTCGAGACGACGATGACGTCGCGCCGCGTCAGCAGCGAGTTGGTCGCCGAGTGCCGCAGCCGCTCCACCTCCTCGTTGATGGAGGAGTCCTTCTCGATGTAGGTGTCGGTCTGCGGGACGTAGGCCTCGGGCTGGTAGTAGTCGTAGTACGACACGAAGTACTCGACCGCGTTGTCCGGGAAGAGCTGCCGCAGCTCGTTGGCGAACTGCGCCGCGAGGGTCTTGTTGGGCTGCATCACCAGCACGGGTCGCTGCACCTGCTCGGCCACCCACGCCACCGTCGCCGTCTTGCCGGTGCCGGTCGCGCCGAGCAGCACGACGTCCTCGGTGCCGCCCTCGACCCGTCGCGAGATCTCCTTGATCGCGGCCGGCTGGTCGCCCGCGGGCTGGTAGTCGGAGACCACCGTGAACGGCGCCACGCGGCGCTCCAGATCGGTGACGGGTCGCATGCATCCAGACTACGACCGGCCGCCGACAGCCGATCCGGGACGCGAGGCCCCGCGGCCGACGGCGGCGAGGGCGGTCGCGACCGGGCCGTCCACGGGCCCGACGGGTCCGAGACGTTTGGCCACACCAACGATTGCCGATCACTACCATCGTCGCGTGCTCGATCTCGATCTCGGCCCGGTGCCCGAGGGGGTCCTCGACCTCTTCGCGGTGCCCGGCGACGTCCGCCCGGTGCCCGGGGGACGCGGTGCCACGGTGGTCGCCGGCGACCTGCTCCTGACCCCCGACCGCGACCCGGCCGTGCAGGGCTGGCTCTCCCCGGTGCTGGCCCGCCTGGCGGTCGCGATGGACGAGCGGCCCGCGCGGTCGGCGCGCGACCTCCGGCTCGCCGTCCCGGTCCCGGCCCGGGACGGGTCGTGGGTCGTCGAGGGCTGGGCGGCCACCCGCTACGAGCCCGGCACCCGGGTGTGCGAGGACCTCGACGTCGTGCTCGCGGCCGGTCGGCTGCTGCACGCCGAGCTGGCCGTGGCGGTGCCCGAGCCGCCCAGCGGTGCGGCACCGCGCCGCGACCGTGGCGCCGAGATCGAGCGGCTGGTGTTCGACGACGCGGACGAGGCGATCGCCACGGCCCGGCGCCACGGGGGCGCAGAGCTCGCGGACCTGGTCGCAGACCTCCTCGCGACGCCGTACGACGACTCGCGTCCCGCCCAGCTGGTGCACGCCGAGCTCGGGGGCAACGTCCTGCTCGACGCCGCCGGCGCCCCGGTGGTGACGGGCG
Organism: Nocardioides lentus; assembly: GCF_039529515.1. Classification (NCBI taxonomy): domain Bacteria; kingdom Bacillati; phylum Actinomycetota; class Actinomycetes; order Propionibacteriales; family Nocardioidaceae; genus Nocardioides; species Nocardioides lentus. The sequence continues at coordinate 275,619 of NZ_BAAAMY010000002.1, forward strand.
TGGTGCCGTCGTGGCGACCCCCGCTGTGGGCGGACGCGCTGGCCGCGGTCGACGCCGTCCGCGCGGGCGGCGTCCCCTCGCTGCTGCGTGCCTGGTCGACCCCGACCGAGCGGGGCGCCCTCGCCCGGGCCGCCGCGCACCGCCTGCTGCTCGACGGGCCGACCGCCCGGGCGACGTACGCGGAGACCGCCCGCCACCTGGTCGACTGACCCGGCCGCAGGGGTGCCGCTGCGCCCCCCGACCGGTCCAGACCAGGGCTGCACGGCGGCGCGGCACCGCCTACCGTGCGGCCACCGGCCGCGTGGGGACGGCCCGACCGACGAGGACGTGACATGGGGACCCGTAGGTTCTGCAGCCAGTGCGGCGCGCCGCTTCCCTCCCCCTGGGACGCCTGCCGCGCCTGCGCGTCCGGCGGGTCCCCCACCGAGGACGTCCCCACCGGCCTCGCGTCCGCCCCGTCCCACGCCACGCCCCACTCCCCTCCGCGCACGCCGCCGTACCCCGCGCTCCACGGTGCGGCGTACACCCCGGCCGCGGGACCGCCCGCCCCGTCGCGACGTCCGTCGACGCGGCGGGCGACCCTGCTGGGCCTGGCCGTCGCCGCGGTGCTCGTGCTGGCGGTCGGAGCCGGCGGCCTCGCGATGTCGCTCGCACGGGACAGCACGAGCACGGAGGCCGGCAGCACGGCGACGGGGACCGGGGCGAAGGACGGCGGGGCCGCGGAGCCCGGCGGGGAGGCCGCCGCCGAGATGACCCGGCGATCGTCGGCGGGAGCGGACGGGCCCGTGCGCTGCTGGACCGGCCGGCCCGCCGCGGGGGCCGACGAGTGCCCGGAGGGCCCCGACGACAGCCCGACCGCGTTCGCCTGGGTGTTCCCCGCGGTGGAGCTGGACGCCTGCACCTCGGTGCAGCAGCCGCGGCGCCTGATCCGCAGCTGTGAGGTCGGTGACCTGCGGATCGCGCTGTCGCGCTGGGAGAACGTCGGCGCCGCCCGCACCTACTACGAGACCGACATGACCTCGCCCCCGGTGCCCGAGGAGGGTGGCCGGCTGCTGTGGCGGGGGTTCTCCACGACCGAGATGACCTACAAGTCCGCCGTCATGTACGCCGATCACCCCTGGTCGATGACGGTCTACGGGCCCACCCGCGAGGCCACCGACGCCGGGCACCTCCGCTATCGGATGCGCCCCGCCCGGACGCTCCGCGCCGCGGCGGACTGAGGGATGACCTCCCCCGGCACCACGCGCAGGCCGGTCCCGGCGGGCACGGGTGCACCCCGGCGGGCCCGAGTCGCCGCGCTGCTGGTGCTGGCCGGCGTCGCCGTGTCGTGCGCCGCCTGGCCGGGTGCACCGGGAACGGAGCCGCCAGAGGACGGTCCCAGTGCCCGGGCCACGGTGGCACCCGCGGGCGGAGAGCCCGAAGCGCGCGTGGTCGCCGTGTCCGTCGACGGTCTGACGCCCGAGGCGATCGAGGTGCTCGGACGCCGGGGCGCGCCCGCGATCTCCTTCCTCCTCGACCGGGGGGCCGGCACCCTGGACGCACGCACCGCCGTCGAGCAGACCGTGACGCTGCCCAACCACGTGGGCATGATCACCGGGCGCCGGATCGACCGGGACGAGGGCGGCCACGGCGTGACCTGGAACGACGACGTCGTGGGGCCGGTGGTGCCGCCCGACGAGGACGGACGCGCGTTGGCGTCGGTCTTCACCGTCGTGGCCGGGGCCGGCGGCTCCACGGCCCTGTTCTCGGGCAAGACCAAGTTCGCGATCTTCGAGCGCACCTGGCCCGACGCGGTGGACCGGAGCGTCGTCGCGGCCCCGATCGAGGTGCTGGCACGCCGCGCGAGCCGCGACGTCGCGACCGGGCGCCGGACCTTCACGTTCCTGCACCTCGCCGACCCTGACCTCGCCGGCCACCGCTCGGGGTGGATGTCCGCGCCGTACCTGCGTGCGGTCCGCCGCGCCGACCGCGCGCTCGGCCGGGTGCTCGCGGTCCTCCGCGCCGACGCGGACCTCCGCGCGACGACGACGGTCGTCCTGACCGCCGACCACGGCGGCGCCGGGCGTTCCCACGAGGACCCCGCACTGGCGTCGTCGTACACGGTGCCGTTCGTGGTCTGGGGCCCGGGCGTCCCCCGCGGGGACCTCTACGACCTGGCCCCGGGGCTCCAGGACCCGGGTGACGCCCGTCCGGGCTACGGCGACCCGCCACCGGTCCGCAACTGCGACCTGGCCGACGTGGCGACGACCCTGCTCGGACTCGGTCTCGTGCCCGGGAGCGACTGCACCGCGGCCACCCGCATGGAGGACCTCCTCACGGGTGGCCGCGGGGCGTGACCGGGTCCCCGGTCAGCCGCCGGGTCAGTCCCGCTGCTGCTGGCGCAGGACGCGGGCGTCCTCGTCGGCGGCGCGCGCCGAGCCGATGCTGGGGCCGCGCGGCGGGATCGCGTCGTACTCGGCCGGGTCGAGGCGGTCCACCTGGCCGGAGGCGATCGAGGACAGCATCCCGTCCAGGCCGAGGTACGCCGCCCGCGTCAGCACGGCGCGGTAGCGCTGGCCGAGCGTCTGCGTCTGGCCGCGGATCTCGAACAGCACGGCACCGCTGCCGTTGAGCGCGAACGAGCCGAGGGCCGTGCCGGGCAGGTCGATGTCCTGGGGGTAGAGCGTGATGTTGCCGAACAGCGGCCGGTCCGCGGCGGCGGCCTGCAGCGAGCGGTTGACCGCGACGTTGAGGCGCTTGGAGTAGTCGAGGTCGTAGTCGGCCGCGTACTCGGCGTACTCGGGCTTCGTGGCCGGGTCGGCCACGAACTGGCCCGAGATCGACATCGTCACGAACTCGTCGGGGTCGTCGGGCATCACGTAGCAGGCGCCCTGGTGGTGCAGGTCGACGTAGGTGTCGACCTCGCCGAACTCCGCGGTCAGCCCGCGGTAGAGGTCGCGCACCGTGCGGGCCTCGGGCGTGATGTACCAGCCGGTCTCCTCCGAGCTGCCTGGGAAGTCCTCCGCGCGCGGGAAGTAGTCGAGGTCGGGGTTGAAGTCGCGGTTCGTGTCGAAGCCGGGCGCGGCGGCGTAGTCGTCGCCGGTGCGCGGGGTGTCGTAGTAGTTCCACGCCTCCTCGCTGCCCCGCAGCTGCGGGAAGCGGGCGGTGACCTCGGACCACGTCTGGTCGTTGCCGCGACGGTCGAGCTCGGCGCCGTCGGGGTTCATCTTCGGGACCGCGACGATGGTCAGCTCGTCGCGCCACCGCTTCGCCTTCGCGGTCTCGCGGGTGCCGACCCACTCGAGCAGGTCCAGGACGGCCTCCGTGCCCACCTTCTCGTTGCCGTGGATCTCGCTGACGAGCATGACGACCGTGTCGCCGGTGCCGACCCGCGCCGACCAGATCTCGCGTCCGCGGTTGGAGCGCCCGATCTCCTCGACGTCGACGCGGCCCTCGCTGACCCGCTCGATGCGGTCGAGCTCGACGCCGAGCTCGCGATGGTCGGTGAACTCGTTGACCGGCAGCTCGCGGGGGGCGTCGCTGCACGACTCCCGCGCGGTCGTGAACCGCCGGTCGGAGGGCTGGCGCTCGTCGAGGCGGGGGCTGTACGCCGGGAGGTCCTTCAGGGCGGCGCCGTCGCCGTCCGGCGCGGCGACGGCCGTCGGCGCGGTGCTCGCGCCGGCGACCAGGGCGAGCGAGGCCAGGCCCAGGACCGGGGCGAGGACGCGCCGGGCGCGACGGGCGGGTGGGGTCCTGCGGGCAGGGGTGATCGACATCGTGGTGCTCCCGAGAGTGACGTGATGACCGAGCCGCCCCGGACGGTCGTCCGGGTGTCCGGCTCTGTGAGGTTGCTATCAGGAACGCCTGTCTGCGCGCCAGGGGGTTGACTTGTAGGTTGAGCCCGTGTCGCGCCGCTCCCCCACCTCCGCCGAGCGGTGGCTGGTCGTCCTGCGGCGGGCCGTGATGGGTCTGCTCGGGCTCCAGGTCGCCCTGGCCACCGGGCTGACGCTCGTCGACTCCTACCGCCGGCGCGGCAAGAAGCCGAAGGCGTTCCCGGTCACCCCGCCGCGGACCGTGCCGGTCGGCGGCGGCGAGGTCACGACGTACACCTACGGGCAGCACCTCTACGACGACATGATCGCCGCGATCGAGGGCGCCCAGCGTCAGGTGCTGCTGGAGACCTACATCTGGAAGGGCGACGAGGTCGGCGAGCGGTTCAAGGCCGCGCTCGCCGCGGCCGCCGAGCGCGGCGTCGACGTCTACTGCATCTACGACGGCTTCGCGAACCTCGTCGTCTCGCCCCGCTTCAAGCGCTTCCCCGAGTCGATGAAGGTGCTGCGCTACCCGCTCTACAACGCGGGCGTTCGCGTCCTCGACCTGTCCCGCTACGGCCGGGACCACCGCAAGATCCTCGTCGTGGACGACGCGGTCGGGTTCGTCGGCGGCTACAACATCGGCACCGCCTACGCCACCGAGTGGCGCGACACGCACGTGCGGATCACCGGCCCCGGCGTGTGGGACCTCAAGCGGGCCTTCGCCGACTTCTGGAACCTCAACCGCCGTCGCGGGTGGCGCCGCTCGACCGAGCGGCCGCTGCTGCTGGAGACCGCGTCGAGCTGGGAGCCCGCGATCCGGTTCCAGCGCAACGTGCCGCGGTGGTGGATGTTCCCCATCCGGTCGATGTACCTCGAGGCCATCGCCCGCGCCTCCCGCAACGTGTGGATGACCCACGCCTACTTCATCCCCGACCAGGGATTCGTCGACTCCCTGCGGATCGCGGCCATGCGCGGGGTCGACGTACGGCTCCTGCTGCCGCAGAAGTCGAACCACATCGTGGCCGACTGGATCAGCCGCGGCTACTTCGAGCAGATGCTGCTCGCCGGGGTGCGGATCTTCCGCTTCGAGGGCGCGATGGTGCACGCCAAGACCTCGACCATCGACGGCAACTGGTCGACGGTCGGCACCGCCAACGTCGACCGGCTCAGCCTGCAGGGCAACTACGAGATCAACGTCGAGATCATCGACGAGGGCATGGCCTCCAAGCTGGAGGAGATCTTCACCACCGACCTCACCAACGCCACCGAGCTGTCGCTGACGGACTGGGAGTCGCGCTCGGTGCAGCGACGCTTCGCCGAGGCCGTCCTCGCGCCCCTGCGCCCCCTGCTCTGAGGCCGCCTTCCGGCCGGCTCCGGTCGGGCACCCCGCCGGGTCGCTCGCGCGGTTTCACCAGGTATGTCGCAAGACCACCACTTCCCACGGCCTGCAGGACGCGAGAAGTCCGAGTTCGATGACATACCTGGTGAAACCGCGGATCGGCGTACGCCGGGACCGTCGTCGGCGCGGACCTCAGCGCGGCAGGTGCGTGGGGAGGGTGAGCCGCGGGCCGCGGCGGGGCCGTGAGAGGTGGGCGAGCTCGACGAGGCGCTGCACGCGGTGCCGGTGCGGCCGGTAGGGCTCGAGCAGCGCGACCATGTCGTCGTCGTCACCGACGGTCCCGGTCAGCGCCCAGGTCACGTTCTTCGCGATGTGGTAGTCGCCCACGCTGAGCGCGTCCGCATCCCCGAGCGCGCGGAAGCGCACCTCGGCCGACGTCCAGACCCCGACCCCCGGCAGCGTCCGCAGCCGGCGGTCCGCCTCGGCGAGCGGCAGGCCGACGAGCCGCTCGAGCGACGGCGCCACCCGGGCGGCGCGGACGGCGGCCTTCGACCGGGCCGGGTCGACGCCCATCCGCAGCCACTCCCACGACGGGATGCCCGCGACCACCTCGGGGGTCGGCGGCACCCACAGGTCCCGCGCCGCGCCCGGGCCCGGGGCGGGCTCGCCGTACCGGCGGGCGAGCAGCCGCTGCGCGGCGAAGGCCTGCTTGCCGGTGACCTTCTGCTCGATGATGGCCGGCAGCAGGGCCTCGAAGACGAGGCCGGTGCGGGTCAGGCGCCAGTGCTCGTGGCGGCGCTGCGCCTCGACGAGCACGGGGTGCTGCGGCGCGAAGCCGGAGGGGTCGTCCTCGGCGCCGCACATGGCCGGCAGCTGCTCCAGCACCCACTCGCCGCCGGGACCCCAGGCGGCGGCGTGGACCTCGCCGAGGCCCGAGCGCGAGCGGACGACCAGCGTGGCCGGGCCGGCCGGTGTCCGGATCCCGCGCCACACCGTGCCGTCGGGGTCCTGCCGGTAGGTGACGTCACCGCCGCCGCGCTTGAGGATGCGCAGGTTGAGCGCGACCGGGCACGGCCAGGCGGGCCGCCAGGTGCGCCGCAGCCCCGCGTCCGCGCCGTCCACCCCGCCACCGTAGGCGGTCGCCCTCAGCGGTACGACGCGCGGCGGGCCTTGCCCGCGGCGTCGCGCAGGGGGTGGTCCACCGCCTCCCACCCGCGGGGCAGCAGCGGCGGGTCGAGCCGCGTCCCCGCCCACGCGCGGACCGTGTCGAGCGCGTCCGTCTGCACCACGGCCCTCAGGCCGTCGTCGCGGCCGACGACCACCGCGGAGGCGACCGCGGGGTGCTCCAGGAGCACCGCCTCGACCTCCGCCGGCGCGACGCGGGTGCCGTCCACGACCACGAGGTCGGCGAGACGGTCGAGCACCCACAACCACCCCTCGGCGTCCATCCGGCCCGCGTCGCCGAGGCTGTGCCAGCCGCCGCGGTCCTGGGCCGGCGCACCGACGTAGGAGTAGGTGGGCGCGGCCCGGCGCATCACGACCTCCCCCACCTCCCCGGGGGCGCACTCCTCGCCGTCGGGCCGCAGGACCCGGAAGCGGGTCCCGCCGACCCCACGGCCCACCGAGCCGGGGTGACGCAGCCAGTCCTCGCCGCCGATCATCGCGACGCCCGCGGACTCGGTGCCGGCGTACACCTCGACGACCCTCGACGGGCCGAGCCAGGCGAGCCAGTCGCGCTTGAGACCCACCGGGCAGGGCGCGCCCAGGTGGAGGACGCCGTCGAGCGAGGACACGTCGGTGCCCGGGCGGTCGGGGTGCCGCCAGATCGCGCGCATCGTGGTCGGCGACAGCACCGCCCAGCTCACCCGGTGGGCGGCGAGGAGCCGCAGCCACTCACCGGCGTCGACACCGCCGGCTCCCGGGGCGTCCATCAGCACCAGCTCGTGACCGCAGGTGAGGCCGCGCATCGCGTAGACGAACCCCGCCCCGGCGTGGGGCGGCGCGGCGACGAGCTGCACGGCCTCCCGCGGCACGAAGGGCGCGACCGCGGCGTCCGGGTCGACCCGGGCCGGGGCCGCGGCCCGCACCAGCTTGGGCCGCCCCGTGCTGCCGGAGGACGTCGCGACCTTCCACGAGGAGGCCGAGACCTCCGGCAGGAGCGTCCCCGACGGGCCCGGACGGTGGTCGAGCGGCCCGTCCTCGACCCGCGCCGGCCGGGCGAGGTCGAGGAGCGCGGCCCGCTCGTCGGCCGCCAGGCCCGGGGCGAGCGGGAGCGGGGTGGCACCCGCCCGCCAGGTCGCGACGGCGCCGACGACCAGGTCGACCGGGTCCGCGCAGCCCAGCACGACGACCCCGTCGACGCCGAGGCCCTCGGCGACCCACCGCCGTGCCACACGCTCCGCCAGGTCGACCAGGGCGCGGCGGGTGACGACCTGGTCGCCGTGCCGCAGCGCGACCGCTCCGGGCTCCCGCCCGGCCAGCAGCGCGAGCGCCTCCGGGATCGTCACCTCCGCCACGCCTGCAGCCAACCAGCCGCAGGGGCGCCACGGGGGCCGCGCGGCCGATCCCGGGAGCCTGTTACACCGATCTCACGCAGTGGTTCGAAGAACGAGTTCCTCCCGAAACCACCCCGAAACACCCCGATCCTTGACTGGTCGGCATGACCCCGCCGGCCCGACGAGCCCTCGCAGCGCCCCACGACGCGCACCGGCACATCGGCGAGCTCCCGGCGTACCCCTTCTACGGCGGACCGGCCGTCCGGCCCGACACCACCGCCGCGGCGACCGTCGCCGACTTCCGCCGCAGCCTCGACGTACAGGGTGTCGAGCGCACGCTCGTGCTGCCCAACTACGGCGTGCCGGACCCCGACGTCGCCTTCGACCTCAACGCCCTCGCGCTCGAGGCGGCCGCGGCCGACGCACGGGTCTCCTGCGGCCTGTGGGTCTCGCCCAAGGCCTCCGACGCCGCCCGCAACGACACCGCGCTCGGGCTCGTCACCGAGCACGGCGTGCGGGCGCTCAAGACGAGCTTCCTGCTCGGCGGCGGCGTCGACGACCCCGACTGCGCCGAGCAGCTCGAGCGGATCTTCACCACCGCCGCCGCCCACGACCTCGTCGTCCACGTGCACACCTCTCCGGGCGCCGCCTCCGACGTCGACCGGGTCGGCGAGCTCGTCGAGACCTACGGCGACGCGACGCGCATCCACCTCGTCCACCTCGGCGGCGGCATGAGCGGTCACCTCAAGCTCATCGGTGGCCGGTTCTTCGACTGGGTCGAGGCCGGCAAGCAGGTCTGGACCGACACCAGCTGGGCCGTCGGCTTCGCCCCGGGCTGGCTCGTCGCCGAGATCGAGCGCCGCGGCGTCGGGCACGACCGCGTGCTGTTCGCCACCGACGTCCCCTGGGGCGACTTCGCCGGCGAGCACGCCCGGCTCGCCGCCGCGGCCGGCGACGGCGAGCTGGCCCGCGCCTTCTTCGCCGACAACTTCACCGCCCTCTACGGCTCCGGCTGAGCAGCCCCACCGACCCACCCGCAGGACCCACCCGCAGGACCCATCCGCACCACCCATCCCGAGGAGAGCAGATGTCCGTGTTCGACGACGAGATCCTGGCCAACATCGAGAAGTCGGTGGCCGAGGTCCCCCACCCCTCGCAGGCGAAGGGCACCAACCTCTACGGCTCGACGAAGATCTTCCCCGACTACCAGGCCAGCGAGGGCCAGAGCTACCTGACGCTGGTGCACGGCATCCCGCACGAGTCCTCGGTCAGCTTCGTCGCGATCCTCCAGGCCACCCGTGCGCTGCGGAAGGGCTTCGACTCCGTCATCTACTTCTACGGCCCCGGCGCCCTGGCCTGCATGGACACGCGCGGCTTCCCCACGACGGGCGACGTCGCCTTCCCCGGCAACCAGAACATGAACGACTCGCTGAAGACGTTCATCGGCGAGGGCGGCACGGTCTTCTGCTGCCGCTTCGGCATGGCCCTGCACGGCTGCCGCGAGGAGGACCTGATCGAGGGCGTCGTGCCCTGCCACCCGCTCGACGTGCAGGACTGCGTCATCCACTTCGCCAACAAGGGCGCCATCATCAACTCCGTCTACAACCTCTGAGGGCGCGCGCATGACCTCCCGCCCCGACACCCGCGTCGACCTCGCCCTGCAGGGGATCCGGCTGCTCGACCCGCCGGTCTCCCGCACCGGAGGCGCCGGCCCCTCCGACGACGGCCACGTGCTGATCGACGGCGTGGGCGCCGCCGTCCCGCTCAACCCCCGCAGCCCGTACGCCGTGCGCGGCGGGCGGTTGCTGCTGGACGGCGCCGACACGGGTCTCGGGGTGGAGGAGGTCGCCCGCCCCCGCTTCTACGACCTCGTGACCGCCGACGGGGTCCGCTACGAGCAGATCGCCCGCCTGCACTCGGGCCACGTGCTCGCGACCACGGTCGTCCAGACCTGCGTGCGGTACGACGAGTCGCAGCGCTGCCGGTTCTGCGCCATCGAGGACTCGCTGCGCGCCGGCTCGACGACCGCCGTGAAGACCCCGGCCCAGCTCGCCGAGGTCGCCGAGGCCGCCGTCCGGCTCGACGGGGTCACCCAGATGGTGATGACCACCGGCACCTCGAACGGCCGCGACCGCGGCGCGACCCACCTCGCGCGGTGCGTGCGCGCCGTCCGCGAGGCCGTGCCGGACCTGCCGGTCCAGGTCCAGTGCGAGCCGCCGGGCGACCTCGCCACGATCAGCGAGCTCAAGGAGGCCGGCGCGGCCTCGATCGGCATCCACGTCGAGTCGCTCGACGACGACGTGCGGCGTCGGTGGATGCCGGGCAAGGGCAGCGTCCCGATGGCGGAGTACGAGGCCGCGTGGCGCGAGGCGGTCCGGGTCTTCGGGCGCAACCAGGTCTCCACCTACCTCCTGGTCGGGCTCGGCGAGGACCCCGACGAGCTCGTCGCCGGGGCCGAGCGGCTCGTCGAGATGGGCGTCTACCCCTTCGTCGTGCCCTTCCGGCCGCTGGCGGGCACGCTCGCCACCGAGGTCGACGGGGCCGTCGCCCCGCCGCGCGACGTCACCTACGACGTGACCGCCCGCGTCGCGAAGGCGCTGCGCTCGGCCGGGATGCTCGGCTCCGACCAGGCCGCCGGCTGTGCCGCCTGCGGCGCCTGCTCGGCCCTGTCCTGCGAGGGGGCGTGATGCTCGACGGCGGCATCCTGACCGGGCACCGCGCGCCCGCGGCCCCGGCGCCGGCCTACACCGTCGGGCGGGCGGACGCCGCCGACCGTGCGGCGTACGACGGGTTGCGGCGTGCCGAGTTCGTCGAGGTCCAGCGGCTCTTCGCCGGCCACGACCGCGACGAGGCCGACGACGACCCCCGCACCGTCGTGCTCGTGGCCCGCGACGTCCGGGGACAGGTGATCGGCGGCGTCCGCGTGCACCCCGCGCCGCACCCCGCGGTCCGCGCCGCCGGGTCCCGCGACCTCGGGTGGTGGCGCGGCAGCCGCCTGGTCGTGGCGCCGGGCGCCCGTGGCGCGCGGGCCCCGGTCGCGGCGGCGCTGGTCCGAGCGGCCTGCGCGACCGCCGAGGACGTCGGGGCGCTGCGGTTCGACGCCGCCGTGCAGGCCCGCCACGCCGCGCTGTTCACCCGGCTCGGCTGGGCCTCGCGGGGGGCGCCCACCACCCGCCACGGCGTCGCGCACGTCGAGATGGACTGGCCCGTGGCGCGGGTGCAGCGGCTCGTCGACGCGACGAAGGCGCCGCTCGCCGGTCTGCTCGGCCGTCTCGCCGAGCACCCGCTGGGGGGTGGAGGGGCGGGCTGGGTCGGCGACGACGCGGCTCCCGTCCCCGGTGCGCCGCTCGTGGCCGCCTGCGACGCGATCCTGCCCTCGATGGTCGAGCGCGACCCCGAGTGGGCCGGCTGGTGCGCGGTCCTGGTCAACCTCAACGACCTCGCCGCCATGGGCGCGACCCCCGTGGGCCTCCTCGACGCCGTCGGCGCCCGCGACGCCTCGTTCGCCCGTCGCGTCCTGCGGGGGCTGCTCGACGCGGCGGCCGCCTGGGGCGTGCCGGTGCTCGGCGGGCACACCCAGCTCGGGGTGCCGGCCGCGCTGTCGGTCACGGCCCTCGGCGCCACCTCGCGCCCGGTGCCCGGCGGCGGCGGCCGCCCCGGTCACGCGCTGCGTCTGACCGCGGACCTCGGCGGGGCCTGGCGCCCCGGCTACACCGGCACCCAGTGGGACTCCACGACCTCCCGCAGCCCGGCCGAGCTCCGCGCGACCGGCGAGGTCGTCGCCCGCCTCGCCCCGGCGGCGGCCAAGGACGTCTCCATGGCCGGCACCGTCGGCACCACCGGGATGCTCGCCGAGGCCAGCGGCTGCCGGGCCGTGCTCGACGTCGCCGCCGTGCCCGCCCCCGACGGCGTCCCCGCCGGCGACTGGCTCACCTGCTTCCCCGGCTTCGCCGTCGTCACCGCCGACACCCCGGGGGCACCCACGACCCCCCTGCCCGACACCGTCACCAGCCGCGTCTGCGGCGACCTCGTCGAGGGCGCGGGCGTCGGCCTGCGCTGGCCCGACGGCGTGGTCACCGAGGCCGTGGGACCCGCCGTCACCGGACTAGGAGCAGCATGACCACCACCCGCCTCGCCGCCGTCGCCGACGGCTTCGGCCGCGACGTCGAGCAGAACCTCGCCCAGATCGCGACGTACGTCGAGGCCGCCCGCGCCCAGGACGTCGCGCTCCTCGCCTTCCCCGAGGCCTGCCTCGGCGGGTACCTGTCCGTGCTCGGCTCCGGCCGCGACGGCACCCACGCCGACGCGCCCGAGGACCTCCCGCCCGCGATGGACCTCGACGGCCCCGAGCTGCGGCGGGTCGCCGAGGTCGCGGGCGACATGACCGTGGTGGTGGGCCTCTGCGAGGCCGACGGCACCGCGCGCTACAACAGCGCCGCCGCCGTCACCGGGGACGGCGTGGTCGGGGTCCACCGCAAGGTGCACCAGCCGCTCGGCGAGGGCCTGTACTACGACGCCGGCGAGGAGCTGCTGGCCTTCGACTCGCCGGTCGGGCGGATGGGCCTGCTGGTCTGCTACGACAAGGCCTTCCCCGAGGCCGCGCGCGCCCTCGCCCTCGACGACGCGCGCGTCATCGCCTGCATCTCGGCCTGGCCGGCCTCCCGCACCGCCGGCGCCGGCGACGTGGCCGACGACCGGTGGACCCACCGCTTCAACCTCTTCGACTCCGCCCGCGCGCTGGAGAACCAGGTGGTGTGGCTCGCCACCAACCAGACCGGCACCTTCGGGTCGCTGCGCTTCGTCGGCAACGCGAAGGTCGTCGGCCCCGGCGGCGACGTGCTCGACACCACCGGCACCGGGCCCGGCATGGCGCTCGCGTCGCTCGACCTCGACGACGTGCTCGGCACCGCCCGCCGCTCGATGTTCCACCTGCGCGACCGGCGTCCGGACCTCTACCGCGCCGGCGAGCTCGTCGGGGGTGCCCGTGCCTGAGGCGGTGGTGACGGTGCGCTGGCCCGACGGCCGCGTGGAGGAATGCTGGTCGCCCTCGCTGGTCGTCCACGACCATCTCGAGGCCGGCCGTCGCTACCCGGTGGCCGACTTCGTGGCCCGCTGCGTCGCGGCCATGGACGAGGCGGACCGGCGGGTGCGGGCGCGGTACGGGTTCGCCTGCACCGGGGCCGCGGCGACCGTCGCCTCCGTGGGCGCCTCGGCGTCGCGGCACCCGGCCGACGCCGAGGTCGAGGTGGTCCGCGTGCACCCGCCCCTGCCGGCCGACGTGGGGCGGGGGCGCACGTGAGCGGCGTCGCCCCTCCCCCCGGCGCCGCGACCGAGCGCCGTACGTCGGTCGTGGTGGTCGGCGGCGGCCAGGCCGGCCTGTCGGTGAGCTGGCACCTGGTGCGCGACGGCGTCGACCACGTGGTGCTGGAGGCCGCCACCCCCGGCCACGAGTGGGCCGACCGCCGCTGGGACAGCTTCACGCTCGTCACGCCCAACTGGCACTGCCGGCTGCCCGGCTACGCCTACGACGGGCCGGAGCCCGACGGCTTCATGACCCGCGACGAGGTCGTCGCGTGGCTGCGGGCCTACCCCGCGACGTTCTCACCCCCGGTGCGCGAGCACACCGCGGTGACCGGTCTCCTGCCGGGCGCCGACGGCGGGTTCACGGTCTCCGCGACCGGCCCGGACGGCCCCGAGACCTGGCGCGCCGACGCCGTCGTGGTGGCCACCGGCGGCTACCACCTGCCCGTCGTCCCGCCCTGGGCGCCGGCGCTGGACCCCGCGGTGACGCAGCTCCTGTCCGGCGACTACCGCCATCCGGGGCAGCTGCCGGACGGCGACGTCCTCGTCGTGGGCAGCGGCCAGTCCGGCACCCAGATCGCCGAGGACCTCCACCTCGCCGGCCGCGGCGTCCACCTCGCGCTCGGCGACGCGCCGCGGGTGGCACGGACCTACCGCGGGCGGGACACGATGACCTGGCTGGCCGACATGGGCCTGTACGACGTCCCCGTGACCCGCTACCCCGGCGGCCTGGCCGCGCGGGAGAAGACGAACCACTACGTCACCGGCCGCGACGGCGGGCGCGACATCGACCTGCGCCGCTTCGCCGCGGAGGGCATGCGGCTGGTCGGCAAGGTGGGCGGACTGCTCGACGGGCCGGGCGGCCACCGGCTCGGCGTGGCCCCGACCGTGCGCGCCTCGCTCGACGCCGCCGACCGCGTCTACAACTCGATCTGCGCCGACATCGACCGCCACGTGGCCCGCGCCGGGCTCGAGGCACCGCCCGGCTCGTCGTACGCGCCGGTGTGGGAGCCCGGCGCCGAGTCCACCGAGCTGGACCTGGCGGCGGCCGGGATCACCAGCGTGGTCTGGGCCATCGGCTACCGGCCCGACTACCGCTGGGTGGGGGCACCGGTGTTCGACGGCGGCGGGAGACCGGCCCACGTGCGCGGGATGACCGCGGTCCCCGGGCTGGCCTTCGTCGGCCTGCCGTGGCTCCACACCTGGGGCTCCGGGCGCTTCCTCGGCGTCGCCGCCGACGCCGCGCACGTGGCCGAGCGCCTGCGTGCCGGGCTCCTGGACGGCGCCGGGATCGCCGGCGCGGCCGCGTCGTCCTCCCGCCGGCTGGCGGGCTGAGCGTGGCGGGGGTGCGGATCGGCGCGGTCGCGGCGCACTTCGGCCGCGACCTGGCCCGCGCCGTGGCCAAGGTCGAGCGGGTCGTGGCCGACGCCCGGAGCCGGGGCGTGCAGCTGCTCGTGCTGCCGCAGGGCACGCTCGGCGGCTACCTCGGCGACCTGCGCAACCCCGACACCGCCGACCCGCCGCCGGTGGTCGGTCTCGACGGCCCCGAGCTGGACCGGCTGCGCGCGGCGACCGGCCCGATGGTGCTGTGCCTCGGGCTCACCGAGGCCGCGCTGTCCTCCGCCGGCACCGTCGTCCACAACACGGCCGTCTGCCTGACCGGCGACGGGCTGCTGGGACGGCACCGCAAGGTCCACCGGGCGGTCCGGGAGTCGGTGGTCTACGCCGCCGGGGACCGCTTCGCCGCCTTCGACACCCCGGTCGGCCGGCTGGGCCTGCTGGTCGACTACGACAAGACCTTCCCCGAGTCGGCGCGGAGCCTGGCCCTGGACGGCGCGGAGGTCCTCGCCTGCCCCTCGGCCTGGCCGGCCTCCGTCACCGACCGTGCCGCGCGGCTGCCCGCGGACCGTCAGTCCCGCCTCTTCGACCTGTACGACGGGGCGCGCGCCGCCGAGAACCAGGTGGTGTGGGTCTCGGCCAACCAGACCGGCACGACCGGCGGGCTGCGGTTCCTCGGCCAGGCCAAGGTGGTCGGGCCCGGCGGCGACGTGCTGGCGCGCACCGGCGGCAAGGGCGGCCTGGCCCTCGCCGACGTCGACGTCGCCGGCGAGGTCGCCCGCGCCCGGCGCACCCTGCACCACCTCGCCGAGCGGGTGCCCGCGGCGTACGGGGGCGCGCGGTGAGGCCCGCCCGATCGGGTCCCGCCGGATGAGGGTCGCGCTGCTGACCTACTCGACACGGCCCCGCGGGGGCGTCGTCCACACGCTGGCGCTCGCCGAGGCCCTGGACCGGGCCGGCGCCGAGGTCGAGGTGTGGACGCTCGCGCGCGGCGGCGACGCCACGTTCTTCCGGCCGGTGGCCCCGGGCGTCGGGGTCCGGGACGTGCCGTTCCCCGACGTGGCCGGCGAGGACGTCGGCGCCCGGATCGTGCGGTCGATCGACGTGCTGGGCCGCGCGTTCGCGCGGGCCCGCGACGGCTACGACGTGGTCCACGCCCAGGACTGCATCTCCGCCAACGCGGCCCTGCCGTGCGTGCGGACCGTCCACCACCTCGACACCTTCACCACCCCCGCGCTCGCCGCCTGCCACGAGCGGGCCCTCACCGCGCCCCTCGCGCGGGTGTGCGTGTCCGCGTCGGTCGCGGCCGAGGTGCGCGCGGGCTGGGGCCTGCACCCGACCGTGATCCCCAACGGCGTCGACGCCGCGCGGTTCGCCGCCGGCGCGGCGGACCTCCCGGGACGGCGCCGCTGGGCGGAGGCCCACGGGCCCTACGTGCTCGCGCTCGGGGGCATCGAGCCGCGCAAGGCGAGCCTCGACCTGCTCGAGGCGTTCGCGCTGCTGCGCCGCGACCGCCCCGACCTGCGCCTGGTCCTCGGCGGCGGCGAGACCCTCTTCGACTACCGCGACTACCGGGCGGCCTTCGAGGCCCGCGCCGCCGCGCTGGGCGTCGAGCCGGTCGTCCTCGGCACCCTGGCCGAGGACGACCTGCCCGCCCTGGTCGCGGAGGCCTCCGCGCTCGCGATGGTCTCCACGAAGGAGGGCTTCGGCCTCGCCGCGATGGAGGCGCTCGCCGCCGGCGTGCCCGTCGTGGCCCGCGACCTGCCGGTGCTGCGCGAGGTGCTCGGGGACGCCGTGGCCAGGGCCGCGGACGTGCCCGGCATCGCCCGCGCGCTGGCGGCCGTGCTCGACGACCCGCCGGACCCGGACGTCGGCCGGCGCCTCGCCGCGTCGTACACCTGGGACGCGGCGGCCGCGGCGCACCTGGACTTCTACGCCTCGCTGCCGCCCACCCCGGGCTGAGAGCCACGCCCTCCACACGCCCTCCGCACGTCCGTCGCGCCGCGCCGTCGGGGGTGCGTGCTTCGATGGCGTCGTGCAGCTCCTCGACGTGGTCACGACCTCCACCGCCGTGGCCGCCACCCGCTCCCGCAAGGCCAAGACCGCCGCGCTCGCGGACCTGTTCGCGGCCGCCGACCCCGACGCGCCGCTGGAGGTCGAGGTCCTCACCTCCTACCTCGCGGGCGCGCTGCCGCAGCGCCGCACCGGGCTGGGCTGGCGCTCGCTGGCCGACCTGCCCGATCCCGCGACGGAGGCGTCGCTGACGGTGCTCGAGGTCCACACGGCGTTCGAGCGGATCGCGGCGCTCTCCGGACCCGGGTCGCAGGGCGCGCGGGCGGCCGCCGTCGCCGAGCTCTTCGGACGCGCGACGGCGACCGAGCAGGCGTGGCTGCGCGGCGTCGTGACCGGCGAGGTGCGCCAGGGGGCGCTCGACTCGTTGGTGCAGGAGGCCGTCGCCTCCGCGACCGGCGCCTCCCTGCGCGCCGTACGACGGGCCGCGATGCTGGCGGGCTCCACCGTGACCGCGGCCCGGGCGGCGGTGACGGGCGGCGACGAGGCGCTGGCGGCGATCGGGCTCGAGCTGATGCGGCCGGTGACGCCGATGCTCGCCTCGACCGCACCCTCGGTCGTCGACGCGATGTCGAAGGCGGGCGCCGACCCCGACGAGGAGGGCGAGCCGTCCCCGGTCGCCGTCGACACCAAGCTCGACGGGATCCGGATCCAGGTCCACCGCGACGGCGACGAGGTGCTCGTCGCGACCCGCTCCCTCGACGACATCACGGCCCGGCTGCCGGAGGTGGTCGAGGTCGTCCGCGCGTTGCCGGCCCGACGCGTGGTCCTCGACGGCGAGGCGATCGCGCTCGACGCCGAGGGTCGGCCGCGTCCCTTCCAGGAGACGGCCTCGCGCACCGCCAGCGCCCACGAGGAGGGCGCGGTCGCGGTCACGCCGTACTTCTTCGACCTGCTGCACCTCGACGGCCGCGACCTGCTCGACTCCCCCGGCGGCGAGCGGCTCGACGTGCTGGACGCGCTGGTGCCCGAGGCCCACCGCGTGCCACGTCTGGTCACCACCGACCCCGACGCGGCGGAGGCCTTCGCCCGCGAGGCCGTGGCCGGCGGCCACGAGGGCGTGGTCGTGAAGTCGCTCGACGTCCCCTGGGAGGCCGGTCGCCGCGGCGCCGGCTGGGTGAAGGTGAAGCCACGGCTCACCCTCGACCTCGTGGTCCTCGCCGCCGAGTGGGGCTCGGGCCGGCGCCGCGGCTGGCTGTCCAACATCCACCTCGGCGCCCGCGACCAGTCCGCCGAGGGCGGCTTCGTCATGCTCGGCAAGACCTTCAAGGGCATGACCGACGAGACCCTGGCCTGGCAGACCGAGCGGTTCCTGGGGCTCGAGACCCACCGCGAGGGCCACGTCGTCCACGTCCGCCCCGCGCAGGTCGTGGAGATCGCCCTCGACGGGCTGCAGCGGTCGACCCGCTACCCCGGCGGCCTCGCGCTGCGCTTCGCCCGGGTGCTGCGCTACCGCGACGACAAGACCCCCGAGCAGGCCGACACCCTCGACGCGGTCCGCGCCCTGGCCTGAGCCGGCCCGCCCACGAAGGACGGCACAGGCGTCGCACGACGTCGGCGCCGTTCGTGTCACACCTGTGCCACACGGCGTTACACCTGCGCCTACGATGACGGGATGGAGGCCACGAGACCGACCGACGGGCGGCGCTCCGCCGCGGCCCAGCGGCGCCGGGAGCGCGAGCGCGACATCATCGCCGCCACCCGCGAGCTGTTCGACCGCAACGGCGTGCGCGAGGCGCAGATCGAGGACGTCGCCCGCGCCGTCGGCATCAACCGGGCCATCATCTACCGCCACTTCACCGGCAAGGAGGAGCTCTTCGCGCTCACCCTGGTCGGCTACCTCGACGAGCTCAAGGAGTCGCTGGCGGCCGCCGCCGCCACGAGCGACGCCCCCCGTGAGCGCCTCGTGGCGATCACGGAGGCGTTCGTCGACTACGGCCTCGGCCACCCGGCGTTCGTGGACTGCGCGCAGACGCTGATGCGCCGTACCGGGCCCGAGCTGTGGGACGAGATCGCGGAGTCGGCGATCTACCGTCTCGGCCGGTCGATCTCGGGCTGCCTCGCCGTGCTCGCGGCGGCGCTCGAGGAGGGCACGAGCGCCGGGGAGTTCTCGGTCGCCGACCCCCACCTGCTCGCCAACACCCTGTACGCAAGCGGTCTCGGGGCGCTCCAGCTGGCCCGCGTCGGCATCCTCGTGAAGGAGGCCGCGCCCGGGGTCCCGACCGTCGGCACCATCTCGGCCGACCAGGTCACCGACTACCTGGTCACCAGTGCCCTGGCCCTGGCGACCGGCGGCGTGCGCACCCCCTGAGACGCCGAGTCGGCACGAGCTCCCGGCTTCCACCGGGATCTCGTGCCGACTCGGGGCGCTTCGCGGGTGAGCTCCTGACGACTCGCGGTCAGGGGCGCTCGAGGATGGCGGTCACGCCCTGGCCGCCGGCGGCGCACACCGAGATCACGCCGGTGCCCGAGCCCTTCTCGGCGAGCAGCGCGGCGAGCGTGGCGACGATCCGCCCGCCGGTGGCGGCGAACGGGTGGCCGGCCGCCAGCGACGAGCCCACGACGTTCAGCTTGGCGCGGTCGACCGAGCCGAGCGGACCGTCGAGCCCGAGGCGCTCCTTGCAGAACACGGGGTCCTCCCACGCCTTCAGCGTCGAGAGCACCTGGGAGGCGAACGCCTCGTGGATCTCGTAGAAGTCGAACGAGCCGAAGTCCTTGCCCTCGCGCTCGAGCATCCGCGGCATCGCGTACGCCGGGGCCATCAGCAGGCCCTCGCCGCCGTGGACGTAGTCCACCGCCGCCGTCTCGTACGCCGTGAGGTAGGCCAGCACGGGCAGCCCGCGCGCCTCGGCCCACTCCTCGGAGGCGAGCAGCACGACGGAGGCGCCGTCGGTGAGCGGCGTCGAGTTCGCCGCGGTCATCGTGGCCGCCGCGCCCTTGCCGAACACCGGCTTGAGCGTCGCCAGCTTCTCCACCGAGGAGTCGGGGCGCAGGTTCTGGTCGCGCTCGAGCCCCCGGAACGGGGTGACCATGTCGTCGAGGAAGCCCCGCTCGTAGGCCGCGGCGAGACGGTGGTGCGAGGTGACGGCGAGCTCGTCCTGCTCCTCGCGGCCGATCTGCCACTCGACCGCGGTGAGCGCGGCGTGCTCGCCCATGGACAGCCGGGTCCGGGGCTCGCCGTTCTGCGGGATGGAGGGCACGAGGTCGCCGGGGCGGATCTTGGCCAGCGCGGCGATGCGGCCCTGGGTGGTCTTCGCGCGGTTGGCGGCCAGGAGCTTCTTGCGGAGGCCCTCACCGACCGCGATCGGGGCGTCGGAGGTGGTGTCGGTGCCGCCCGCGATCCCGGACTCGATCTGGCCGAGCGCGATCTTGTTGGCGACCTGGATGACGGCCTGCAGGCCGGTGCCGCAGGCCTGCTGGATGTCGGTGGCGGGGGTCTCGGGCGACAGCTTCGAGCCGAGCACCGACTCGCGGGTCAGGTTGAAGTCGCGCGAGTGCTTCAGCACGGCACCGGCCACGACCTCGCCCAGCCGCTCGCCGACCAGGTCGAAGCGGTCCGCGAGGCCGTCGAGGGCCGCGGTCAGCATGTCCTGGTTGGAGGCGGTCGCGTAGACGCCGTTGGAGCGCGCGAACGGGATCCGGTTGCCGCCGACGATCGCGACGCGACGGGTGGTCTGCTGCATGGGGACGGCTCCTGGGGATAGATCGTGAGTCGGTCTGCACCAGCATCCTACTCGCGAGTAACCTGGATGCGGACCACGGTGAGTCCCATCTCACCAAAAGTGGACACCGAGTTACAACAGGCGTTACACCTGAGGGCGCCGCCCCCGACCCCGCGCACCACCCGCGAGAGCGAACAGTGAGGACCCCGACGACATGAGCGACCGCTACCAGGGCTTCGTCAGCACCCCGATCGGCAAGCTGCTGGTCAAGAACCTGGGCCTGCCCGCCCCCGTGAGCCTCGAGCGCTGGACCCCCGGCGCCCCGCTGGTCGACGGCACCGTCCTCGTCGGCGGGCGCGGCCCCCTGGCCGACGCCCTGCCGGCCACCCTCGGGGCGCTGGGGGTCGACGCGACCACGGTCGCCGGCGAGGAGGGCCGGTTCAAGGGCCTCGTCCTCGACGCGACCGGGCTCGAGGACTCCGCGTCCCTGGTCGCGCTGACCGAGTTCTTCACCCCGCTCATGCGCCGCCTGGAGACCTGCCCGCGGCTCGTCGTCGTCGGCCTCGACCCGGCCCACGCCGGTTCCGCGTCCGCCCGCGTCGCGCAGCGCGCCCTGGAGGGCTTCACCCGCTCCCTGGGCAAGGAGGTCGGCCGCGGCGGCACCTCCCAGCTCGTCTACAGCACGCCCGAGGCCCTCCAGCACGGTGCCGACGCGCTCGCGTCGACCCTCGCCTTCCTGCTCTCGCCGAAGTCGGCGTACGTCTCGGGCCAGGTCGTCCGGATCGGCACCCAGGGCGCCACCGCCCCCGCGGAGGAGGCCACCGACCCCGAGCGCCCCCTGGCCGGCAAGGTCGCGCTGGTCACCGGCGCGAGCCGCGGCATCGGTGAGCAGATCGCCCGTGTGCTGCACCGCGACGGCGCCACCGTGGTCGGCGTCGACGTACCGCAGGCCGCCGGCGACCTCGTCGAGCTGGTCCGCGAGCTCGACGGCGACCACGTCGCCCTCGACATCACCGCGAAGGACGCGCCCCAGCGCCTCGCCCAGCACCTGCGCGAGAAGCACGGCGGGGTCGACATCGTCGTCCACAACGCCGGCATCACGCGCGACAAGAAGCTCGCCAACATGAAGGCCGACCGCTGGGAGTCCGTGATCGCGGTCAACCTCACGGCCCCGGAGCGCATCTCGCGCGAGCTCCTCGAGCAGGGCGTCGTCAACCCCAACGGCCGGATCATCGGCGTCGCCTCGATCGCCGGCATCGCCGGCAACGTCGGGCAGACCAACTACGCCGCCTCGAAGGCCGGCGTGATCGGGCTCGTCGACGCCCTCGCGGGCGAGGTCGACGGCGGCATCACCGTCAACGCCGTCGCTCCGGGGTTCATCATCACCAAGATGACCGCCGCGGTGCCGTTCGCGACCCGCGAGGTCGGCCAGCGGCTCAACGCGATGGCGCAGGGCGGGCTCCCGGTCGACGTCGCCGAGACGATCGCCTGGTACGCCCACCCGGGCTCCACCGCGGTCAACGGCAACGTGGTCCGCGTGTGCGGCCAGATGATGCTGGGGGCCTGACGTGACGAGCACCGGCACCACCCCCGAGAAGGAGCTCGTCGGCGAGCCCGGCGGGCTCGCCACCGTGGCCCGGGCCGCGCTCCCGCTGCTGCCCGTGGTCAACCGGCTGCCCGGCGTGCGCAAGGCCCCCCGCTCCTCCTACGACGGGCTGGCCTACCACCGCGCCCCGGTCACGGTCGAGCGCGAGCACGTCGAGGCGTACGGCGCGGTCTGCGGCTTCCCGGTCAAGGACACCGTCCCGATGCCCTACCCGCACGTGCTGGCCTTCGGCCTGCACATGGCGATCATGACCGACACCGCCTTCCCGTTCCCCGCGGTCGGCACGGTGCACGTCGAGAACGACATCACCTCCCACCGGCCGGTCGCCGTGGGCGAGGCCCTCGGCCTGCGCGTGGAGGCCTCGGCGGCGCGACCCCACCCCAAGGGCACGGCG
Organism: Nocardioides lentus; assembly: GCF_039529515.1. Taxonomy (NCBI): domain Bacteria; kingdom Bacillati; phylum Actinomycetota; class Actinomycetes; order Propionibacteriales; family Nocardioidaceae; genus Nocardioides; species Nocardioides lentus. Next base: position 297,618 of record NZ_BAAAMY010000002.1, read on the forward strand.
CTGGTGTTCTCCGCGACCGCGACGGTCGGGGACGAGACGGTCTGGGAGAGCACCTCGACCTACCTGCGCCGCGGCCGGGGGTCCGACGAGGCGCCGGCCGGCCTGCGGCTGGAGACGGCACCGCCCAACGGCACGCGGTGGCCGCTGCCCGGTGACCTCGGCCGCCGCTACGCCGCGGTGTCGGGTGACGCCAACCCGATCCACCTGCACCCGCTGACCGCGAAGCCCCTGGGCTTCCCGCGTCACATCGCCCACGGCATGTGGAGCCTGGCGCGGTGCGTGGCGGCGCTGGAGAACCGGCTCGGCGACGCCTCCCGCGTCGAGGTGGCGTTCAAGAAGCCGATCTTCCTGCCGGGCACGGTGGCCTTCGGCTCGCGACCGCTCGAGGGCGCGGAGCGCGGCTACCTGTTCTCGCTGACGTCCCCCACGGACGGTGCCCCGCACCTGACGGGTCGGGCCACCGCCCTCTGAGGTCGGTCGGACGAGGGTCGGTCGACGGGGTCAGTCGCCCCGGAGGTCGAACGCGCCGGTGGCCGGGTCCCAGGTGCCCAGCTCGTCCTGGCCGTCGCCGTCCCAGTCGCCGGCGATCGGCAGCCCGCCCGCGGGTCCGTGGACGAAGCTGCGGAACTTGCCCCGCGGGGTGCGCAGGGTGAAGGTCCGGGTGTCGCGGTCGTAGACGCCGACGTCGGCGCGGCCGTCGCCGTTCCAGTCGCCGACGAACGGCAGCTGGTCGGACTCCCCCATCACGATGGAGCGGAAGACGCCGCCCTCGGCGCCGCGGAGGTCGAAGCGGCCGATCGCGGGGCGCCACACACCGATCTCGTCGACGCCGTCGCCGTCCCAGTCGCCGGCCAGCGGGATCGAGCCCTTGTAGCCGAACCTGATCGTCTGACGGCCCTCGGGGCTGCGCAGGCGGAAGGTGCGCGTCGACGGGCGGAAGTAGCCGGGGTTGGCGCGGCCGTCACCGGTCCAGTCGCCGAGCACGGGCTGGTCCTTGAGCCCGCCCATGACGGTGGTGCGGGTCGTGCCGTCGGCGCGCTCGGCCTCGTAGCGGGCGGGGTCGCTGCGCCGCCAGCGCACCGGGTCGTCCTCGGGGCCGTCCACGACGTTGCCGGCCAGCGGCACGTCACCGGCGAGGGGCTTGGCGGGCGGCTGGGCCGGGGGCTCCGGCTCGGCGCAGTTCTTCGAGGTCAGCGAGGTGTTGAACCGGAACTGCACGCCGTCGAAGAACGGGTGGACGACGGAGCCGTTGCGGCGCTGTTCGTAGTGCAGGTGGGGACCGGTGGAGTTGCCGGTGGTGCCGAGACGGCCGACCATCTGCCCGCGCGGGACCTTCTGGCCCACGCGCACGGCGATGGAGTTGAGGTGGGCGTAGAGCGTGGAGTCGCCGTTGCCGTGGTCGACCACGACCCACTTGCCGTAGCCGCTGGTCGTCGACGAGGCGGTGGTCACCGTGCCGGCCGCCGAGGCCACGACCGGCATGTCGAAGTCGTCGGTGCGGTTCCAGTCGACCGACAAGGTGCTCGGGCTGTGGGAGGAGCGCGTGGAGCCCACCCAGGTCTCGCCGCACCGGAACGGCATCTGGTACGCCGCCCGGGGCGCCTCGGTGGCGCGCGGGGTGAAGGACTCGCGCTGGGCGCGGGGCTCGGCCCGCTCGGCCGCGGTCTCGCGGGAGCCGTCGACCTTCACGCCGTCGACACGGCTGCCGACGGGCACCGAGTCGATGCGCACCCGCTCGCTCTGCGCCCGCTGGTCCTTCCCGTCGGCTCCCGCCACGGCGGCGGACGGCGAGGCCGCACCCGCCACGGAGAGGGCCAGCAGCGCGGCCGTGGCCAGGACACCGCCGGTGCGCGCACGTCGGCGCAGGGTCGAGCGGTCTGGGCGCAGGAGCATCCGGTCACCTCGAGGTCACGGACGACGAGTCACACCAGTCTCAGGGGCACCCATTCGTCACAGGAGCCCCAACCGTAGACACACCTCGGCGTGTCTGTCAGCAAGGTCCCGTGAATTACACCGGTGTCATGCTATGGGCGCTCAGGAACGATCGCGCGAGACCGGCCGGATCAGGCCCTCCTGGGCCACCGACGCGACCAGGCGACCGTCCTCGGCGAACACCCGCGCCGTCGCGAGACCGCGCCCGCCCTGGGCCGACGGCGAGGTCTGGTCGTAGAGCCACCAGCGGTCGGCCCGGAAGGGCCGGTGGAACCAGATGGTGTGGTCCAGCGAGGCGGCCTGGATCCGGGGGTCGCCGATCAGCAGGCCGTGGGGCACGAGCGCGGCCCCGAGCAGGGTGAGGTCGCTGGCGTAGGTGAACGCCGCGAGCTGGTGCAGCCGGTCGTCGGGCAGCTCCCCGGCCACCCGGATCCACAGCCGCGCCCCGACGCTGCGCCCGGCGGGGGCGTCCATGCCGCCGCCCTCGCCGCTGTTGCCGACGTAGCGCACGTCGAGCGCCGCCCACTCCCGCTCCCACCGCTCACGGGCCTCGTCGCCGGCCGAGCCGACGATGTCGGCGAGCTTCATCGCGTCCTCGGGTCCCGGCACGTCGGGCATCGGGTCGGCGTGGTCGAGCCCCTCCTCCACCCGCTGGTAGTTGGCGGTGAGGAAGAAGATCGGGCGTCCGTGCTGGCGCGCCACGACGCGGCGCGTCGCGAACGACCGGCCGTCGCGCAGCACCTCCACGTCGTACAGGATCGGGATGGAGACGTCGCCCGGGCGCAGGAAGTAGGAGTGCATCGAGTGCGCCTCGTACGCCGGGTCGACCGTGTGGGAGCCCGCCACGAGGGCCTGCGCGGCGACCTGGCCCCCGAACACCCGCTGCAGCGTGGTCTCGGGCTGGCGCCCGCGGAAGAGGTTGTCGTCGAGGGTCTCGAGGTCGAGGAGGTCGACGACCTCGGCGGCGGAGGTGGGCACGGCGGTTCTCCTGGCGGGTGCGGGTCGGTGGGCGACGGGCGTGGGTGACGAGCCGGGCGGGCGCCCGGGTCAGCGGGCGGGCGGGGGCGGCTCCTCGCCGCGGTCGAGGCCGGCGAGGAACTGCTCGAACTCGTTGCCGAGCTCGTCGGCGGTCGGGAGCGGCCGGTCCTGCGCGAGGAGGCTGTCGCCGGACTCCTCGGCGCGCCGGAAGGCGTCGTACTGGCGCTCGAGCCCGACGACGACCTCGCGGACCTCGTCGTGCTCGGCGAGGTAGTCGGCCACCTCCACCTCGCGCCGGGCGGCCTCCTCGCGGAGCACCGTGAGGTCCACGGCGATCGCGCCCGCGCGCTCGACGTTCTCCAGCAGCACCACCGACGCGGCGGGGTGATCGAGCTGCGCGAGGTAGTGGGGCACGTGCGCGACGAACCCGCTGGCGGGGTGGCCCCACTCCCCGAGGCGCAGCTCGAGCAGCGCCTGGGCCGAGGACGGCACCCGCATCTCCCCGCGCCACGGGCTCTCGACGGCGAGCAGACCCGAGTCGCGCGCCGGCTCGTTGGCGTGGTGGGTCAGCGTGATCGGCCGGGTGTGCGGCACCGCCATCGGCACCGAGCCCATCGCGAGCACGTGGGAGACCCCGAGCCGCTGGACGACCTCGCGCACGGCGCGGGCGAAGGCCTCCCACCGGTTGTCCGGCTCCGGCCCCGTCAGCAGCAGGTACGGCGTGCCGGCGTCGTCGCGCTGCAGGCGTACGACGAGGCGCGGCGCCTCGTAGGCCTCGTAGTGGTCGCGCGCGAAGGTGATCGGCGGTCGCCGGGCGCGGTAGTCGTAGAACGCGTCGACGTCGAAGGTGGCGACCACCGGCCCCTCGCCGAGGTCCGTGAGGTGCTTCGCGGCGCGCGCCGCAGCGCTGCCGGCGTCGAGGAACCCGTCGAGGGCGAGGACGAGGACGGGCGCGGCGCCCTCGGGCAGACCCGGGACCTCGTCCACGATGTGCACCAGGCGGCTGGACTCACTCATGGGCCCAACCTAGTCGCGTGGCGCAGCACACCCCGGCCCGCCCGGGCCGCGCCCGCCCCCCTCAGCCGTAGGCGGACACGATGCGGTCGGAGGCCTGGGCGGCCAGGTCGTCGCCCGTCGTGCCGAGCACGGTCTCCAGGACCGCCTCGGGGCTGCGGTCCCCGCGGGCCCCCATCGCCTCGAGCAGCGTCCAGAGCGCGTCCTCGCCGTAGACGGCGGCGACCTCCTCGCAGGCCTGCCAGGCGATGCCGTAGTCGGCACCGGAGCGGGCGCCGGTGCTGAAGGAGTCGTCGGGCGGGAGCGTCTCGACGCCGCGGCGCGCCGCGCGGAGCGCCGCCATCGAGATCAGGCGCTCGTCCGCCCGCAGGGGCTGCACCGAGACCCACTCGGCGAGGCCCTCGGAGAGCCAGCGGGGCACCCCGTCGTCGCGGCCGGAGAGCGCGACGTGGGTGAGCTCGTGGCGCAGCAGACGGTCGCGCTCGGCCTCGTCGGCGCGCAGCATGCGGGGGTGCAGGAGCACCCGCTCGGCGACGTCGGGGCCGCCGTCGGCGGGCCGCACGCCGAACGCGACCCCGTCGAGCCCGTCGGCCACACCGGCGGGGAGCCCACCGAGGGCCCGGAGCAGGGTGGTGTCGGAGGGTCCGTAGACGGCCACGTCGCCGGACCAGCGGTAGGGCACGACCGCGGCCACGTCGTCCGCGGCGTCCGCGGCCTCGTCGACGACCGCCTCCCCCACGGCCGCGGCGTCGGGCGCACCCGCGTCGAAGACCCCGAGGACCCCGCCACGGGTCACGGTGGTGACCGGACCGAGGTCCCAGGGCTGCGCGCCGCCGGCGCTCGGGTCGGCCAGCGCGGGGACGTCGGAGACCAGCCGCAGGTCGTCGCCGTCGACGGCGAGGACCATCTCGCGGGGCGAGGACACCGCGCCCGTGTCGAGGCGGCGCAGGCGCGTCCGCAGGTCGACGCCGACCCTCACCTCCCCCTCCGCACCCGCCGCCGGGTCCGGGCTGAGGACGGCGTCCCCGGTGACGTAGCGGAAGGTCGCGACCGGCAGCGCCGCGACGTTGTCGGCGTAGACGCGCTGCGCGCGCTGCGCGTCCGGGTCGTCGGCGACGCCCGCCAGCACCGCGCCGCCGTCCGCGCCGCGCAGCGCCGCGGCGCGCTCCCGCAGCAGCCCGCGCACCGCGCGGGTCAGGCGGGCCTCGTCGTCCAGCAGCGCCGGGCGGGCGTCCCCGCGGACGTCGCCCGACCCGGCACCCGGGTCGCCCGGCGCGCTCGTCTCGGCGGCGCCCGGCTCGACCTCGTCGCTCAGGAACCCGCAGGAGGTGGTCCCGAGGACCAGCGAGACCAGGAGCGGGAGCGCCGCGGCGGCCCTACGCCGAGTCCGCACGACCCGCCCGGTCCGTGCCCGCCCGCCCCTCGGCGCCCGCGGGAGCGGCCGCGCCGTCGAGCGCGGTGACGTCCTCCACGATGCCGCGCGCCAGCGTCTGCGCGTCCAGGCCGATCCGGGCCAGGATCGCCGCGCGCTTGGCGTGGTCGAGGAACTCCTGCGGCACGCCGTGCAGGCGGAACGGGGTGTCGACGCGGGCGTCGACGAGGGCCTGCAGCAGCGCGCTGCCGCAGCCGCCGACGCGCCCGTTGTCCTCCACGCTGACGACGAGCCGGTGCTCACGGGCGAGGTCGACCAGCGCGGCGTCCACGGGCTTGACCCAGCGGGGGTCGACGACGGTGACGCCGATGCCCTGGTCGACCAGGCGGCGGGCGACGTCGACGGCGGTGGTCGCCATCGCCCCGGCGCTGACGAGGAGCACGTCGCGCGGGCCCTCGCGGACCAGCACGTCGCAGCCGCCGACGCGGTCGACGGCCTCGAGGTCGGCGGGCGGCGGACCCTTCGGGAAGCGCACGACGGTCGGGGCGTCCGCGACCTCGACGGCCTCGCCGAGCAGCTCGCGCAGGCGGGCGCCGTCGCGGGGGGCGGCGATCCGCAGGCCGGGGACGACCTGGAGCACCGACATGTCCCACATGCCGTTGTGGCTCGCCCCGTCGTCGCCGGTGACGCCGGCGCGGTCGAGCACGAAGGTGACGCCGCAGCGGTGCAGCGCGCAGTCCATCAGGACCTGGTCGAAGGCCCGGTTGAGGAAGGTCGCGTAGACCGCGACGACGGGGTGCAGCCCGCCCATCGCCATCCCGGCGGCCGACGTGGCGGCGTGCTGCTCGGCGATGCCGACGTCCCAGGTGCGCTCGGGGAACTGCGCCGCGAAGTGGTGCAGGCCGACGGGGTGCATCATCGCCGCCGTCATGGCCACCACGTCGGGCCGGCGGCGTCCGATGTGGACGATCTCGTCGGCGAAGACGTCGGTCCAGATCCGGCCCTTCGGCTTCTCCACGCCGCTGTCGACGTCGAAGGGCCCCGGGGAGTGGAACTGGTCGGCCTCGTGGGCCTCCGCCGCGTCGTACCCGAAGCCCTTGCGGGTCAGCGCGTGCACGATGACCGGACCGCCGAACCGCTTGGCGCTGCCGAGCGCCTGCTCCAGCGCGGCGCGGTCGTGGCCGTCGACGGGGCCCACGTACTTCAGGCCGAGGTCCTCGAAGAGGCCCTGCGGCGCCAGCGCGTCCTTCAGGCCCTTCTTGACCGCGTGCAGCGCGTCGTACGCCGGGCCGCCGACGCCCGGCACCGCCGGCAGGCGCCGCTTGACCTGGCCGAGCACCTGCTCGTAGCGCGGGTTGGTGCGGAGGCTCGTCAGCGCGGTCGCGAGGCCGCCGATGGTCGGGGTGTAGGAGCGGCCGTTGTCGTTGACGACGATGACGAGCCGGGAGTCCTCCGCGATCGCGATGTTGTTGAGGGCCTCCCAGGCCATCCCGCCGGTCAGCGCGCCGTCGCCGATGACGGCGACGACGTGGCGGTCCTCGCCGCGCACGGCGTAGGCCTTGGCGAGCCCGTCGGCGTAGGACAGCGCGGTGGAGGCGTGGGAGTTCTCGACGACGTCGTGCGGCGACTCGGCCTGGCTCGGGTAGCCCGACAGCCCGCCCTCCTGGCGCAGGCCGTCGAAGTCGCCGGCGCGGCCCGTGAGCATCTTGTGGACGTAGGACTGGTGGCCCGTGTCGAGGACGATCCGGTCGCGCGGGGAGTCGAAGACGCGGTGCAGCGCAATGGTCAGCTCGACGACGCCGAGGTTGGGTCCGAGGTGGCCGCCGGTGCGGGCGCAGGTCGAGACCAGCCGGTCGCGGACCTCCGCGGCGAGGGTCTCGAGCGCGTCCGCGTCGAGGTCGCGCAGGTCGCGGGGGGAGGTGAGGTCGTCGAGCAGGCCCATGGCCACGAGCCTACGGGAGCCGGCTCAGCGGTCGAGGACGGCGACGGCGGGCTCGTGGAGGCTCCCGAGCCAGAGCCGACCGTCGTGCTCGCGGACCCCGGTGACCATGTGGAACGCGGCGTCCGCGGTGGCCATCGCGGTCGCGTCGACGTCGTGGACCAGGTCGAGGCCGGCGGGGGTCACGTCGTACCCCCGCACCCGGACCGTACGGCGGGGCGCGGGCTGGAGCGGTGCGGGCAGGCGGGTCGTGAGCCGCTGCAGGGCGAGGGGCGCGCGCCGCACCAGGCCGACGACGGGGTCGACGGGGCTGGCGATCGCGACCCAGACCAGGCCGTCGGTGCCGCGGGAGGCGTTGTCGGGGTAGCCGGGCAGCCCGTCGACGACGTCGGCACCACCGGCCCGGGGTCCGGTCAGGCGCAGGCACCGCAGCCGCGCGGCGGCGGTCTCGGCGACGCAGACCCAGGAGGCGTCCGCGGCGAGCGCGACGCCGTTGGCGAACGCCAGCCCGTCGAGCACGGTCGTCACCGTGCCGTCGGGGTCGCGGCGCAGGAGCCGGCCGGTGCGGGTGTCCTGGACCATCTCGTCCTTCCACCGCTCCCGACCGAAGCGGCGGGAGGAGTCGGTGAAGTAAATCGTGCCGTCGTCGGCGACGGCGGCGTTGTTGCAGAACCGCATGGGCCGGCCGTCGACGGTCGTCACCAGGGGCTCGACCGCGCCGCTGGTCGCGTCGAGGGCGAGCAGGCCGCGGGTGCTGTCGCAGACCAGGACCCGACCGTCGGGCAGCCACTCCAGGCCCAGCGGACGGCCCCCGGTGACGCCGAGCCGCGTCGTGCGCCGCCCGTCGGCCGCGACCCGGGTGACGGCGCCGTCCTCGGTGCCCGTCAGCACGGAGCCGTCGGCGGGGTCGACGAGCACATCCTCCGCGCCGTGGCCCGGGACCGGGTGCACCGTGAGCCTCACCGCGCCTCCCCGGACGCGGCCGGCAGCGGCGAGGCCGTCAGCACCGGCCAGACCTGGCGGGTCGAGACGGTGAGCGGCAGCGCGGGCGCCCGGCCGGGGTCGACGAACACCATCCGGCGACCCTCGCCGCACACGACGTCGTCGTCGGTGACGTCGAGGGCGGCGGTGAACAGGTGGCAGGTGTGCCGGCCGACGACGGGGTGCTCGACCTCGAACGCCCCGAGCCCCGCGAGCCCCGGCGCGGCGAGGCCGGTCTCCTCGGCGAGCTCGCGGTGCGCGGCCTCCTCGGGGCTCTCCCCCGCCTCGATCGCGCCGCCGGGCAGGCCCCAGCACCCCGGGTCGATGACCGGGTGCTCGTCGCGCTCCTGCATCAGCACCCAGCCGCGGGCGTCCACGACGGCGACCACCGAGAAGGACCTCATGGACCCACGCTAACGGCGGCTGGCACGCTGCAGGCATGAGCGGAGAGTCCATCGCCCTGGTCACCTGTGCCGAGGTCCCCGACCTCGACGACGAGGGCCGGCTGCTCGCCGGGGCCCTGCGCGAGCAGGGGGCCCGGGTCGACGCCGTGGTCTGGGACGACGCCGGCGCCGACTGGGCGTCGTACGACCTGGCGGTGGTGCGCTCGACGTGGGACTACGCCGAGCGGCGCGAGGAGTTCCTGGCCTGGGCCGACGCGACCGCGGCGGTGACGCGGCTCGAGAACCCGCCCGGCCTGCTGCGCTGGACCACGGACAAGCGCTACCTCGCCGACCTCGCGGCGGCCGGGGTGCCGACGGTGCCGTCGGCGTTCGTCGACCCCGGCGAGCCCGCCGACCACCCGTGGGCCGACGCCCCGCACGTCGTCAAGCCCAGCGTCGGCGCCGGCTCGCGCGGAGCGCTGCGCTTCTCCGCGGGCGAGGTCGAGCGCTCCCGCGCCCACGTCGCCGCCCTCCACGCCGACGGCGCGACCGCGCTCGTGCAGCCCTACCTCGACCAGGTCGACGCCGCGGGCGAGACCGGGGTCGTGGTGATCGGCGGCGAGATCTCCCACGCCTTCCGCAAGGGCGCCCTGCTCGGCGTCGGTGACGGCCTGGTCGAGGGCCTGTTCAAGGAGGAGGAGATCACGGCCCGCGAGGTCACGGCCGACCAGGCCGACGTCGTACGCCGGGCCCTGGCGGCCGTGCCCGGGGGCAGCGCCGCGCCGCTCTACGCCCGCGTGGACCTGCTGCCCACCGCCGACGGCCCGGTCGTGCTGGAGCTCGAGCTGTGCGAGCCGTCGTTCTTCGTGATCGAGGCCGCGCCCCAGCGGGTCGGCGCCATCGCCTCGGTGATCCGCTCGCGCGCCTGAGCCGCCGGGGTGGCGAGGGCCTACGCGTCACCCGAGAGCACGCGGGTGACGGCGACGTCGTGCTCGGTGACGAGGGCGTCGCGGATCCGGGCGCCGAGGTCGTCGGGGGTGCCGGCGCCCCGGAAGGCCTGGACCGCGTCCTGCGAGGCCCACCGCTCCAGGATGTTGACCCGCGCCGGGTCGAGCAGGTCGGGCGAGAGCGCGAAGTCCAGGCAGCCCTCCGCCGCCCGGCCCCTCGCCACCACCTCCCGGCAGTCCGCGAGGTAGCCGTCGCGGTCGGCGGGGTCGACGAGCAGGTGTCCGGTGACGATGACCATGCTCCGACCGACCGGCTCCGTCACCCGGACTCATCGCCGTGGATGGCGTCAGCGCGACGGGGGCGCCGCCGCGACGTCGGTCCAGACCTCGGTGTTCTCCAGCAGCAGCCCGTCGCGCACCGTCAGGAAGAAGGCGACGGCGTACTCCTGCTCGCCCGTCGCGTCGCGGCCGGTGACCCGGGCCCGACCGACGGCGCGGTCGCCGTGCGCGACGGCGTCGAGGAGGACGAACCGCTCGAAGCCCGGGTAGTCGGCGTTGAAGCGGACCCACCCGGGCGCGTCGAAGGACTCGCCGGTGTGCACCAGCCGACAGGTGAAGTCGGGGTGCAGCAGGGCGGCCAGGGCGTCCCAGTCGTGCGCGTCGACGACGGCGGCGAGGGCCTGCGCGGCGGAGGTGGCGTCCATCGGACGAGTGTGACCCGGACCGCCGACAGCGGGCCCCTCAGCCGGCGAGGAAGCTGAACCGCACGTCGCGGACGTGGTTGTCGACGTTGAGGTCGACCAGGCACACGCTCTGCCACGTGCCGAGCGCGAGGGCCCCGTCGAGCACCGGCACCGTCGCGTACGGCGGCACCAGCGCCGGCATCACGTGGCTGCGGCCGTGACCGCGGCTCCCGTGGGCGTGGCGCCAGCGGTCGTCGACGGGCAGCAGGTCCTCGAGGGCGGCGAGCAGGTCGTCGTCGCTGCCCGCGCCCGTCTCCAGGATGGCGAGGCCGGCGGTCGCGTGCGGCACGAAGAGGTGCACCAGCCCGTCGCCCCGCCCGCGCACCCAGTCGCGGACGTCGCCGGTGAGGTCGAGGACGACGTCGGAGCCGCCGGTGCGGTAGGAGCGGGTCTCGGAGTCCATGGCCACGATCGTCCCAGGCGTCACGCCGGGCGCGCTCGCCGCACACCCGCCGGTGAGCCGGACCGACCCCGACGGGGCGCCGGGCGGGGGCTGGGTAGCGTGCGCCCGGTGATCACCACGGTCCTCGTCGAGCACCCGTGGCTCACCACCGTGGGTCTCGTCGCGTCGGTGGCGCTCGGGCCCCTCGTCGGGTGGTGGCTCGTCGGCCGCCCGCGGCTCACCCGGTGGCTCGCCGCGGCCTCGCTGGCGCCGGTCGTCGTGCTGACCCTCGCGCCGACGAGTCGGTCCCTCGACGTCGGCTGCGTCGCGGAGTGGAGCCTGCCGACGCTCGGCGCGGTCGAGCTGGTGGCCAACGTGGTGCTCTTTGTGCCCCCGGTCCTGCTCCTCGGCGTCGCGACCGGCCGCCCGCTGCTCGTGCTCCTCGGGGCGTCCGCGACCTCGGGCCTGATCGAGCTGGTCCAGGCCCTCGCCCCCCAGCTGGGCCGCTCGTGCTCGACCGACGACTGGCTGTCGAACACCCTCGGCGCGGTCCTCGGCGCCGCGCTCGCGGCGTCGGCCCTCGCGCTGAGCAGGCTCACGACCGGCGCCCGCTCGCGGGAGACGGACCGGCACTGACCCGCCGGGCCGCGGTCGTCGTGCCCGCGTCGGACGCTACTCGGCGTCGCGCAGGGCCTGCTCGACGCGCTCGACCTTGGCGGTGAGCTGACCGGTACGGCCGGGACGGATGTCGGCCTTGAGCACGAGCGAGACACGCGGCGAGGCGGCGGCGACGACGTCGACGGCCTGCTTGACGACCGCCATCACCTCGTCCCACTCACCCGATTGGTTACCGTGGGACATGAGTCGGGGGATCCGGCCTGTCGAGGAGGTCACGAGCATGAGGGTAGTCGGCTACGCGCGTCTCTCGCGGGCGTCGGAGGACTCGACGAGCATCCCGAAGCAGCGCGACGAGATCGAGCGCGCCGCGAGCAATCGGGGCTGGGACCTCGTCGGAATCGAGGAGGACGCGGACTCCTCGGCAACGCGCACGCGGCTCGACCGTCCGGGGCTGACGGAGGCTCGTCGTCGGATCGCGGCGGGCGAGGCGGACGCGCTCCTGTGCTGGCGGCTGGATCGCGTCGCGCGCTCCGTCGTGGATATGAGCACGCTCCTGGACGAGGGTCTCCAAGTTGTGAGCGCGACGGAACCGCTGGACACCACCGACGCAATGGGTCGCGCAATGGTCGAGATCCTCCAAGTGTTCGCAGCGATGGAGTCGCGCACGACCGGCGAGCGCGCCAAGGCCACGAAGGCGTTTCTGAAGTCGCGCGGGCGCTGGGGCGGCGGGCCGCGTCCGTACGGCTTCGAGCCGGTCCCGGCGTCGGACGGTGTCGGGAAGGTGCTACGGGTCGTCGAGGAGGAGGCGGCGGTCGTGCGTCGGATCTTCGAGGCGCTGGACTCCGGCGCAGGGGCTTACGCGGTGGCGCGGTCGCTGAACGCGAACGGCGTTCCGACGCCGACGAGACGCGGTGGATGGCAACCGTCGACCGTGCTCAACCTTGCGCGCTCCTGGCACGTCTCCGGCTACCTCTCGGAGCGCGTGGCTCCAGGTTCGCGCGAGCGGCGTCGAGTCCTGGGCGAGGATGGCGAACCGGTCCGTCCGTGGGTCCCGCTCGTGCCGGACGATCTCGCGGAACGCGTACGGACCCTGGTGACGTCGGTGGCGCTCGACGAGGCTCGATCCGAGGCAACGAAGCGCGGCCTGTCCGGCGAAACGCGGCGGCTCCTCTCGGGGCTCGCGTTCTGCCGCTGCGGCGAGCGACTCTTGGTGAAGACGCGCAAGGGCCGCGCGTTCTACGGCTGCCGTGGCCTGGGCGAGGGCTCGCACGTCCTGGCGGACGCGGAGGCGGTTGAGGAGGCGGCGACGGAGCAGGCGCTCGCGCTCTGGGGCTCCTTCCGCGTGACGGACGTCGAGGTCGAGCGGACCTCGACCGCTGACGCACTGGCGGACGTCGAGCGGGACCTCGCGGTCCTGGGCGCGGAGATCGTCCGCCCTGGCGCTGACGTCGCGGCGCTCTCGGCACGGATCTCGGCGCTCTCAGAGGAGCGGGCTCGGCTGGAGGCGACGGAGGACCGCGTCGTCCGGCGTACCCGTACGGAGACGTACGCGGAGGCGTGGGACGGCTGGAGCGACGAGGAGCGGCGCGAACACCTGAAGATCCTGGGCGCTGAGGTCACGATCCGCGCGGCGTCTCGTCGCGGCGCGTGGGACCCGTCGCGCGTCGTCGTGAGCGGGGAGCTCGACTACCTCGCTGGCCAGGCGGACTGAAGCGCTCGACCTAGGCCTCAACGGATCTGGAGGTGCCCTGGGCTTCGATGCTCTTGGGTGAGCAGGGTCAAGGCCTGAGGCCTTTGCTCCTCCGGCGAGCAGTCGACCAAGCTCCGGCCCACTGCTTCGTCACAGCAATCTCGAGGCACATGAGCAGCTCGACGGCTCCAGGCGGATTCCGACTCTGGGACCTGGAGGAGCGCGCAGAGCGTCACGGGCTGATAACGAAGTCGACGGGCCGTGAGCAGCCGGCCCCGCGTTAGCGGACTCCTCTCCCGTAACCCTGGGGGCCAGCGCTTCGGCGATCGATCTGCCTAGACCGCAAGCAGCGCGAGGGCTCCTGGCGGAGTACACCGCTGTCGCAAGAGACTGAGCAACGCGTCCCTGCGGCGGCTCGCGGGCTCGTTCCCGACGCGGACTGACGCGGGGAGAGGCGCTCTCCTGGTGCGGAAGGCGTCACACAGACGAAAGAACGTCCCTTCCCTATTACTTGTCGAGTCTTCATCTTCTCGACAAAGAACTAGAGGACTCACTTCGGTTCGTCAGTGTGACCGCTTCCGCACCACGCCCCGTGATCTCCCGTCCGGCTGATCCCCGGACGGTCACGGACGGCTTGGTCACCGTTCGTCGTGTCGGGTGCGCCGGCTCCTCCAGGTCGACCGGCTGCGGCTGGCGCTGGAGGGGCTCCGCTCCGCTCCTGACGCGCTCGACCACGACCACAGACCACACACCCGACACCGAAGGACTCTCACTCATGACTAACACTCTCGACACCCTCGCGGCGCTGAAGATCCGCGCCGGTCGCGGTGAGCCTGTGCGGAAGAGGCTGGACTCCGAAGGAGCCCGCGTCTCAGTGACGCTCCCCCATCCGGAGTACCTCGCTCGGACGCTCGGCACGGCGACACTCTTCGGAGTCACCGAAGACCTCACGCTCTACCGGACGGGCTCCTCCGGCGTCGCCCACGCCGACGAGAGCCCGGTCTCGCTCCAGGCTCGCGCGGACGTTCTCGTCGAGGGTTGGGCAGCGCTTCCGGCCCGGACTGACGAGGGCGCGGTCTACCGGGACCTGCGGATCGTCTCGACCACGTCACCGGGCGTCGCACGCGATTACGCGCTCCAGGTCCTCCGGCGTGGCCGAGACCTCTTGGAGCCCGCTCCCGCACGTCGTCCTCGGCGTCCTGGTCGTGGCACCCGGACGCCGGACCGCGACCGCAAGCGGTCGAGCCGCGAGCGACTCCGCGAAGACGAGGAGACCTCGTCGCGCTGGCTCCTGGCGGGATACCTGTCGGGCTGGGGCGACGCGACGGAGGCTCCGCCTCCTGGCGAGGAGGTTCTCCGTACGGCTCTCTACGGCATGGCTCGCGAGCGTTTGGGGGACGTCGTCGAGGAGTACGCGGAGGACGTCACGGCTCCGGCTCCTGGTTCTCCGTCCTGGTTCCGTGATCTCGCGGAGCGGCTGGAGGAGTGGGAGTGGCGAGCGGAGGACGAAGACCTCCCGCTCCGTCCGCGCGTCCCTGGCTCTCGGCGCTTCTACTCCGTGGCTGACGAGGTCCTCGGGGAGTCCCGTGAGATCCGCTCCAGGCAGCACGTTTACAACGTCCCGGACACACGAGGAGGCGCTGTGTCGCTCTACACCGATGAGGAGATCCGCGAGGCTGCGGAAGTCCGGGAGATTGTCGCTCGACTCCGCGAGCAGCGGGAGCGGCTGGGCTCGCGTCCGGCTGCGACCGGAACGGTCGGCGCGGTCGTCGACCTGGAGGAGCGTCGGCGCTCGCGCTGATCTCCTCTCCTGGCGGCTCCTGTTCGAGGAGCAGCTACCGGGCGGGCTGACTGGCTCGCTCCCTCTCTCTCCCCGGTCCGGGGGTTGGCAATCTCTGTCCCCTGCTTGTCCGCTGGGCCTCCGGACTGGGGCTCAATCTGACGACGGGTGCGGTCGAGCGCGATCTGTTCTCCTGCCGACGCTCCCGCGTCCGTCGTCTCTCTGCCCCTGGAGGGCTCGCGCCCCGGCGGGGCTGTCCCTTCGAGGAGCCTCGCGGCTGCGCGGCTGCGGGTCCTCCGGGGGCTCTCACTCTCCTGGCGCGCTGACGGCTGCGCGCTGGGTCCTCGGGCTCGTCGAGATCCGGCGACCCGTAGACACCGAAGGAGGTTCGCGGGCATGACGACCGCGACCACGAAGAGGAACACCACGACCGCGCGTGAGCGCCGGGCCGACTGGAACGCACGCCGGAAGGCTGACGAGTACATGGAGCGCGCGGAGCGGCTGGCGCTGAACAGCGCTCGCGCCGCGGAGGCTCCTGGCGCTCGCACGGCGTACGCGGAGCGCTTCCGGATGCGTCTTCTGGAGGATGCCGACCGGCTCGATGATCTGGACCCCCACGTCTTCGGGCGGGCGTTCTCTCGCGCTGCGGTGGCACTGGCGGAGCGGACCGGGCTGCATCC
Source organism: Nocardioides lentus (assembly GCF_039529515.1). Lineage (NCBI taxonomy): Bacteria > Bacillati > Actinomycetota > Actinomycetes > Propionibacteriales > Nocardioidaceae > Nocardioides > Nocardioides lentus. The sequence goes on from NZ_BAAAMY010000002.1 coordinate 313,057, forward strand.
GAAGGACGCGGAGGCGGTCCGGCTCGACGTCCAGGCGGAGGAGCGCTCACGCCTGGGACTGGAGCGACCCGGCGCGCTGGCCCTAACTCCCTGGGGCGATCTGGTCGAGGCGACGGCTGGCGAGGAGCGCGACGACGAGGACGACCGCCGGGTCCCTGGTCGTGGCCGCGCTCGCGCTGACCGGGTCCGGCGTGGCGGCCCGCGCCGCTGAACAGCACACACACCACACGACATGAAGGAGACGAAGCATGAGCAGGTACAAGGTTCTGAACAGCGGGCGCACGATCGAGGGGCTCCCGGCTCCGGCGATCCTGGAGGACGAGGCGATCCCGGCTCCGGTCGCGGACGCAGTCGCGTCCTGGCGCGAGGCGGTCGAGGCCCTGCACGAGGCGACGTCGGCGCTGCGTGCGGCGGAGAAGGAGGCTCAGGAGTCGACTCTCCGTGTGCGGGGCGAGCGGACTCGCTGGCTGGCTGAGGTCCGGGAGAAGACTAAGAGCGAGCGTCGAGCGCTCCAGGCGGCGGAGCGTCGCTCGTCGGCGGCTGCGAACGGTCTCGTCGGCGCGCTGGAGGAGCACGGCGGAACGCTGCGAGCGATCGGTGCTCGGCTGGCGCTCCAGGCGCACGCGGTGGCCGTGGACGCGGCGGTCGACCTGGACGAGGCGCGGGCTCGCTTCCGCGTGGCTCCGAAGGTCGGCACGCATCCCCTGGTGGACGACGAGCTCGTCTCGCGTGGGCGCATCGGGCAGCGGCAGGAGGGTCCGCTCGTGGACCTGGACCGCGTCGACGTCGCTGCCCTGGCGGAGATCGCTGGCGAGGAGCCGGGACCGTTCGGCTTCGTCGAGCGCGTCTCTCGGCGTCACGCCGCGAGTCTTTGGACGACCGCTCGGCGCGCTGCGCGGCTTGGCTCGGCGCTGGGTGCAAACGACTGGACGACCCGCGAGAACCTTGAGGGCGTCAAGTGAAAGCACGTAGCGGCAGCAGCGGCGAGGACATCACCCGGATGATCCGAGAGGAGTTCTCCCGCTCGGAGGACGCGGAGGTCCGCAAGCACTACTCGACTAATTCCAGCGTCGCGGACGAGGCGGACGAGATCTACCGGGCGGCGCGCGATCGGCGGGGGTACTGATGCCTGACGACGGAGAGCGAATGAGCGATCTCCTGGGCGCGCTAGCGGCGGGCAACTTCGTGCGCTCGTCCGGCGATCCGAACGAGGCAGAGCGGCTACGTCGTGAGCGCGTGGCGGCTCGTGAGGACTTCGCTGTGGAGCGTGCTCGCGCGGCTCGGCTGCGCGGGCTGGGCTGACCCCTGGGGTGGTGAGCACCACCCGGCACTCCTCCGGTGTGAGGGTCGACCGGGGAGGGTCGTGGCTCTCTGGGCTGCGGCTCTCCCGGGGCACACATCCGCTCACGGCAGGTGACGGCCACAGGCATTGGCGCCACTCCACAACATCGCGGACCCACGCCTCGAAGTCGCCTAGGTTGGTGGCATGTCGGACCAGACAGCGCGACGGAAGCGTGCAATTACGTCGGAAGGCCTCACCAATAGGACAATCATCGCCTGTTGGGCCGTGTCGGTCCTGCTGCTTGGGTGTGGCATTACTGCAACTTTCGTCGCCGGCACCGGCCCTGCCCCGGCATCGATGATCCTGTTCGGAAGCCTGTTCTTGTTTCTAGCGCTGATGCGACGAGTACCGCTGAGCCTCGAGGTTGGCGGGGCAAAGTTCGACGCGAGCTATCAGGTTGACGAGGCGTATGACGCGGGTCGCGACATTGGACGACAGTTGGGCGTGGAGGACGCCCTGACCGATGTCAGTGAAGCCAAGGCACGCGGAGAATCGCCCGACGAGGCCCTCCAAGCACTACGGGAGCGCCTTGTGGGCGTCCAGCCCGATCGTGAGGAGAAGCGATCCGGATCCGCTACGGGCTCTGTGTCTCGCCGCGGCAGAGCACATGGCCAGGCGACCGATGAGGTTGGATATCGCGGCCCGACCGCATGCAACGCCGCGGGCATCACGTACCGGCAACTCGACTACTGGGCTCGGACCGGGTTGGTCGAGCCGAGTCTCCGCGGTGGCAGCGGTAGGCAGCGTCTTTATTCTCATCACGACATCCTCATGCTGCGGGTTATCAAACGGCTCCTCGACGCCGGAGTTTCGCTTCAGCAGATTCGCACTGTGATCCTTCATCTAAGGGATCGCGAATCTCGCGAGCTAGAACAGGTAACTCTGATGAGCGATGGCGACTCCATTTATGAGGCAACGAGCAAGGACGAGGTAGTTGATCTGCTCGATTCTGGAGAAGGCATGTTCGGCATTGCCATCGGCCCCTTGAACCGGGACCTTCTTTCGGTGTTGAGAGAACTGCCGGGCAAACGCGGGCACGCAGGTTCGGACGGGGAGCGATAACTCGCCGGTGCCGCCGAGTCTCGCCAGCGATCCCTTCCGGCACTACCCGAGGCGTCCGCTCTTCGGCACAGCCGTGCGACACGCGACGCATGCCGATCAATCTGTCCCCGGAGCGAGCCGCGGCGTCTCAGGCTCCCCGTCCGGGGTGGGGAGGCACTCCCCCTCCCCCCTCCGGCCCTCCTCCGGGAGGCATAGCGCCTCGGATTCTGTACGGGCAAAGAGGTTCCGCGCCGGGCGCAAACGAAAGCCCCGCTCTCCCATGGAGGGCGGGGCTCTCTGCGTGTCACAGATCCGGGCCTACATTCCCCGAGACCTCGCCACCTTCTCGAACTCCCGTCGCTCCTCAATGACGATTCGAGCGAGACGACGCGCCTCCTTGCGCGCGGCGTCGTACGCCGGATAGCCGCCTTCGCGTTCGTGCGGCTGGGCGATCGTGTAACGAAAGGACTTGCCCGCCTCCGGATCCGCGTCTCGATCGCTGGTGTCCGCCGACCCGTTGCCAGCCATCCAGTCGGTGAGCTTGTCGACGGCAGAGCGCAATCTTCCGAAAGCCTCGTTCGCCAGCGGGTCGTTGAAGAACCACTCCCGCCAATGCCCTTCCAGGCGGTACAGCGGGTCGGATTGTTTGTCTGTCCAACGGTCACCCGTGAATGCCGCCTCAAGCCAAGTCATCGTGCCGCGCTCCCATGGGAGCCACTCCTCGACCCGCTTGAACTGGAGGACGTCACGCTCGCTCGGGTAGAGACGTGCGGTCAGGTCGGCTATCTCCCGGTCCTTCACCACAAGTTCGTTCGAGTGCGCCTCGCGCTCGTCCTTCAGGTCGGCTTGTAGCCCGTCTCGGACGTCTTCCAGCGCGGCAACGTCACGATCACTCACGATCCATGTTTCGACGGCCAGCACGCACGCAATGAGGGCGACGAGCCAACCGGTGCCCGCGTGACTGCTGAGCCAATCTCGCGAGTCGGGCCACCACCAGCCGAATCCCCCAACGATCGTCGCGATCCCCAAGACGATCGCGGTTGTGACGTAGATGTGCCGCCGGATCTGCCCGCGCAACGCCTCCTCCTTCAGGGGTCGAGCCTCGTTACGTCCCTCGCCTCAAGGCATCCTTTCACCTGGTCGCAATGCTGGCGATGCTGCGGCGTGTCCTACGAAGAACCGGACCTGCTGCTTCTTCGTTGAACACGCGAGACTCCGGATCGGGGTGACTTCTAGTCGCACGCATCAGTTTCAGCGATACGTTCGGCGATGACCGAAGCCGCTTAGCTTGGGGGCCTCTATGGACGACGAAGAAGACGACGCGCCCGACGGCACCGGCGACGACGCCCCCGGGCCGGAGAACGGTGATCACGAGCAGGAGTCCGCACCAACTCGCGCTCCGACATGGGAAGAAGTGATTGAGTGCGCGAACCTAGCGTTCCTTGTCGGGGGACACTGGCATCGTGTTGCAGGGCGCCTCAAGGGCATCGTTCATAGTCGGGGCCTAGACGAGAACGATCCGCTTCTAGTGCCGCTGCGACGGGGACTGAACTTTTCTCTCGACCCGCGCGCCGGCGACCACGCGAATGTCGACCTGTCGCCCGTGGGCTTTCAGTCGGCGCGCCAAGCGCTGTCAATTAAGTCGGTACCGCCGGCTGAGGTCGACGCCTGGCGAACGCTTGCGACGGAGGCTGACCATCCGGCCGCAAAGGCTCACTTCCACGATCTCCTCTTCAAGAGAGGCGGGCCGCAAGCGCTCCACCACGCCGCAGCAGCTGTTGCCTCCTACATGGACGTCGCGCGAGTTGATCACTACGTTCCCGAGGGCGACGGCGAAGAGGAACGTCGGTTTCAGTGGAACGCACACAGCCGCAACCTTGCGATGGGGAGGGCGCTTTCACTTAGACACGTCGTCGCGAGAGACCCTGCATCCGCGCACCTTGTGGAGGACTCGCAGCGCCTGGCGCTAGCGCGCCTGGGACAACTGCTCGACGATCCGGAACCTCACATCGGGGACATCTTGCTCCTCATCCGTCTTCTCACGCGCGGGCGACGGACACTCGCGTCGGCTCAGGCTCTGACGCTGAAAGCACTGATCGAGTCGGCTGTCGACAAGCACAGAGACCGCGACGACGTGGTCGACGCTCTCGTCGCACAACTGCTGCTCCTAGAGCCGAGTCGTGCCACGGAGCTGAACCGCCTAAGGGTCCAAGTGCGGCTAGATCTTGCTGCATCGCAGTCGCGGGGCGGCGTCCGGATGATTCACCTAGAGCGAGCTGCTTCGCTCGCTCGAGACTTCCAAATTCGAGATCTCCACGACGAAGCGATCCGACAGATGCAGCGGGCCTCAGCCTCGGATCTCGACTTCCAAACCTTCTCGACGGAGGGGGCACTTCAAGCCGAGGTGATAGCGGCCGAGATCGTTCGAGTGAGCGATGGAGCCTCCTGGCGTGACGCGCTCACGTCGTGGCTCAAGACTGGTTCACCCTCCGGTAATGCGGAGGCCAATCGCAGCGGTGCGAGGGACGTTGCACGGTCGTCGCTGGTAAGCCAACTCGGGATGCCCACGATCGTGTATGGGCGTGACGGACTTCCGCGCTGGACGGCGTCCAGTGAGGAGGATCGGCGGGAGCACGAACTGATTCGCCACGAGATGTTCTCCGTCCAGTTCAATGGATTGATCCTCGCCCAAGGCCTAGATGCGATCGCGGCGAGGTTCGGCGTGCCAAAGGTCGATGAGTTGTCCCTGTTCTTGAGCCACGGCGGAGAGGCAAACTTCGAACTGGCGAGGGCTTTCTCGAAGGCACTTCTACGCTACTGGTCCGGTGACTTCGAAGGCGCACTGATGACGTCCGCTTTGCGAGTCGAGGCAGGGGCTCGCCACCTGGCCGTGGCGCTCGATGAGGCCGCGTACGTCACAAGCCGACAGAATGCCCCCGCCGTGTACGTAGGCATCGCTGCTCTAGTGGAACTGCTAGAGAAGCACGGGCTCGATGAAGACTGGAAACGCTTCCTACTGACCTACTTCGTGTCTCCAGCGGGCCGGAGCCTGCGCCACGACCTAGCACATGGGTTCGGGCTAGAAGCGGACGAGCCTAGGGTCGAGGCAGCACTGTCACTGCGAGCTTTGGGCCTGTTCGTCTACGCCGCATGGCAGCCCGGCAAAGACACCGCACCACCAACACCGGTGCTCGGGCTCCACGCAACCGGTGTCGTGGAGGCAGTAAGCCTTTTTGCCTGTCACGTCCGTACCGGCGTCCCTGTGCGGGCACTACTGCGACACGAGGTGAACTCGATCATCAGGCTCGGGAGACGCTTATGGCGCTGAGGCAGCGTTGCGACGAGCCTCGCTTGCTCCAGTCGTGGCTATGAGCGAACTCCTCGGCGCAGCGGCCGTAGAGTCACGACGTGCTCCTCCCTCTCCGCTTTTCGTCCCTGGCAACGGACGCGGCCCAGGTGCCGACATGGCTGCAGATCCTCACGCTGACCCTCGCTCCAGTGCTCGGCTTTGTAGGAGTCGGCGTTGGTGCCCTGCTGCAAAGCAGGTCAAACAAACGCGCCAAACTTCGGGACGATCGCCGGGCCACCTATTTGACCTTCGCCAAGACGGTTCACGAGTTCTACCAATGGTTCGGGTTGGAAGGAACGAAGTCTGCCGATCACCGAGCAGGGGCAGATTTCGCGGGCCACCTCGCTCACATCAAGACCACAATCGGGGCAATCGAGTCTCTGGGGTACGAGGTAGATCTCATCGCTTCGAAGGGTGCTGCCGACGCTGGTCGCAAGTGCATGCAAGAGGTCGTGGTCAGTCAGGCGATATGGATGAACGCCGTCCTAACGAAATCCTTCGATCGAGTCGTATGGTCAAAGTGCTACTTCGACGGCTCTGAGGCGCTTCGGACATTCAGAGACGCTGCGATGAAAGACCTCGGGGTGTCGCGAAGGGACCGGCGGCGGCCTGAGATCGAGACGCCAGACCATGCCCAAATTGAGGATGGGCTAGCGGCGTACCGGAAGACCTTCCCTTGGTTAGACGCAGTTCTGCGGGGTGAGGAATCGACCCAGATGGTCCAGCCCGACATGCCAAATCCGGGCTCGAAGGATCCGCAACCCACGGCACATGAGCCGCAGCCCTCGTCGGGCGAGGCAGCAGGTCCGGATAACTTGAAAACGTAGTGGCTGGAAACGAAACTTTTCGGCCATCTAGTCGTCGACCTGCGGCACTCGGCAGGGCGACACGGGTCGCTAGACGCCCGATTATGACTCGTCGCTGAGCGCGGCCTCTAGCCGCTCAAGCTTCGCATCCAGTTCACCTTCACGACCGGGGCGGATGTCGGCCTTCAGGACAAGAGACACGCGCGACCCGAACGGAGCGACCGCTTCGGTCGCTCGCTTCACCACATCGAAGCAGGCGTCCCAGTCACCTTCGATGGTCGTGAACATCGCATCGGTGCGGTTCGGGAGCCCGCTCTCACGAACGGCCCGCACGGCTGCGGCGACCGCATCTGAGACGGACCCGTCCTCGCGTCCGGTTCCGCTGGGCGCTATCGAGAACGCTACGAGCATCGTTGGACCTCCTATGTCCTCTAGTAACTAATCGCCCTCGACGTTGGTGAACATCGCGTTGGTCTCGCAGGGCAGGCCGGACTCGCGGACGACCCGGACGGCGGCGGCCACGGCGTCGGTGACGCCCCCGGTCTCGTCGGCGGTGGCGGGGGCGAGGGAGAAGGCGACCAGCATGTCGTCACCGTACCGAGCGCCCCCGGCCCCGACCGCCTCCCCGTCCGTCGTCAGCTGATCAGCTCGTCGAGGCGCGAGTACGCCGAGGCGTCGCCGCGCAGGACGCGGCTGGCGCGACCGTCCACCGAGACCGGCACGTCGCCGGAGACGGTGACCCGGCGGACCTCGCGTCGCTGGGTGTCGAAGTCGGCCACCGCGTAGTGCTGGGTCGCGCGGTTGTCCCAGATCGCCACGTCACCCTCGGCCCAGGTCCACCGGTAGGTGTTCTCGAGCTTGGTGACCCGGTTCTGCAGCAGCGTGAACAGCGCGACCGACTCGGCGCTGTTGAGCCCCGAGAAGCGCTTCACGAAGTGGCCGAGCACCAGCGAGCGCTCGCCGGTCTCGGGGTGCACGCGCACGACGGGGTGCTCGGTCTCGAAGACGGTCGAGCGGAACTCGTCGCGCGGGAGGGCGTCGGAGTCGCGCGCGTCGGGGTCCTCGGCCTCGCGGGCGTAGTCGTACTCGTTGGTGTGCACGGCCCACAGCTCGTCGGCGAGCGCCCGCAGCGGGGCGGGCAGGGCGTCGTAGGCGGTGACCGTGTTGGCCCACACCGTCGTCCCGCCGTACGCCGGCATCGTGACGCCGCGCAGCACGCTGAACGCCGGGACCCGGTCGACGAAGGTGACGTCGGTGTGCCAGGAGTTGGCCGCCATGCCCTTCGTCGCCTCGAAGCGGAGCACCCTGGCGTCGCCGGTGCTGACCGTCGGGTGCGCGGTGGTGAGCGGGCCCAGCAGCGAGGCGAACGCCGCCTGGCCGGCGTCGTCGAGGTGGTGCTGGCCGCGGAAGAAGACCACCTTGTGGGCCAGCAGCGCCTCACGGATCTCCGCCACGGTCCCCGCGTCCAGGTCGCCGGAGAGCCGCACGCCGTCGATCCGGGCGCCGATCCTCCCGCCGAGCCGGGTCACGCTGGTCGTGCCGGGGGCCTCGAGCCTCATCGTCATGATCCACACCTTTCTCAACAATCTGTGTAGAGATTGCCGACATTAGCAGGGTCGCGACGTCAGAGCAGCGACGACACCAGCAGGACCAGCGCCGAGGCGGCACACACCCCGAGCACGGCGGGCCGCACGCGGGAGGCCGGCACCCGGTCGCGCAGCAGCCGCGCGGTGAGCAGGCCGAGCACGGTCGGCGCGGCGAGCAGGACGGCGACGACCGCCGAGACCACCTGCAGCTGGCCGCCGAGGGCGAGCCCGCCGATGCTCAGCGCGCCGCCCAGGACGAAGTAGACCGCCAGGGTGCTGCGGATCTGGGTGGGCTCGCGGTGCTGGTAGAGGATCGCCACCGGCGGCCCGCCCACCGAGGTGGTGGTCCCGGTGAACCCCGAGACGACGCCGGCGGCGACCAGCGTGGTGCGCCGCAGCGGCACCCTCACCGAGCGCCACGTGAGGGCGCTCGCGGCCAGCACCATGAGCGCGACGCTCACCCCGAGGGCGTCGTCGGAGAACAGCGCGACAGCGACGACGCCGAGGGCGATCCCGGGCAGCCGGGCCGGCACGGTCCACGCCAGCCCGCGCCAGTGGACGTCGTCGTGGTCGCGCACCAGCGACACCAGGGGCAGCGCGAGCACCAGCCACAGCAGGACGTCGGGCATCAGCCCGGGCGCGACGAGGGCGGTGACCGGGGCGCCCAGCAGGCCCAGGCCCAGCCCCACCAGGCCCTGCACCAGCGCGCCGGCGTACACCGCGAGCGCCAGGACGACGAGCACCCACCACGCGACGACGACCCCGCCGGCCGTGAGGCCGACGGGGTCGAGGTCGATGCCGATGGGGAACGGACCCCGTCAGGCGTTGCGCAGGCTGCGGAGCACGTACTGCATGATCCCGCCGTTGCGGTAGTAGCCGGCCTCGCCGGGGGTGTCGATGCGCAGGCGCGCCTCGAACTCCACGTCACCGGCCTTCACGGTCACCGTGCGCGGGCTGTCGCCGTCGTTCATGGCGGTGACCCCGGTGACCGAGAACTCCTCGTCGCCGGTGAGGCCCAGGCTCTCGGCGGACTCGCCGTCGGGGTACTGCAGCGGCAGCACGCCCATGCCGATGAGGTTCGAGCGGTGGATCCGCTCGTAGGACTCCGCGATCACGGCCTTCACGCCGAGCAGCGCGGTGCCCTTCGCCGCCCAGTCGCGCGACGACCCGGAGCCGTACTCCTTGCCCGCGAGGACGACCAGCGGGGTGCCGGCCTCGGCGTAGTGCTGCGCGGCGTCGTAGACGGTCGTGACCTCGCCGTCCGCGGTGAAGTCCCTCGTCACGCCACCCTCGGTGCCGGGCGCCAGCTGGTTGCGCAGGCGGATGTTGGCGAAGGTGCCGCGGATCATGACCTCGTGGTTGCCGCGGCGCGAGCCGTAGGAGTTGAAGTCACGCTGCTGCACGCCGTTCTCGGCGAGGTAGCGGCCGGCCGGGCTGTCCTTCTTGATCGCGCCGGCGGGGCTGATGTGGTCGGTCGTGACCGAGTCGCCCAGCTTGAGCAGCACCCGGGCGCCGGAGATGTCGGTGACCGGCTCGGGCTCGGCGGGCATGCCGTCGAAGTACGGCGGACGCCGCACGTAGGTCGACTCCGGGTCCCAGGCGAAGGTGTCGCCCTCGGGGGTGGGCAGCGAGCGCCAGCGCTCGTCGCCCGCGAACACGTCCGCGTAGTCCTCGGAGAACATCTCGGCGGTGATCGCGCGGCCGACGACCTCCTCGATCTCGCTCGGCGAGGGCCAGATGTCGCGCAGGAACACGTCGTTGCCGGCCTCGTCCGTGCCCAGCGGGTCGTCGAACAGGTCGACGTCCATCGAGCCGGCGAGCGCGTAGGCGACCACCAGCGGCGGGGAGGCCAGGTAGTTCATCTTCACGTCGGGGTTGATGCGGCCCTCGAAGTTGCGGTTGCCCGAGAGCACCGAGGTCACGGCGAGGTCGTGGGAGTTGACCGCCTCGGAGACCTCGGGGATGAGCGGGCCCGAGTTGCCGATGCAGGTGGTGCAGCCGTAGCCGACGAGGTTGAACCCGAGCTTGTCGAGGTACGGCGTGAGCTCGGCGCGCTCGAGGTAGTTGGAGACGACCTGCGAGCCCGGGGCCAGCGTCGTCTTGACCCACGGCTTGCGCTGCAGGCCCTTCTCGACGGCCTTCTTGGCCAGCAGGGCGGCACCCACCATCACCGAGGGGTTGGAGGTGTTGGTGCAGGAGGTGATCGCGGCGATCGTGACGGCGCCGTGGTCGATCGTCATCTCCTGGCCGTCGATCGTGATCGTGGCCGGGTTGCTCGGACGACCGCCGTCGGCCGGGGCGCACGAGAGGTACTCGCGCGGGGCCCCGCCGCCCTGGGACGACGCGGCGGGCGCGTCGGAGGCGGGGAACGTCTCGTCGAGCGCCTCGTCCTGCGCGCCGTCGATGCCGTCGCCGTCGGTCTCGACGTAGTTGCTCAGCGCGCCGCGGAAGGAGCTCTTGGCGTCGGTGACCGCGACCCGGTCCTGCGGGCGCTTCGGCCCCGCCAGGGACGGCACGACGGTGGACACGTCGAGCTCGAGGCGCTCGGAGAAGCGGGGCTCGGCCGACGGGTCGTGCCAGAGACCCTGCTCCTTGGCGTAGGCCTCGACCAGCGCGAGCTGGGCGTCGTCGCGGCCGGTCAGGCGCAGGTAGTCGATCGTCTGGTCGTCGATCGGGAACACCGCGATGGTGGACCCGAACTCCGGGCTCATGTTGCCGATCGTGGCGCGGTTGGCCAGCGGCAGCGCGGAGACGCCCTCGCCGTAGAACTCGACGAACTTGCCGACCACGCCGTGCTCGCGCAGCATCTCGGTGATCGTCAGCACCAGGTCGGTGGCCGTCGCGCCCTCGGGCAGCTCGCCCGAGAGCTTGAAGCCGACCACGCGCGGGATGAGCATCGAGACCGGCTGGCCGAGCATCGCGGCCTCGGCCTCGATGCCGCCGACGCCCCAGCCGACCACGCCGATGCCGTTGACCATCGTGGTGTGGGAGTCGGTGCCCACGCAGGTGTCGGGGTAGGCCAGCAGCTCCCCGTCGACCTCGCGGGTGAAGACGGTGCGGGCCAGGTGCTCGATGTTGACCTGGTGCACGATGCCGGTGCCGGGCGGGACGACCTTGAAGTCGTCGAACGCACCCTGGCCCCAGCGCAGGAACTGGTAGCGCTCCCGGTTGCGCTCGTACTCGATCTCGACGTTGCGCTCGAACGCCTCGGGGGTGCCGAAGACGTCGGCGATCACGGAGTGGTCGATGACCAGCTCGGCGGGCGCGAGCGGGTTGATCCGGCTCGGGTCGCCGCCGAGGTCGGCCATGGCCTCGCGCATGGTGGCGAGGTCGACGACGCACGGCACGCCGGTGAAGTCCTGCATGATCACGCGCGCCGGCGTGAACTGGATCTCCTCGCTGGGCTCCGCGTCCGCGTCCCACGACGCGAGCGTGCGGATGTGGTCGGCGGTGATGTTGGCGCCGTCCTCGGTGCGCAGGAGGTTCTCCAGCAGCACCTTGAGCGAGAACGGGAGGTTCGCGACGTCGCCGTCGCCGATGCCCTCGCCCTTCACCTGGTCGAGCCGGTAGATCGTGTACGACGTCCCGTCGACGTCCAGGGTGTCCTTCGCGCCGAAGCTGTCCTGACTGGCCATCCGCGATGTCTCCTCGCTGTCGCTGCGCGTCGTCGGTGACGTGGTCTGCACCTCGTGCCATCTTGCCGTCGCACGGGGGTCCGGACCTAGGAAGGCTTGCCTTACCCTCGGCATCCCGACGAAGTCTCTTGACGTCAAGATATCACGGGAACCCAGGTGCGCGGCCCGCTCCGAGGGCCCAGGGTGGGACGGTGCCGCTGACCGACCTCGCCTGGCCCCGCCGTACCGCCCGTCTGCTGCTGCGTCCCGCCGAGGTGCGCGACGCCGAGGCCGTCTGGGCCTTCGTCGGACGACCCAAGGTCGCGCGGTGGACCTCGCTGCCCGGGGTGACGTGGCGGGAGTTCCGCGAGCGGTACGACGACCCGGACCGCCGGGCGGACCGGCTCGTCGTGGAGCTCGGCGGTGTCGTCGTGGGCGACCTCGGCGTGTGGGTGGCCGACGGGTGGTCGCAGGTCGCCGTGCGGGGCGCCGCCGCGGCCACCGAGGCGTCGCTCGGCTGGTCGCTCGACCCCGCCCACCACGGCCGCGGCCTCGCCACGGAGGCCGTCGCCGAGCTCCTGGAGGTGTGCCTGGCCCCGCCGCCGGGCGGGTTGGGGCTGCGCCGCGTCACGGCGAGCTGCTTCGCGGCCAACGAGCCGTCCTGGCGGCTGATGGAGCGGGTCGGCATGCGGCGCGAGGCGCACGCCGTGCGGGACTCCCTGCACGCCGAGCTGGGGTGGCTCGACGGCCTCACCTACGCCCTGCTCGCGGACGAGCGCCGCGGCGGGTCCCCGGACGGTCGCTCCCGTCAGCCCGACAGCCGCGGCAGGTCCAGCTCGGCGACGTAGTCGACGTCGGCGACCTCCGCCGCCAGCGCGTCGGTCTCCTCCTCGTCCCCCGGGTCCGCGCACCCGGACTCGACCGCGACCCGCCCGACCGCCTCGCCGCCGCCGGTGGCCGGCACGCGCACGACGGTGAGCTCGACGTCGCCGCTGGTCGCCGAGAGCTCCTGACCGTCGCGGGCGACCTCCAGCCCGGCGTCCTCGAGAGCGGCGGACAGGGCCTCGAGCGACGGATCGGCGGCGACCAGGTCGCCGTTCGCGCTCCAGCGGGCGGCGCCGAGCCCCCCGCCCCCGCAGCTGACCAGGTCGCTGGAGAACCCCGCCCACCGACCGTCCGGAACAGCGTCGGTGAGCGCCGGGAGGACCCGTCGGACGAGCTCGTCGCCGTCCACGGACGCCGCCCGCAGCTCGCCGGCCGCACCGCCCGAGCCGTCGTCCCCGCCGTCGTCCCCGACGAACGGCAGCAGGGCACACCCGCCCAGCGCGAGCGGGAGCGCGGCCAGGCCGACCAGCAGCGCCGGCCGCGCGGACGGAGGACGTCGACGTCGGGTCACCCGCCCCATCACAGCAGACCCCCGAACGAGATGGGGCGCGGCGCGAGGACCTCGCCCAGGCCGTCGAGGACCTCGCCGGCGTCGTCCGCGCGGTCGCCCGCCCAGTCGCCGACGTCACCGGCGGTGTCCTGGAGGTCGTCCACCCGGTCGCCCGCCCACTGCGTGCCCTCGTCGACGAGGTGGTCGACGCCGGCACCCACCGCGTCCCGCCCCGCGTCGATCGCGAGCTGGGCGCCGTTCTGGTCGCGACCGTCGATCACGGCCCCGTCGTCGAGGGGGCGGTCGGCGACGATGTCGCCGAGGTGGTCCAGGCCGTCCCCGGAGTAGTACGTCGTGTGGTTGTCGAGGTAGGAGGCCGGGTTGACGTCGCCCTCGCCGACGTCGATGCGGGTGGCGCCGAAGTCGTCGTGGGCGGGGTCGGCGCCCAGGCCGAGGGTGGGGACCCCGTCGAGCCACTGCAGCCCCCTCACCCCCGCCAGCGCGCTCGGGTCGTAGCCGTCGGCGTTGCCGAGCCAGGTCACCGGGTCGCGGTCGCGGGCGCCGACGTACAGCTCCCCGTCGGGTCCGACGAGGTCGTCGGCGGAGTCGTTGCCGAGGCCGGCTCCGGGGCTGCCGAGCAGGACGCCAGCGTCGACGTCGTCGCCGGCCCCGCCGGCGAGGGCGTGGGCCAGGGTGGAGGAGCCGTAGCTGTGGCCGATGGCCGTGAGGTCGGTGGGCTCGCCCTCGTGGGTGGCCCGCAGGCCGTCGATGAAGTCCGCGAGGTCCGCTCCCCCGGCGGCGGCCCGGGCCTCCCAGCCGACCGACCCGATGTCGGCCAGCTCGTCGGTGGTGGGGGCGTCGTAGCCGATCCAGGCGATCGTGGACACCGAGGACCCGTCGGCGGCGGCGGCGCGCCACAGGTCGAGCGCCTCCTCCCCGTTCGACCCGATGTTGCTGCCGTCGTTGGTGATCCCGGGCACCGAGACCGAGGTGTGGTCCGCGGTGTCGGGGTCACCGAAGGCCAGGGCCGCGAAGCCGTCGCCGTCCGCGGAGTCGGGCTGGTAGAGGAGCAGCAGGCGCTGCAGCTCCCCGCCGGCGGCCGTGTCGTACTGCCCCGCGCCGAGCTCGAGGGCGTCCTGCGCCGCCTGCGCGCGCTCGAGCAGCCGCTGCTGCTCCTCGGTGCGCTCGTCCTCGGGGATCGCCTCGAGGTCGGCGACGTCCTCGGCCAGCGAGCTGCGGTTGGCCTCGTCCCGCGCGACCGCGGGCACGCCGTCCGTGCTCCCGACGAGATCGGGGTGCAGGGCGCCCAGTGCCTCCCGCTCCGCCGGGCTCAGCGACTCCCACCAGCGGTGGGCGGCCGCGGCGTCGTCCTGCAGCTCGCGCAGCCGGTCCGCCAGGGCGTCGGTGTCGGGTCGGCCCGGGTCGTCGGCGGCGTCCTCGCCCTCCGCGACGGTGTCGACGGCCTGCAGGGCGCGGGTCAGGCGCTCCTCGGCCGCCGTCACGTCGGCGTCCCAGGTGCGCTCGTCGTCGAGCCACGTGTCGACCCGGCGCTGGAGGGCGTCGCGGCGCTGCGTCAGCGCCGGCACCTGCTCGGCCGGGGCGCCGTCGATGTCGGCGGCGAGCGTGTCGATCGCGGCGTTGACGTCGCTCGCCCGGTCGTTGAGCGCCGTACGGCGGGCGTCCAGGCGGTCGAGGTCCGCGGCGTAGGTCTCGATCGCCGTCAACCCCCGCAGCAGGGCCGCGACGACGGCGTCGCCGTCGTCGCCGAAGGCGGTCATCGCGGAGCCGGCCGCCCGCGCGGCGTCGCCCTCGAAGCCCTCGGGCAGGCCGCCGGCCACGGCGTCGCCGACCGCCTCCTCGAGGCCGCGGGCGGAGAGCCGCACCGCGTCCCCCGCATCGCCGACGGCGCTCGCCCGGGCCTCCATCTCGGGCACGGCGGTCACCCGGGGCGGCAGCGTGATCGTGGTCATCGCGCACCCTCCGCGGGCAGCAACCGCAGCAGGTCCGCCGCGGCTGCGGCGTCCTCGGCGTCGAAGTCGGCGGCGGTCACGCGCAGGTCGTCGGCGTGCCGCTGCGCCCGGTCGCGCAGCGTCCCGGCGCGCGCGGCCCACGTGTCGACGAAGGCGTCGAGCGCGGCCCCGGGCGGCCCGAAGCCCGACGAGGTGGCCCGCAGCAGGTCGCGGCGGGCGTCGCCGCAGGCCTCGCCCCAGCCGTCCCACTCGTCCGCGGTCGCCTGCAGGACGGCCGCGGTGATCCGCACGGTCGTCACGACGACCTCCCCTCCTGCGTCCCCTCCTGCTTCCCCTCCTGCGTCCCCTCCCGTCTCCGCTGCCTCACGGCCACGAGGTCGTCGCGGCCCAGCAGCAGCGGCAGCGACCGCACCTCGACCCGCACGTGGGGACCGGTGGCCTCGGCGTCCACGACGCTGCGCCCGTCGCTCGACAGCAGCCGGACCCGGCGCCCGACGACGGCGCGGGCGTCGTGGCCGTTGGCCAGGAGCAGGTCGCCGACTTGCTCCAGGACGTGGCGGGCGGCGTCCGGGTCAGCGGCGGCGAACCCGACCGACGCCGTGTAGGTGGCGCCGCCCGGGTCGTCGCCGCGCCCGGTCCAGCCGCGCCCGCGGCCGGTCGGCGCCTCGGTCCCGTCGTAGACCCCACGGGCGACGAGCCCGGCGAGCACCGCCTCGAGGACGGTGTCGACGTGGTGCGCCACGCGCAGCGCGGTCTCGCGGTCGGCCGGACGCGGCTCGAGCGCGGGCGTGCCGAGGTCGGCACCGGCGCCCGGCCCTCCGGCGTCCCCGGGCGGGAGCACCACGACGTCCACGTCGGGGTGGCGCCGGCGCAGCTCGGCGAGCACCGGGTCGAGGACCACGCGCTCCCGCGGCGGCCCGTCGGGCGGGGTCGGGTCGTCGGACGACATGGCCTCAGCCTGCCCGCCGCGCCCCTCGACCAAACCCTCTGCCGCGGGGGCGACGGCCCGGCACGGTCAGGCGGTCGCGTCCAGCAGGTCGAGGCTGTGGCGGGCCAGGTCGGCGCGCAGGGCGCACAGCGGGCCGAGGACCTCGGCCGGGGCCGCGAGCTGCTCGGACGGCACGGCCGAGAGGCCGGCGTACAGCAGAAGCGCGAGGGCGTGGACGCGCCGGACGACGGCGAGAGGCACGGGCGAGCCCTCGGCGGCGAGCCCGTCGGCGTACGCCCGCACGCAGACCTCGTCGAGGGTGGCCAGGTCCGCGGGCGGGACGACCCCCAGCTGCAGGTCGCCGGCGAGGAGCTGGGTGAGGTCGAACCCGGCCGCCTGCGGCACCCAGAAGCCGAGGTCGACCATCGTGAACGAGACCCCGTCCGGGCCGGGCAGGAGGTTGTGGGCGCAGGCATCGCCGTGGGCCGCGCGGCGCGGGTGCGCGTCGAGCTCGGCGGCGAGGGCGTCGACCCGGTCCGCGGCCGCGAGGAGCCGGCGCCGCAGGCCGGCGTCGAAGGCGGCGGCGACCGCCGGGTGGGCCCACAGATCCTCGGACGACAGCGCGGGCAGCACCTGCAGCCGCAGGCGACCCTCCACGTAGTGCCGGGCGCTCCAGTCGAACCGGCCGACGTCGGCCAGCGGCGCCACGGCTGCGCTGCCGCTCATCCGACCGAGGAGGTGGGCGGCCCCCTCGTGCCGGGTGACGTCCCACGGCACGGCGGGCCGGGTCACGTCCTCGAGCCAGAGCACCCAGGAGTCGGGACAGAGTCCGGGATCGAGGTCCAGGACCGCCAGGGCACGCGGCAGCGTGAGGCCCTCGGGCAGCCGGTCGCGCAGGTCGGAGCGGTAGGCCCCCGCCTCGGGTCGCCACGGCACCGCGGCCGCCGCGACCTTGCGCAGCGGCTCCGGCACCCCCGCGAAGAACGCCGAGTGGTGCCAGGCCTGCACCTGCTTGACGAACACCCGCCACGGCTCCTCGCCCGCCGGGGTCCGCGCGGTGCCCGAGACCCACCAGCGGCCCACCGTCGTGAGGGACGGGACGTCGTGGGCCAGGGGCTCGGCCCGGGCCGTCAGCAGCTCGACGCGCCCCGGCGGACGGCCCAGCAGGTCGGCGACCATCACCGCCAGCGCGGCGTCGTCGACGTCCGCGGGCCCCAACGCCGCTCGTCCCTCCATCCAGATAGTAAAATTGCTTTCATGTCTGGGGTCAACACCGATCCGCACGTGGCCGCCCTCCTCGGCGCCCTCTTCGAGCGCATCCGCGCCGAGGTGACGACCGAGGACCTGCGTCCCTCCCACCACCGCGTGCTGGAGGCGGTCCCCGCGGCCGGCGCTCGCGTGGGCGACCTGGCGGCACGACTGGGGATGACGTCCCAGGGCTGCGGCCAGCTGGTCACCCGACTCGTCGGCACCGGGCACCTGGCCGTCGGCACCGCGACGGACGACGGGCGGGTGCGACTCGTGCGTCGCACGCCGCTCGGGGACGCGGCCGTCGAGCGCCTCGGGCTGGCCCTCGACCGTGTCGAGGACGGGTGGCGCGCCCGCGTCGGGCCGGAGCGCTACGCCGCGTTCCGCGCCGTCCTCGACGACCTCGCGGCCGATGTCTCCCCCGGCAGAGCCCCGGAGGGACGCAGCCGCCGGGGCTGAGCACACGGGACCGTCGGCGCGACCGGGGCCCGGGGATCAGAAGCCCAGCACCTTGCCGATCGCCGAGAACAGGCTGTTGAAGGTCCGTGCGAGGGGGTTGGTCGGCCCCGCCGTGCTCGACTTCTGCCAGAACAGCATGTGGTGACCGGTGAAGTCGTCGTCGACGAGGGGCTCGGTGCCCCGGAGGTAGGGCAGGAAGACCTCGGTCCGGTTCACCCGCTTGACCAGGCGGGAGTCGAACCCCATCACCAGGTGCTGCTCCATCCTCGTCGACCGGCCCCGCGGGTCGGTGGCGACGACGTCGCCCGTGCCCTGGACGACGAGGCTCCCCGCCCCCGCGAACATGATGTAGCGCACCTGCCAGGTGGCGAGGGACTGGATCCCCCACCGCCAGCTCGTCCGCAGGTCGGGGTCGCCGACCACCCCCACGACGTGCCTCGGGTGGACCACCACGCCGGGGTGGTCGCGGAAGTCGATGCGCATCAGGTAGACGTCCGGGTCCGGTGACGCGATCGTCGCCGACGTGACGCCCCCGTCGCCGGTGACCCGGCTGAGGAGGAACAGCCCCGCCGCGTAGCTGATGAACGGCGACGACCACCGGTAGAGCAGCCGGCTCCGGGTCCTGCCCTGCACCGGGCGGACGTACTCGGACCGCGCCGAGAGCACCTGGTCGACGTCGAGGTCGATCCTCAGGGTGCGCTCGGCTCCCGAGGTGTGGAGGGCCGCGTCGGGACGGTCATGCCCGTCCGCCAGACGGAGGGGCCGGTGGACCCGGGCGACGACCGGCATCAGGACGAAGTAGCTGAGCGCCCGGAAGGCCGGTGGGAGGAGCAGCACGAGCACCGCGGCCGTGAGGACCCAGCGCCACGACCGGGCCCACTGGTCGACCACCCACCCCGCCGGGGACCGCTGGGACTCCTCCAGGGCCTCCTGCTCGGCCCGCACCACGTCGAGCTGCGCCTCGGTGGTCTCGATCTCCCGCTGGGCGAAGGACAGCCCTCCTCCCTCGCCGATCCGGTCGAGCTTCTGCTCGGGGCTCAGCGTGGGGTCGGCGAGGACCGCGGCGTCGTCCTCCGCGTCGGCGAGCGTCTCCTCCAGGGCCACCAGGCCGTCCTCGGCGGCTTGTGCCACCCGCTCGGCGGCCTCGCACCTCCCGCCGAACAGCAGGGCGTCGGCCAGCTCGGCGACGAACCCGCAGACCTCGTCCCGCTCCTCGACCGCCCGGGCCACGTCGGACCGCTCCGCGGCGACGTCGTCGCCCAGCTGCTCGACCCGGGCGGCGACCTCACCCGCGAAGAAGTCGACAGTGGCGCTCTCGCCCTCGGCGGCGGAGCTCTCCAGCCGGTCGAGGTCGTCCTGCAGAGCCGCCCGCTGCTCCCGTACCTGCGCGAGCCGCTCCCGGTCCGCCGCGGCGTCGCGGACCGCGGGGACGAGGACCTGGACCAGCAGGTAGCCGACGAACAGGACGAGCACGAGCAGACCCAGCAGGCCGATCTTCCGCAGGACCCAGCCCAGGACGGCGGTCAGCAGGCCCACGAGGTCGGCCTCAGACGCCGGGCGCCGCGGGGGTCGCGTGCTCGAGCAGCGCCACGCACTCGACGTGGTGGGTCATCGGGAACAGGTCGAAGGCGCGCAGGGAGGTCAGCGCGTAGCCGTGGCCGGCCAGCAGCGCCACGTCGCGGGCCAGCGCGGCGGGGTCGCAGGCGACGTACGCGATCGCGCGGGGCCCCCGGGCGGCGACCGCGTCGCAGACCGCCCGCTTGGCGCCGGTCCGGGGCGGGTCGAGCACGACGAGGTCCGCGACGGCGGGCGCCTCCGGCGAGGCCAGCACGGCGGCCACGTCGCCGGGGAGGACGTCGACGTCGGGCAGATTGCGCCCGGCGTACGACGCGGCGACGGCGTCGCCCTCGACGGCCACGACCCGGCCGTCCCGACCGACGGCCTCGGCGAGGAAGGCGCTGAACAGGCCGACCCCGGCGTACAGGTCGAGCACGCTCTCCCCCGCCCGCGGCGCGAGGGCCTCCAGGACCGCGCCGACGAGCGCCTCGGGGGCGCCGGGGTGGACCTGCCAGAAGCCGTCGGCGGCGACGGCGAGGTCGCGACCCCGCACCGTCTCGACGACCTCACCGGGCTCGGGCTCACGGGCCTCGGGGTGGGTGATCAGGCAGTCGTCGACCGCGACGACCTCGTGGGAGCGGTGCTTGCGCAGCCCGCGACGCCCGTCGGGGGTGCGGGCCCAGCGCTGCCGGGTGCGCCACCGGAGCCCGTCGACGTCGCCGGGCACCGGCTCGACGACGACCGGGACCTCGAGCCCGGCGAGGCGCTGCAGCTGCTCACGGACCACGGCGGCCTTCTGGTCGCGCTGCGCGGGCAGGGCGACGTGCTGGAGGTCGCAGCCGCCGCACAGCCCGGGGCCGGCCACGGGGCACGGGGCCTCGACGCGGTCGGGCGACGGCTCCAGGACCTCGACGGCGTCGGCCCGCCAGAAGGAGTCGCCCTCGGTGCCCTCCGTGACCTCCAGGACGACCCGCTCGCCCGGGAGGGCGTGGCGGACGAAGACGACCCGGCCCCGCTCGTGGGCGGGGTCGGGCACCCGCGCGACGCAGTGGCCGCCGTGGGCGACGGGCCCCACGACGACCTCGTGGCGGCGGCCGACGGCGGAGGGGCCGCGGGAGGCCCGCGTGCGCGTGGACCGGCGTGAGCCCTGGCGCGGGCGGGGGCCGCTCACCGGCGGGTGGGGCGCGAGGGGCCGCGGTCGTCGGGGTCGACCAGGCGCCCGCGGCGCACGTCGCCGGCGTGCACGCGGGTCTGCTGACGCTTGACCCGCTCGAGCGCGACCTGCGAGGAGCGCAGCTGGTAGGGCACCGAGATGACCATGACCCCCGGGGCGAACAGGAGCCGGCCCTTGAGCCGCAGCGCGGTCTGGTTGTGCAGCAGCTGCTCCCACCAGTGGCCCACGACGTACTCGGGGATGTAGACCGCGACCACGCCGCGCGGGTTGCCGCGGCGGATCTCCACGGCGTACTCCACGACCGGGCGCACGAGCTCGCGGTAGGGGCTGAAGAGGACCTTCAGCGGCACGTCGAAGCCGCGGTCCTCCCACTCGCCGAGCAGGGTGTTGGTCGCGGCCTGGTCGCTGGAGACGTAGACCGCCTCCAGCACGTTGGGCCGGCTGGCCTTCGCGAACGCCAGCGCCCGCAGCGTGGGCTTGTGCAGCTTGGAGACCAGCACGATCGCGTGGACCCGGGTGGGCAGGACCTTGTCGGACTCGTCGGCCGCCAGCTCGAGGGCGACCTCGTCGTAGTGGCGCCGGATCCGGCGCATCAGCACGTAGAAGAAGCCCATCGCCAGGATGGTGATCCAGGCGCCCTCGGTGAACTTCGTCAGCACGACGATCACCAGGACGACGGCGGTGAACGACAGCCCGATGGTGTTGATCGCGCGCGAGCGCACCATCCGGCGGCGGGTGGCGGGGTCGCGCTCGGTCGCGAGGTGGCGCGTCCAGTGCTTGATCATCCCGAGCTGCGAGAGGTTGAACGAGACGAAGACGCCGACGATGTAGAGCTGGATCAGGCGGGTGACCTCGGCGTCGAAGGCGAGGATCAGCACGATCGACATCACGGCGAGGAACACGATGCCGTTGCTGTAGGCCAGCCGGTCGCCGCGCGAGGCCAGCGCCCGCGGCGCGAAGCCGTCCTGGGCGAGGATCGAGCCGAGCACCGGGAAGCCGTTGAACGCCGTGTTGGCGGCGAGCAGCAGGATCAGGCCGGTCACCGAGACCACGACGTAGAAGCCAGGCGGGAAGCCGTCGAAGATGCCGCGGGCGACCTGCGCGATCAGCGTGCCCTGGTCGTAGCCCTCCGGCAGCATCTCGCCGGTCGCCGTACGGAGCCGGTCGAGCTCGTGGGGCTCCACGTACTTCACGCCCATCTGCCGGGCCAGCACGATCACCGAGATCATCATCGTCACGGCGATGGAGCCCAGCAGCAGCAGCGTCGTGGCCGCGTTCTTGGACTTCGGCCGGCGGAAGGCGGGCACGCCGTTGCTGATCGCCTCGACGCCGGTCAGGGCGGCGCAGCCCGACGAGAACGCCCGCGCGAGCAGGAAGATCAGCGCCGCCGTGGTCAGCGGCTCCTCGAAGCCCGGCTGCGGGATGATCTGCAGGTCCGCGCTCTCCGCCTGCGGGAGGGTCCCCGTCAGCAGCCGCACCAGCCCGTAGGCGCACATCCCGAGGATCGCGACCATGAACGCGTAGGTGGGGACCGCGAACACGCTGCCCGACTCCCGCACCCCGCGCAGGTTGATCGCGGCCAGCAGCACCACCATCGCGGTCGCGAACGTCGCCTCGTGGCCGACGAGGAACGGCAGCGCGGACGCGGCGTACTGGGCGCCCGAGCTGATCGACACGGCCACGGTGAGCACGTAGTCGACCAGCAGCGCGCTGGCCACCGTGGTGCCCGCGCGGGGGCCGAGGTTGGTGGTCGCCACCTCGTAGTCGCCGCCGCCCGAGGGGTAGGCGTGCACCGTCTGGCGGTAGGACGCAATCACGGCCGTCATGACGACCGCGACGGCCACCGCGATCTGCCAGGACCACACGTACGCCGACGCGCCGGCGATCGCGAGCATCAGGAAGATCTCGTCGGGGGCGTAGGCGACCGACGACAGCGCGTCGGAGGCGAAGACGGGCAGCGCGATCCGCTTCGGCAGCAGGGTCTCGCCCAGCTGCGAGCTCCGCAGCTTGCGACCCAGCAGGATCCGCTTGGACGCGTCGGTGACACCCACGAGCGGCAACGGTAAGGCATGTCGGCTCCGGGGCAGCGCCCGACGCGGACTGGCGATAGCGTGCGCCGTGTGCACGTCGTGATCATGGGCTGCGGCCGCGTCGGTTCGACGCTGGCGCGCAGCCTCGAGGACCGGGACCACACGGTCGCCGTGATCGACAGCGACCCCGACGCCTTCCGGCGCCTGGGGCCGTGGTTCAACGGCGACAAGGTCACCGGGGTCGGCTTCGACCAGAAGGTCCTGACGAAGGCCGGCATCACCCGTGCCGACGCCTTCGCGGCCGTCTCCAGCGGCGACAACTCCAACATCATCGCGGCGCGGGTGGCCCGCGAGACCTTCGGCATCGAGCAGGTCGTGGCCCGCATCTACGACCCGGGCCGCGCCGAGGTCTACCAGCGCCTGGGCATCACGACCGTCGCCACCGTCAAGTGGACCGCCGACCAGGTGCTGCGCCGGCTGCTGCCGGTGGGTGCCGAGCCGGACTTCCGCGACCCCTCCGGCACCATCCGCGTCGACCACGTCGTCACGCCCGCGTCCTGGGTGGGCTCGCGGGCGGGCCAGCTGCAGGAGCAGTCGGGCGCCCGGATCGCGTGGATCGACCGGCTGGGCGAGGGCATGCTGCCGACCCGCGACTCGGTCATCCAGGAGGGCGACGTCCTGCACCTCGTGATCCTGGAGAAGTACGCCGGGCACGCCCACCGGGTCGTCGCGCGCGGCCCCGAGAAGGACTGAGAGGCACCCGATGCGTGTCGCCATCGCCGGAGCCGGCGCCGTGGGGCGCTCCGTCGCCGCCGAGCTGATCGAGAACGGCCACCAGGTCCTGCTCATCGACAAGGCCCCCGTGTCGATCAAGCCCGAGCGGGTCCCGGACGCCGAGTGGCTGCTCGCGGACTGCTGCGAGCTGTCCTCGCTCTCGGAGGCCCGCCTGGAGGCCTGCGACGTGGTCATCGCCGCCACCGGCGACGACAAGGCCAACCTCGTCGTCTCGCTGCTGGCCAAGACCGAGTTCGGGGTCCCGCGCACCGTCGGGCGGGTCAACCACCCGGACAACGAGTGGCTGTTCACCGAGGCCTGGGGCGTCGACGTCAACGTCTCGACGCCGCGCATCATGTCGGCGCTGGTGGAGGAGGCCGTCGCCGTCGGCGACATCGTGCGGCTCTTCACCTTCCGCCAGGGCAACGCCAACCTGGTCGAGCTGACCCTGCCCGACGACTCGCCGTACGTCGGGACGCCGACGGGGCTGATCCCGTTCCCGGAGAACTGCGCCCTGGTGACCATCCTGCGCGACGGGCAGGTCTACACCCCGGACGGCGAGCAGCCGATCGAGTCCGGCGACGAGCTGCTGTTCGTGGCCTCGGCCGCGGTCGAGGCCGACCTCGAGCGGCTCCTCGCGCCCTCGCGCCACCCCTCCGAGTAGGCCGGTCCGTCCGGGCCGGTCGCCGCCCGGGCCCGGGCGGGGCTCAGGCGGCGGCGGTGCTGACGGGGGTGCGGTTGCGGCCGAGCACCCACGCCATCGCGGCGAGCGCGGCGACCTGCAGCGGCCAGCCGAGGACGACCTTCATCACGCCCAGCGCGGCGATGACCGGCTCCGCGGACAGCGCCCCGGAGCTGGCGCCCAGCCACAGCGGCGCCTGCAGGGCCACGCGCACCACGCACGGCAGCACCAGCAGCCAGGTCAGCCGCGTGCACAGCCGGACCACCTGCGGGTCGGAACGCCACGCGGTGGGGTCGCCGGTGACGCTGCCGACCATGAAGCCGACCAGCGGCCAGCGGGTGACGCAGCTGAGACCCATCAGCACGGCGTAGCCGGCGTTGTAGAGGATCCCGGGCAGGAAGTAGGCCAGGGCCTGCTCGTCCTCGCTGCCGCCGGAGCGGGCGGAGAGGGTCACGAAGAGCGCGCCGATGCCGATCCCGACCAGCGCGTTGACGACGAACTGCACCGACGAGCGCTGCACCAGCCGCACGACGAGCAGGACCATCGCCGCCGCGACGCTGCACACGAGCGCGAGCCGCAGGTCGCGGGCCGTCAGCCACAGCGCGGTGAACACCAGCGTCGGCACGGCCGCCTCGAGCATGCCGCGGACCCCGCCCAGCGCCTTCGACAGCTGGCCGCGGACGACCTCCTCGACCGTGCGCGCTCCCACCGGCTCGCCGCCGGCGGCCTCGGCCGGGGTCGGCTGCTGCTCGCTCACGACAGCAGCTCGTAGCGGGGGTTGTAGATGACACGGACGCCGTCGGCGCGGCCGATGCGGCCCTCCACGGCCAGCGCCCGGCCGGGGGTGATGCCGCCGATGCGGCGCCGCCCCAGCCAGACCAGCGCGACGCCGCCGGTGCCGTCGTGCAGCTCCGCCTCCAGCGCCGGCGCCCCGCCGCGTGGGCGCAGCGTCACGGTGCGGAGGTGGCCCTCGAGTCGGACCCGCTCCCGGTCGGGGGCCTGCGCGATCGCGCAGGCGCGCGGTGTCGTCGGCGCCGCCGGCTCCCCGCGGTGGCCGTCGGCGCCGGCCGGGTCCGGGCCGGGTTGCGGGTGCGACCCGCCCTCGTCGGGGCGACGGCGGCGCAGCGAGGGCAGTCCGCGGCTCACGCGCTCAGCCGAGCTTGCGCGCGGTGTCGGGCAGGACGATCGGCAGCGGGTCGCCCACGGCCATCGCGTGGGCGCCCCGGCGCACCACGACCTCGGCGAACGCGTCCTCCCAGGGCTTCGCGTCCTCCGCGCTGACGGCGGGCTTGCCGAGCAGCGTGGCGCGCAGCAGCCAGCGGGGGCCGTTGAAGCCCAGCACCCGGGAGGGCTGCTCGGCCGGGGTGCCGTCCTGGCGCTGCACGGTCATGCGACACACGAGCTCGGTGCCGAAGCGACCCTCCCGCTCGGTGGCGCGACCGCCGCGACGCTCGAGGTCCGCGACGATCTGGGGGCGCACCTCCGACCACAGGTCGCCGTTGCGGGGGGCCGCGAAGGCCCGCAGCTCCATCGCGCCGTCGGGACCGGCGACGAGGACCGAGCGCACGGCCTGGGTCTTCTCGTCGACCTGCACCCTGACCTCGCGACCGGCCGAGGGGGCGATGAGCAGCGAGCCGAGGTCGACCCGCTCGGTGCCGGCCACGTCGACGTCGTCGACGTCGTAGGGGCCCGCGCCGGTGTCCGGCTGCCCGTCGGCGTCCGTGGTGGTGTCGCCGGCCTCGGCGGTGGTGCCCGCGGGGTCGGACCCCGGGGCGGCGCCGGTGGCACCCTTGCGGCGGAACCTCACGGTCGGCTGCTCCTCACTGACGGATCTGGCGGTCCTGGCGGTCCTGGGCGGTGCGGGCGGTCCCCGGGACGCCCTACGCGGCCGTCCGGACGGGTCACGCGGACCCGAACCCTCCGGTAGAACCGTAACCCCCGCTACCGCGGGGGGAGTCGGGCAGTTCGTCGGCCTCGGTGAACACCGCGTGAGCGACCTCCTGCACCACCAGCTGGGCCACCCGGTCGCCGCGGCGCAGCTCGACCGCCTCGTGACGGTCGGTGTTGACCAGCAGCACCCCGATCTCCCCGCGGTAGCCCGCGTCCACGGTGCCGGGGGCGTTGACGACGGTGACGCCGTGGCGCACCGCGAGCCCCGAGCGCGGGTGGACCAGCCCGACCCAGCCCTCCGGGAGGGCGATCGCGACACCGGTCGGCACCAGGCGCCGCTCCCCCGGCTCCAGGCGCACGTCGACGGCGGTGCGCAGGTCGGCGCCCGCGTCGCCCGGGTGGGCGTACGACGGGGGCGGCAGGTCGGGGTCCAGACGGCGCAGGAGCACCTCGGGGCGGGCGGGGGTCGCGGGGGGCACGCGCCGCAACCTACGCCGGGGTGGGAGGCTTGGAGGCGTGGACACCGCGCACCCCCGCTACGCCGAGCGGCTCGGCGTGCCGCTGCGCTGGTGGGTGCAGGCCACGATGATGGTCGCCTCGTTCTGGCTCGCCCTCGTGGTCGCGCTGCCCGGGCTGGCGGCCTGGGGCATCACGGCGCTGGTGATGGCGGTCGTCGCCGCCGCCTACCTCACCTACGGCTCGGCCGTGGTGGAGGTCGCCGACGGCCACCTGCGCGCGGGCCGGGCCCGCATCGAGCTCGACCACGTCGGACGGGTCGAGGCCCTCGACCGCGAGCAGGCCCGGCTCGCCGCCGGTCCCCAGGCCGACGCCCGGGCCTTCCTGCTGCTGCGTCCCTACGTGCACCGGGCGGTGCGCGTGGAGATCACCGACCCGGCCGACCCGGCGCCGTACTGGCTGGTGAGCACGCGTCACCCCGAGGACCTGGCCCGGGCGCTGTCCGGCCAGCGCCGCGAGCCTGCGTAGGCTGGCCGTCATGGCCAAGGACAAGGACTCCTCGAAGATCTACTCGGCGTTCGCGCTCGCCTCGGCGCTGTCCGCGGCCGTCGTCGCGAAGAAGGTGCTCGAGACCAGCTGGCGCACCGCCACCGGCAAGAACCCGCCGGCGAACCCGGCCGACCCCGACGTCGAGCTGTGGGAGGCCGTCGCGTGGGCCGCGGCGTCCGGCACGTTCGTCCAGATCGCCCGCATGCTCGCGGCGCGGAAGGCGGCGGGGTACTACACGAAGTCGACCGGCAAGCTGCCCCCCGAGCTGCGCGGCGACGCCCAGGACGCCGCGAAGGCCGGTCCCGCCACCACCTGAGCCCCGCACGCCCCGCCGCCGGGCCCGTCCCCGGGGTCGGAACGGATCGAGCCGCCTCCCGGGTGACCCGGGGGCGGCTCGTTCGGCGTGCGGACGGGAGCGGCCGGCGTCGCGTGCGCTCAGGCGCAGTCGCGGCAGATCAGCTTCTTCTCGTCGTACAGCTGGCTGCGGTGGTGGACCAGGAAGCAGCTCATGCAGGTGAACTCGTCGTCCTGGCGCGGCTTGACCTCGACCGCCAGCTCCTCGTGGGAGAGGTCGGCGCCGGGGAG
The DNA here is from genome assembly GCF_039529515.1 of Nocardioides lentus. Taxonomy (NCBI): domain Bacteria; kingdom Bacillati; phylum Actinomycetota; class Actinomycetes; order Propionibacteriales; family Nocardioidaceae; genus Nocardioides; species Nocardioides lentus. The sequence goes on from NZ_BAAAMY010000002.1 coordinate 340,472, forward strand.
CTCGAAGGACTCCGCGGCCTCGGTCTCGTCCTCGTCGACCTTGCCGGAGTTCTTGTCGTGCCGGCGGGCCTTGAGCTCCTCGATGCTCTCCTCGGACTGGTCTTCCTCGGTCTTGCGTGGTGCGTCGTAATCGGTTGCCATGGTGGTGCTACTCCCGGGGTGCAGGTGGACCGTCGTGCTGCCGGCGAGTCATGGTGCACCATCCCGACGTCGGGGGCCACACCGGTGTCCGGCAGGGCTGGGCAACCTCGCGGGGGCCCCTCCTATTCCGCGTCGGTACCCGCGACGAACCCCGCCCACTCGACGGCCTCGAGCAGCTCGTCGACGCCGTGTGAGGGGGCGCACACCATGAGGTCGAGACCCCCGACGCCGCGCAGCAGCCGGGTGGTCGCCCCGGCCTCGCGCGCCACCAGCCCGGCGGCCGCGTGGTCCCAGAGGTTGACGCCCTCCTCGACGTAGCCGTCGGCGCGACCGTCGGCGACGAGGCAGATGTCGAGGGCCGCCGAGCCGCGGCGCCGCAGGTCGCGGACAAGGGGCAGCAGGCGGACCCAGGCCTCGGCCTGCTTGGCGCGGACCACGCGGTCGTAGCTGAAGCCGGTGTTGATCAGCCGCTCGGCGAGCGGGGCGGGCCCGCGCACGGCGAGGGGCTCGCCGTCGCGACGGGCGCCGCCGCCCAGGACGGCGTCGTACTCCACCCCCGAGGAGGCGTCGAGGACGACGCCCGCGACGACCTCGGACCGGCCGTCGCGGGTGAGCTCGGCGGCCACGCACACGGCGTACAGGCCCAGGTCGTAGTAGAAGTTCACCGTGCCGTCGATGGGGTCGACGATCCAGCGGACGCCGTCGGCACCCTCCCGCTCGGCCCCGTCGGCCCCGGTCCCGCCCTCCTCGCCGAGCACCCGGTCACCGGGTCGCGCGGCCAGGAGGCGCTCGCGCACGAGCGCCTCGCAGGCGCGGTCGGCCTCGGTGACGACGTCGATGTCGCTGGTCTTGGTCGCGGCCACCTCGACCGGCCGCGAGCGGCGCTCGCGCACCAGCGCGGCGCCCTCCCGGGCGACCGCGAGCGCGAGGTCGCGCAGCTCGTGGGCGTCGACGTCGCCGGTCGGCGCGCTCACGCCTCCTCGATCCCGCCGGCGACGGGCAGCTTCTGCCTCGGGTTGGCGCAGCAGTCGACCGCGCACCGGTCCCAGGCCGGGCCGAGGGCGCCGGTCGTGGCCCGGACGACGTCCTCGCCGCGCTCGACGGCCGCCCGCTCGAGCAGGAGGTCGCGCACGGTGGCGACGAAGCGGGCGTCGGTGCCGGCCGTGGCGGCCCGCACCGCCGGGAGCCCGAGCTCGCGGGCGGTCTCGAGCGCCTCGGTGTCGAGGTCGTAGACGACCTCCATGTGGTCGGAGACGAAGCCGATCGGCGCGATCACGACCGCGGGCACCCCCTGCCCGTGCAGCGCGGCCAGGTGGTCGTTGACGTCGGGCTCGAGCCACGGCACGTGCGGCGGGCCGGAGCGCGAGCAGAAGACGAGGTCGGCGCCGTGGGTGCGGCCCGTCTGCTCCGCGACCTCCGCGACGATCGCCTCCATCACGCTGGTGTGCTGCGCGACGTAGGCGCCGCCGCCCAGGGCGGGGGGCCCGGAGGCGTCGTTCATCGTGGTCGGGATGGAGTGCGTGACGAACACCAGGCGCGCCCCGTCGCGGGCCTCGTCCGGCAGCTGCGCGAGCGCCGCCAGGACGGCGTCGACGTTGGGTCCGAGGAAGCCGGGGTGGTCGAAGTAGACCCGGAACCGGTCGAGCTGGGGCGCCAGGCCGACCTCGGCGGGCACGCCGTCCCGGGCGGCCGCGAGGTTCTCGCGGTACTGCCGGCACCCGGAGTACGACGAGTACGCCGCGGTCACGAAGCAGGCCGCCCGCGTGACGCCGTCGGCGGTCATCTGCGCCAGCACATCGGTGAGGTAGGGGTCCCAGTTGCGGTTGCCCCAGTAGATCGGCAGGTCCAGCCCGGCGTCGGCGAAGTCGGCGCGCAGCAGGTCGAGGAAGGCCCGGTTCTGGTCGTTGATCGGCGACCGGCCGCCGAACGCGAAGTAGTGCTCCCCCACCTCCTCGAGCCGCTCGCGGGGGATGCCGCGCCCACGGGTGACGTTCTCGAGGAACGGGACGACGTCCTCGGGCTTCTCGGGGCCGCCGAAGGACACGAGCAGCAGCGCGTCGTACGGCGAGGGGTCGGGGACGGGCGCGGACTCGGTGTCCGGCGCCGGAGCGGTGGTGGTCATCACCGCCAATCGTAGGCAGCGCGCCCCCGGCCCGGCGCCCGGGAACCCGCTCCGCGCCGGGGGCCGGTCGCTCCCCGTCGCGCGTCGGGGCGGGCACGGCGGGTCACCGGGTCCCGTGGCCCCTCGGCTCCTGCGTCGCGAGCAGCCGTCCGGAGGTCGAGGCGCGAGGGCCCCCCGGGCCCGAGCCACGAGACCCCCCGCACCCCGAACGGCGGCTCACCGGGTCTCGTGGCCCCTCGGCTCCTGCGTCGCCTCCCGGCACCTCGACCTCCGGGCACCTCGACCTCCAGGCAGCCGTCCGGAGGTCGAGGCGCGAGGGCCCCCCGGGCCCGAGCCACGAGACCCCCCAACCCCGAACGGCGGCTCGCCGGGTCTCGTGGCCCCTCGGCTCCTGCGTCGCGAGCCGCCGTCCGGAGGTCGAGGCGCGAGGGCCCCCCGGGCCCGAGCCACGAGACCCCCCAACCCCGGATGGTGGATGGTGGGTCGCCGGGTCTCGTGGCCCCTCGGCTCCTGCGTCGCCTCCCGGCACCTCGACCTCCGCGCACCTCGACCTCCGAGCAGCCGTCCGGAGGTCGAGGCGCGAGGGCCCCCCGGGCCCGAGCCACGAGACCCCCCAACCCCGAACGGCGGCTCACCGGGTCTCGTGGCCCCTCGGCTCCTGCGTCGCCTCCCGGCACCTCGACCTCCCGGCACCTCGACCTCCCGGCACCTCGACCTCCGCGCAGCCGTCCGGAGGTCGAGGTGCGAGGGCCCCCCGGGCCCGAGCCACGAGACCCCCCGCACCCCGGACGGTGGATGGTGGATGGTGGGTCGGCGGGTCTCGTGGCCCCTCGGCTCCTGCGTCGCCTCCCGGCACCTCGACCTCCGGGCACCTCGACCTCCGCGCAGCCGTCCGGAGGTCGAGGCGTGAGGGGCCCCCCGGGCCCGAGCCACGAGACCCCCCAACCCCGGACGCTGGATGGTGGATGGTGGGTCGCCGGGTCTCGTGGCCCCTCGGCTCCTGCGTCGCCTCCCAGCACCTCGACCTCCGAGCAGCCGTCCGGAGGTCGAGGCGCGAGGGCCCCCCGGGCCCGAGCCACGAGACCCCCCGCACCCCGAACGGCGGCTCACCGGGTCTCGTGGCCCCTCGGCTCCTGCGTCGCCTCCCGGCACCTCGACCTCCGCGCAGCCGTCCGGAGGTCGAGGCGCGAGGGCCCCCCGGGCCCGAGCCACGAGACCCCCCAACCCCGGACGCTGGATGGTGGATGGTGGGTCGCCGGGTCTCGTGGCCCCTCGGCTCCTGCGTCGCGAGCCGCCGTCCGGAGGTCGAGGCGCGAGGGCCCCCCGGGCCCGAGCCACGAGACCCCGCGACCCGGTCGGCGGGGTCGGGCTCCGGCGCGGGGCTGGCAGGATCGGCGCATGCCGACCACCGCCGCCCCGGCCGCCGGTCTCGCCGACCAGGTGGCCCGCGAGCTGCGGGAACGCATCCTCACCGGCGACCTCGGCAGCGGCCGGCCGCTGCGGGAGTCGGCGCTCGCAGCCACGCACGCGGTGTCGCGCAACACGGTCCGTGAGGCGTTCCGCCTGCTCGCCCGCGACCGCCTCGTGGTGCACGAGGCGCACAAGGGCGTCGCCGTCCGCACCCTGACCCCGGACGACGTCCGCGACATCTACCGGGTGCGCCTCGCCCTGGAGCCGGCCGGGCTGGCGCTGGTGGACCCCGACGAGCTCGCCGCGGTGGTCGCGGTGGCGCGGCGCGCGGCGGCCGCGGACGACTGGCGGGCCGTCTCGACCGCCGACCTCCGCTTCCACCAGGTCGTCGTCGCGGCGCTGGGCAGCCCGCGGTTCGACGAGATGTTCACCTCGGTGCTCGCCGAGCAGCGCCTCGCGTTCGCGCAGGTGGCGTCGGGCCGGGACCTCCACGCGCCGTACCTGGAGCGCAACGCGGCCATGGTCGAGATGCTGCGCCGCGGCGAGCTGCAGGCGACCGAGTCCGAGCTGCGGGACTACCTGAGGACGGCCCGCGACCAGCTCTGCGACGCCGTCGCCGTGTGACGTCCGCGTAAAATCGTTCAACAATCTCTTGACGGGTTGTTGAACGATTCCTACGGTCGTGGCCCATGACCCCGTCCGAGACCACCCCCGCGCCGGAACCGTCGGCCGAGTCCCCCGCCCTGAAGGTCAGCGGCCGCAGCGGCTTCGTCGGCGCCATGTTCCTCATGGCGGTCTCGGCGATCGGGCCGGGCTTCCTGACCCAGACGACCACCTTCACGATCCAGCTGGGTGCCGCGTTCGCGTTCGCGATCCTGGTGTCCGTGCTGGTCGACATCGCGATCCAGCTCAACGTGTGGCGGATCATCGGCATCTCCGGGCGCCGCGCCCAGGACCTCGCCAACGACGCCGTGCCGCGCTCGGGCTACGTGCTCTCGGCCCTCGACGTGTTCGGCGGCCTGGTGTTCAACATCGGGAACATCGCGGGCTGCACGCTCGGCCTGCAGGCACTGTTCGGCCTCGACGTGCGCGTCGGCGCCCTCGTGTCCGCGGCCTTCGCGATCGCGGTCTTCCTGGTCCGGCGCGCCGGCGTCGCCATGGACCGCCTCATGGTCGTGCTGGGCCTCGCGATGCTGCTGCTCACGACGTACGTCGCGATCACCTCGACCCCGCCCGTGGGCGACGCGCTGATCCAGACCGTCGCGCCCGAGACCGTGAGCTGGCTGGCCGTCGCCACCCTGATCGGCGGCACCGTCGGCGGCTACATCGTCTACGCCGGCGCCCACCGCATGGTCGACAACGGCGTGCGCGGCGTGGACCAGGTCGGCGAGATCACCCGCGCGTCGGTGCTCGGCATCCTCATCACCGCGGTCATGCGGGTGGTCCTGTTCCTCGCGGTGCTCGGCGTCGTCACGACCGGCGCCGAGCTCGACGAGGCCAACCCGGTCGCCTCGGCGTTCACCGCGGCGCTCGGCGAGACCGGGCGCATCTTCTTCGGTGCGGTGATCTGGATCGCGGCGATCACCTCGGTCATCGGCGCGTCCTACACCTCGACGTCGTTCCTCAAGGTCCTCGGCCGGTGGGTCACGGACTGGGAGCGGTGGGTGGTCGTGGGCTTCATCGTGGCCTCGACGGCGATCTTCGTCGTGCTCGGCTCGCAGCCGGTGACGCTGCTGATCTTCGCGGGCGCCTTCAACGCCCTGATCCTCCCGTTCGGCCTGGGGGTCCTGCTCTGGGTGGCGTGGCGGCGACGCGACCTGCTGCACGGCTACGTCTACCCGCGCTGGCTGCTCGTCATCGGCCTGCTCGCCTGGCTGGCGACCTTCGGCGTCGGCGTGCCCGCCGTGCTCGCGCTGCTCGAGGGGATCTGAGGTGGCCACCCCGGACGGCCGGAGGGTCGACCTCAACGCCGACCTGGGCGAGGGCTTCGGCACGTGGCGCCTCGGCGACGACGAGGCGATGCTGGGGATCGTCACCAGCGCCAACGTCGCCTGCGGCTTCCACGCCGGCGACCCGACGACGATCCGGCGGTCCTGCGCCTGGTCGATCGATCGGGGCGTCGTCATCGGCGCGCAGGTCGGCTACCGCGACCTGGCCGGCTTCGGGCGACGGTTCATCGACGTCGCCCACGAGGACCTGGTGGCCGACGTGCTCTACCAGCTCGGCGCCCTCGACGGCCTGGCCCGCGCCGCCGGCGACCGGGTCCGCTACGTCAAGCCCCACGGGGCGCTCTACAACGCGATCGTGACCCACACCGACCAGGCGGCCGCGGTCGTCGAGGCCGTCACGACGTACGCCGGGGCGACCGGCGAGGCCCTGCCCGTGCTGGGCCTGCCGGGCTCGGAGTGGCTGCGCCTGGCCGACGAGGCGGGCCTGGTCACCCACGCCGAGGCCTTCGCCGACCGCGCCTACACCCCCGAGGGCACGCTCGTGCCGCGCCGCGAACCGGGCGCCGTGCTGCACGACCCCGAGGAGGTCGCCGACCGCGTCCTGAGGCTGGTCGTCGAGGGCGTGGTGACCGCGGCCGACGGCACCGACGTGGCCGTCGCGGCCGACTCGGTCTGCGTGCACGGCGACTCCCCCGGCGCCGTCGCCATGGCCGACGCGGTGCGGAGCCGGCTGGCCGGGGCGGGGATCGGGCTCGCGGCGTTCGCCGGGCCTGGGGGCGACGGGTGAGGTGGCGCCCGTGCGGCGACGCCGCCGCCCTCGTCGAGGTCGACGACCTCGACACGGTGCTGCGCCTGCACGCCGCCGTGGCGGACGCCCGACGGGACGGCGGCCTGCCGGGCGTGGTGGACCTCGTGCCCGCCGCCCGCACCCTGCTCCTGCGGTGCGCCACCACCACCGACCTCGAGCGCGCCGCCGAGACCGTGGCCGGCCTGACGCTCCCCGACGTGCCGCCGGCCACCGGGGACACGGTGAGCCTCGAGGTGACCTACGACGGCGAGGACCTCGACGACGTCGCCGGCCACCTGGGCTGCGACGTCGCCGAGGTCGTCCGCCGCCACACCTCGACCGCGTGGCGCGTCGCGTTCACCGGGTTCGCCCCTGGCTTCGGCTACCTGGTCCCGGAGCGCGACCGTGACGCGCCGCACCCCCTCGAGGTCCCGCGCCGGCCCGAGTCCCGCACCCGGGTGCCTGCCGGTGCCGTGGGCCTGGCCGGGGAGTTCAGCGGGGTCTACCCCCGCTCCTCCCCCGGCGGCTGGCAGCTGATCGGGTCCACCCGGACGCCGACCTGGGACGTCGACGTCGACCCGCCGGCCCTGCTGGTCCCGGGCACCCGCGTGCGCTTCGTCGAGGCCGGCGCATGAGCGCGCTCCACGTCGTGGCCACCGGCGCGCCCGTGCTGGTGCAGGACCTCGGCCGCCCCGGCCTGGCCGGCCTGGGCGTCGCGGAGTCGGGAGCCCTGGACCCCGGGGCGCTGCGGCTCGCGAACCGCCTCGTCGGCAACCCCGAGGACGCCGCCGGGCTCGAGGTCACCCTCGGCGGCCTGGTGCTGCGCGCCGAGGGCGAGGTGCTGCTCGCGGTGACCGGCGCGCCGCTCGCGGTCACCGTCGTGCGCGACGGCACCCGTCGTACGCACGGGGTGGGGGCCGCCGTCGCCGTCCCCGACGGCGCCGAGGTCGCGCTGGGCGCCCCCGCGCGCGGCCTGCGCAGCTGGGTGGGCGTGCGCGGCGGCCTCGCCACCGCGCGACCCCTCGGCTCCGCGAGCGTGGACCTGCTCGCCGGTCTCGGCTCGCCGCCCGGCCCCGGGTCGGTGCTGCCCGTCGGGCCCGCGCCCGAGGAGGCCGCGCCCGCGCTGGACCAGGTGCCGCTGCCCGCGCCACCGGATGGCGATCTCGAGCTGCGGGTCGTGCTCGGACCGCGCGACGACTGGTTCGGACCCGACGCGCTGGCCGCCCTGCGCGGCCCGTGGACGGTCGACGCCCGCAGCAACCGGGTCGGGATCCGTCTGGAGGGCCCCGAGCTGGTGCGGCGCGCCGAGCGCCTCGACGCGGAGCTGCCCAGCGAGGGCACCGTCGCGGGCGCCGTGCAGGTCGCCGCCACCGGCCGACCCGTGCTGTTCCTCGCCGACCACCCCGTCACCGGCGGCTACCCCGTCGTCGCCTGCGTGGTGGTCGACGACCTGCCGCTGGCGGCCCAGGCCGCCCCGGGCCACCGGGTCCGGTTCCGCCCCGTGAGAGGACCCCGACTCCCGTGACCGACCCGCGCCCCGCCCCTCCGCGCCTCGCCGCCCCCGCCGAGGCCCGCGCCCGCTTCCGGGCCGGGCTGCGGACGCCGACCTCGGGGTGGTGCGGCGGCTGGACCCAGGCCAACCTCGTCGCCGTCCCCGCCGACCTCGCCTACGACGTGCTGCTGTTCGCCCAGCGCAACCCCAAGCCGTGCCCGGTGATCGACGTGAGCGAGCCCGGCGCGACCTCGCTGTCGGTGCTCGACGGCGACGTGCGCACCGACCTCCCGGCCTACCGGGTCCACGTCGACGGCGAGCTGGTGGCCGAGGTGGACGACGCGACCGCGCACTGGCGGGAGGACCTCGTCACCTTCCTGATCGGCTGCTCCTTCACCTTCGAGGACGCCCTCGCCCAGGCGGGGGTGCCGGTGCGCCACGTCGAGCAGGGCCGCAACGTGCCGATGTACCGCACGACGCTGCCCACCCGCCCGGCCGGGCGCCTGCACGGCCCGCTGGTCGTGTCGATGCGGCCCGTCCCCGCGCACCGGGTCGCCGACGCCGTGAGGGTCACCTCGCGCTACCCCGCCGTGCACGGCGCGCCCGTCCACGTCGGCGACCCCGCCGCCCTGGGGATCGCCGACCTGGACCGGCCCGACCACGGCGACCCCGTCGACGTCCGACCCGGCGAGGTGCCCGTGTTCTGGGCGTGCGGCGTGACGCCGCAGGAGGCGATCGCCGCGTCGCGGCCGCCGTACGCGATCACCCACGCACCGGGGCACATGGCGATCACCGACGTGCGCGACGCGGAATTCGTCGTGCCCTGAGCGCGGACCTACGCTTCTCGACGTGCTGGCGACCTATCAGCGCGTCCTGGTCACCCCGGGCGCGACCGCGTTCAGCGCCACCGGCCTCGTCGCCCGGCTGCCCATCTCGATGGTCAGCCTCGGGCTCGTGCTGCTCGTCTCGGGGCGCACGGGCTCGTACGGCCTCGCGGGATCGGTGGCGGCGGCCTACGTGCTCGCGCAGGCGGCCGCGTCGATCGTGCACGGCCGCCTCGCCGACCGCTTCGGCCAGGACCGGGCGCTGCCGCCGGCGGTCGCCCTGTTCGGCGTCGGCCTGCTCCTGACGGTCTGGGCGGTCGAGGCCGGCACGGCGCCCGTGTGGTGGCACGTGCTGGCGGCCGTCGCCGGCGCCGGCCTGCCCCAGGTCGGCTCCTGCGTGCGGGCACGCTGGTCCCACGTGCTGCGTGACGGCGACGACGGCGCGCGGGTGTCCACCGCCTTCGCGCTGGAGGCCGTCGTCGACGAGGTGGTCTTCATCGTCGGCCCGGTGCTCGTCACCCTGCTGGCGACCGCGATCGACCCGGTGGCCGGCCTGGCCGTGGCGCTCGTCACCGGCGTCGGCGGCACGCTCGCCCTCGGCGCGCAGCGCCGCACGCAGCCGCCCCGCCACCCCCGCGCCCCGCGCACCACGGGCCCGGGCGCCACCGGCACGCGCGCCGCCCGGGCGCCCATGCCCTGGGCCGCGGTCGCGGTGCTGACGGTCGTCGCGCTGTCGTTGGGCGGCGTGTTCGGCTCGGTGGAGGTCGTGACCGTCGCGTTCGCCGCCGAGGTCGGTGCGCCCGCGGCCGCCGGCCCGCTGCTGGCCCTGCTGGCGGGCGGCAGCCTGGTGGCCGGTGTCGTGGTCGGCGCGATCGAGTGGCGCCGCGGCCCCGAGCACCGGCTGCGGTGGGGGGTCGCGGTCCTGACGGTCGCCATGGCGCCCCTCGCGCTCCTGGACTCGGTGTGGCTGATGGCGCCGGCGCTGCTGCTCACCGGGCTCGCGATCTCACCGAGCCTGATCGCGATGATGTCGCTGACCGAGGCGGCGGTGCCCACCTCGCGGCTGACCGAGGGCATGTCGGTGGTCCACACCGGCCTGGCGGCCGGGCTCGCCCCCGGCGCCGCCCTGGCGGGCGCCGTGGTCGACGCCTCCGGCGCGTCCGCGGCGTACCTGGTGTGCGCGGCCGCCGGCGTCCTCGGCGCGGTGGCCGCCTTCGCCGTGCGCGCCCCGGCCCGGGTGCCTACGCTCACGGCGTGAGCACCTGGCAGAACTGGGCCGGCCTCGAGACCGCCACGCCCGTCCGCGTCGAGCACCCCGCCGACGAGGCCGCGGTCGTCGCCCTGGTCCGCCGGGCCGCCCGGACCGGCGCGAGGGTCAAGGTCGTGGGCAGCGGCCACAGCTTCTCCGCGGTCGCCGCCCCGGAGGACACGCTCGTGCGCCCCGACCGGCTGTCCGGGATCCTCGCCGTCGACCGCGCCGCGGGCACCGTCGAGGTGCTCGCAGGCACCCCGCTGCACGTGCTGGGCGACGACCTGGCGCGGCTCGGGCTCTCCCTGTCCAACCTCGGGGACATCGACGCCCAGACCCTGGCCGGCGCGATCTCCACCGGCACCCACGGCACCGGGGGCCACGGCCGCGGGCTCGCCGGTCTCGCGACCCAGGTGGTCGGCCTGCGCCTGGTCACCGGCGACGGCACCGTGCTGCGGGCGACGCCCGACCACCACGCCGACGTGCTCGACCACGCGCGGCTCGGCCTGGGCGCGCTGGGCGTCCTCACCGCGGTGACCCTCGCCGTCGAGCCCGCCTTCCGGCTGTCCGCGGTCGAGGAGGTCGTCGGCTGGGACACGATGCTCGGCGGCATGGCCGAACGGCTCGCCGCGCACGACCACGTGGACACCTACTGGTTCCCCGGCACCGACCGCTGCCTGCTGCGGATCTCCGACCGGGTGCCCGCCGGCGGGCCCGACCCCAGCCCCGTGCCGTCCGCGCGCGAGCGCCTCGTCGCCGACGAGCTGCTCGCCTACGGCGCGCTCGGGGTCGCGACCGCGCTGACCGCCCGGGTGCCGCGCCTGGCGGGGCCGGTCAACCGCGTCGTCGGGCGGCTCGCGGGCGGGCGCGCCTACACCGACACCTCGCACCGCGTCCTCACCAGCACGCGCCGGGTCCGCTTCCGCGAGATGGAGCACGGCGTGCCGATGGCCGCCGCGGCCGAGGCCCTCGCCGCGGTGCGCGCGATCGCCGACCGGCACCGGGTCGGCTTCCCGGTCGAGGTGCGCAGCGCGGGCGCCGAGGACGTGCCGCTGTCCCCGGCGTACGGGCGTGAGACGTGCTACGTCGCGGTCCACGTGCACCGCAGCGTCGACCACGCGCCCTACTTCGCCGAGGTCGAGACGGCCCTGGCCGCGCTCGACGGTCGCCCCCACTGGGGCAAGGTGCACCGCCGGCAGGCCGCCGACCTCGCACCGGCGTACCCGCGCTTCGCCGACTTCCTCGCCCTGCGCGACCGCCTCGACCCCCAGCGGATGTTCGCGAACGCCTACCTGCGCCGGGTCCTCGGCCCCTAGCCCGCCGGGGCGCCCGGGTCCGGCGCCGCCGGGCCCGCGCGGCCGCGTCAGACGCTGGCGGGACCGCGCGGCCGCGTCAGACGCTGGCGGGACCGCGCGGGCGGGGGGCGTTCCAGTGGCGGTACAACGCGAGCAGCCGCCACACCAGGCACACCGCGAAGCCGGCGATCGCGGCGACCAGCGTGGGGACGCCCGCGCTGAAGCCGCCGACCGCCACGGCGGCGCCCGCGAGGGCGGGCACGGCGTACAACCCGCCGGCGAGCACGCCCGGCACCTGCCCGACGAGCAGGTCGCGCGCCATCCCGCCGCCGATCGCGGTGACCATCCCCATCAGCGCGGCCGGCACCGGGCCGAGCCCGAAGTCGGCGGCCTTCAGGGCGCCGGCGACGCAGAACAGCGCCAGGCCGAACGCGTCGAAGACCCCGATGGAGCGCTCCATCCGGCCCAGCGCGGGGTGCGCGACGAAGGTGACGAGACCGGCCACGACCGGCGCCGCGAGGTAGCGCCAGTCCACGAGCGCGGCGGGCGGGGTGGCGTCGATGAGGACGTCGCGCAGGAACCCGCCGCCGAGGCCCGTGGTGCCGGCCAGGACGAGCACCCCGAACACGTCGAGGTCGCGGCGCACGGCCACGAGGCCGCCGGCGAGCGCGAAGACGAAGATGCCGACCAGGTCCAGCACGAGCAGCAACAGGGCGGGATCCACGGGCGACACCCCCGTGACCCTAGGCCGTGCGCGTCCCACCCCCGCGCGCCCGTCTGCCGTAGGCTCGCCGGCACGGTGACCACCCCGGGAGCAGGGACGACGACACGATGACGGCTGAGTCAGAGCGCCTGACGCTCGACCGCGCCGTCGGCACCGAGCTCACCCTGCGCGGCGAGGACGGTCGCCGCTACTCGCTCCAGATCGAGGACGAGCTCCGCGAGGCCGTGCGCCGCAGCCACGACCGACCGGGGCCGGGCTCCCCATCCACCGGATCAGAAGAGGGCACCATGGACACCCCGCTCCGTCCCCGCGACATCCAGGCCCGCATCCGGGCCGGGGCGACCGCCGAGGAGGTCGCCGACGCCGCCGGGGTCACCGTCGAGAAGGTCCTGGTCTACGCGCGGCCGGTGCTCGCCGAGCGCGCCCACATGGCCCAGCGGGCCCAGCGCTCCTCGGTCCGGCGCTCCGGGGGCGACGCGACGTCGGGCCACCGCACCCTGGGCGACGCGGTCGAGAAGCGGCTGCGCGCCGTGGACGCCGACCCCGGTGCCGTCGAGTGGGACTCCCGCAAGCGTGAGGACGGCCGCTGGGTGCTCACCGCGTCGTACACCGCGGGCGAGCGCAGCGGCCTGGCCCGCTTCACCTTCGACCCGCCCGGCAACTTCGTCACCATCGACGACGACGACGCCCGCTGGCTGCTCGGCGACGAGAGCCCCGCGCCCGGGGACCCCCTGGCCGGCTCGCCGACCGGTCCGCGGCTGGTGTCGCTCGAGGACGACGAGCTGCCGCTCGGCGGCGACGCGCTGCGCCTGGTGGCCGACCCGCCCGCGGGCCTCGAGACGTACGCCGTGGAGCCGGACGCCGCCGCGACGCCCCCCGCCGGCACCGCCGGCACCGCCGGCACCACCGCCGCCGAGGCGACGTCCCCGGCCGCGCCCACGGACCGCGACGACACCCGCCAGGACGCCCGCGGCGAGGCCGGGGACCCCTCCGGCGACGACGCGGACGGTCCGGACGGCCCCGACGGGCCCGACGACGAGCCGCCCGCGCGGCGCCGGGTGCGCAAGCGCGGCGGCCGGGCCTCGGTGCCGAGCTGGGACGAGATCATGTTCGGCGGCGGCCGCAAGGAGTGAGCTCCTCCCCCGGCCACCGCGGGGGCCCTACTCACCGGTAGCCCCCGGCCCCCGGGCGCCCCTACCCTGGCCCGATGTCCTACCTGGTCACCGGCGCCACCGGCTTCATCGGTCGACACCTCGTCGAGCAGCTGCTCGCGAACCGTGACGGCGACGTCCACGTGCTGACCCGCCCCGCGTCCCGCGCGCGCATGGAGCGGCGGATCGCGCGGTGGGAGTCCGACCGGGTCCGCGTCGTGCTCGGCGACCTCACCGAGCCGGACCTGGGCGTCGACCCCGCCTGGGTCGCCCAGCACCGGGGCGAGGTCGAGCACCTCGTCCACGTGGCCGCCGTCTACGACATGGCCGCCGACGACGACGCCAACCGTGCCGCCAACGTCGCGGGGACCCAGCACGCCCTCGAGCTCGCGGCGGCGCTCGGGGTGGGCTGCTTCCACCACGTCTCCTCGGTCGCGGTGGCCGGGGACCACCGGGGCCGCTTCGACGAGTCGATGTTCGACGAGGGCCAGCACCTCGCCTCGCCGTACCACCGGACGAAGTTCGTCGCCGAGCAGCTCGTGCGCGACCAGGAGCGGGTGCCGTGGCGGGTCTACCGCCCGGCGATCGTCGTCGGGCACTCGGAGACCGGCGCGATGGACAAGGTCGACGGGCCCTACTACTTCTTCGGGCTGCTGAAGCGACTGCGCGACACGATGCCCAGCTGGGTGCCCCTGGTCGGGCTCGACCTCGGCGACACCAACGTGGTGCCGGTGGACTACGTCGCGGCGGCGATGGACCACCTGATGCACCTCCCGGGCCGCGACGGGGAGGCCTTCCACCTGGTCGACCCCGAGCCGCAGCCGGTGCTCGACGTCGTCAACGAGCTGTGCGCCGCCGCCGGTGCACCGCGGCTCGCGACCTCGGACCGCGGCCTGCTCGGTGCGCTGTCCGTGCCCGCCCGCGTCCGTCCCGGGGCCCTGCTCACCCAGGCCCTCGGCACCGCGCCCGCGCGTCTGCTGCTGGACCGGACGGTCGGCCGCGCCGGCATCCCGGCCGACGTCCTGGCGCACTCGTCGTTCCCGTCCGTCTTCGACTCGGCCGCGACCCGGGAGGCGCTGGCCGGCTCCGGCATCGAGGTCCCGCCGCTGTCGTCGTACGCGCAGCACCTGTGGAACTTCTGGGAGGAGCAGCTCGACCCCGCGGTCGGCCGCGACGCCGCGACCCGGGCGACCCTCGAGGGCAAGCACGTCGTCATCACCGGCGCCTCGTCCGGGATCGGGCGGGTCACGGCCTGGCGGGTGGCGCGGGCCGGAGGCGTGCCCGTGCTGGTCGCGCGCAGCAAGGACAAGCTCGACGAGATCGCCGCCGACATCGCGGAGGCCGGCGGTCGCGCGGTCGTCGCGCCCTGCGACCTCTCCGACCTCGAGGCCATCGACCGGCTGTGCGAGCAGCTGACCGCCGACCTGCCGACGATCGACGTCGTCGTCAACAACGCGGGTCGGTCGATCCGGCGGTCGCTGAAGCTGTCGCAGGACCGGTTCCACGACTTCGAGCGCACGATGCAGCTCAACTACTTCGGGGCGGTGCGCCTCGTGATGGGGCTGCTCCCGACGATGCGGGCGCAGCGCGCGGGCCACGTCGTCAACATCTCCTCGATCGGCGTGCAGACGCACCCGCCCCGGTTCTCGGCGTACGTCGCGTCGAAGGCGGCGCTGGACGCGTGGAGCACCGTCGTGGCCTCCGAGCTGGTGGGCAACGGGATCACGTTCACCAGCATCCACATGCCGCTGGTGCGCACGCCGATGATCGCGCCGACCAAGCTCTACGACCGGTTCCCGGCCATCTCCCCCGCGCAGGCCGCGGACCTCGTGGTCACCGCGATCGTCAGGAAGCCGCACGAGATCAACACCGCGCTCGGCAACCTCGGTGCGATCGCCCACACCGTCACGCCGAAGACGACCTTCCAGGTGCTCTACCGGGCCTACAAGATCTTCCCCGACTCCGCGGCCGCCAAGGGCGAGCTCGAGCCGGCGGACCGCCGGACGGACTCCGAGCGGGCGCTGCTGGCCAAGGTGTTCCGCGGCGTCCACTGGTGAGGCCGCGCGGCTAGGGTCGCGAGCATGAAGAAGCTGATCAACGCCGTCGGTGACGTGGTGCCCGAGATGCTCGAGGGCCTGGTGGCCGGGGCTCCCGGCCTGGTGCTGCTGGAGGGCCAGACGGTGGTGCTGCGGCGCGACCACGCCCGGCTCGGCGGCAGGGTCGCGCTCGTCTCGGGCGGTGGGGCGGGCCACGAGCCGGCGCACGGCGGCTACGTCGGGCCGGGGATGCTCACCGGCGCGGTGGTCGGCGACGTCTTCACCTCCCCCTCGACCGACGCGGTGCTGGCGGCGGTGCGGGCGATCGCGGAGGGCGGCTCGGCGTCGGGCGTGCTCCTGGTCGTGAAGAACTACACCGGCGACCGCCTCAACTTCGGGCTCGCCGCCGAGCTGGCGCGCGCCGAGGGCACCGACGTCGAGATGGTCGTCGTGGGCGACGACGTCGCGCTCGCCGCGGACGGCCACCACGCCGGACGGCGCGGCCTCGCCGGCACCGTCCTGGTCCACAAGGTCGCCGGTGCGGCCGCGGAGCGCGGCGACGACCTGGCCGGCGTCCGGGCGCTGGCGCAGCGGGTGGCCGACGACGTCCGCTCGATGGGGGTCTCGCTCGGCGCGTGCACCGTGCCCGCGGTCGGCGAGCCCGGCTTCAGCCTCGCCGAGGACGAGGTCGAGTGGGGCCTCGGCATCCACGGCGAGGCCGGCGTCGAGCGCGGCGCCATCGCCAGCGCGGACGACACCGCCGCCCGCCTCGTCGGCGCGGTGGCCGAGGACGCCGGCCTGTCCGACGGCGACCGCGTGGTGCTGCTCGTCAACGACCTCGGCGCCACCCCGCCCAGCGAGCTCGACATCGTCGCCCGGGGTGCCCTGGCCCACCTGCGCGAGCGCGGGGTGACGGTCGAGCGGATGTGGGTCGGCCGGTTCCTGACCGCCCTCGACATGCCGGGCTGCTCGGTCTCCGTGCTCCCGGTCGACGACGAGCTCCTCGGGCTGCTCGACGCCCCCACCGAGACCGCCGCCTGGCCGGCCCCCCACCAGGGCCTGGTGGCCGCGCCGGAGGCCGTGACCCCGCCCGCCGCCGCCGAGGAGCCCCCGACCGGGGAGCGGCTGGCCGCCGACAGCCCGGTACGCCGCGCGCTCGACGCGGCCTGCACCGCGGTCCGCGAGGCGGAGCCCGAGCTCACGCGCATGGACAGCGAGGTCGGCGACGGCGACCTCGGCACCGGCCTCGAGCGCGGCGCCACGGCGGTGCAGGACGAGGTCGACCGCTACGGGGCCGACCCGGTGTCCGCGCTGCGCGACACCTCCGCGACCCTGCGCCGGGCCATCGGCGGCACCTCGGGTCCGTTGTACTCGATCCTGCTGATGCGCGCCGCGGCCTCCCTCGAGGACGCCGGCTCGACCGAGCCCGCCGCCTGGGCGGCCGCCCTGCGCGCCGGGGCCGACGGGATCATGGAGGTCGGCGGCGCGGAGGTCGGGGACCGCACGATGCTCGACGCGCTGGTCCCGCTGGCCACCTCGTTCGCCCAGCACCTCGACGCCGGAGACGACCCCGCCTCGGCCTGGCGCGACGCCGTGGCCGCCGCCGAGCAGGGCACCGCGTCGACGGCCGGGACCGCCGCCCGCGTGGGCCGCTCGTCGTACCTCGGCGACCGGGTGAAGGGCACCCCGGACCCGGGCGCCCGCGCCGTGGTCATCTGGGCCGACGCTGTCGGCCGCGCCCTGGGCTGACCCGCCCCCGCGGTGACACCGGCCCCGACGTCCAGGTGCCGGGGGCCTCGAGACCCGGTGAGGCGAACGCCGAGCCCGCCCCGGGGTGGGCGAGCACCTCACGAGGACGTCGCTCGCGGGAGCGCCGATCCGGCAGGTCGGACCGCGGCTCCGGGTCGGGTCACGGGGGTGTGCAGGACGCTCGTGTCGTCCTCGACGCCGGACGCACCCGACGGTTCGTCGACGGCAGGCTCCGCGCCGCCCTCGAGGTCGCCCTCCCCGCCTGCCAGGCCGCCGGGTGCACCATCCCCGCCGCCTGGTGCGACGGCCACCGCCGCACCCCCTGGGCACATGGCGGCACCACCAACGTCACCGAGCTGACAAGTTGCGAAGGCATCCTTTGCGGTCGTGAGCAATCAGCCCTGTGCCCGGCAGTGCAAGGCCGAACTTGCCCGCTCGACTGCTCACAAGTGGAACAGGTCCTCATGGCTTCTAGTGAAGGTGCAATACAGTGCCGCCTAGGCGGAATCCTCGACGCAGGGACTGAAAAACATGTCAGCTAATTCACGGAAGCGCGCAGTTAAACTCAACGCGAGTCGCAGGGAAGACAAACATTTGTACTTGTCGGTCGAGGGCTATAAAGCAGTCCGCAATCGGCAAGAGTTGCGGGTCGCGCCCCTCACTGTGATTTCTGGAGTTAACAGTTCTGGAAAAAGCAGTTTTATGCAGCCTTTTTTACTGATGAAGCAAACTCTCGACTCGGCCTTCGATCCTGGCCCGTTGCTTCTGTATGGAGCAAATGTCAAAGTAACGGAGTACGAACAAATTCTGAGTCGGGGAAAAGCTAAAACCGATGTATCCGAAAGTTTTGCTGCTGGACTACGTCAGGGCAGCCACTCTCGAGTAGTAAGATTTAAGCAGGACGTGTCGGGAGCCCCAAAAATCGACACGGACGTCGTCATTGATGAAGATGAAGGAAACTCAACCTCACTTTCCCAGCCTCTGACTCCTAAGCAGCGTAAGGCGCTTGGGGAGATCGCCGCACGTCGCGTCGAGTCGCTAGCCAAGATGGTACCCAGATTCAAAGCTTCCATGAATTTAGATTGGGAAGTAGAGGCGTATCGAAACAGATGCTTTTTGGAGCCTGTGGTCCGAGTTTCAGAGCCGGGAGAAGAAGGCTTCACTTATCGTTTCGGGCTGGCGACTAGTTCCTATGACGACGACTGGGTAGACCTCCTTCGAGGAATCATTCACGTTCCTGGTCTGCGAGGTAACCCAGAGCGATCGTATCCGCGATCAGCGGTCGGCGAAACATGGCCCGGAACATTCGAGACGTACGTGGCAAGCATTCTTTTTGAGTGGGGAAAGAATAAGCCCGAGCGACTAACTGCTCTAGCTCACGACCTCGAACAGCTTGGACTTACGTGGAAGGTCATGGCACGTCGCGTCAACGACGCATCCGTAGAAGTGATGGTTGGGCGGATGCCACACTCTCAACAAGGCGGCGCGTGGGACCTTGTAAGCGTGGCCGACGTCGGCTTCGGTGTCAGCCAGACGTTACCCGTCTTGGTGGCTCTCCACTCCGCCAAACCTGGTCAGATTGTCTACATCGAGCAGCCCGAAATCCACCTTCACCCGCGCGCACAGTTGGCCCTCGCGGACTGCCTGGTGGCGGCGGCCAAGCGCGGCGTCTTGGTTATTGCCGAGACTCACAGTTCATTGTTGATTAGGGGCCTACAGATCGCTGTCGCCCAGAAGCATCTGAGTCCGGAGAACGTGTCGATGAACTGGTTCAGTCGCGACCCTGACGATGGGTCGCAGGAAATCACTGTTGCGGACCTTGACGCGCAGGGCAGATTTGGCGAATGGCCACTTGACTTCGACGACATCAGTCGAGAAGCAGATTGGGCGTACCTCGACGCAGTTGAGGCGGCAGAGTAATGTCCGCCGTTTCTAATCACCTGATTGTTGACGCTAATATCGCGAAGAGCGCGAAAGATCCTGCTCGACACCCAACAAGCGCGGCTTGCTGGGCACTTGCGCAACTGCTCGCCACGCGAGACTGTGCAACGGGCGCCTTTATGACTCCCACGCTCCGATCGGAGTGGCGGGAACATGCTTCGCCGACGATGGTCAGTTGGTTAGCCAGTATGGAATCGAGAAGGCGAGTACGACGGGAAGCGGATGCGCCGGTTCGCGACCTTCGGTCTGAAATCGCCGCGGTCGCTGACGACGGAATTCGCGCAGCCCTCCTAAAAGATATTCACTTGAGCGAAGCTGCAATCCTTTACGGCGTTCCAGTGGCTTCACAGGATTCACGTCAGCGCCGCTATCTTGAGCAGGTTGGTGAGTCTTACGCACTGGCGGCGAAAGTCCAGTGGTTTAACCCAGTGCAAGATTCAGACTGGGAGACGTGGGTGTACAACGGCTGTGTCGAACGCTCAGAGTTCTGCTGCACCTGACCACCTCTTTACTTGAAGTAGCAACGGAACTCTGAGGGTGGGTCCGAGTTCTGGTGCTGGGTGGAGGGTCGTCGGTGCCCTGGGTGGGCGGGGGCGCTTCTCGGGTCGCAGGGGCCCCGCGTGCGCGACGGAGGAGCGCGGGTGGGGTGGCGGCCGCCCCGCGTGCGCGACGGAGGAGCGCGGGTGGGGTGGCGGCGCGCCCCAGCCCTGGCCACCGACGACCCGGGCGTTGGGAGAGCTATGTGGTTGTCAGTCGGGTGGTGGTGGGTGCATGATTCGTGGCGCGAGACCGGAACGGCACGCCACGGGTGCCGAACTCTTGAGGCTCTGATCCCGGAGTCAGGACGCGTGGGCCAGCGAGCGTGGTCAGGGACGATCCGGTGACACGAAGGTGCTGAGCGGGCGAGATGAACCGCAGGTGGCTAGGGCCCCGCGGTGCCATGGCTGCGTGCGGGGCCGACATTCCTCTGTCGGTCGACTGCTCGGAGTGCTCTGGTGTCTCAATCGATTCTTGTTCGTCCTGATGCGGGTTGGTTCTTGTCGCTGTATCCCGACGCCGGCGAAGCGGAAGGCGCGTTCGTCGCCTCGGTCCGACCTCGGCGCGTGTGGGCGCCACCGGGGTCCGCCGCCGATCCTGTCCGGTCGCGTGCGGAGGCTGGGCGACGCGCCGGGGCGAAGGTTCGCCGCTATTGCGCGGCTACCGATTGAACCATCTCGGGACCCTGACCTACGCCGTGGGTGCCACGACCAGCGCCAGCTGCGCACCGATGTGGCGGCGTTCTTCCTCACGTTGCGGTGCGAGCCGGGTGGGAAGGCGTTCCCCTATGTCTGGGTCCCCGAGTGGCACAAGTCCGACCATGGCCTCCATATGTCCACTTCGCCGTTGGCCAGTACGTCCCCCGCCGGCTGATCGAACAGGCGTGGGGCCGAGGGTTCGTGCACATCACGCTGCTGTCGGATCTGCCGGTGGGCTCGACCTCGCTGAACGAGGCACGCCGTGCGGCCGGCTACCTGTCGAAGTACGTCACGAAGGGCTTCGAGGACCCCGGGCGCGCCCGGCTCACCGGAGCCCACCGCTACGAGGTCGCCCAGGGGTTTCAACCGACAGTGGTTCGCCTCTCGGGCTGCTCATCTGACGCGGTCCTCAACGACGCCATCGAGCACATGGGTTATGAGCCCTCGCAGGTCTGGTCCTCGAATGAGGCTGAGCTCTGGCAGGGACCGCCGGCGGTGTGGTTCGCGTGGGACTGAGCGGGCTGGCTCGCGAAGTGATCGCGACCCTGGTGGCTGCCTCGTGTGAGGCTCAGGACCTTCCGGCGAAGGTTGCTGATCCGACGGTGGTCCGGCGGGTCGGAACACCGCTCGGTGCGAGTGGTACGCCGCAGAGGGGCCCAGTCAAGAGAACCTCAGAGCCACACGTCGAGGGGCGGGGGCGCAAGCGGAGCGGCCCCCGCCCCCATTTCTGGTTCGCCCTGTCTCGCCCCGGTGTTGGTCTGTGTCGGATTGGCCCGAGGGTCAGTGACGCCAGGTGACGGCGACCCGGGCGGGGTCGAGAGTCCGGGCCCCGGGGGTGCCGGGACCCACGGTGACGTGATCGATGATCGCGGTCGTGATCGCGTGTTGGCGCGAGATGTTGAGGTCCGCCCACGACCGGCCCAGCTCGACGCCGTGGCCGGCCAACCCGGTGAGGGCTCCGGTGCGGGTGACCTGGGAAAGCTGCTCTGGGTCGCCTCGAGGCGCTGTTGGATAGGCTTCTTCGCGGTCAACCACTCCGGCATCGAGATCTCGCCCTGGCCGTCGGCTCCCATACCGCCGGGCCGACCACGACCCCACGATGGGCCCGCAGACCCGCGTGGCGACGGCTGATCAAGACCCCCTTGAGGGTGGTGGTGCGCCACGGTCGCCCGGTCACGGTGGCGATGTTCTGATCGTTGAGCCACGTCGACAGCGAACGCACCGATTCCCCGGCCAGGAACCGGTCAACCAGATAGAACAGGATCTCAGCCTCCACCGGGTCGATGGTGATGAAGTCGGCTGCGTACCCGAACGGACGAAGCGCCCCGGGATGGGGAGCCCTTCGGCGGCGGTCTGTTCGGCTTTGCGGCGCAGCCGGCGCGAGGTGTTCGCGGACTCCTTCGCCGCGAACGCCTCCGATACCCGCGCCATCAATAACCCGTCGTCGGTGCCCAGATTCACGTCACCGGTCACGAACTTCACCTGTCTCACCCCAGCGAGGGTCACGGCGATAGCGAACGCTTCCAGCTCGGCAGGTCGACGGGTCAACCGGTCGATGTTGTAGACGATCACACCGTCGAGCACCCAGTCGGCGAGATCGCTCATCATCCGCTTGTACTCCGGTCGCCGCTTCCCGCTGAACGCCGACACGTCGTTATCGACGTACACGTCAGCCACATCCCACCCCAGCGAGTCAGCAAGCTTGCGGCAGTCCGCGATCTGCCGGCGCACCCCCGCACCACGACCTTCGGCATCGTGAGAGATCCGGGCATAGATCGCTACCGCCTTCAACGCGGCCGAGGTCGACATGAGAGGTCACACTGCGACGCACGATTGACGGCGCCCTGCTGTGTCCCCACCACCACTGCCGCGTCCACGACACCCGCTACGAGACCCACTGGAGCCTGTCCGGCAAGGCCACCTTCCACCGACGCCAATAGGCCCCCGCGCCAGAACGATCGTAGACGTCGCCGGGTCTCGTGGCTCCTCGCCAGAGCTCGGAGCACCTCGACCTCCGACGGGTCTGCTCGCACCTCGACCGCCGGCAGGGCCGGGGCGCGGGGTCAGGACCAGGCGAGGGCCGAGCGGGTGGCCCAGTAGGACCCCGGGTCCTCGGCCACGACGTCCGGCACGGGACCGTCGTACGACGAGGCCGCGAGGTTGGCGTGCAGCTGCGCGACGCTGCTGGCGCCGGAGAGGACGACGTCGACGAACGGCTGTCGCCGCACGGCGGCCAGCGCGAGAGCGTCGGGTCCGACGCCGGCCTCGGCTGCCGCCCCGGCGAGCGGGGAGTCCGGGCCGGCGAGACGACCGTTGGCCATCGCCTCCTTGACGACGACCAGCCACCCGGCGTCGTGGGCCTCGGCGAGCAGGCCGCCGACGGAGGTCTCGAGCACGTTCCAGGTCGCCTGGACGGTGGAGAAGGGCGAGTCCGACAACGCCAGCGCCCGCCGCAGCGCCACGGACTGGTCCGCGCCGGAGGTGGACAGCCCCACCCGGACCCCGATCGCGGCCAGGTCGCGCAGCCGGTCCAGCAGGACGCCGTCGGCCAGGGCCGGCGAATCGGTGGTGAGACTGTGCACGAGGTAGAGGTCGGGCTGTCCGAGGGTCTGCTGGGTCTCGGCCCACTGCCGCTCGAAGGTGTCCACCCCGTGGTCCTTGACCTCGTGCTCCTCGGCGCCGGGGGTGAAGTCGGCGACGTAGGTGTAGCCCCACTTCGAGCCCACCCGCAGCTCCGCGCGCCGACCCGGGTGGGCGGCGAGCCACGACCCGACGAAGGCCTCGCCCGACCCGTAGGAGCGTGCCGTGTCGAGGTGGCGGACCCCGGCGTCCCAGGCGGCGTCCAGCACCGCGTGGGCGTGCGCCTCCAACCGGTCGCGGTCGTAGCGGTCGACACCGAGGTCGGCGGCGACCTCACGGTGGAGGGTGATGTACTCCGGCCGACCGAGCGCCGCCGTGCCGAGCCCGATCACGGCGCTCACCGCGCGTCCCCCGGTCCGGGGCCCGTCTCGACCGGACGCGACGGGTCGGAGACCCAGTGGCTCCACGAGCCCGGGTAGAGCGCGGCGCGCACGCCGAGCTGCTCCAGCACGAGCACGTCGTGGGCCGCGGTGATCCCGGAGCCGCAGTAGACCGCGACGTCGGCACCCTCCTCCAGCGCGCCGAGCCCGGCGTAGCGGGCGCGGAGCTCCTCGTCGGGGCGCAGCAGGCCGTCCTCGCCCAGGTTCGCGACGGCCGGCGCGCTCCGGGCGCCCGGCACGTGACCCGCCACCGGGTCGACCGGCTCCACCTCGCCGCGGTAGCGCTCCTGCGGCCGCGCGTCCAGCACGACGCGACCGTCGAGCAGGTCCGCGGGGGACGCGGTCGGCATCGCGCCCGGCACGGGCTCGAAGTCCCCCGGCTCGACCTCGGGTCCGGGGCCGGTCTCGACCTCGTGGCCCGCCGCCACCCACGCGGGGTAGCCGCCGTCGAGGACGGCGACGCGCTCGTGGCCGTGGTGGCGCAGGAGCCACCACGCGCGGGCCGCGGAGGTCCCCCCGGCGGCGTCGTAGCAGACCACCGGCGTGTCGCGTCGTACGCCGAGGGCGCGCACGGCCGCGCCGAACAGGTCCACGTCCGGCAGCGGGTGGCGTCCGCCGTCGACCACGGCGTGGTCGGCCAGCACCGCGTCCATGTCGACGTAGGACGCGCCCGGCAGGTGGCCGGCCGCGTAGCGGTCGAAGCCGTCGGTCGCGCCCAGGCGCCACCGGACGTCGAGCAGCGTCACCGGCCCCGCCGCGCGCAGGGCGACGAGGTCGGCGACGGTGACGACGGGGCCGACCGGATCCAGTGGAGCCGGTCCCGGGTGGGAGCTCAGCAGAACCGCTCCTTGGGGGTCTGCTCCGCGGTCTTGGCCGCGTCGCGCTCCACGACGTCGCCGAGGGCCTCGTCGATGCGGGTCATCAGCTCGGCGGGGATGGTGACCCCGGAGGCCGCGACGTTCTCGTGGACCTGCTCGGGACGCGAGGCGCCGATCAGCGCGGCGGCGACGTTGTCGTTCTGGAGCACCCAGGCGACGGCGAGCTGCGCCATCGTCAGGTCGAGCTCCTGAGCGACCGGCACCAGCTGCTGGACGCGCTCGAGCACGTCGTCGCGCATGTAGCGCTTGATCATGTCGGCGCCACCCTTCTCGTCGGTCGCACGCGAGCCCGCGGGCAGCTCCTGGCCGGGCTTGTACTTGCCCGACAGCACGCCCTGCGCGATCGGCGACCACACGATCTGCGACACCCCCAGCTCGCGGCTGGCGGGAACCACCTCGTCCTCGATGACGCGCCAGAGCATCGAGTACTGCGGCTGGCTCGAGACCAGCTGGAAGCCCAGGTCGCGGGCCAGCTCGACGCCGGCGCGCAGCTGGTCGGCCGTCCACTCCGAGACCCCGATGTAGTGGGCCTTGCCGGCGCGCACGACGTCGGCGAACGCCTGCATCGTCTCCTCCAGCGGCGTGAAGGAGTCGTAGCGGTGGGCCTGGTAGAGGTCGACGTGGTCGGTCTGCAGACGACGCAGCGAGCCGTCGATCGACTCCATGATGTGCTTGCGCGACAGCCCGGTGTCGTTGGGCCCCTTGGGCCCCGTCGGGAAGTAGACCTTCGTGAAGATCTCGAGCGACTCGCGGCGCTCGCCCTTCAGCGCGTCACCGAGGACCGTCTCGGCCTGCGTGTTGGCATAGACGTCGGCGGTGTCGAACGTCGTGATGCCCGCCTCGAGCGCGGCGCGCACGCACTGCGTGGCGACGTCGTTCTCGACCTGCGAGCCGTGGGTGAGCCAGTTGCCGTACGTGATCTCGGAGATCTTGAGACCCGAGCTGCCGAGGTGCCTGTAGTCCATGCTCCGACCCTAGCCAGCCCGCGGCAGGGCGGCCCGCCGCGCTCAGCCGACGGTCCGGCTGGCCTCCACGGCGAGACGGTCGACCAGGTCGTTCATCGGGTCGCCCGAGTGGCCCTTGACCCACCGGAACGCGATCGGCTCCCCGCCGTCGAGCCGGTCGGCGACCAGGTCGACGAACGGCTCCCACAGGTCG
Source organism: Nocardioides lentus (assembly GCF_039529515.1). NCBI lineage: Bacteria > Bacillati > Actinomycetota > Actinomycetes > Propionibacteriales > Nocardioidaceae > Nocardioides > Nocardioides lentus. Next base: position 365,633 of record NZ_BAAAMY010000002.1, read on the forward strand.
CGGTTGGCCACCGGCTTCTTGGTCGAGTTGACCCAGCCACGGCGCCGCCACCCCTTCCACCACTCGTCGCGGAAGCAGTTGACGACGTACGTCGAGTCACTGACCACGACGAGCGGCCCGGGGTGGGCGAGGACGGCCTCGTACGCCGCGCGGATCTCCATGCGCTGGTTGGTGGTCGGCGACTCCGCGCCGGAGGCGTGGTGCTCGAGGTCGGAGGCCCAGGCCCAGCCGCCCGGACCGGGGTTGCCCCGGCAGGCCCCGTCGGTGAACACCTCGATCGCGCCGTCCGGCTGGGCCATGGCCGCCGGCTGGGCCTTGCGCGCGCGCCCGCCGGCCCCGGCGGCGGAGCCCCCCGTGGAGCCCGCCGTGGGGCTCCCCGCGGAACCACCCGTCGAGCCGGCGGCCGCCTTCGCGGCCGCGACGCAGCCCTCGTGGACCCAGGGGCCCTTCGGTCCCGCGCGCAGGATGACCTCGCCGGGGATGACGGCGCCGCCGCACTGCGGGCAGCTGCCCGGGTACCTCGCTTCCACGGGGCCCAGTATCGGTGCCGAGCGGCCCGGCGGGGCCGACGGGGTGCGGCCCGTCGCGCGCCCCGGCGTGTGGAAGGATCGCCGCCCGTGGCGGACCTCCTCTTCTTCACCGGGACGATGGACTCCGGCAAGTCGACGCTCGCCCTGCAGACCAACCACAACCACTCCGCGCGCGGACGGGTGGGTCGCATCTTCACCGCCCACGACCGCGCCGGCACCTCGACACTGTCGAGCCGGCTGGGGCTGACCCACGACGCGATCGAGGTCCCCACCGACCACGACTTCTGGGGCTACGTGGTCGGCGAGCTCACCCAGGGCGGCCGCGTGGACTACCTGATCTGCGACGAGGTGCAGTTCTACACCGCCGAGCAGGTCGAGCAGCTCGCCAAGGTGGTCGACGAGCTCGCGGTCGACGTGTTCGCGTTCGGGATCCTCACCGACTTCCGCGGGCGTCTGTTCCCGGCCACCTCGCGACTCGTCGAGCTGGCCGACCGCATGCTCACCCTCCAGGTCGAGGCGCTGTGCTGGTGCGGGGAGCGCGCCACCCACAACGCCCGCACCGAGGACGGCGTCATGGTGACCGAGGGCGAGGTGGTCGTCGTCGGCGACGTCGGCACCGGTCCCCCGTCCCACCCCGACGACGAGCCCGAGGTCGCCTACGAGGTGCTCTGCCGGCGCCACCACCGGCGTCGCGTGACCGCCGCCCGCGCCCGCGCGACCTCGCTCGTCGCGGATCCGCTGCCCTTCGGCTGAGGTAGGATCGGGTCCCGGGGCCCTCTGCTCCGGGTGACGAGACGGGGGTTTCCTCATGTGGGTCGCCATCACTCTGGCCGTCGCGGCCGCCGCGTTCCTGGCGTACGACTGGCGCCGCGGTTCCGCGCTGAAGAAGAGACTGGCCGAGGACACCTTCCGGCCCAACCTGCCCCACGGGACCACCCCGTCCCCGGACGCCCGTCACAGCATGAGCGCCCACGACCACCTGTCGCGCTCGCACGGCAACACCGCCGCCGGGGGCAGCACGTTCATGTAAGGGTTCAGCCGGCGTTCAGCCGCCGTCGGGGAGGATGAGCCCTTCCCGAGACCCGGAGGTACGTCGTGCGTGTGCTCGTCGTCGACGACGAGGTGCGGCTCGCCCGCGCCCTGAAGGTCGGCCTGGAGGCCGAGGGGTTCGCGGTCGACGTGGCCCACGACGGCACCGACGGGCTCTGGTACGCCCGCGAGAACGACTACGACGCCATCCTGCTCGACCTCATGCTGCCCGGCATCAACGGCTACCGGGTCTGCGCGACGCTCCGGGCCGAGGAGAACTGGACCCCGGTCCTGATGCTCACCGCCAAGGACGGCGAGTGGGACCAGGTCGAGGGCCTCGACACCGGCGCCGACGACTACCTCACCAAGCCGTTCTCCTTCCCGGTGCTCCTGGCCCGGCTCCGCGCCGTGGCGCGACGCGGCGCCCGGGCGCGTCCCACCGTGCTGACCGCGGGCGATCTGCGCCTGGACCCGGCCGCCCGCCAGGCCTGGCGCGGCGACGTCGCGCTGGAGCTGACGACGCGGGAGCTGTCCCTGCTCGCCCACCTGATGCGCCACGTCGACGACGTGGTCTCGAAGCGCCAGATCCTCGACTCGGTCTGGGACGACGACTTCCTGGGCGAGGCCAACATCGTCGAGGTCTACGTGCGCCACCTGCGCAACAAGATCGATCGCCCCTTCGGTCGCGAGGCGATCCAGACCGTCCGTGGCGCCGGCTACCGGCTGGCGGGCAACGGTGGCTGACTCCCCCGCCCGCGGCCGGCTCTCGCGGGCCTCGGTGCGCGTGCGGACGACGGCCGCCGCCGTCGTGGTCGTGGCCCTGGCCCTCGTGGTGGGCGCGGTCGCGCTGGTCTGGCTGCTGCGCGCCTCGCTGACCGACGGCCTCGAGACCGGGGCCGAGCAGCGGGCCGACGCCCTCGCCGCGCAGGTGGAGGCGTCCGGGCCGCCCGGGGTCCTCGGCGAGGACCCCGACGACACCGAGGACCCCGACGACACCGAGGACCCCGAGGACCTCGCCGAGGACGTGCTGGAGCAGGTGGCGACCGACGACGGCGCGCTCGTCGTCGCCACGACGGGGCTCCCCCGCGGACTCCCCCTCGACGACGGCGGTGAGCGCGTCGCCGACCTGCCCGGACGCTGGGTGCTCGCCACCGGTGACGCCGAGGGGCCCGACGGCGCCGACTACGTGGTCACGGTGGCCGTGCCGGCCGAGGAGGTCGACGACTCCGTCGCGGCCCTGGTGCCCCTGCTGGCGCTCGGCCTGCCCGCGGTGCTGCTGGTGGTCGGGCTGACCACCTGGGTCGTCGTCGGCCGCGCCCTGGCCCCCGTGGAGCGGATCCGCGCGGAGGCCGAGGCCGTCGGCGGCGACGCCCTGCACCGCCGGGTCCCCGTCCCCCCCGCCCGCGACGAGGTCCACCGCCTGGCGGAGACCCTCAACCGCATGCTGGGCCGCCTCGAGGACTCCGCGACGCGACAGCGCCGGTTCGTGGCCGACGCGTCCCACGAGCTGCGCTCGCCCCTCGCGAGCCTGCGGCAGACCGCCGAGGTGGCCCGCGCCCACCCGGGAGCGATGGACGAGGGCGAGCTCGCCGACGCGACCCTCGAGGAGACCCTGCGCATGCAGCGGCTGGTCGAGTCCCTGCTCGTGCTGACCCGCGCCGACGCGGGCCGTCGTACGACGCGGGTCGAGGTGGACCTCGACGACCTCGCGCTCGCCGAGGCCTCCCGCCTGCGCCGGGCCGGTGCAGGTGGCTCCGGACCCGTCGTCGACGCCACCGGCGTGGTCCCGGTCCGGGTGCTCGGCGACCCCGTCGCGCTCGGGCAGGTCGTGCGCAACCTCGTCGACAACGCCGCCCGCCACGCGGTGGCCGAGGTGGTGCTGGAGACCGGCGAGGAGCCCGGCCACGCCGTCCTGCGGGTCACCGACGACGGCGCCGGCGTGCCGGTCGAGGACCGCGAGCGGGTCTTCGAGCGCTTCGTGCGCCTCGACGAGGCCCGCTCCCGCGACGCCGGCGGCAGCGGCCTGGGCCTCGCCATCGTGCAGGAGATCGTACGCGCCCACGGCGGGACCGTCCGGGTCCTGGAGGCCACCGGCGGCGGGGCCGCGCTCGAGGTGCGGCTCCCCCGCTGAACGCGTCTTCAGGTGGCTTCAGGTCCGCTTCAGCGGGTCCGGGCGAGCCTGGGGTCATCAGCTCGAGACCCCGACCCGGAAGGACCACCATGACCACCACCCGCACCTCCGCCCTCCGCACCGCCGTCCGCCGCAAGCGCGTGTGGATCCCCGCCGTCGCCACCGTCGCCGTGCTCGGCGTCGGCGGCGCCGGCCTCGCGGTCGCCGCCAACGCCGACGGCACCGGCCCGGTCACCGGTGACGAGCGCGACCGGGTCTCCCAGGCCGCCGTCGACGCCGTCGGCGGCGGCGAGGTGCTCGAGGCCGAGACCAGCGACGACCGCGGCGAGGCCTACGAGGTCGACGTGCTGGACGCCACCGGCGTCGAGTGGAGCATCGCCCTCGACGAGGACCTCGCCGTCGTCACCCGCGACCGCGAGGACGGCGACGACGGTGACGACGACCGGCTCGACGACGACCGGCTCGACGACGACCTGACCGGGACGCCGGACGCCGACGACGTCCCGGTCCTCGGCGCGGAGCGCGAGCGGGTCGAGGCGGCCGCGGTCGAGGCCGTCGGCAGCGGCGAGGCCACCTCCGTGGAGCGGTCCGACGACCGCGGCGAGGCCTTCGAGGTGGAGGTCGTGGCCCAGGACGGCACCGAGTGGGACCTCGCCCTCGCCGAGGACCTCGGCGTCGTCCAGCAGCAGCGGGACCCCCGCTGAGGCACCCCGCACGACGGGGCGGTCCCCGTGCGCGTCAGTCGACGCGCACGGGGATCAGCATCTCCGCCGCCGTCAGCGAGCCGTGCAGGCCCACCAGCCGGGTCTCGTAGGGGAACCGGTCGGTGTCGAAGACGCCGAAGTCGCCGCGGCACGCGACCAGCACGTCGCCCACCCGCGGCGCGACGGCGTCGGTGAGCTCACCGAACCACCCGCGGTCCACCGCGTCGGCCCGCGTCAGCACGAGGGCCTGCTCCCCCAGCTGCTCGCGCCACGTGTCGACCACGTCGCCGACGGCGCCGGGCCGGCAGTACAGGTGCCGCAGCCGGGCCTCGCCGCCGAGGAGCTCGAGGCCCTCGCGCAGCGCCGGCACCTGCGCCACGTCGATCCGGGCGTCGGCCGGGCAGTCGACCATCCCGTGGTCGGCGACGACCACGAGTCGCGAGGACCGCGGCAGGGCGCGGCGCAACCGGTCGGTCTCGGCGTCGATCGCGGCGAGCTGGTGGCGCCAGGCGTCGGAGTCCACGCCGTGGCGGTGGCCGACCCAGTCGAGGTCGCCGTCGTAGCAGTAGGTGACCGAGGGCGTGCGGCGGGCCGCGGCCGCGACGGCCGCGATCCGCTCGCCGGTCTTGTCGGCGCCGGCCCACTGCGCGCCCCGCTGGCCGGCGATCGTGAGCCCGGAGCGGCGGAACGCCCGCTGGTTGACGATCGTCGCGACCACGCCCGCCTCGCCCAGCCGCTCGAACGCCGTCGGGTGCGGCTGCCAGGTGAGGGGGTCGACGGAGTCGTCCCAGCGCAGCGCCTCGAGCAGGCGGCGGGTGTGCGGGATCCGGGAGGAGAACCCCACGACGCCGTGGGTGCCCGGCGGGAGCGCGGTCCCGAACGAGGTCAGGCTGGTCGCGGTCGTCGAGGGCACCCCGGCCCGTGCGCCCGCCCCGGCGCCCGTGGCGTCGGGCAGCGACGACAGGTACGGCGCCAGGTGGGCGTGGCGCTCCAGCAGCTCGGCGCCCAGACCGTCGACCAGCAGCACGACGTACGACGCGGCCTCGGGCAGGTCGAAGCCGGTCGGCGGCTCGCCCAGGACGTCGGGCTCCAGGCCCAGCGCCGCGGCGACGGCGGGGAGGACGTCGGCCAGGGACCGGTCGCCGTACCAGGGGTCGAGCAGGTCGCTCACTGCTGGTGGGTGGCGGCCGACAGCGACTCGGCGAAGGCGAGCAGCCGCGGCACGGCGTCGCCGCCGTCGGCGGCCGCCGAGACGCGCAGCGAGAAGTCGTCGGGGGCGATCACCCCGGTGTAGCCGTGGTCGGCGTCGCACTCCGGGTCCTCGCAGCCGGCGGGCTCGAGGTCGACCCGCCCGCCACCGCCCCAGCCGACGGTCACCACGGCCTCGGCGGGCGGCTTGGGCCCGGCGGTCGGGTCGGCGGTCATCCGGGTCACCACCACCGAGCGCACCGACGAGAGCCGGATCGCCTCGGTCGAGGTCGAGGTGTACGGCTCGGGCAGGAGGTCGTCGCCCTCGTGCTCGTCGGTGTGGCACAGGATCATCCGCGACGGGGTCAGGACGACCACGGTGATGTGGCGGCGCAGCTCGTTGGAGTCGAAGGTCGGCTCGTGGTGGACGTAGAACGACACCACGTCCTCGCCCGCCACGGCGGCGCGGACGCCGTCGGTCACGACGTCGGGGTAGTACCCGGTGCTCTCGATGGCCTGCCGGAGCTCGGAGGCGCGGTCCCCCGCGGTGCGGCTGCGCATGCGGGTGAGTCTGCCACGGACGCTCAGTCCTGGAGCGTGTCGCCCGGCATCGTCGACAGCCGGCGGGCGAACCAGTCCGACCGCGGGTCGGCGACCGGCGCGACGCGGGCGGTCGCGTTGAGCACCCGCGCGCCCTCCGAGCCGACCAGCACGAGGGGCAGGTCCAGCGCGCTGAGCTGCGGCAGGTCGTTCTGCAGGGCCGCGACCCGCCGCACCAGCCGCTCGATCTCCGCGACGTCGGTGGGCTCGGAGCCGCGGTAGCCGAACAGCAGCGGCGCCGCGCGCACCTCGCGCACCATCGTGGCGGCGTCGCGGCGGCTCAGCGGCGGGATCCGGTAGGACTTGTCGCCCAGCAGCTCCGTCAGCGGCCCGGAGATGCCGAACGACACCACCGGCCCGAACAGCGGGTCCTCGATGCTCGCGATCGCGACCGGCACCCCGGGGGGCGCGGTCTCCTGCACCACGAAGCCGGCCCCGGCGGGGTCGGTGACGAGGTGGTTGAGCGACATCCACGCCTCGCGCATCTCGTGGACCGAGCCGATGCCGCGACGCACGTGGGCCTGGTCGGGCCGCTGGCGCAGGTGCTCGGCGGTCGCCTTGAGGACGACGTCCCAGCCGAGCTCGGCCCCGGCGGCCAGGGCCGAGTCGAGGTCGGCCACCGGCCGCGTCCGGCTCAGCGTCACGCCGTACGCCGCCAGCAGGTCGGCGAGCTCCCCGCCGGCCAGCTCGCGGCCCTGCGGGTGGTCGATGAGGATCTGGTTGACGAGCCGCTTGGCGCGGCTGGGGTCGACGTCGGGCTCCTCGTGGACGTCGTCGGCCACGGGGTTGTCGCCGCCGCCGTTCTCGGCGTCCTCGGCCTGGGTGGCGGCCAGCCACTCGACGTAGCCGACGACCCGCGCCAGGGAGCGCACGGCGCTCTCGACCGCCGGGTAGGACGGCACCGAGCCGCGGCCGGCGGTGGCGCCCGCGACGTCGGGCACGCGCAGCAGCTCGGGCACGCCCTCGGCGCCGAGGAAGGAGGACACCAGCGGCTTGTCGGACTGCTCGCCGACCGCGGCGAGCACGTTGGCGACGTCCTCGCCGGACACGTTGAGCGGCGGCACGTAGAGGGCGACCACGGAGTCGACCTCCTCGTCGTCGATGGCCTCGTCGAGCGCGTCCTCGAAGTCCTCGGCGGTCGCGTCCGCGCCCAGCGAGAGACTGCGCGTGATCTGCAGCCCGACCCCGGCGGCCGCGTCGGTGGCGAGGAGGCTGAGCGCGTCGGAGTTGCCCACCACCGCGACCCGACCGCCCGCGGGCAGCGGCTGGTGGGCCAGCAGCTGGGCGACGTCGAACATCTCCTCCAGGGTGTCGACCTGGATGATCCCGGCCTGCCGGAACATCGCGTCGACCGCCTGGTCGGGGGCCGCGATGGCCCGCACGGCGTGGCCCATCGGGACACCCTGGGTGGTGCGGCCCGAGCGGACCGTGATCACCGGCTTGCGCCGCGAGACCCGCCGCGCGATGCGGGAGAACTTGCGCGGGTTGCCGATGGACTCCAGGTAGAGCAGGACGACCTCGGTGGAGTCGTCCTCCTGCCAGTACTGCAGCAGGTCGTTGCCGGACACGTCGGCGCGGTTGCCGGCGGAGACGAACGACGACAGCCCCAGCCCGCGGTTGTTGACCTTCTCGAGGATCGCGGTGCCGAGCGCGCCGGACTGGCAGAAGAAGCCGGCGCGCCCGCGCGGCGGCATCACGGTCGACAGCGAGGCGTTGAGCGACACCGCGGGGTCGGTGTTGATCAGGCCCAGGCAGTTGGGCCCGATCAGCCGCAGCCCGTAGGAGCGGGCCAGACCGACGAGGCGGCGCTGGCGCTGACGGCCCTCGTCGCCGACCTCGGCGAAGCCCGAGGAGATCACCACCAGGCCGTGCACGCCCTTGCCGGCGCAGTCGAGGACGACCTCCTCCACGCGGTCCGCCGGCACCGCGACGACGGCGACGTCCACGTCGTCGGTGATGTCGTTGACCGTCTTGTACGACGGCATCCCGGACACGGCGCCCGCGAGCGGGTTCACGGCGTACACGCGGCCGGTGAAGTCGCCGGTCACGAGGTTGCGCACCAGGGTCTGCCCGATGGTGTCCTGGCGCCGGCTGGCGCCGATGACCGCGACCGAGCGGGCCCGGAAGAACGCCTCGATCGACGCCGACTCCGCGCGGTGCTCGCGCTGCTCCATCACCCCGATCGCGGTCTCGGTCGGGTCGATGCCGAACTCCAGGCGCATCACGCCGTCCTCGTAGCCGCTGGCGACCTGGTAGCCCGCGTCCCGGAAGACCTGGACCATCCGCTGGTTGTCGGGCAGCACCTCGGCGCTGAAGCGGGTCAGACCGCGCTCGCGGCCCGCCTGGGCGAGGTGCTCGAGCAGCAGCTGCGCGACGCCGCGGCCCTGGTGGCGGTCCTCCACGAGGAACGCCACCTCGGCCTCGCCCGGCGAGACCACGTCGTAGCGGCCGACGGCCACCATCCGCTCGGCGATCAGCAGCACCAGCGCGACCCGGTCGTGGTGGTCGACCTGGGTGAACCGGCGCACGTCGCGCTCGGAGAGGTGCGGCATGGGCGTGAAGAAGCGGTAGTACTTCGACTCGTCGGAGACCCGGGCGTAGAACTCGACCAGCAGGTCCGCGTCCTCGGGCCGGATCGGGCGCAGGTGGGCGGTGCGCCCGTCCCGGAGCAGGACGTCGGCCTCCCAGTGGCGGGGCGCGGCCTCCGGGGCGGTCTCCTGCGTCTGCGGCTCGCTCACCCTGGCAACGTACCGGCCCGGCGTGGCCGGTGCCCGGCCGTCGGCGCGGGCGACCACAATGACCCCATGGCACGTCGCGGCACCCGTCAGCCCCCGCCCGAGGACTTCGAGGAGCACATCGTCGACATCGACGTCGGCGAGGAGATGCGCACCTCGTTCCTGGAGTACGCCTACTCGGTCATCTACTCGCGGGCGCTGCCCGACGCCCGCGACGGGCTGAAGCCCGTCCAGCGGCGCATCCTCTACACGATGACCGACATGGGGCTGCGCCCCGACCGCGGCCACGTCAAGAGCGCGCGTGTCGTCGGCGAGGTCATGGGCCGGCTCCACCCCCACGGCGACGGCGCGATCTACGACGCCCTCGTGCGCATGGCGCAGACCTGGTCGATGCGCCTGCCGATGGTCGACGGCCACGGCAACTTCGGGTCCCCCGACGACCCCCCGGCCGCGATGCGCTACACCGAGTGCCGGATGGCGCCGCCGGCGACGGCGATGACGGGGTCGATCGACGAGGAGACCGTCGACTTCCGGCCCAACTACGACTCGCGCGAGACGGAGCCGTCGGTCCTGCCGTCGGCGATCCCCAACCTGCTGGTCAACGGCGCGACGGGCATCGCGGTCGGCATGGCGACCAACATCCCGCCCCACAACCTCGTCGAGGTGGTGGCCGCGCTGCGCCACCTCGTCGACCACCCCGACGCCGACCTGGCCGCGCTGATGCGCTTCGTGCCCGGCCCCGACCTCCCCACGGGCGGCAAGATCATCGGTCTCGACGGCGTCGAGGACGCCTACGCCACCGGGCGCGGGTCGTTCAAGATGCGCGCCACGGCCCGCATCGAGCAGGTCACGCCGCGTCGCAAGGGCATCGTGGTCTCCGAGCTGCCGTACGGCGTGGGCACGGAGCGGGTCGTCGAGCGGATCAAGTCGCTGGTGCAGGCCAAGAAGCTGCAGGGCATCGCCGACCTCAAGGACCTCACCGACCGCGAGCACGGGCTGCGGCTGGTCATCGAGGTGAAGTCCGGCATCTCCCCCGAGGCCCTGCTCGAGCAGCTCTACCGGCAGACCCCGATGGAGGAGTCGTTCGGGGTCAACGCGGTGGCCCTCGTCGACGGTCAGCCGCGGACGCTGGGGCTCAAGGAGCTGCTCGAGGTCTACCTCGCCCACCGCTACGACGTGGTCCGCCGCCGCTCCACCTACCGACGCGGCAAGGCCGCCGACCGGCTGCACCTGGTCGAGGGCCGCCTGCTGGCGCTGCTCGACATCGACGAGGTCATCCAGGTGATCCGGGGCAGCGACGACACCGGGCAGGCCCGTGAGCGCCTGATGGGCGTCTTCGACCTCTCGACCATCCAGGCCGACGACATCCTCGCGATCCCCCTGCGCAGCCTCACCCGGTTCTCCCGCATCGAGCTGGAGGGCCAGCGCGACGAGCTCACCGCCGAGATCGCCGAGCTGGACGCCCTGCTCGCGGACGAGGCACGGCTGCGCGCGAAGGTGTCCTCGGAGCTCGCCGAGGTCGCCACGACGTACGGGACCCCGCGCCGCACGGTCCTGCTCGGCTCGGCCGGGCCGGCGCCGTCGGCCGCGGCCCCGCTCGAGGTGGCCGACGAGCCCTGCTGGGCGCTGCTGTCGGGTGACGGGCTGCTGGCCCGCACCGCCGGGCTGGACGGCGTCGGGGGCGGACCGGCCGACGGGTCGGGCGGCTCGACGGGCGCACGGAGCCGCCACGACGTGGTCGTCTCGGCGGTCGCGACGACGGCGCGCGGCCAGGTCGGCGTGCTGACCTCGGCCGGGCGCCTGCTGCGCCTCGACGTCGTGGACCTCTCGCAGCTCCCGGCCACCGCGGCGGAGCCCACGCTCCAGGGCTGCGTACCGCTGAAGGAGCTGCTGAGCCTCGGCCGCGACGAGCGCGCCCTGGCGCTGGCGCCGCTCGCCGCGGACGGTCCCGGGCTCGCGCTCGGCACCCGCCAGGGCGTGGTCAAGCGCGTGAACCCCGAGGTGCTGGGCCGCGACGAGTGGCCGCTGATCACCCTCAAGGACGACGACGAGGTCGTCGGCGCGGTCGCCCTCGACGACGGCAGCGAGGAGCTCTGCTTCGTCACCTCCGACGCGCAGCTGCTCCACTTCGCCGCCGACGCGGTGCGCCCGCAGGGCCGCAGCGGCGGCGGGATCGCCGGGGTCAAGCTCGCGGCGGGGGCCACGGTGCGGTTCTTCGGGACGCTCCCCGGGGGCTGGCAGGACCGTGAGGGCGACGTCGTCGTGACCGTCTCGGGCTCCGCCACCGCGCTGCCGGGCACGGAGGCCGGCGCGGCCAAGGTGACGCCGTTCGCCGAGTACCCGGCCAAGGGTCGCGCCACCGGCGGGGTGCGCTGCCACCGGTTCCTCAAGGGCGAGGACACGCTGCTGGCCGCGTGGGTCGGACCCGGTCCGGCCCGCGCCGCGGCCGACAGCGGCGTGCCGGTCGACCTGCCGCCCGCGGAGGGCCGCCGCGACGGCTCGGGGGTCCCGCTCCCCCAGCCCGTCGCGAGCCTCGCCGGGCCGCTCGCGGCCCGCGTCGCCACACGGGTTTCGCCACCCGGCCCTGTGGAAGGCTGACGGCATGCCGAGCTCCCCGCCCTCCACCGCCCCGCTCCGGGCGGGCCGCCCCCGCCGCGGCGCGCTCGCCCTCGCGGGCGCCGCCGTCCTGGTCCCGCTGCTGGGGGCCTGCAGCGGCGGGGGCGGTGGCGCCGCCGAGGAGGGCCAGACCCCCGAGGACGTGCTGACCGCGGCGAAGACCAACCTCGACGAGACCCCCGGCCTGAACCTCACGCTGTCCACCGGCGAGCTCCCCGAGGGTGTGCAGGGGGTCACCGGCGCCCAGGGCGTCGCGACCCGGCAGCCGGCCTTCGACGGCGACATCGGGGTCGTCGTGTCGGGCTTCGACGCCGAGGTCCCGGTGATCGCCGTCGACGACGTCGTCTACGCCCAGCTGCCCCTGACGTCGGGGTGGCAGGAGATCGAGCCCGAGGACTTCGGGGCCCCGGACCCGGCCACGCTGCTCGACACCGAGACCGGCTTCTCCTCGATCCTGCCGCTCACCGAGGACGTCGAGGAGGGCGAGTCGGTCCGCGGCGGGGAGGACAACAGCGAGGTCCTCACCGAGTACACGGGCACGGTCCCCGGCGAGGCCGTCACGTTCCTGATCCCCAGCACCGAGGGCGACGTGGACGCGGTCTACACCGTCGACGACGAGCAGCGCCTCCGTCGGGCCGAGCTCACCGGCGTCTTCTACCCCGACACCGAGGCGATCACCTACGTCGTCACCTTCGACGACTACGGCCTCGAGACCGAGGTCACGGCGCCGTGAGCCCCCGGCCGTGACCACCGCGCGGCCCGCGCCGGCCCGCGGCGCCAGGGCGCTCCTCGCCCTCGCGGCGGTTGCGGTCGCGTTCGCGGCCGCCGACACCTACGTCGTCGTCCTGGCGCTGCCGGACATGATGACCAGCGCCGGCGTCCCGGTCGACGAGCTGCAGCGGGCCGCCCCGATCGTGTCGGGCTTCCTGCTCGGCTACGTCGCGATGCTGCCGCTGATCGGCCGGATCGCGGACCTCCGCGGGCGGGTGCCCGTGCTGGTGGCCTCGCTGGTGGTCTTCGCGCTCGGCTCGCTGGTCACCGCGCTCGCCTACGACCTGCCGAGCATGGTCGCCGGTCGCTTCCTGCAGGGCGTCGGCGGCGGCGGTCTGGTGCCCGCGACGCTGGCGCTGGTCGCCGACCTCTACCCCGCCCACCGGCGCGGCGTGCCGCTCGGTCTGGTCTCCGCGGTCCAGGAGATCGGCAGCGTGCTGGGGCCCCTGCTCGGCGCCGTCGTGCTGGCCTTCGCGGACTGGCGGGCGATCTTCGCCCTCAACGTCGCCGTCGGCCTGCTGCTGGCGGCCGCGGTCCGACTGCTGTCCGCCCGGTCCGGCGAGCTCGCCGCACCTCCGCCGGCCCGGGGCCGGTTCGACGTGCCGGGTCTCGTCGCCGCGCTCGCCACCCTCGTCGCGGGCGCGCTCGTATTCCTGCGACCGCCTCCGCTGCTGCGCGACCTGTTCTGGGGCCAGCTGTGGATCCCCTACGCCGGGGACGGCCTGCGCTGGCTGACCCCGATCGGCGCGATCACCATGGCCCTCGCGCTCGCCACGGCCCTGCGCTGGACCTTCGCGCGTCGACCGCTCGTCGACCTGCGGGCGTGGGGCCGCAGCATGCTGGAGGCCGACCTGCCCGGCTCGCTGCTGCTGGCCGTGGCGCTGTCGGGGGTGATCCTCGCGTTCGCGACCGCCGACCCCGAGGTCCAGGTGTTCTCCGAGGGCGGTCCCTGGTACCTGGCCGGTGCCGCGGTGGCCCTCGTCGCCCTGGTGGTGCACCTGCGGCGCGCGGACTCCCCGCTGCTCCCGCGCGCGGCGCTGCGCGCACGTCCCGCGTGGGGCGCGATGGTCGTCAGCTTCCTCGTCGGCGCGGCGCTGATCGCGGCGCTGATCGACATCCCGCTGTTCGCCCGCACGACGGTCTACCCCGACTCCCAGCTCGACGCCGCCCTGGTCCTGGTCCGGTTCCTCGCCGCCCTGCCCGTCGGGGCGCTCGTCGGCGGCTGGCTGCTGCGCCGGGCTCCGGCCGGAGCGGTCGCGGCCGTCGGCATGGCGGCCGCGGCGGCCGGCTTCGTCTGGATGAGCACGTGGGGCCTGGAGAGCCTCGAGAGCTGGACGGCGACCGTGCCCCTGGTCCTGGGCGGCCTGGGCTTCGGGCTCGCCCTCGCCCCGGTGAGCGCGGCCGTGCTCGCGTCGACCGCCCCCGAGGTCCACGGCGTCGCGAGCGCCCTCACCGTCGTGGCGCGCATGGTCGGGATGCTGGTGGGCATCTCGGTCCTGACCACCCTCGGCCTGCGCCGCTACTACGCCGAGCAGGCGGACCTGCCGTCGATCGCCGAGGTCTGCGGTCCCGGTGGCGGGTGCGCGGCGTACACGCGGCTGCTGCGGGAGGCCGGCATCGCCCAGGAGCAGACCGTCTTCCTCGGCGCGGCGGCCTGCGCGCTGCTGGCCGCGGTCCTCGCCGTGGTGCTCCTGCGGGGCGCCGCCACCCGCGACGTCTCGACCGCCGAGGCGCTGCGGGCCGGCACCTGAGCGGTGCCCTACCCTGCCGCCATGGGTGACTTCGACGACCTGCTGGCGGCCAACGAGGAGTTCGCCGCCGACTTCGACCTCGGTGGCTTCGACGGCATCGCGCGCGCCGGTGTCGCCCTCGTGACCTGCATGGACTCGCGCATCGAGCCCCTCGGGATGATCGGCCTGACCCCCGGCGACGCGAAGATCTTCCGCAACCCGGGCGGCCGCGTGACCCCGCAGGCCCTGGAGGCGCTCGTCCTCGGCGTGCACCTGCTCAACGTCGACCGCGTGCTCGTGGTGCCCCACACCCGCTGCGCCGTCGCGAGCTCGAGCGAGGACGAGCTGCGGCGCCGCGTCGGCGAGTCCGCCGGCCAGGACGCCTCGTGGCAGTCCTTCGGCGTCGTCGAGGACCAGGAGGCCACGCTGCGCGCCGACGTCGCCGCCGTGCGCTCCCACCCGCTCGTCCCCGACTCCGTCAAGGTCGGCGGCTTCCTGTACGACGTCGACTCCGGCCGGCTGCGCCAGGTCGTCTGAGACCCCGGCCACGGCCAGCGGCACCGCCGGTGCTGTGGATCAGAAGTCGAGGTCGTCCTCGGTCAGCTGGCCACCGGCGCCGACGATGAACTGCTTGCGCGGGGCGACGTCGGAGCCCATGAGCAGCGAGAAGACGTCCTTCGCGGCCTCCGCGTCGTCGATGGTGATCCGTCGCAGCGTGCGCTGGCGGGGGTCCATCGTCGTCTCGGCCAGCTGGTCGGCGTCCATCTCGCCGAGGCCCTTGTAGCGCTGGACCGGGTCCTTCCACCGCAGGTTCTTCTTCTGCAGCTCCGCGAGCTTCCGCTGCAGCTCGCCGTCGGAGTAGGTGTAGACCACCTTGTCCATCCCCTTGCGGGGGTTGGTGAGCTCGATGCGGTGCAGCGGGGGCACGGCGGTGTAGACGCGGCCGTCGCGGATCAGGTCGGGCATGTAGGTGAAGAACAGCGTCGCGAGCAGGCAGCGGATGTGGGCGCCGTCGGAGTCCGCGTCGGCCATGAAGATGATCCGGCCGTAGCGGCGGGCCTCGAGCTCGAAGGTGCGACCCGAGCCGGCGCCGACCACCTGGATGATCGAGGCGCACTCGACGTTCTTCAGCACGTCGGCGATGGTCGCCTTCTGGACGTTCAGGATCTTGCCGCGGATCGGCAGCAGCGCCTGGAACTCCGAGTCCCGGGCGAGCTTGGCGGTGCCGAGCGCCGAGTCGCCCTCGACGATGAACAGCTCGCTGCGGTCGTTGTCGGAGGAGCGGCAGTCGGCCAGCTTGGAGGGCATCGCGGACGACTCCAGCGCGCTCTTGCGGCGCTGGGTCTCGCGGTGGGTGCGGGCCGCGATCCGGGTCCGCGAGGCGTTCGCGACCTTCTCCAGCACCGTCTTGACCTGGGCCTTCTCGCCGCGCGGCGGCGAGGTCAGGTAGCTCTTGAGCTCGGTCGCGACGACGCCGCGCACGATCCGGCGGGCGTCCGGCGTGCCGAGCACCTCCTTGGTCTGGCCCTCGAACTGCGGCTCGGCCAGCCGGACGGTGACGACCGCCGTGAGGCCCTCCAGGACGTCGTCCTTCACGACGTCGGCCTCCGCGGTCTTGAGGGTCTTCGAGGTGCGCAGCGCCTCGTTGAAGGTCTTGGTCAGCGCGCTCTCGAAGCCGCCGACGTGGGTGCCGCCCTTGGGAGTGGCGATGACGTTGACGAAGGAGCGGAGCTCGGTCTCGTAGCCCGTGCCCCACCGCAGCGCGACGTCGACCTCGAGGTCGCGCTCGACCTCGGTGGAGGTCATCTGACCGGCCTCGTCGAGCAGCGGCACCGTCTCGGTGAACTTCTCGTGCCCCTGGAGCCGGAGCACCTCGGTGACCGGCTCGTCCGCGGCGAGGAACTCGCAGAACTCGGAGATCCCGCCGTCGTGGCGGAAGCTCTCGGTGCGGGGCTCGTCGCCGCGGAGGTCGCTGATGACGAGCTCGAGGCCAGGGACGATGAACGACGTCTGCCGGGCGCGGGTGACCAGCTCGTCGTACTTGAACGTGGCGTCGGCGGTGAAGACCTGCCGGTCGGGCCAGAAGCGGATGCGCGTGCCGGTGACGCCCTTGCGGGCGCGGGCGCCCTTGCGGGTCAGCCCGGACTCGGGCACGAACGGCGCCGAGGGGCCCTCGCCGTCGAAGACGCCGGGGGCGCCGCGGCGGAACGACATGCCGCGCACGGCGGGCGAGCGCTCCACGTCGACGTCGAGGCGCGTGGACAGGGCGTTGACGACGGAGGCGCCGACGCCGTGGAGGCCGCCGGAGGCGTTGTAGGAGCCGCCGCCGAACTTGCCGCCGGCGTGGAGCTTGGTGAAGATCACCTCGACGCCGGGCAGGCCGGTGCGGGGCTCGGTGTCGACGGGGATCCCCCGGCCGTCGTCGTGCACCTCCGCGGAGCCGTCACGGTGCAGCGTCACCTCGATGCGGGTCGCGACGCCCGCCAGGGCCTCGTCGACGCCGTTGTCGATGATCTCCCACAGGCAGTGCATGAGGCCCCGGGTGTCGGTGGAGCCGATGTACATGCCCGGCCGCTTGCGGACCGCCTCCAGGCCCTCGAGGACCAGGAGGTGCGCGGCGTTGTAGGTCTTGTCGGTGATGGTGCTGCTCCTGCGTCGGTGGAGGTCGCGGGGTGGGGGTCGTGCGCCGCGGTCCGGGGCGGGACCGCGGCACGAATCTACCGAGCCCCGCCGACGGCGACGTGAGCGACACGGGCGTGGGTACCGGGGGTGTCCGCACGGCGGGCCGACCGCACGGTCGTGTCCCGGACGTGATGAACTCGATACGTCGAGAAGTGGCGTTCTCCGGGGAATCTTTCAGGCCCACCGCTACTTTGGACTACGTACCGACGAGAGAAGAGAGGCCGATCGTGACAACTGCCGTTGCCCCCGGCTCCGCCCTGACGGCGAGCGACCGCTGCGACCGCTGCGGTGCGCAGGCCTACCTCCGTGTCGAGCTCGTCAGCGGTGGTGAGCTGCTCTTCTGCGCCCACCACGCGCGCGAGCACGGCGAGAAGCTCAAGGAGGTCGCCGCCTCGGTGACCGACGAGACCCACAAGCTCGAGCCCTCCCCCGCCGGCGAGGCGAACGGCTGAGGCTCGACCCCGACTCCACGACGGCCCCGGACCCCACGGTCCGGGGCCGTCGTCGTCCTCGGACCCGTGCCCGGGGCCGTCCCGACGTCGCCGGGCCTGCCAGGCTGGGGCCATGACGTGGGTGGAGGTCCTGGTCGCGGTGGCGATCCTGGTCGGCATCGCGGGCACGGTGGTGCCCGTCGTCCCGGGGTCCCTGCTGGTGGCCGGTGCGGTCGTCGTGTGGGCCGTCGCGGTGGCCGAGCCGGTCGGGTGGGCGGTGCTGGTCGCGGTGCTGGCGATCCTGGGCCTCGGCACCGTCCTGCAGTACCTGCTGCCCGGCCGACGGCTGCAGGCCGCGGGGGTGCCGAACACCACCCTGTGGGTCGGTGCGGCGGTCGCGGTCGTCGGGTTCTTCGTGGTCCCGGTGGTCGGGTTGTTCCTCGGCTTCGTGGCCGGGGTGTACGGCGCGGAGGTCCGCCGCCTGGGCCGTCAGCGCGCGTGGGGGTCCACGACCCACGCCCTGCGCGCCGTCGGCCTGAGCATCCTCATCGAGCTGCTGGCCTGCCTCCTCGCGGCCGGGGCCTGGGTCGCGGGGGTCGTCGCGACCTGATCAGGCGGGCCCGGCGAGAGCCAGGGCGTAGTCGCCGTCGGTCCACCACCGCTGCACGACCAGGCCCGCGGCGGCCAGCTCCGCCTCGAGGCCGGGCCGGCGGAACTTGGCCGAGGACTCCACCCGCAGCTCCTCGCCTGCGGCGAAGTGCACCTCGAGGTCGAGGGCCGCGAAGCGCACCACCTGGTCGACGGTCGAGACCAGGAGCATGTCGACGCGCTCGCGCTCGGCGTCCCAGCGCGCCCGGTAGGTGAACGCGTCCGGGTCGGCGTCACCGCCCAGCTCGCGGTCCAGGACGGTGAGCACGTTGAGCTCGAAGGCGGCCGTCACGCCCGCCGCGTCGTCGTACGCCGCGAGCAGCCGGTCGACGTCCTTGACCAGGTCGACACCGAGCAGCAGGGAGTCCCCGGGGCCCGTGGTCGCGGCGAGGTCGGCGAGCAGGGCCGCGCGCGCGGGCGGCTCGAGGTTGCCCAGCGTGGAGCCGAGGAACGCGACCAGGCGGGCGGGGTGGCGCGGCAGGAGGCGCAGGTGCCGCTCGAAGTCCCCCACGACCGGAGCGACCTCGAGGTCGGGCAGCTCCGTGGCCAGCGCGGCCGCGGCGTCCGCGAGCACGGCCGGGTCGACGTCGAAGGGGACGAACCGCTCGAGGGTCCCGCCCCGCGTCAGCGCGTCGAGGAGCAGGCGCGTCTTCTCCGAGGTGCCGCTGCCGAGCTCGACGAGGGTGCGTGCGCCGGAGGCGTCGGCGGCCTCGTCGGCGTGCGCCGCGAGCAGGGCGCGCTCGGCGTCGGTCGGGTAGTACTCGGGCTGACGGGTGATCTCGTCGAACAGCTCGCTGCCGCGCGCGTCGTAGAGGTACTTGGGCGCCAGCCGCTTGGGGCTCGCCCCCAGGCCGGCGCGGACGTCGTCGGCGAGCTGGGTGGCCAGGCTGGTCGGGTCCAGGTGGACGACCGGGGGCAGGGCGGGCACGGGCTTCCTCTCGGGAGGCGGGGGCAGGTCGGCGGGCAGGTCGGTGGGCAGGTCGGTGGGCAGGTCGGTGGGCAGGTCGGTGGGCAGGTCGGTGGGCAGGTCGGTGGGCAGGTCGGTGGGCAGGTCGGGATGGCCGGTCCGGGGAGGCGGGTCCGGGCGGAGGGTCAGAGGGCCGTGACGGTGACGGTGTCGCGGGTGGCCACGAGGAGGTGTCGGTCGGGCACGTCGACCCAGCGGGGGTCGTCGTCCCAGGGCTCGCTGGCGACCGCCACGCCGTCCTCGGTGGCGAGGTAGCTCGCCGGGTCGCCCCAGGTCACGGCGAGGACCCGCTCCGAGTCACCCAGCAGCAGGCTCAAACGCGCGTCGGGGTCGGCGGCCGCGACCTCGGCGACGGTGTCCGTCAGCCGGTCGACGCCGCGGGCCAGCACGTGGGCGGCGAGCACCGCGGAGTCGCAGCGGGACTCCGCGGCCGCGGCGGCGCTCGCGGGCAGCACGTCGCGGTCGACGCGGCCGTTGTGGGACAGCAGCCACCGGCCGTCGGTGAACGGGGCGGCGGCGGTCTCGTCGGGCGGCATGCCGGGCGTCGCGGAGCGCACGGCGGCCACGACGGAGCGGCTGCGCAGCACGGGGGCGACCGACGCGAACGACGCCTCGCCCCACAGGGGTCGCGCGGAGCGCCAGCGCACCGGGGCGCCGTCCTCCGCGTCGGGGTGGTGCAGGCCCACGCCCCAGCCGTCGGCGTTCATCAGCCCGTGGGACTGCCGGCGGGGGGCGTAGGACTGCGTGAGCAGGCCGTGGGGCGGGTCGAGGACCAGCGACGCGACGCTGCGGCGCTCACCGAGCCAGGCGAGGTGTCGGCACACGCTCAGACGTCCCAGGCCAGGCGCAGGCCGGAGAAGATCTGCCGGCGGACCGGGTGGTCCCAGTTGCGGAACGACGGTCGCAGCGAGGGGGCGCCGACGGCCCACGAGCCGCCGCGGAGCACCTTGTAGTCGCCGCCGAAGAACGGGGCCGAGTAGTCGGCGTACAGCATCGGGGCGAAGCCGGGCCAGGGGGTGATGTCGGAGGTGGTCCACTCCCACACGTCGCCGATCGTCTGCTCCACGCCGTACGCCGAGGCGCCGGCGGGGTAGGCGCCCACCGGGGCCGGGCGCAGGGCGTCGCCGCCCAGGTTGGCGTGCGCCGACGTCGGCGCGGCGGCGCCCCAGGGCCAGCGGCGGCGGGCCCCGTGCCCGCCGCGGCCGTCGGGTGCCTCGGGGTCCCAGGCGCAGGCCTTCTCCCACTCCACCTCGGTGGGCAGCCGTGCGCCGGCCCACGCGGCGTACGCCTCGGCCTCGAAGAAGCACACGTGCTGCACGGGCTCGTCGGGCGGGACCTCCTCGACGATCCCGAACCGGCGGCGCGAGCCGTCGGCGGACCAGAACAGCGGACGCTCCAGCCCGGCCTCGACACGGTGCGCCCAGCCGCGCTCCGACCAGTGGTGGGGGTCGTCGTAGCCGCCGGCCTCGACGAAGCGCTGCCACTCCGCGTTGGTCACGGGCACCCGGCCGATGCGGAACGCCGCGACGTCCACGGTGTGCGCGGGCCGCTCGTTGTCGAGCGACCACGGCTCGTCGGCGCCGTCCACCCCGAGGGTGAAGGGCCCGGCGGGCACCAGGACGGCGTCGTCGGGCGGCAGGGCCCGGCCCGGCGGCAGCGGGGCGCCGGCACCCAGCAGCGGCTCACCGACGCGCAGCTGGTGGGTGGCGGTCATCGTCTCGACGTGCTGCTGCTCGTGCTGGGCGACCATCGCGAACGCGAAGAGCTCGCGGCCGTCGGTGACGGCGGTCGCGTCGAGACCCTCGAGGACCTGGCCGCGGACGTCGCCGAGGTAGCGCCGGGCCTCGGGGGCGCCGAGCAGGGGCAGCGAGACGCGGGTGGCGCGGGGGTGCTCGAAGGCGTCGTAGAGCCGCTCGACGTCGGCGGAGAGCCGGCCCTGGGCGCGGGAGTCGCCGCCGCGGAGCAGCCAGAGGTCCTCCTGCTGGCCGATGTGGGCGAGGTCCCAGACCAGCGGGCTCATCAGGGGGCTGTGCTGGGCGGTGAGCTCGGCGGTGTCGAGGTCGGTGAGCCGCTCGGTGCGGTCTCGGGCGTCGAGCAGGCCGCGCGCGGCCTCCTCGTGCAGCGGGGTGCGGTCAGCCACGGGCTTCCTCCTCGAGCAGGCCGAGGGGTCCGCGGGGGCCCTCGGCGCGGCGGCGGACGTCGTCGGCGGGGGTGCGCCCGTCGGCGACGAGGGCGGCGAGGTCCTCGACCTCGGCGCGCAGCGGCTCCGGGCAGTGCCGGGCCGCGGCGTCGGTGCACGCGCGGGCCGCGCGGGCGACCTCGGGGTCGGCGAGACCGTCGCGGGCGGCGGCCACCCAGGCGTCGGCCACGGGGGCGGCCGCCTCCGCGGCCACCCGGGCGGCGGCGGGGTCGTCGAGCAGGGTGGCGGTCAGCGCCGCCAGCGCGGGCCACCACCGGTCGGGGGCGGCGTCGAGGCATCGCACCTCGACGTACCCGCGGGGCCGCACCGGCGGGAACAGGGTGGTGAGGTGGTAGTCGAGGTCGGCGCGGGTGGGGGGCCGGCCCAGGAGCCCGCCGTCGGGTCCGGCGCGCAGCCAGGACACGAACGGCACCCGCTCGGTGACCGGGACCGCGGTCTCCGGGGCGCCGCCCGCGGCCGGGCGACGCAGCAGCATCACCGGGGCGCCGATCGCGTAGAACGCCCAGGCGGCCCGCGGCTCCCCCGCCGACAGCGGTGCGCAGCGGCCCTGGTCGATGCCCTGCCAGATGCCCTGGCGCATCGAGTGCCAGCCGGAGCGCCGTCCGGCCAGGTACGGCGAGGTCGACGACACCGCGACCAGGACGGGCACGAGGCTCCGCGCCAGCTCCAGCCGGTCGTCCCAGGCCTCCGCCGGACCGGCGTCGAGGTTGACCTGCAGGGCCGCGGTCCCCGCCATCATCGACCGGCCCGCGCCGGCACAGCCGAGGGCGTCGAAGTGGGCCTCCATGGCGTCGTAGCGGGGCCCGGGGTTGACGCGGGCGACCGGGCGGGCGGGGTCGGTGCCGAGCGCCGCGACGCCGTAGCCGTCCGCGGCGAGCGCGGCGCGCAGGACCGCCAGGTCGGCCCGCAGCGCGCCCACCGCGGGGACGACCCCGTCGCCGGGCGGCCCGGAGAGCTCGACCTGGCCACCGGGCTCGAGGGTGACCCGGCTGTCCCCCGGCATCGCGGGCAGGTCGCGGGTCACCGCCAGCACCTCGTCCCAGCCGGGGCGACGTCCGGGCTCGGCGAGGTCGACGAGGTGCAGCTCGAGCTCCAGGCCGACCCGGCCCGTGCCCTCGCCGCCGAGGGCGGTGGCCATGACGTGGTCGCGGGCCACCGCGACCGGGTCGCCGGCGGCGGCGAGCGGCTCGTCGGGGTCGAGGTCGGCGGCCGGCGAGAGCCTGCCGGCGGACGAGCCGACGGGCGACGTGACGGAGGACGCGACGGATGACGTGGCGGAGGACGAGGCGGATGACGTGGCGGTCGGTGCGATCGGGATCGCCCCCTTCAGGTCCGGACCGGCCCCCGAGTGGGCCGCGGGTCTTACGGGGGCGGCGCGTGCTGCCGTCCTCGTCGTGCTCCTCCCACCTAAGCCGATCCGTGGCCGGAACCCAAGGGGCCACCCGGATCGCGGTGAGATCACCTCCCGCGCGCCCCCGCAGGCGATTCGGACAAAGCGGAGGAACCGCTGAGGGAGCGCGGAAGCCTTGCGGGTGCGTGGGTGACGCCGGGGGTCGGGTCGTTCCTAGCCTGGACGCACGCCCCCAGGAAGGTCCCCCTCATGCGCTCCGTTGCCCGCCCGGTCATCCGCACCGCCGTCGTCCTGCTGCTCGGCATCGTCACCGCCCTCGGGCTGTCCGTGACCGCCGCGACCTCGGCCTCCGCCGCCGGTGCCGACGACCCGGCCCGCGAGGGCGGGCAGGTGTGGGGCTTCATCGACACCCCGCGGACGGTCGAGGCCGGCTGGGACGGCGCGCTCGTGGCCGCCTGGCGCAACGCGAGCGAGGACACGCGGTCCTACCGGGTCACCCTCGACGGTGCCGGCCTGGCCGGTGGCGCGACCTACGCCTGGAGCCGGACCCTGACCCTCGAGCCGGGCGGCTCGTTCCGTGAGGAGCTCGTGGTGCCCGCCCTAACCGCGGCCGGCCGCTACACCGCCCGCCTCACGTTCGCCGGCGTGGACGTCGTCACCCCGGCGGTCGTCACGGTGGGCCCGGCCGCGGACACCGCCGGGGTGCGCGTCCTCGACCTGCGCCGCAGCGCCGCCGGGATCCACCTGGAGTCGGCCCGTCGTACGGTGGCGGCGACCTTCGGGGTCTCCCGCGACGCCCGCGTCTCGGCGAGCGTCACCGACGCCCGCGGCCGCAGCGTGCTGGTCCGCAGCCTGGGTCAGCGCGCCGCGGGCAGCACCCACCGCTGGGCCTGGGACGGCCGTGGCGCCACCGGCCGGACGGTGGTCGAGGGCACCTACACGCTGCGCATCACCGCCGTCGCCGACGGGCAGCGCTCCTCGGCCGCCGTGCGGGTCCGCGTCACGCGCTGAGCCCTCGCCTCGGCCCCACCCGCGACCCCACCGCGCGGCTCCTTCCCCGGCGCGGGTCGGGCGGCTTTACTTTGCGCAGCGCCCCGGCACCTCGCCGGGCGCCGACGCGAGGGGATCAGCCATGCCGCCAGTCCGGGTCCTGCAGGCGGCGGTCCTCACCGGCACCGTGCTCGCCACCGTCGTCTCCGGGGCGGTAACGGGGGCCGCGTCCGCCGCACCGTCGGCCACCACGGAGCCCGCCGGGGCGGTGGGGGCGGCGGACCCGAACGCCGGGTTCATGGACCCGCCCGACGTGGTGCCGGTCGGCTGGGACGGGCTGCTGACGTACGGCTGGCTCAACTACGACGTGACCCAGCGCTTCACCGTCGAGGTCACGGGGCCGGGCTACGAGCTGCGGCAGCGGATCCGGATCCCGGAGGGCACGTCGGTACGGCGGCGCGTGCGCGTCGGTCCGCTGACCGCGCCGGGCGACCACCGGGCCGTGTTCCGCGACCGGTCGGGCGGCACGGTCTTCGCCCACGACTTCGTCGTCGCGGCTCCGGTCGACCTGCGGGTGGGCCCACCCAGCGCGGCCACGTTCTGGCCCGTCGTCCGCGACGGGCAGCGCGACACGACCACCGTGCCGTTCACGCTCGACCGCCCCGCGCAGGTCACGGGCCGGGTGCTGGACGCCGCCGGGCGGACCGTGCGGGAGGTGGACCTCGGGCTCCGCGAGGCCGGGGTCGAGCACCGCTGGGTGTGGGACGGCCGGACCCGGGACGCCGGTCCCGAGCGCGGTCGCTACGTCCTGAGCCTCGTCGCGGGTGCGGACGCCCTGGCCTCGGAGCGCGGTGTCGAGGTGCGCGTGGCGTCCTACCGGGTGCCGGTGCGGCGCACGGTCGCGCGCCCGGGCATCGGCGCCGTGGGCCGCGCACCGGGCGGGTGCCGGCTCAGACCCGCGGGCGGCGGCGCCCTGGACGTCGACTGCTCGGGCGCACCCCAGGGGGTGCAGGGCGCGCGGCTGACGTGGCGCTTCTCCCCCGGCACGCGAGCCGGGGCGATCCACCCGGACCTCGTCGGCGCCGGCGTCGCGGCGGGTCCGCGGCCGGGCGTCTCGCTGTCGCGACGGCGCGTCGGGGACGCCGTGCTGGTGACGCTGCGGGTCCGGGCGGGCACGGCGTACACGGTCGAGCGGGTGACCTGCTCCTACCGCGTCCGCCTGCAGCGCTGATCGAACACATGTTCTACTCTGGCCGGTGTGGGACGACCGGCCGGACACCGCGACGCGGTGGACCCGCGACCCTGCTGGGTCCACTGGGACCACCGCGGGTCGACCGGCCCGGGCCGACCGCCGATGCCGGCGATCCTGCTGGAGTGGCGGCGCGTCGAGACCACCCGGGGGGCGCACTGGGAGGGGCTGGTGGCGTACGCGCGCGGCGGCGGGGAGCACCCCTGGGCGCTCGAGCTGCGGTGGGTGCGCGCGTCGTACCTGCGCCCGGGGCGGTGAGCGCCCCGACGACCGGGCCCACCGACGACGACGCCCCGCCCGGCGGTGCCGGGCGGGGCGTCGGGGTGTCGTACGTGGCGCGTCAGTCGAGGTAGTCGCGCGCTACGGAAGGCTGAGCGCTGTGCGTGACCTGCATAAACGCAGGTCGGGCCGGAGCGCTGTGGGTTGCAATATCCCCGACTGAGAAGTCGGCCCCACAGCGATGTAGGAGCACCGCTTTGGGGCCTTGGCACTAGCCCCCAAGGAGGGCCAGCACCATGACCACACTCTGCACCACCCCAGCCCAACGCACCCGGAGCAAGCGTCTCGCCGTCTGGTGGGCGCTGCACACCGAGTGGCTCGAGTGGCCGTTCACCACCAAGCGCGAGCTCCGCCGTCGTGCCCACGCGGCAATGGAGCTTGGGTTCCAGGCCGGCGTCGACCGCAGCGTCGAGGCTGCGCAGAAGGTGGGCAAGCGATGAGCGAGCCCGAGAAGGTCCCCTGCTTCCGCTTCCCCTGCGACACCGCGCACACCAGGGGCAAGCACACGCTCCGCGACGGCGAGGTGTGCCACGAGGTCCACTGGGGCAGCGAGTCCATGCCCGCCAGTGAGGGCGACGACCGCGGTTTCGTCACGGCGTGGACGGTCCGCTCCATCGCCTGGGAGGACGGCCCGTGGCACCCCTACATTTACGTGCGCAACGAGCGCCGCACGATGACCGACCCGACCGACGCCGCCCGCCTCGCCGACGCCATCCACACCGCGAACCGCCACGCCCTGGAGTCCAACCTGCGGGAGAAGTCGGGCGAGCTGGAGGATGCCGAAGCCCTCGCGCGCGACCAGGCCGACGAGCTCACCCAGCTCGAGAAGCTGCTGGAGGTCGACGCATGACCACCACGGCCGTCCGCATCTGGTGCCCCGACTGGTGCATCGTCTCTGAGCAGGACCACCTCGAGAACCTCGACGGCTGGGGCGGCCTCGCGATCCACCACAGCGAGGAAGCCGACGACTGGTCACTCACGGCCATCAACCTGCCCGACGGAACCCCGCAGCCCGAGCACCCCCTTCACGCCCCCGTGATGCTCATGGACCTCGACGCCGTGATCCACCCCGACGACGCCGAACGCCTCGCCCACCAGCTCCTCGCACTGGTCGCACGCGCACGAGACACGCAGGAGGAGCGACGATGACCGACGAACACCAGACCAGCGACAACCTCGACCAGCAGCTCCGTCGACTGCAGAGCGACCGGGAAGCCGCCGAGCAGAATGAACTCGCCGTGGCCCGCGAGGCCGTCCGCCTCGCCATCGCATCCAACTGCGGCTATGAGCGACCCGAACTCGAGGCGCTGCACCTCGGGTGGCAGGCCCTTAATCGAGAGGCCGTTGCCGTCGCCGAGGAGGCGGACGAGGCGTGGGACGCGTGGGCAGTGCGTCAGAAGGAGCGGACCGAGCCGGCATGAACGCCTACCTGCTCCCCCTGCGAGCCCCACCATCAGCCCGCCCCACACCAGGGGCGGGCTTGCTGCACGTCCGCACCCCACCCAGAGGCACCATGACCGACAAGCCCACCGAAGGCACCGAGGCCACCGCCGAGATCGTCGAGGTCTCCCCCGCCCTCGCCGAGACCTGGCTGAGCCGGAATCCGAACAACCGGAACCTGCGACGGCCCGTGGTCGACGGCTACGCCCGCGACATGGAAGCCGGTCGATGGCGCCTCAACGGCGAGACCCTGAAGTTCTCCGCCGACGGCCAGCTCTACGACGGCCAGCACCGCCTCAACGCCATCGTGCAGGCCGGTGCGACGGTCCCGATGGTCATCGTGCGCGGCCTTACCCCCGACGTGATGCCCACCGTCGATGCCGGCGCCAAGCGCACCTACTCCGACGCCCTCAAGCTCACCGGCGAGGAGAACACCGCCACCCTCGCCGCGGTATGCCGACGAGCCGTGATGTGGGAGCGCGGCATGCGCACCAACACCGGCGCCATCCGACCCACCCCCCTCGAGATGGACGACTGGCTCACCCGACACCCCGAGATCCGCAACAGCGCAGACCTCGCCAACCGCCTGGCATCCAGGGAGCGTCTACCCGCGTCTGTGATCGGGCTCTGCCACTGGCTGTCAGCGAACTCGACGGCGACGCAGCGACGACCTTCTTCCTGCGCGTCGCAGACGGCGACGGCCTCGCCGCCACCGACCCCATCGCCGTCCTCCGCAACCGCGTCACCCGGCTACGACTGTCCGGCGGACGCATCAACGAGACCGAGGGCCTCGCACCGACCATCCGCGCATGGAACGCCCACCGCGACGGCGAGACCCGCACCAAGCTACAGATGCCGCGGGGTGGGCTCACGAACGAAAACCTCCCAGTGCCGCGGTGAGGATGGGCGGAACGCTAGCTAGTCGAACTCAAGGAGACAGAGAAAGGGATGCGCTGCTCGTCGGAGCCCGCGGATACGACAATTTGGTATCGACCCTCGGCAGCAAATTCGACAGTGCGAAGCGGTATGACGATTGGAACGTATGAGGCTTCGTCGCTAAACGACTGCCGCTTGGCTTCATTCTCGTCCGTCGGGGCGAGGGTTCCCTCAGCTCGCAACAAATCTTCTTCGGAATCTATCGGGGTCACTCGAACGACCAGACGAAATTCGGCGCCTAAGCGCACGTCCGTCAACTCCAGTTCGGCCAGGATCGCCACTACGGCCTCAAAGCGAGCTGGGAGTTCCGAAGCGGACAACTTGTACAAACCCGCCCCAAGAACGTTGAGGAGGTTGTCGCGTACCGTCGCGGCGTCGGCAAGGGTTGCTACCGCAAGCCTCATCTAGTGGTCTCTCGGCCAGCGGGGGTATAGGCCCAGATCGCATCGGGCGAAGCCGACACAGAAGTCTTGGGCATGACCGCAACGTCCGCCGCAGTAGTGGTCCACATCCGGAACTCCAACTCTGAACCTGCCGCGTTGGCCGTGCCAAGGAGAGAGGTCAAGACGCTTTGAACAACTCGGAACCTGGACCAATCGACACGAAGACGCATGATCCCGGCCTGGAAGTCGACGCTCTCCACAACAGCGGGGGCCTCGCCCGCCGTGCCGTCGTCGTCGGGCTGGACAGCGATCACGATGTCACCGGGGTAGACGGCTGGCGCACCCTCGAACGGCACGACCGAGAGTGCCGGGTCGCGGCGCGACACCGAGTTCGGGTCGACGGTCACGCGCGCCGGGGATGGCGGCGTCGTCATCTTCAACCGAGCCATGCTCATGCAGGCAGCTTCTCTCTCTCTTCTTGCGAGAACACGGACGCTAGTAGTTCAACGTCTTCCTCCACCAGATCCGTTCCC
>NZ_BAAAMY010000002.1:393806-434844 GCF_039529515.1 Nocardioides lentus
CGCCTCCTCGAGCCGCGACTTCGTGGTGTAGGTGATCCACTTCGCCGACCGCGTCGCGGTCGCGTACTCGATCAACCGTGACTTGGTGGCCTCCACTGACTCCCCCGCATCCGCCTGCACGGCGAACGTCGAGACGGAGTAGTCGGGATCGGACTCCCCCTCGGCCACCTGCTCAGCCCTGTCGGCCTTCGCGTCCCTAGCCAGTCGTTCCGCGTCCCAACGCCAGAGTCGCGCAACCAGAAGGTCGCCTGGCGAGAGTTCGAGCATGGTGCGGATGAGGGTAGACGAACGTGCCCCCTACGCTTTGGCGGTGGCCGCCTCGGACTCTCCACAGTTGCTTGCGCCCGCCACTTCCCCCTCATGTCCCGAAGCCGACAGTCTCCCCAGATACGTCTGGCTCGTCGACGAGTCCACCAACAGCCGTAAGCCGCCCCTGATCGCGCTGTTCCTCGAGCTGCGGCGCATCGAGAACGACGGGCCGGCGCACTCCCGCGCAGCCGAGCCCCACTGGCGGGGCCTCGTCGCGGTCGCCTACCCGGGTGGCGGGATGCGCGTCTGGTGGGAGCGAACTGAGGTGCTGGTCCCGTTCGAGGCGTGGCCAGCGCCGGGTGACCGCATCACCACTCGATAGCTGGTGCCTCCGTCGCCCAAACCCTGCGCATCCGATCGATCCCGACCAAGGGTCGGCTCTCCACATACAACAACTTTGAGTGCAGGACGGTTGGCCGATCGCCGGAGGCGAAAAAAAGTCTTACGTCGACGATGAGGCTGTCCGCAGCAAGGAGCAGCGCTCGGTGCGCTTCCAGCGTCTCCTCTGTTGCTGGCGGCGCGCTCGTGGCACCCGACGCCTGCAAACTGAACTCGCCCACGCCGGTGGCAATGACGAAGCCCCCGGACACGTGCACGCCAAATCGAGGAGGCGGTGGTGCTGGTGAGTCACCGCGACGACCTGCGCTGGACATGACGTATGGCTCAAGGTCCCACGTCTCACCGTCGACCGTCCGGACCCGCACACGGATTGATCGGATCGGCGCGCTAACAGCACCGTCACCGACGAAGTTGATGAGAATCTTCAGGCGGGCAGAGATGCTCAGAACGGTACGCGGGGGCACCTCCGAACTCAGATCCCCAGCACCCGGTTCCCCCCCGAGGGCGGAAATAGATGCGCTCACCTCAGCATCCGATATTTCGCACGGAGGTGATGTCAGCGTCGGAGCCAGGATGCGCAACAGATCCTGGCGGTCGGAACTCTTCGTTCCAGTCGCGGTACGCAAAGGCACCTCGCGACGGTCAGGCGCACTCTTTACCGTCATGACGTAGGGGAACTCGTTAGTGTCAAACGCCAGAGCAGTCACACTGTCACCCGGGGTATCAGTTACCGCGACAGTCACGTGAAATAGGAGTCGTGGCGGCGGCGAGTTGAACTCACGACATATTTCGCGATACCACGATTCGGGATCGTGTCCGCTGCCGTCAGTAATAGCACCCGCCTCGTCGCAGCCAATGATGTAGACGAGGGGCTCGCCTCGCAGCGCATTGGCCGCGCCTGCCATCTGCCGAGCCGCCTTTGGCTCCGGCCAGCGCGACTTGACCTCGACGCGGTCGTCCTCCCGCTGGCGGCCAGCACGCATGTCTTCCACCGCGCGCAGCGCAAGAATCTCTAGTTCAATGCGTCGCATTCGCGCACTCTACGAGGCTCCAACTAGCGAGGAGCGCCGCGGCCGTTCCACGATAGGAGTGCCAGTTGAACTGCATCACCTACCGCGAGGCGGCGTGGGTGAGGCCACCATCCGCACTCTGCTGCGCCGCGGCGTCCTCGAGCAGACTCCCCCGCCGGCCGACGGGTCTCGACGAGTGAAGGCCCACGCCTCGATCCACGTCGACTCGCTCCACCAAGCTCGCGCCTGGCTCGTCCAGCGCGAGACCCAGCGCGCCGAGCGGGAACGCCGACGCCAGCAGCACGGCAACCCGCCCGACTACGACCACATCTGGCTGGACACCGCCACGGTTGCCGCGATGGCCGGACTGACCGTGAAGTGGGTGCAATGGATGATCCGCGAGGAGCGGATGCCGGCGACGTTCCACGGGAGTCAGTACTGGGTTAGGCGGGAGCACGCTGAGGTGATCGTGGCGGCGCGGGCGTTCGCGGCGCGGGCCGATGGACCTCAAGCCATCAGTCCCACTGCCAGGTGAAAGTTAGGGTTGACTGCGAGAGTTGAGCGTAGAGGTCTGTGTACCTCTCCATCACCGGCACAATGTCTGCCAGGTTCTTCTCGATCAGTTCAGCCGCGTCTGGTTCCTCGCACCGGAGGAACAAGTGCTTGCCGACGCAGTTCTTCTTGCGCCAGCGGGAGAACTCCTCATCGTGCGTGACTACTACAGCGTCTTGCTCGTGGCCGTAGACAGCGACCACCTCGTCGGGCACGGCACCCAACCCCGCGTTCTGAATGGTCCAGCCATCATGCCCGGCATCGAAAAGCACTCGGACCACTGACGCGTCCACGTCCTCATCGAGGACGAACCTCACGCCGACACCGCTCGAACCGCCTCAATGTCTTCCGTTGTGAGCGACGGGTAAGCCTCAAGGATTCGGTCCGTGCCGATGCCGCGCCGCAGGTAGCGCTCGACGGCTGCGACAGGCACCCGGGTGCCTGAGACAAGTGGGCGTGACCCCCGAGCCCCGCGCAGCTTCTCTACCTGGCCATGCTGATCCGCAGTTCGCTCAACCCCACGAGCAAGCGTCGCCCGCAGCGGGCGCAGATCGAGCGTTTCGCTGATCACGATCTGCATGGGGTCGCGCACGTCCTCCCATTCACCCTCGGGCGTCTGAAAGAACACCCTTGGTCCGACCAGAGCAAACCGCACGGATGGGACGTCGAAGTCGCGCTCGCGCAGGTGTCGCACCACCTGACGAATGTGTTGCAGGCTCACCTTTTCTCGCAGAGCCGCCAGGATCAGCGCCGTCAGCGCACCGTGGAAGTCGTACAGACGGACGTTCCGACCCCGCATCTCCATTGCGGAGGTGGGCCGAAGAAGGCCCTGCGATTCCCAGTACGAGAGGCGCCGCACACTGACGCCGGCAAGCTCAGCCAGCCTCGGATGCGTGTACATCGCCCGGTTCGTGTCCACGCCGGTCAGGGTAAGGGCTTCAACCGACCATGCGGGAGAGGACGGCCCGGCAGGTTCACGCATCGGTCGTCCCGAGCCACGGGTTTGGGTGCGACGAGGGCCGCCCCGCTCGACATGGGGTTCCAGCGGGACGGCCTGTCTCCATGGTAGGCATGCGCTCAGCCGCGGCCGTGGACGGCGTTGAAGTCGTGGTCGGCGAGTCGGTTGTCGTCGACGACCTGCTGCGCAGCGGCCTCGGCGATGCCTTCGATCTCGACGGGTCCGAGGTTGGAGCGCAGGGTCCCCTTCACCCGCAGCGGGCCTTCAAAGCGAACCGTGGTCGGGCCGCTGTAACCGCCCCCTCCGCCGGAGCGCATTGCCGCCTGGATGGCATCCCGTTCGCGGGCCCACAACTCACGCTGACGCGCCATGGGGTCGAGGTCGATCGCGGCCTGAACCCCTCTGCGCTCGGCAGCCTGCATCCCGCCCTGGGCGTACCACTCGACCTTCCGACCACCGAGGATGCGCACCGTCTGTTCAGCGATGCTGCGTGCGCCAGGACGGCGCCAGTCGTTCGCGTGAGGGATGTACGACTCACCCTTCGTCTCGGGCTCACCCCAGACGCGGGTCACCCCGCCGGACGCCATCTGGGGTCGGTGGGCGTTGGCGTAGTCGCCGTTCAGGATCCGGTCGTTGGCGATGGCCTGGGCGGTCCGTGGCATGACCCCAGCGGCCTCGGAGGCGTAGAGCCCACCGGCGGCGTTCGCTCGGACGTTGCGGGTCTGCACGGTGACGGTGACGGTCTTGGACTGGATCGAGGCCATCATGGCCCGGATGCCCGACAGGGGCCCGGATGCGTTGTCGTTGATCCCAACGGCGGGTGAGGGTCGCAGGCTGCCGAAGCGGTTGAGCTCGTCGCGGGCCTGACCGGTCTTGCGCATGGCCTCACCGATGTCGGCGCCGACCCCGGGGTTGGTCTTGGTGCGGTCGAGCTGACGCAGGCGGTTGTCCATGCCCTGCAACGTCGACATGCCGGGCCGTGAGTTCGCGCCCACCACCGGGGTAGGGCGTCGTCCGCCGATCTCCCGCATCCGTGAGTCGAACCGGGACAGCATCTGGTCACCACGGCGGGTCTGCGGCTCTACCCGGGGACGGGCGCGCTGGCGGTTGAGCTGCTCGACACGGCGGGTGGTGTTGTCGAGGCCCTGTCGGGTCTGCCGCTCACCCTCGAGCGCGAGGCGGGAGACGACCTTCTTGGGCATGTCGAGGTAGCGGCGGGCGAGGCGCTTGGCGGCCTGCTCGTTGCCCGTCATCTGCGTGGCGACGCGCACGAAGGCGTCACGAGCGGAGTAGTAGCGGTCGGTGTTCTGCTTGACCGCGTTGCTCATGCCGTTCCACGACGACGCCATGCCCGACAGCAGGGTGCGGTTCTCGCGGCCGGCCTCAGTGTGCGAGCTGATCCCCCGCGCACCCTTCGCCGCCGCCTCCTCAGCATCCGCCAGCGACTGACCCCAGGCCGTCTGAGCGTCGAACGCACCCAGGGCCGCTTCCTTCTGCCTCCACAGCGCCCGGGTCATCTCACCGATGCTCTGCCCCGCACCCGAGGCAGCGTCACCGGCCTCATTGACGGAGTCGGCGTACCTGCCGTTCCCACCGGCGGCGTTGTCCAGAGCGGTCTGATACGCCCCGAAGTTCGCCATGACCTCCTCGCGCGCCCACGGGGCGATGGAGGCGCCCTCGGGGGCTCCGGTGGCGGCCTCCAGGATGCGCTGCATGGCCTTCTCGGCCTTGTCCGCGTTCCCGGACTCGACCATCTGCGCCAGCGCCTGGTCGACGGCATCGATGTTGTCGACGGCGTTGTCCATCGGCGTGTTCCCGAACAGCCCGAACGCACTGAACACCTCGCGGATGGGCTCGGCGGCCTTGTTCTGCCACCCGGCCATGTACTCGAGCGAGTTGCCGGACCTGGTCGAGCAGCTTGGGGTCCGCGCCCTTGGTCAACGCGTCGAGGTCGCGGGTCAGGTTGCCGAGGTCGATCTTCGCGCCGGTCGCCTCGGCCAGCCCGTTGCCGAGGATTGTGGCCGCAGCACCAGCGGCAGCAAGGCTGCCCGCGAGACGCCCGACCCCGCCCGCGGAGCCGGCGATGGTCGAGTTCATCGCGGCGGCGTTGCCGCGGGTCTTCGCGAAGAACCCCGCAGCACCGGCACCGGCGGCGACGGCCTTGTTGAACAGGATCATCCCGGCCGCGGCCTGGATCAGCGGCGTCCCCACCGGGGAGTCGGCGATCGCGGAGACGGCCTTGGCGACCGCCTCGAGCGCGTCCAGCGCCGGACCACCCAGGGGTGCGGCGGCGGTGGCGATGTCGACCAGCGCCCCACCGATTGCGGAGGCGGCCTCAGCCACCTCGGGACCGTTCTGCTGCAAGTAGGCGACGAACTCGCGGAACCCCTCGGTCTTCGACAGCCCGGCGGCCCACTCGTCGAAGTCGCCGGCCTGGACCCGAAGCCACGAGGAGAAGTCCTGGTTCGTGGGATCACCGCGGTGACGCCGGGCCTTCCTCGCCGCACGATGTCGAGGAACCCGAGCTCTCGTGCCAGTTTGATTCGCTCGGTTATCCGCGACGGGTCAACACCGAACTCCTGCGCGAGTCGAGTCCTTGGCACCGACACGACGCCGCGCGCGTTCATGCTGTCGGCCATCCGCAGCAGCAGCACCCGACAGCCGTTGGTCATCCCCTCTCGCTCCGAGTAGACGGCGGCGCGGAACCGCGGCCGGCGATCCGGGGCGCTCATGGGCGCACCTCGTCACGGATCAGCGCCACCTGAGCCCTGGCCTCACACGCCTTCGCGATCTCCGTCAACCGGCACCACCGAGCCCGACGCTGCTCGATGGTGGAGTCGCCGAGGAAGTCGCCGGGCCGTGCGCGGGCGTCACGGAACGTCTGAGCGCGCCGGCGCCAGTAGCTCGCCGTGGCCTCGCGCATCGCGTCCTGGACCACCCGCGCCTGGAAGTGAGCGACGTAGGCGTCGACCTCGGCCGCGTCTGGCCCCTCCGTTACACCCGCGGGTGTAACGGGCGCCTCCTGCACCGCGGTCACCACAGGCCCTCCGACTCGGACGCCGATGGGAGGTCATACGAAGTTGCACCGCCTGATGTGACTTCGGTGGGAGCCGGCATCTGCTCGCGCTTCTGTCGAGTGGCCAGCGGACCCAGGACGACAATGTCGTAGCCGCGCTCCTCGGCGAGCGCCACGACGTCGCGGGCGGTGTGCTCCTGGACCGACCAGCCGTGCGCCAGCGTGCGCCACACGGGCGGTCGGCCCACGACCTCGGCGATCAGCTCGCGCGATCCGTGGCCACGCATCAGCGACCCGACACCGTCGAACTCGACCTCGAGCGTCCGGCGCCTCACGAGGCCACCGCCTCGGTGACGAGGTGCACGCAGACCGGCCCGAGCTCACGCTCGATCGACCGGGCGGCCGTCAACGACGCTCCGCACCTAGAACACCGGACGACGCCGGTCTCAGCGGTTACAGTCGGGATGTCGCCACGCAACGACATTTGGGACGCCTCGGTTCGCCGGCCGGGGCGTTCTGTTTGTTCAGGACGCAACGCGATCACCGCCGCCCTGCTCGAGCTCAACCTCGGCGGCATCAGCCTCGGCCGTCAGCTCACGAGCCCTGCGGCGCGCCTGAGCGGACTTCAGAGCGAGACGAGCGAAGTGCGCCTTACGCAGGTGGGCGGCACGGACAAGATCGCCACCAGCGGCGTCAATGAACTTCTGGTCGAGCGCGGCACGTGCGGGAGCTGTGCGGGCCGCGCGATCAGCCGTCGCGGCCCACGACGAGTGAGCTGCGATCCGTGCAGCAAGTTGCTTCTCAGACGACATGCGGAAGTCACCCCTCCAGGGATGTCACTTCCGGGTGCCAGTCCGGTGGTACGGCCAAGATGGCTCGGGCGATTCAGTTGCGCTGTGCTACTTGACTATCGCACAGTGCTCCATCTCGTGCCTGACACGACACTCCACAGACGGCGCCCCGGGAGCTGGGATCGCGCTCATGTGGACCTCGACACCCATCTGAAACGACCGGCGCCTGCATGAGTAGCGAGGCCAAGCAAAGTTGTCGTCGTCAAGCAGAGAGACCACCGCGTAGCTCGGCTCGGAGTCTTCCCCCAAGAACAACGGGCGCCCCTGAAGCCAGACCACCCATGCGATGACGCGCCCACCGCAGTCCTGGCAGCGAACGAGCAGACTCGCTCTCTTCCGCACCTCACGGGGGGACCGCCCTTCAAGCAAAGCCTCCGCAGCCTCAAACATCGCCAAGTTGGCCGCACTGATGGCGCGACCCTCAGGATCGTTCGCCAGTACCTCGAGAGCTCGACGCGCGGTCTCCCGATAGTTCCCCATGTGGTTCGGGGGTGGGTCCCAAAGGCGAGCCAGGGGGCGAATCCGAAGTCGGCGATCCTGAGTCACAAGTCCCCCAGGTTCAGCTTGCGGGCTTCCTCGGCGGCGCGGGCCGATGCCTGTGCCTTCGTGTAGCGCATGAGCATGTCGGGCCGGGTCCAGCCGGCGACGGCCATCAGCCCGGACTCTGAGCCTCCGGCGGCGAGCCAGCGGTGGGCTGCAGTGTGGCGCAGGCGGTGGGGGTGGAAGCCTTCGACGCCGGCCGCCAGCGCGCGCTGCTCAAGCGACTTGTGAAGGGCGTCGTAGGAGAACCGCTTGCCCCGGTCCCCCAACCAGAGTGCCGGAGACTCGGCGAGACGGTGGACTCTGCGCAGACGCAGATAGCGGTCGAGGGCGAGGGTGGCGTCGGGTCCGAACGGAACCACGCGGCCCTTGCCGCCCTTGCCTCGCCTGACGATCGCCTGGCCGTTGGCAAGGTCGACGTCGGCCACCTCGAGGGCGACGACTTCGCCGGCCCGGGTCCCCGTCTCGAGCATGAATCGGATGATCGCCTCGTCGCGGCGGTGGCGCATCGCGATCTTCGGCTCCGCGCCCTTCGGGACCGCGCAGGACTTGATGAGCGCCCGGAGCTGGTCGTCGGTGAGCGGTTCGATGACGCGTTCGTCGAGCTTGGGTGACTTCACTCCGAGGAACGGGTCGGCGGGGATCTCGCCTTCCTCGGCGAGCCAGGCCGAGAACCGGCGGACGGCGAGCTGGCGGGCGCGGGCCGTCGCGGCTGCGGCGCCGGCGTCGAGCAGATGGGCGGTCCAGCCGTTCAGGCTGCTGCGCACGAGCGGCTCGGCGCCGGTCTCCTCGCACCACGCGAGGTAGAACCGCAGGCCGTCGCCGTAGTTCTTCTGGGTCTGCACTGACTTGCGCTCGGCGCGCAGCGCGAGCTGCCAGGAGACGGCGAGCTGCTCGGCGTCTGCGATCCCCAGAGACGTCACCGGCTCTGACGCTCCCGACGCCACATGTCGACGGCCACGATGGCGACGACGAGGCTCAGAAGGGTGATGGCCGCGCCGATGATCCGCAGCAGTTGGAGGTCACGCACCTCACCCTGGAGGTAGTTCCATACGCCGAGCACGAGCAGCAGCGGCGCGACCAATCGTGGCACCAGAACGCGCCAGCGTGGTGGTGGCTCGGGCTTCGTCACAAGACCCAGTCTAGATGAATATCTGGACTACAAGCGCTGTGCGCGTCTATGGTGTGGATCAGATCCACGGCGATCCCCCGCCTCACCTGCAAAAACGCAGGCAAGGCGGGAGACGCGTCAGTCCAGGTAGTCGCGCAGCACCTGGGAGCGGCTCGGGTGGCGCAGCTTGGACATCGTCTTCGACTCGATCTGACGGATCCGCTCGCGCGTGACGCCGTAGACCTTGCCGATCTCGTCGAGCGTCTTGGGCTGGCCGTCGGTCAGGCCGAAGCGCATCGACACCACGCCCGCCTCGCGCTCGGAGAGCGTGTCCAGGACCGCGTGCAGCTGCTCCTGGAGCAGCGTGAACGACACGGCGTCGGCGGGGACGATGGCCTCGGAGTCCTCGATCAGGTCACCGAACTCGGAGTCGCCGTCCTCGCCCAGCGGGGTGTGCAGCGAGATGGGCTCGCGACCGTACTTCTGGACCTCGACGACCTTCTCGGGCGTCATGTCGAGCTCCTTGGCGAGCTCCTCCGGGGTGGGCTCGCGGCCCAGGTCCTGGAGCATCTGGCGCTGCACGCGGGCCAGCTTGTTGATGACCTCCACCATGTGGACCGGGATCCGGATGGTGCGGGCCTGGTCGGCCATGGCGCGGGTGATGGCCTGACGGATCCACCAGGTCGCGTAGGTCGAGAACTTGTAGCCCTTGGTGTAGTCGAACTTCTCGACCGCGCGGATCAGGCCCAGGTTGCCCTCCTGGATCAGGTCCAGGAAGAGCATGCCGCGACCGGTGTAGCGCTTGGCCAGCGAGACGACGAGACGGAGGTTGGCCTCGAGCAGGTGGTTCTTGGCGCGGCGCCCGTCCTCGCAGATCCACTCGAGCTCCTCGAGGGTCTTCGCGCTGATCTTGCCGCCCTTGGCGAGCTTCTCCTCGCTGAAGAGGCCGGCCTCGATCCGCTTGGCGAGCTCGACCTCCATCTCCGCGTTGAGCAGCGGGACCTTGCCGATCTGCTTGAGGTAGTCCTTGACCGGGTCCGCGGTCGCGCCGGCGACCATGACCTGCTGCTCGGGCTCGTCGGTGTCGTCGGCGGCGGAGACGACGAACGCCTTCTGCTCGTCCTCCTTGATGGTCGGGTCCGCCTTGACGTCGGCCTCGAACTTGGCGTCCGGGATGTCGGGCAGGACCTTCTTGCCGTCGGGGCCGATCTCGGCGACCGGCTCGACGACAGGCGCGGCGGCCTCGTCGACGGTGACCGGGGCTGCGGCGGCCTTCTTGGCCGGGGCCTTCTTGGCGGCGACCTTCTTCGCCGGGGCCTTCTTGGCGGCGGCCTTCTTCGCCGGGGCCTTCGCGGCCTCGCCGGTCGGCGCCTTCGCGGTCGCGGTCGCACCACGGCGGGCCGCCGTGGCGGCGACGGCGCGCAGCGACGACTGGACGCCGATCTCGACGGAGATGCCCGCGCCCGAGAGGTGGGCCAGCAGGGCCTTGAGGTGGCGGGGCTCGACCTCCGCCTGCTCGCTGGCCTCACGGAGGTCCTGCGGACTGATCACGCCGGTATCCGACCCGCTCTCGATGAGCGCGACGAGGGCCGGGTGCTGGAGCACCTGGTCGGGGAGCTGGGTGCGAGCGGTCGAGGACACACATACCTCTCGTGATGGGTTCGGGGCGCGGCGACCCCGGGAGGCGTCAAGAGCCGCAGCGACGATTGTGACACGGAAGCGCTGGAATCCCCCACCTGAGGCAGGGCTGAGACCAACCTGAGACCATCCTGAACGGGTCGATCAAGTCGCCGGGTTCGTCGCGGCCCTCGCGGCCGCCTTCTGCTCCTTCTTGAAGCTGCGCACGCGCTGCAGGCTGTCCCCGTCCACGACGTCCGCGACGGAGCGGTAGCCGTCCAGCGCGTAGTCGCCCGCAGCCCGCTCCCAGCCGTCCGGACGGACGTCGAGCTGCTTCGCGAGCAGCGCCACGAAGATCTTGGCCTTCTGCTGGCCGAAGCCGGGAAGGGCGGTGAGTCGCTTCATCAGGTCCTTCGCGTCGACCGCGCCGGTCCAGATCCGCGAGGCGTCCCCGTCGTAGGTCTCCTCGACGATGCGCGCCAGCTCCTGCAGCCGGGCCGCCATCGACCCCGGGAACCGGTGCACGGCCGGCGGGGTCGCGCAGAGCGCCTTGAACTCCTCGGGGTCCGCGGCGGCCACGGCCCCCGGGTCGATGGTCCCCAGACGCTCGGCGACCTTCGCCGGGCCGGCGAAGGCGGCCTCCATGGGGAACTGCTGGTCGAGCATCATGCCCGCCAGCAACGCGAAGGCGGAGTCCTGCAGCACCTGGTCGGCGGCGTCGTCGCCGGTGATGTGGATGGCCATGGACCCACGATGCCGGGCCCGGGCCGGTCGGGCCTCGGTCAGGGCTTGACGGCGAGGACCGGGCAGTGGGCGTCGAGGAGGACGCGCTGGGCGTTGCTGCCGAGGATCAGCTTGCCGACGGGCGAGCGGCGGCGCAGCCCGATCACGAGCAGCTCGGCCTTGTTGGCCTCGGCGATGCTGATGAGGTCCTCGGCGGGCTCGAAGCCGCGGATCAGCTGCCGCACGTCGTACTCCAGGCCGGAGGCGTCGAGCACCTCGCGTGCCGCGCCGATCGAGGCGTGGGCGGCGTCGGCGGCCTCGCCGTCGAAGTCGCTCCCCCCGCGGTGCGAGTTGACGACCACCAGGCGCGCTCCACGGAGCTGCGCCTCCTCGATCGCCTTGCGCAGTGCAGCCTCACCCTCGGGCTTGGGCACGTACCCGACGACCACGGTGCTCATCGTTCCTCCTCCTCGCAGGTCGGCGGGGCTGAGGAGCACCGCCGGTCATGGGCACCGTAACGGACGAGGCCGACCTTGGGGAGGCTGTGGAGGACCGGCTGCACCCGCGCGTCGCGTCGGCGACCCTCGTGGGGTGCCACCTCCCACCACGACTCCCCCGGTCGGCCCCCCGGTCGAGCAACCGCCCGAGGTCGCCGTCGACGGCCCGGTCGACCCGGTCGTCGCGTCCGCGTGGCGGCAGGCCGTGCTGCACCTGAGGTACGCCGAGCGCCGTCGCGTGTTCACCCCCACGGTCCACCTCGGCGATCCCCGACGCGACTGGGCGTCGTTCGCGGTGCCCTCCGTCGGGCCGCGGGACTCGCCGATGGACCACGCCCTGTGCTGCGACGTCGTCACCGCTCTGCTGGACCACTGGCGCCGGACGGTGCCCGAGCCGGCCGACGCGGAGGAGGGCGCCGGCGAGGCCGGGGCGCCGCCGTTCGTCTGGCTGGCCCGGTCGGGACCGTTCGAGCGCCACGACGAGGACGCGCGCTGGCTCTCCGCCGCCCGTGCGGCGCACGAGGAGGTGGGGCTGAGGCTCCAGCTGGCGGTGGTCACCCACGGGGGCTGGTACGACCCCCGGACCGGCGTGGGGCGCCGCTGGAAGCGGCTCCGCCGACGCTGACCGGTGAGCGGGAGGCTCAGTCCCAGAGGTGGACGGGCTCGTTGGTGTGCATGCGCTCGCGGTAGTCCAGGAGGGTGCGACGCAGGGCGGTCCGTCGGTCCTCGCCGCGGGCCTCGCGGGCGTCGACGCGGGTGACGAACCAGTCCGCGCCGTTGGTCTGGGCCAGGCAGCGCTGCTCCACGACGCCGAGGAGGCGGTCCCGCTCGGCGGGGTCGACGCCCCACTCGTCGAGGCCGCGGGCGGCGAGCGGCAGGAGCCGGCGCAGCACGAGCTCGGTCGCGGACACCTGGCCGACGCCGGGCCAGTACAGGCGCGCCTCGATGCCCTGCTCGGCGGCGACGTGGAAGTTCTCCTCCGCGGCGCTGAAGGACATCTGCGACCACAGCGGCCGCTCGGCCTCGGCCAGGGAGCGCACCAGCCCGAAGTAGAACGCCGCGTTGGCGATCATGTCGACGACGGTCGGACCGGCCGCGAGCAGACGGTTCTCCACGCGGAGGTGGGGCCGACCCTCCGCGACGTCGTAGATCGGGCGGTTCCACCGGTAGACCGTGCCGTTGTGCAGCCGGAGCTCCGCGAGGTCGGGGGTGCCGCCGGACTCGAGCACGTCGAGGGGGTCCTCCTCCTCGGTGATCGGCAGCAGGGCCGGGAAGTAGCGGACGTTCTCCTCGAAGAGGTCGAAGACCGAGGTGATCCACCGCTCGCCGAACCAGACCCGCGGCCGCACGCCCTGCACCTTCAGCTCCTCGCTGCGGGTGTCGGTGGCCTGCTCGAACAGCGGGATGCGGGTCTCGCGCCAGAGCTCCTTGCCGAGCAGGTACGGCGAGTTGGCACTGATCGCGAGCTGCACCCCCGCGATCGCCTGGGAGGCGTTCCAGTAGTCGGCGAACTGGTCGGGCGAGGTCTGCACGTGCAGCTGCATGCTCGTGCACGCCGCCTCGGGCACGATCGAGTCCGCCGTGGCGCTGAGCCGCTCCCGGGGGCCGGCGATGTCGATGAGGATGTCCTCGCCGCGGGCCGCGAGGATCTGCTCCGACAGCAGCCGGTAGCGCGGGTTGGGGCTCAGCGTCGACGGCGTCATGTGACCCTCGCCGAGCGTGGGCAGCACCCCGATCATGACGAGGTGGGCGCCGACCTCGGCGGCCTTGGTCTCCGCGGCGTTGAGGTCCTCGCGCAGGCTCGTCTCGAAGGACCCCAGACCCCCGTCGCGCAGCGCCGTGGGGGCCAGGTTGACCTCGATGTTGTACTGCCCGAGCTCGGTCTGGAAGTCGGGGTCGGCGAGGTTCTCGAGCACCTCCCCGTTCTTCAGCGCGGGGTCGCCGGCGGAGTCGATGAGGTTGAGCTCGACCTCGAGGCCGGTCTGCGGGTCGTCGGTGTCGAACGCCGACTCGCGCAGCATCCGCGCGAACACGTCGAGGCAGCGCCGCACCTTCTCGCGGTGGCGGGTCCGGTCGGCCCGGGAGAACTCCTGCGCCGCGACCTCTTCACCCATGCCGCGGACTATGCCAGCAACGGCCCGTCACCGGGGCCCGCCACCGTGGAGGGTGCCGGGGTGGGAGCCGGGGTGGGAGCGGTGGACGGGGGCACCCGGTGGCCGTCCGGCGGCTCCGCGCGCACCAGCAGCTCGGAGACGAAGCCGACCAGGTCGACGTCCTGGCCGCTCTCCAGGCCCCGCTCGACCGCGCACCACGCGAGCGCCCCGTCGCCCCGCAGCCAGGCGGCGTACGCCAGCACGCCGGCCGGCGGGCCGCAGAGCTCGGTCGGGGCCCGACGCACGACGTCGCGCCACAGCTCGACCTCTCGGGTCGCCGACGCCCGGTCCATCCGCTCCCAGGCGCGGTCGCGGAGGGCCACGACCCCGAGGTCGGCGAGCAGGCGGCCCAGCCGGAGGTCGTCGAGCCGCGTGTCATCCAGGAGGTGACGCCGCAGGGTGCGCCGCAGCCAGGTCGCCTCCCGGGCCAGCGACCCGGCGGCCGCGAGCCGGTGGTCGTGCGCGAGCGCGGCCTCGCGGACGCCGGGCCGGCGCGCGAGCGTCGCCGCGTCGGGGACCAGGGTCGCGGCCAGCTCCTCGCGGGAGGAGTGCACCACCCGGCCGTCGAGGACCGCCTGCGCGGCGAACCGGTGCGAGCCCACCGCGCAGGGGTGGCCGGCGCACGGCGCCCCGGGGCGGGGCGCCTCGTCGCAGTCCAGGCACCACACCGCGCCGAGGTCGGCGCGCAGCACGTCGACGACGCGCACGCCCGCCGAGAGGAGTGCGCGCAGGAGCGGTCGCGCCACCTGCTCGAACCGCGCCGGGCGCGGGGTGTGGACCACCACCGCCGCCGTCCGCACGCGGTGGCGCCGGGCGGGCTCGAGGAACGCCTCGACGAGCAGGAGGTCGTCGGCGGCGTCGTGCGGCAGGTCCACCCGGGCGTGGAAGACCCGGGCGGCGTCGAAAGTCAGGAGGGTCACCGACTCGGAGGGCACGAAGCCCAGCACGACGGGGACCATGGCCACGAGGTCGTCGCGGCTGCGCGCCACCAGGCGGGTGGGGCGGGGATCGGGGGTCGCGGGTGTGGAGGTCATGGCCCCGGTCTCCCCGGCACCGGCGGGCCACTCACCTCGGGACCCGCGCCCTGTGCACGGCGAGGCCACCGCCGGGCCCTGTGGACCGGATCCGGCCCGCGGGTACGTTGCGCCCGTGCGTGCCCACGCCAGCGTGCTCCACCTCGACCTCGACGCGTTCTTCGCGGCCGTCGAGCAGCGCGACAAGCCCTCGCTGCGCGGGCGCCCCGTCGTGGTCGGCGGCACCGGCGGCCGCGGCGTGGTCGCCACCGCCTCCTACGAGGCCCGCGTGTACGGCGTGCGCTCGGCCATGTCGACCCGCGAGGCGCGGTCGCGGTGCCCGCACGCGGCGTACCTGCGGGGCCGCTTCGAGGAGTACCGCCGCACCTCCGCCGTCGTCATGGCGATCCTGCGCGAGGTCTCCCCCCTGGTGGAGCCCCTCTCGCTCGACGAGGCGTTCGTCGACCTCGCCGCCGCCACCGTGCCCCTGCCCGACCTCGGGCCGGCGACCGTGCGCGCCCTCGGCGAGGACCTCCGCGCGCGGGTCCGGGAGGCCACGGGCGGGGTCACCGCGTCCGTGGGGATCGCGAGCAGCAAGTTCCTCGCCAAGGTCGCCAGCGAGCTCGACAAGCCCGACGGGCTGGTCGTGGTGGATCCGGGCACGGAGCGCGACCTGCTCCGGCCGCGCCACGTGTCGGTGATCCCGGGGGTCGGCCCCGCCACCGTGGAGCGGCTGCGCCGGCTCGGGGTCCACACGGTCGCCGACCTCGAGGGCCTCGGCGCCGACGAGCTGGTCCGCGAGCTCGGCCAGGCGCACGGCGCCGGCCTGTTCCGGCTCGCCCGCGCCGACGACGACCGACCGGTGGTCGCGGAGCGGGACGCGAAGTCCGTCAGCGTCGAGGACACCTACGAGACCGACCTGGTCGACCGCCGGCTCATGGAGGGCCTGCTCACGCGCCAGGCCGGGGGCGTCGCGACACGGCTGCGCGACCACGGGCTGTCGGGTCGCACCGTGAGCATCAAGGTCCGCCTCGCCGACTTCACGACGCTCTCCCGCTCCGCGACGCTGCCCTCCCCCACCGACGACCCGGCCACGCTCGCGCGCGTCGCCCGCGGGCTGCTGGCCGACCTCGACACGTCCACCGGCGTCCGGCTGCTCGGGGTGGGCGTCTCGGGTCTCGCGGACTGGGTGCAGGAGGACCTGTTCGCCGCCGCCGGGGCGGACCTGTCGGGCGCCCCGGGAGCCGACGGCACCGCGACGGCCGCCGAGCCCCCGGTCGAGCTCCCCCCGCCCCGCGGTGCCCCGGTCGGCTGGCCGCCGGGGACCGACGTCGTGCACGACGTCCACGGGCGCGGCTGGGTGTGGGGCTCGGGCCGCTCGGTGGTGACCGTCCGCTTCGAGACCGCCGACACCCCGCCCGGTCCGGTGCGCTCCTTCGCCGTCGACGACCCCGCCCTCCACCGAGTCGAGGCGGTGTCGCCGGCGCCCGCTACCGTCGCGGAGCATGACCCCTCCCGTCGCTGAACGACGCCCCGTCGAGACGACCCACCACGGCCGGGTCCGCGTCGACGACTACGACTGGCTGCGCGAGAAGGAGGACCCGGAGGTCGTCGCCCACCTGGAGGCGGAGAACGCCCACACCGAGGCCGCGACCGCCCACCTCGCCGACCTCCGCGCGACCCTCTTCGAAGAGATCCGCACCCGCACCCTGGAGACCGACCTGTCGGTCCCGACGCGCCGCGGCGGCCACTGGTACTACGGGCGCTCCTTCGCGGGCCGCGAGTACGGCGCCAGCTGCCGCGTGCCCGTCGCCGACCCCGACGACTGGACCCCGCCCCGCCCGGCCGGCTCCGACGGCGAGGACACCGACCCCGACCAGCCCGCCCTGCCCGGCGAGGAGGTCGTGCTCGACCTCGACGCGCTCGCCGAGGGCCACGACTTCTTCTCCCTCGGCGGCTCGGCCACCAGCCCCGACGAGCGGCTGCTCGCCTACGCCGTCGACACCGTCGGCGACGAGCGCTACACCGTCCGCTTCCGGGCGCTGGTCCCCCCGGCCGGCACCGACGCCGCCACCGCGCCCGCCGAGGAGCTGACCGGCGTCCTCGGCGGTGTCACCTGGGAGCCCTCGGGCGAGGCGGTCTACTACTCGAC
The DNA here is from genome assembly GCF_039529515.1 of Nocardioides lentus. Taxonomy (NCBI): domain Bacteria; kingdom Bacillati; phylum Actinomycetota; class Actinomycetes; order Propionibacteriales; family Nocardioidaceae; genus Nocardioides; species Nocardioides lentus. Next base: position 410,648 of record NZ_BAAAMY010000002.1, read on the forward strand.
CGTCGACGACACCTGGCGCCCCGACAAGGTGTGGCGCCACCGTCTCGGCACCGACCAGTCCGACGACGAGCTCGTCCACCACGAGACCGACGGACGCTTCTGGACCGGGATCGGGCGCACCCGCAGCGACCGCTTCCTCATGATCGCGACCGGCTCGAAGACGACCTCCGAGTGGCGGTTCTGGGACGCCGAGCGGCCCGAGCTGGGCTTCCGCGTCTTCGCCGAGCGCCGCGAGGGCCTGGAGTACTCGCTCGAGCACGCCGTCCTCGACGGCGCCGACGTGCTGCTCGTCCTCCACGACGCCACGGGCCCCGACCACGAGCTCGGGGTGGCGCCGCCGGAGCCGACCGCGCCCGAGCAGTGGCGCGCCCTGCTGCCCCACGACCCCGCCGTGCGACTGGAGGACGTGGACGCCTTCGCCGGCCACCTGGTGGTGCACCAGCGCAGCGGTGGCGACACCCAGCTGCGGGTCCTCGAGCTGGGCGACACGGGCCCCGGCCTGCCCGCCGGGGTCGCCCGCGACCACCTGGTCGACTTCGAGCGCGAGATCCGCACCGTCGGGTCGGGGTCCAACCCCGACTGGCACCAGCCCACGGTCCGCGTCGGGGTGCTGTCCCTCGCCGTGCCGACGTCGGTCTACGACTACGACGTCCGCGCCGACGAGCTGCGCCTGCTCAAGCGGATGCCCGTGCTCGGCGGCCACGACCCCGACGACTACGCCGAGCGGCGGCTGTGGGCCACCGCCCCCGACGGCGAGCGCGTGCCGATCTCGCTGGTCTGCCGGGCCGACCGGCTCGGTGCGGACGGCGAGGTCCCCTCCGAGCCGCTGCCGCTGCTGCTCTACGGCTACGGCGCCTACGAGATCTCGATGGACCCGACCTTCTCCATCTCCCGGCTCTCGCTGCTCGACCGCGGCGGCGCCTTCGCGATCGCCCACGTGCGGGGCGGCGGCGAGATGGGACGGCGCTGGTACGACGACGGCAAGCTCGAGCACAAGCAGCACAGCTTCGACGACTTCGTCGCCTGCGCGCGCCACCTCGCGGAGACCGGGTGGACCACCCCGGCGCTCACCGTCGCCGAGGGCGGCAGCGCCGGCGGCCTGCTGATGGGCGCGGTCGCCAACCAGGCCCCCGAGCAGTTCGGCGGGATCGTCGCGCAGGTCCCGTTCGTCGACCCGCTCACCTCGATGCTCGACGCGACGCTGCCGCTGACCGTCACCGAGTACGACGAGTGGGGCGACCCGGCCGCGACGCCCGAGGTCTACGACCGGATCGCGGCGTACGCGCCCTACGACAACGTCGCGGCCGTCGACTACCCGCCGATCCTGGCCGAGACGTCGCTCAACGACACCCGCGTGCTGTACGTCGAGCCCGCCAAGTGGGTCGCCCGGCTGCGGGCGGTCGCCACCGGCCGTCGTGAGTTCCTCCTGCGCACGGAGATGTCGGCCGGCCACGGCGGCGTCTCGGGCCGCTACCGGGCCTGGCACGACCGGGCGTTCTCGCTGGCGTGGATCCTCGACCGCCTGGGGCTCGCGGGCTGACCCCCGGGCCGGGCCGGGCGACCGCCGCCGAGATGGTTCGTTCCGCACACGCGCCGGGTACCGGGGCTGAGAAGTCGCTGAGATTACGTCGATCGGGCAACTCCGCAGCCCGCCCGGTCGTCGGATGAGGTGACAGGCACGGACACGACATCCGGGAATGCCCCCGGTGACGAACCCGTTGTGACGAACGCCGAGGACGACGCGACCCACGAGCGTACGACCCGGCCACCAGGAGGAGGCGTCGCATGGCAACACGGACCGCAACCCGGCCCAGCGCGAACCGCGAGATCGAGGGACGCGACAGCGTCGGCCTCTACCTCGACGAGATCGCGCGGACGCCGCTGCTCGACGCCGTCACCGAGGTCGAGCTCTCGAAGACCATCGAGGCCGGCCTCATGGCCGAGCACCTCCTCAAGGAGGGCCGTGTGGGCCGCCGCAAGGGCGGCGCCCCGATGCGTGCCTCGCAGGAGGAGCTGGAGTGGATCGCCGCCGAGGGGCAGCGCGCCGTCCAGACCTTCATCAACGCCAACCTGCGCCTGGTCGTGTCGATCGCCCGCAAGTACGGGCGCTCGCAGATGCCGATGCTGGACCTGATCCAGGAGGGCAACACCGGCCTGATCCGCGCGGTCGAGAAGTTCGACTACGCCAAGGGGTACAAGTTCTCGACCTACGCCACTTGGTGGGTGCGTCAGGCCATCACGCGCGGCATCGCCCAGCAGGCCCGCGTCGTCCGGCTGCCGGTCCACGTCGTCGAGGAGCTCAACCAGGTCGGCGGCGCGCGCCGCACCCTCGAGCGCCAGCTCGGCCGTGAGCCGGAGCCGGTCGAGATCGCCGGCGAGCTCGGCATGGACGTCGAGCGGGTGCTCGACCTCCTTTCGTGGGGCCGCGAGCACGTCAGCCTCGACACCCCGGTCGACGAGGACGGCGACACCTCGCTCGGCGACCTGATGGCGCAGGAGACCGCCCCGGGCCCCGACCTCACGGTCCTGGACACCGAGTCGCGCGACCGGCTCAACGACCTGGTGGGCCTGCTCGACGACCGCGCCGCGGACATCATCCGCTCGCGCTACGGCCTGACCGACGGCCGCCAGCACAAGCTGGCCGACATCGGCACCAAGCACGGCATCTCCGCCGAGCGGGTCCGCCAGCTCGAGCGGGAGGCGCTGCAGAAGCTGCGCACCTTCGCCGACCCCGACCTGGCGGCCTGACCGCACCGCCGGACCCGGCGTCGCCGGACCCGGTGACGCTCAGCGCAGGGCGGCCTCGACCAGTGTCGAGGCCGCCCTCGTCGCGCGTGGGGTGGCGTCGGCCGGGACCGGTCGGTCGGCCGACCAGCGCTGCTGCCACAGCTGCAGCGCCACGACCCGGGTCGCGGCCTCCTCGACACGCTCGCGGTCGAGCTCGCCGCTCGCGAGGGCCTCGGTCACCACCCGGTGGGCGAGGCGGGTGTCGACAGGCATCAGCAGGAGGTCCGCGCCGGCGGCGAGCGCCTGGACGGCCGGTCGCTCGCGTCCCGCGACGGCGCCCATGCCGAGCGAGTCGGTGATCGCGACGCCCTCGAAGCCCAGCTCCTCGCGGAGCAGCTCGTACGCCGCGGGCGAGAGGCTGGCGGGCACGCCGGGATCGAGCGCGGGCACGTCGAGGTGGCCCATCATCACCGAGGGCGCCCCCTGGGCGACCGCCCGCGCGAAGGGCGGGAGCTCGCGCTCGGCAAGGGCGTCGAGGTCGGCGTCGAGCGTCGGCAGCACCTCGTGGCTGTCGGCGGTCACGGCCCCGTGGCCCGGGAAGTGCTTGGTCGTCGAGACGACCGCGGCCGCCCGGTAGCCCGTCACGGCGGTGGCCACCGCGACCCCCGCCACCGTCGGGTCCTGTGACGGTGACCGGGTGCCGATGGTCGGGTCGGCGTCGCCGATGGTCACGTCGGCGACCGGCGCGAAGACCCACGTGAAGCCGAGGTCGCGCAGCTCGAGCCCGGTGGCGCGGGCCGCCGACCGGACGGCGCGCCGGCCCCGGGTGCCGTCGTCGCCGTCGGCGGCGACCGCGTCGCCCGCGACCGAGAAGGCGGGGAAGGTCGTGCCGACGTCACCGAGGTGCGAGACCAGCCCGCCCTCCTGGTCGATGCCGACGACGGGCGGGTAGCCCCGGTCCCCCGCCGCCTGCGCGACGGCCTGCGTGGTCGCGCGCACCTGGTCGGCGTCGAGCACGTTGTCGCCGGTGACGCTGACCCCCGCCAGGTGGAGGTCCGCGACCAGGTCCGCGGCGACCGCGGGGTCGGTGCCGGCGTACCGGCCGACGATGACCTGGCCCGCCAGCTCGGCGTCGCCGAGCCCGGCGACCAGCGCCGCGGCGGTGTCGAGCTCGCCGACGGTGGGACCCCACGAGGTCTCCGTGTCCGCCGACGGACCCGGTGGGGCGGTCGCGGTCCCGGCGGGAGCCCCGGCGACGGGGGCGGAGCCCGTGCCGGTGCCGGTGTCGTCGTCCGCACCCCCGTCGCCGGTCGAGCACGCGGCCAGGAGCGTGCAGCCCGCGGTGGCGAGCGCCGCCCGCCGGAGCCGGCGCCTCACGGGCGCACGCCCCCGAGCCGCGCGGTCAGCTCGCGGTGGACGGCCGCGACGGCGTCGCGCAGCTGCTCGCGCGTGCCGTCGTTGTCGATGACGTGGGTGGCGGCGTCCAGGCGCTGCTCACGCGTCGCCTGCGCCTCGACGCGGGCGCGCGCGTCCGCCGGGTCCATCCCCCGGTCCGTCGTCATCCGCGCGAGCTGCACCTCCACGGGTACGTCCACGACGAGCACGGCGTCGAACTCCCGCGCCTGACCGGTCTCCACGAGCAGCGGGATGTCGTGCACGACGAGCACCCCCTCGGGGGCCGCGGACTCGAGCTCGGCCGCGCGCGCCCGCACCCGCGGGTGCACGACCGCCTCCAGGGCGCGACGCCGTTCCGGGTCGCCGAACACCAGGCGGCCGACGGCGGGCCGGTCGAGGTCGCCGTCGTCGGTGAGGACCTCGGCACCGAGGGCGTCCACGACCGCCGCCAACCCCTCCGTGCCGCGGGCGACGACCTCGCGCGCCAGGACGTCGGCGTCCACGACCACGGCCCCGAGGTCGGTCAGGATCGCCGCCACCGTGCTCTTGCCCGAGGCCACGCCGCCCGTCAGTCCCACTCGCACGGGCCCCACCGTACGGGGGTCCCTCAGGCCGCGCCGAAGCGGCGGCGGTAGGCCAGCGGCGCGATCCCGCGGACCCGGACGAAGTGGTGGCGCAGGGTGGCGGCGTTGCCGAAGCCGACCCGGTGGGCGACCTGCTCGACGGTGAGGTCGGTCTGCTCGAGCAGCTCCTCGGCGGCGTGGACGCGCTGGCGGACCACCCAGGCGGCCGGGGTGGTGCCGGTCTCGTCGCGGAAGCGACGGGCGAAGGTGCGGGGCGACATCGCCGCCCGCGACGCCAGCGTGGGCACGTCGAGGTCCTCCTCGAGGTGCTCCACGGCCCACAGCAGCACGGGGGCGAGGGTCTCGGCCTCGCACTCGGGCACCTGACGGGCGATGAACTGGGCCTGTCCTCCGTCGCGCTGCGGCGGCACGACCATCCGTCGTGCGACCCTGGCGGCCACCGCCGACCCGTGCTCGCGCCGCCAGACCTGCAGCCCGGCGTCGATCCCGGCGGCCGTGCCCGCGCTGGTGACGACCGGGCCGTCCTCGACGTAGAGGACGTCCGGTCGCACCTCGACACCCGGGAACCGGCTCGCGAGCTCCGCGCAGTGGCGCCAGTGCGTGGTGGCGGCCCGTCCGTCGAGCAGCCCGGCGTCGGCCAGGGTGAAGGCGCCGGTGCAGACCGACATCACCCGGGCGCCCCGGGCGACGGCGTCGCGCAGGGCCGCGGCGACCGCCGGCGTGGCGGCTCGGCTCGGCGCGCCCGCGGGGACCACGACCAGGTCCGCGCTCGCGGCGCGCCGCAGGTCGTGGCGCACCACGACGTCGAACCCGCCCGGGGTCGGCAGCGGACCGACCTGAGGGGCGCACACGGCGAAGTCGACGGCCGGGACGCCGTCGTCGGTCCGGTCGACCCCGAAGAGCTCGAAGACGACGCCGAGGTCGAACGGCTCGACCTCGTCGTGGACCAGGGCGACGACGTCGGTGAGCACCCGCGGATCCTGCCACGGCGGATGGCCGGATGTCGACGAGGGTTGTCTTTCCTGCCACTGTCGGCACGATGTCGACGGGCGCAGCATTGCTGCCATGATCCTCGTCCTGCTCGGCCTCGTGTCCCTCGTCGTCCTCGCCCGCGTCGTCCACCTCGTGCTCACCGACGACCCGGCCCGACACCGCCCGTCGTACCGGCCGCCGGCCAGCCACCACGACGACGGCTTCGCCCCCGACCGCCACCGCGCGGCCTGAGCGTCGCGGAACGCCGACGGCCCCACCGCTCCGAGGAGCGGTGGGGCCGTCGTGCGTGGTGCGAGAGGGTCAGCGACCCGGGGTGAGCGTCAGTTCCCGCCGCCGGTCAGCTTCTCGCGGAGCGCCTGCAGCGCCTCGTCGGAGGCGAGCGAGCCGCCCGAGGTCTCCTCGGAGGCGCCGGAGCGACCCGCGGGGACGGAGTCGCCGCCCGAGGAGTACGAGGTGGCCTCGCCGGCCTCGGCGTCGGCCGCCTTGGCCTCGGCCTGCTGCTTGACGTGGGCCTCCCAGCGGGCGTGCGCCTTGGCGTACTGCTCCTCCCAGGCGGCGCGCTGCTCGTCGTAGCCCTCGAGCCACTCGCCGGTCTCCGGGTCGAAGCCCTCGGGGTAGATGTAGTTGCCCTGGTCGTCGTACGACGCGGTCATGCCGTACAGCGTCGGGTCGAACTCCTCGGCGTCCGTCGCGGCCGCGGTCTCGTTGGCCTGCTTCAGCGACAGCGAGATCCGACGACGCTCGAGGTCGATGTCGATGATCTTGACCATGACGTCGTCGTTGACGGTGACGATCTGCTCCGGGATCTCCACGTGGCGCTCGGCCAGCTCGGAGATGTGGACCAGGCCCTCGATGCCCTCCTCGACGCGGACGAACGAGCCGAACGGCACCAGCTTGGTGACCTTGCCCGGCACGATCTGGCCGATCTGGTGGGTGCGGGCGAAGTGCTGCCAGGGGTCCTCCTGCGTCGCCTTGAGCGACAGCGAGACGCGCTCGCGGTCCATGTCGACGTCGAGGACCTCGACGGTGACCTCGTCGCCCACGGTGACGACCTCGGAGGGGTGGTCGATGTGCTTCCACGACAGCTCGGAGACGTGCACCAGGCCGTCGACGCCGCCGAGGTCCACGAACGCACCGAAGTTGACGATCGAGGAGACGACGCCCTTGCGGATCTGACCGCGCTGGAGCTGGGTGAGGAAGCTCTGCCGCACCTCGGACTGGGTCTGCTCGAGCCAGGCGCGCCGCGACAGCACGACGTTGTTGCGGTTCTTGTCGAGCTCGATGATCTTCGCCTCGAGCTGCTGGCCCACGTAGGGCTGCAGGTCGCGGACGCGACGCATCTCGACGAGCGAGGCGGGCAGGAACCCGCGCAGGCCGATGTCGAGGATCAGGCCGCCCTTGACGACCTCGATGACGGTGCCCTCGACGACGCCGTCCTCCTCCTTGACCTGCTCGATCGTGCCCCAGGCGCGCTCGTACTGCGCGCGCTTCTTGGACAGGATCAGACGACCCTCCTTGTCCTCCTTCTGGAGGACGAGCGCCTCGACGGCGTCGCCGACGGCGACGACCTCGCTCGGGTCGACGTCGTGCTTGATCGACAGCTCGCGGGAGGGGATGACGCCCTCGGTCTTGTAGCCGATGTCCAGCAGGACCTCGTCGCGGTCGACCTTGACGATGGTGCCCTCGACGATGTCGCCGTCGTTGAAGTACTTGATCGTCAGGTCGATGGCTGCCAGGAAGTCTTCTTCCGAGCCGATGTCGTTGATCGCGACCTGGGGGGCGTCGTCGTGCCCGTAGAGGTCGGGAGAGGTGGAGAGGGTGCTCGTCATGGAGTGGTGGGGTCCTCGAAGGTGGATGGAGTCGTACGGACGCGCGTGAGACAGTCTGGATCCAGAGAGTGGGCCTGGCACCGCATCGGTCCGCGGGCACAGCAGGCTCAGCGCACGTCAAGCCTACGCGCCCCTCAGGGGACCGTCCAACCTGAGGGTACGGCGTGGACGTCGCCGTGGCGGGCGATCGCGGCCAGCAGCTCCCGCGCCCCCGGCGCCCCGGGACCGTCCGCGGCGACGGCTGCTCGCAGCGCCGGCAGGTCGGCGGCCCGGGCCGCCGCGAGGTCGGCGTCCGGGTCGGCGCCCGGGGCGGTGCCCGGGCCGGTGCCGGGGTCCGTCCCGTCACCGGTGGGGGCGTCGGGCCCGCCCCGCACCGCGGCCCAGCCGGCCAGGACCCCCGCGACGTACGGCGATCCCCGGTCGCCCGCGCCCCGCAGCAGGCGTCCGAGGTCGGTGCGGGGGTGGCCGGCGTGGGCGTGCTCCCAGTCCACGACCCCGGTCACGGCGAGGGACCCGGGGTCCACCAGGACGTTGTCGAGGCCGAGGTCTCCGTGGACGAGGACGGCCCGCGGCTCGGCGTCGCGCACCCGCTCGGCGGCGACGGACCACGCGGGCGGCTCGTCGGCGGCCAAGGACGCGGTGCCCGCGTCGTCGACGTCGCTCGTGGACGCTCCCCCGTCGGGCCGCGGGCCGAGCGAGGCGTCACGGAACGCACCGCGGCGGGCGAAGGGGATCCCGGCGAGCGTGCCGGCGATCCGCCCGAGGCCCCGGCCCAGGCGTGCGCGGCCCGGGTCGTCGAGCTCGGCGAGGAGCCCGGCGGCCGGCACGCCGGGCAGGTGCTCGGTCAGCAGCAGGGCGGGCAGGTCGTCGCGCGGACCCCGCAGCTCGAGCACCCCCGGCACCGGGACGAGTCCCGAGACGAGGGCGAGCAGCGCGGCGTGGACCTCGTGGGCGGCCGGTCCGTGGTCGTCGGGCCCGACGTAGAGCCGCGCGACGACGCGGGTGCCGGCGGCCGTGCCGAGGAGGGTCCGCCCCGACCGCCCGCCGGGCAGCGGCTCGAGGGAGGTGAGGAGCTCGACGTCGACCACGGGAGGAGATCCTGGCACTACGCTCCGCGTCATGGCGCTCGCGGAGCTGGTGGCTCTCCCCGTCCGGCTGGGGGTGAGCGTCGTGCGCACGACGTTGACGCTCGGCACCCTCACGCACCCCGACGGCCCGGTACGGCGTCCCGGGGGCTACGCCGACATGCTCGAGGGCCTGATCGGGCACGGCGGCACCTCCGACCGGGTGCGGGAGCTGCTCGCGGAGGACGCAGCGCCGATGCGGATCGTCCACACCCTCGACTCGATCTTCGCCGCCGACCGTCCACTGGGCCGGATGCTGCGCCGCGGCGGCACCCTCGACCGCCTGCTCTCCCCCGAGGGCCCGGTGCTCCGGCTGGCGGAGCCGGGCGGGGTGCTCGACCGGCTCGCCGCCGAGGACGGCCCCCTCGACCGCCTGCTCGCCCCCGGCGGCGCCGTGGACCGCCTGACCTCCCCCGGCGGGACGCTCGAGAGGCTGCTGGAGGAGGGCGGTCCCGTGGACCGGCTGATCGCGGGCGACGGCGTGGTGGAGCGGCTGCTCGCGCCCGGTGGTCCCGTGGACCGGCTGACCCGCGACGACGGGGTCCTCGAGCGGGTGCTGGCGCCCGGTGGCCTTCTCGACCGCGTCCTGGCCGACGAGGGGTACGTCGACACGCTGGTCGCCGAGGGCGGGACCCTCGACCGCCTCGTGGCCCTCGGCCCGGCGCTGGAGGCCGTCGAGCCCCGGCTGCGCGAGCTGGCCGCGGTCATCCCGACGCTGAACCAGACCGCCGACAGCCTGCAGCGCGCCGTCGGGCCGCTGGGCGACCTCGCCGGTCGGCTGCCCACCGTGCGTCGCCGTGCGCTGGGCCCCGGCGGCGCCGAGTCCTGAGCGGCCGCGGGAGGATCGGACGGTGACCGAGCCCTCCCCCTTCCCCGTGCGGGTCGAGCGCCGCGCCGTCGACGAGGCCGAGTCCCGCCGGGCCAACGGTCCCGACTGGGACGCCTACGCCGACGAGTACCAGGCCACCCACGGCGACTACCTCGGCGACGCGGGCTTCCTGTGGGGACCCGAGGGCCTGACCGAGGACGAGGCCGGGCTCCTCGGCGACGTCGCCGGCCGTGACGTGCTCGAGGTCGGCAGCGGTGCCGGCCAGTGCTCGCGCTGGGTCGCGGAGCACGGTGGGCGACCGGTCGGACTCGACCTGTCCGAGCGGCAGCTGCAGCACTCGCGCCGCCTCGACGACGCGACGGGGGTCGCGGTGCCCGCCGTCCTCGGCACCGCCACCGCCCTCCCCTTCGCCGACGCCGCGTTCGACGCGGTGTTCTGCGCGTTCGGCGCGCTGCAGTTCGTCGCCGACCTGGACGCCGCGCTCGGCGAGGCGGCCCGGGTCCTGCGCCCGGAGGGCCGGCTGGTCTTCTCGATCACCCACCCGACGCGGTGGTCCTTCCCCGACGACCCGGGGCCGGACGGGCTGCGCGCCGCCACGTCGTACTGGGACCGGACGCCGTACGTCGAGGTCAACGACGACACGGGCCGGGTGGCGTACGTCGAGCACCACCGCACCCTCGGCGACTGGGTGCGGCTGCTGACCCGGCACGGGTTCGTGCTGGTCGACCTGGTCGAGCCGGAGTGGCCCGAGGGTCACGAGCGCACGTGGGGCGGCTGGTCCCGGCTGCGCGGCCGGCTGATCCCCGGGACCGCGATCTTCGTCGCGCGGGGACCGGGCCGCGGGTCGGCCTAGACCTTCTCGACGGCCGGCGCGTCGCGGTCCGCGGCGGGCCCGGCCGACGCGGTACGGCGACCGCGTCCGCCGCGGGCACCGCGCAGCAGCAGGAACCCGAGGACCAGGAGCACCGCGCCGCCGACCAGACCGACCACCGGGACGGTCCGGGTGATCGTGTCGATGGTCCCGATGCTGTCCTCGGCGCTCGCGACGTTGTCGGCGACCTGCTCGTCGGTGAAGGACAGCTCGAGGTCCAGCAGCGTGTCGCCGTCCTCCGTGGTGCGCTGCTCGCTCTGCTCCTGGTCGATGATCGAGCCGGTGCGGGGATCGACCCAGACCGTCTTCTGCGAGCTGTAGCGGCCCTCGATGTCGCCCACCACGGTCGCGGGCTCGTCGTCGACCTCGGTGGTGAACCGGTAGACCGGCAGGCCCTCGATCTCGTCCTCGCCGTCGTACGTGGCGGTCACCGCCTCGCCGAGCAGCCCGTCCCACAGCTGCTGGTCGGCCTGAGGGGTGTCGAAGGGGAACTTGTTGACCAGGCCCTCGTGCGGCACGGCGTCGGCGGGCAGCAGCTCCGCGCTGGCCTCGGCGGGCAGCGACTCGCCGGTGCGGCGGTCTGTGGCGAAGACGTCCGGCTCGGAGTTGTTGATGACCCGCTCGTCGTCGCCGCGCAGGCAGGCGGGCTCCTGGCCCTCGTCGACGTTGAGGCAGGTGTTGGCCACGAAGGCGACGACGTCGTCGTCGGAGATCTCGCTGTCGACCCGGTTGCGGCTGACGGCCAGCACGTCGGCGCCCTCGACGTCGCCGGTGGCCGGGTTGAGCCGCTGCGCCTGCCCGCTCAGCAGGGTCGTGGAGTCGGTGTCGAGCGGCGTCCGCTTGACCACCCCCGGAGCCCACAGCAGCGCGACCAGCCCTGCGACGAGGAGGAAGCCCCCCAGGCCCAGCGCCACGAACCCCAGCACCTTGCGCACCACGACGAACACCCCTCCCCAGGAGCAGGAAACTGCGCCCCGCACGGCCCTCCCGGCCCACGAAGTCGCCGAACGGTAGCGCAAGTGACTCGTGGGTAACAACGGCGGGTTGTGACGGACCTCACCGTGCAGGGGCGTGCCATGATCCCGGGCGTGTCGACCTCCACGCGCCCCGCGCCCGCACCCGCCGCGTCGCGGGCGCCCGCGCGGTGGCGCGAGGTCGAGCAGCGCCACCTCGTCGTCGGCTCCGCCGTGGTCCTGGTGCTGGTCCAGACCGGCTGGCGGGCGTGGGCGTCCGCGGGTGCCTGGTGGTACGCGGACGACTTCATCCTCCTCGAGGACGCCCGCCGCTCGGGCCTGTCCCTCGCGGCGCTCGTGCAGCCCCACGACAGCCAGCTGATGCCGCTGGGGCGCCTGCTGGCGTGGTCGGCGGGCCGGGCGGGCGACCTCGCGTGGTGGCCGGGGGCGCTCCAGCTCGTCGGCCTCCAGCTGGCCGCGGGGCTGGCGGCGGTCTGGATGCTGGTGCGCCTCGCCGGCCCGCGCCCGGCGATCCTGGCGCCGCTGGCGTTCTACCTCGTCTCCCCGCTGACCCTCACGGCCTACCTCTGGTGGGCCGCGGCGCTCAACCAGCTCCCGCTCCACCTGGCGTTCTTCCTCGCCGTCGGCTGCCACGTCACCTACCTGCGGACCGGCCGCCAGCGGTGGGCCCTGCTGGCCGCCCTCGCCGTCACGCTGGGGATGACGGCGTACGTGAAGGCGGCGCTCGTGCTGCCGGTGCTGCTCGTGCTGTCGCTCGGCCCGTTCGCGTCCGGCGGGATCCCCGCCCGGCTGCGGACCGTCGCCGGTCAGTGGCGCGCGTGGGCCGTCTACGGCGTGCTCGGCGCCTCGTACGCCGCGGCGTACACGCGCTGGGTGCCCTCGCCCGTCGCGGAGGGCGCCCCGACCGACTGGTCGGGGCTGGTGCGCGCCATGGTCGGCGAGTCCCTGGGCTCGGTCTCGCTGGGCGGGCCCTGGCGCTGGTCCACGGAGAACCCGCCGCTGCTGCAGGTCGACGTGCCCGGGCCGGTCGCGGTCCTCAGCTGGGTCGTGATCGTCGCGGCGCTGGGGGCCGCGCTCGTGGTCCTGCGCCGCCGCGGCGTGCGGACCGCCCCGGTGAGCGCAGCCCTGCTGGTGGTCGGGTGGGTCGGTGGCGCGCTCGTCCTGGTCGGCCTGGGACGGGCCCCCCAGCTCGGGGCCTTCGTGGGCTACGAGCTGCGCTACCTCGCCGACTCCGCCATGGTCGTCACCCTCGCCCTCGCCCTGTGGTGCCTCCCGGTCGCCGGGGCGGACGCGGCGACGGCGGCGACGGCGGCGCCGGGCTCGCGCCCCGTCGCCGCCCCGGCGCGTACCCGGGCCGGCCTCCCCGCGGCCCTGCGGCCCGTCGCGGCCGTCGCGGCGCTCGTGCTGCTCGCGGGCGCCGCGTGGTCCTCGAGCACCTACGCCGCCGCGTGGCACCGGCCGTACGCGACGCGCGCCTTTGTCGAGCGCGCGGCCCAGGCGGCCGACGAGCGACCGCGCACGGTGGCGGACGTGCCGGTCCCGGCGTCGGTGATGGCCGGCACCGCCTTCCCCGACAACCTGCCCTCCCGCCTGCTCGGCTCGCTGCCCCGCGTGCGCGCGGTCGCCGCGGGCACGGACCTCGAGACGCTCGACGCGGGCGGGACCCCGGTCCGCGCCGCCGTCGTGGCGGGCGCCGAGAGCCCTGCGGGGCCGCAGGACGGGTGCGGCTACCGGGTCGGCGCCGAGGCCGTGACCGTGCCGGTGGAGGGGGACGCCGAGTTCTTCTGGTGGGCGACCGTGTCGTACCTGGCCTCGGCCGACACCACCCTCACGCTCGGGCTCGGCGAGCGCGAGGAGCGGGTGGAGGTGCTGGCGGGCCTCCACACGCTGTTCCTGCGCGGTGAGGGCGGCTGGGGCCCGGTCCGCCTGCAGGGGTCCGACGAGGCCGTCGTGTGCGTCGACTCCGTGCGGGTCGGCGACCTGGTCCCGGCGGGGGTGCCGCGGTGACGAGTCCCGACCTCCCCCGCCACGACACCTACCCCGGCCTGGACGGGCTCCGCTTCCTCGGGGCGCTGGCCGTCCTGGTCACCCACGTCGCGTTCCAGACCGGCGCGTACGCCGGGACCCTGGCCGGCACCGCGCTGTCACGGCTCGACGTGGGCGTGGCGATCTTCTTCGTGCTGTCGGGCTTCCTGCTGTCCCGACCCTGGCTCCTCGCGGCCGAGCACGCCACGCCGCGGCCGCGCACCGGCCGCTACTGGTGGCACCGGGCGGTGCGCATCCTGCCCGCCTACCTGGTGACCGTCGTCGTGGCCCTGCTCGTGCTCGAGGAGAACGCCGGGGCCTCCCTGCGGACCTGGGTGGCCAACCTCGGGCTCGTCGCCCTCTACACGGAGGACCGGCTGCCCCCGGGGCTGACGCAGATGTGGAGCCTCGCCACCGAGGTCGCGTTCTACGCCGCCCTGCCGCTGGTGATGCTCGCCGCGCTGGGCCGACGCCCGCAGCGGGTCCCCGCGGGCCGCCTGCTCGTGGTGCTCACGGGGCTCTGCGCGCTCAACCTGGCCTGGAACGCCGGCGGGTCGCGCCTGGTCGCGACCTCCACGGCGCTGCTGCAGTGGCTGCCCGGCTACCTGACCTGGTTCAGCGCCGGGATCGCCCTCGCCGCGGTGACCGTGGTGCTGCGACGCGCCGAGCCGCCGGGCTGGGCGCGGACCGTCGCCGACGTCGGCTCGGCCCCCTGGACCTGCTGGGGCCTCGCCGCCGCGGTCTTCGTCGTCGCCTCGACCCCGCTCGCCGGGCCCTACGACTTCACCCAGATCGCCTCCGACGCCTCGGTGGTCACCAAGAACCTGCTCTACGTCGTGGTCGGCGTGCTCGTGGTCCTCCCCGGCGTCTTCGCCCCCGCGGGCTCGACCTTCCTCCGCCTGACCACCCGACCGCTGCTGCGGCACCTGGGCCGCACGTCGTACGCGCTGTTCTGCTGCCACCTGGTCGTGCTCGACCTGGTGCAGCAGTGGCTCGACCTCCCGGTGTTCGGTGGTCGCACCGTGCTGGTGCTCGCCCTCACCCTGGCGGGCAGCCTGCTCGTCAGCGAGGTGCTCTACCGGCTGGTCGAGGTGCCGGCGACGCGGCTGCGCAGCCTGCGCCCGAGCGACCTCGTCCGGTCGCGGCGCGGCGGGTCCAGCACCTCGAGCCCCGCCCAGACCAGCGAGACCACGACGGCGAGCTGAGCGGGCGCCGACTGGCCGGCCCAGCCCTCGATCGAGCCGAGCGGGCGCAGCCAGTACACGGCTCCCGCGAGGACGATCCCCGCCCCGACGGCGACGGCGCGGACGCCGTCGGGCAGCCGCCGCAGCGCCAGGTGCCCGAGGACGGCACCGGCCGCCACGAGCAGGCCCGGCGTCCCGGCGAGCAGGGCCACCGCCGCCGCGAGCCCGACCGCGCCGACCAGCCGGGGGATCCGGCGCTCGCCCAGCGCGGGCAGTCCCGCGCGCGGTCGCCGCCGCGCGGTCCCCACGACCACGACCCCCAGCAGCACGAGCGCGACCGCGCCCGCGGCCAGGCCGGCGGCGTAGACGGGCTGCGGGGAGAAGCGCAGGTCGAGCGTGCCGCCCTCCTCCACCCGCCACGCCTGCTGCCAGCCGTCGACGACGAGCGGCTCCGCCCCGGCGTCCGCGACCCAGCCGGGGTTCGCGTTCTCCCGCACCACCACCGTGGAGTCGGCCGGGACCTCCCCGAGGGTGCGACGCGCGGACCCCTCGGCCCCGAGCCCCACCGGGGTCGGCGAGGTCAGGTCCACACCGGGCCCGACCCGGTCGGTGCGGTCCAGGCGCACCGCCGCGGGGGCGAAGAGCTCCGAGGCGGCCACCGTCAGGGTGGTCCGGTCGGCGGGCACGTCCAGCGACGCCCCGTCGCGGCACGGGCGCGCCGTCGCCTGCTCACCGCGCACCAGCGCGGCCCGGCTGGCCACGACCTCGGTGCGCAGCACCCGCCCGTCGACCGCGACGGTCGGGCCACTGCCGCAGCCCAGCTCCTCGAGCGTGTCGGAGACCGCCTGCGGGAATCGTCGGGACCCGCGCAGCCGGACCTGGCCGACCCCGATCCCGACGTCGGCGGCGGAGCCGTCGAACTGCAGGCTGCGCACCAGGCGCGGCGCGCTGAGCTCGACCTGCACCCGGGAGGCGCGGAACGGCTCGAGCGGCGCGAAGCCGCCCTCGCGGAGGGTCACGGTCTGCCGTCCCCCGGGCCAGCGGACCACGGCCTCGCGGGCGGGGGTCGCGGGCGCGTCCGGCGCGAGCCCGAGTCGCAGCCCGGTGATCCGCTGCCGGCCGAGCCACCGCAGGTCCAGGGTCGGGGCGGGGTCGTCGGGGTCGGCGACCCAGGTCGTGCCCCGGTCGCCGTCGACGGCGGCGATCGCGGATCCGCCCGGCTCGTCGACCGCCGTCGACGACGCGGCGGCGACGAGGGGCAGACCCTCCTGGAGCCGCTCGACCAGCGCCGGGCCCCCGCGGGCGCGCACCCGCAGCGTCGGGGTGTACGACGCGCCCGCGCCGAGGTCCACGGTCCGTCGCAGCCCGGAGGGCTCCTCGGCCTCGCGGGCGCCGCCGTCGGCGCAGCGCAGGTCGTCCGCCACCGCGACGCAGGCGGCACGGTGACCGAGACCCTCCGTGAGCACCACGGCCGCCGGGGCGCCCCAGGCGTCGGGCAGCGACGGGAGGTCGACGACGCGGGTGACGTCGAGACCGGCGACCGCGACCTGTGCGAGGGCCAGCGGCGCGCCGGCCGCGCCCTCCACCCGGACCCGACCGGTCGGCCCGCCGTCCAGCGTCACGGTGGTCGTCTCGCCGGGGTCGAGCGTGCGCGCCTCGGCGGCCCCGGCGTCGGTGACGACGCGGACGACGGTGGGGGCCGGCACGGCGTCGCCGAGGGTCACCGTGACCGCGTCGACCGCCCGCGGCGCGCCGAGCCGGGCCTCGAGCCACGGCGCCGCTCCGGTGTCGCGGCCGGAGACCCACTGGGTGGCGGGGTCGTCGTCGAAGGCGGCGTACGGCGCGCGGCCGGGCAGGACGGGACCCGCGTTGTCGGCGTCCGAGGCCGAGCTCGACGCGGCGAGCGCCTCGACCCCCTCCAGCCGGGCGTCGGCGCGCCAGCGCTCCCACGCGTCACCGTCGTCGCCGAGCCGGTAGTCGGTGACGGGTCTCCCGGTGAGTCGCTCCTCGCCCGGCACGAGGGTCACCGAGGTGTTGTCGTGCACGGAGCCGAAGGACACCTCGCGCCGGCGCAGCCCGTCGGTGAGCACGACCGGACCCTCGGGCGCGGTCTCCTCGCTGCCGTCGGGGAGGTCGGTCGCCAGCACGGTGGGCGCGGAGCCGAGCACGCCGAGGTCGGACAGGTCGAGCAGGGACTCGGGGCCGCCGACCACGACCGGCGGCACCCCGGTCGCGACGGCCCGGGCCGCGCCCGGCACCTCCCAGACGCGGATCGCCGGGCGCCGGTCCTGCCAGCCCTGGTTGACGACCAGCCACGGCCCGTCGTCGACGCCCTCGAGGCGGGCGTCGCCGCCGACCTCCGGGCCGAACTCGGCCACCGGGCGCAGACCCGGCGAGTCGGCGAGCGCCTGCTCCACCAGCACCGGGTCGGGGAGGCTGCCGCCCGGCTGGAGGTCGTGGCGCACGACCAGGTGGGAGACCCCGGCGCGGCGCAGGTGGTCGACCAGGCCGGTCGACCCCTCACCGGCGGCCAGCCGGCGCTCGACCGCGTCCAGCATCCGCACGTTGCCGGGCGGCGCCAGGGGCACGGCGTTGCGCACCGCCCACGGCGAGGACGCCAGCACCTGGAGGGGCTCGTCGCGGGTGAAGCCCCACGCGTAGCTGCCGAAGGACGTGCCCGGCAGGAGCAGCGCGCGGCCGCCGTCGTCGTGCTCGCCGAGCCAGTCCGCGGCCTGGGACCAGTAGGTCGGCACGCCGAGGTAGGCGCCCGACGGCGCGACGCGGCCGAGGAACGCCGGTCCGGCGGCGGCGACGACCGCGACCAGGCACAGCGCCACCGCGGCGACCCGCGTCGAGGTGGGGTGGCGACCGTCCGCGGCCGGGGCCCCGTCCTGACGGTCCCGCCGGGCGACGCGGTCGACGAGGTGCGCGAGGCCGACGACCAGGACCAGGCGCACGACGAGGTCGAACTTGTGCACGTTGCGCAGCGGCGCCAACGGCCCGTCGAGCCAGTCCTGGCGCTCGGCGGCCCCCCATCCCTGGACGGCGCCGGTGTGGCCGAAGGTGACCATCAGCAGGCCGACGAGCAGGCCGAGGAGCAGGAACCGGCGGTGGGGCTGGTCGCGCCGCACGACGCCGGCGAGGCCGAGGACGAGCAGGACGGTGGCGCTGACCACCCAGAACCCCTGCGAGACGAGGTCGTTGCCCGCCCGCCAGGTCGGGTCGACGTACGCGACCCAGTCGGAGGTGCCCCGCAGCGCGTCGAGCAGCGGCGTGGCCAGCGTGGTGACCTCGGCGCTCTCGATGTAGTCGAGGAACGGCGGGCTGTAGGCACCGAGCACGAACAGGGGGACCAGCCACCACAGCGTGCCGAGGACGGTGAGCACCGGCCACCACGTCATGAGCGACCGGCGACGCGGACCGGGGGTGCGCGTCAGCAGCCACAGCGCCCCGAGCGGCAGCACCGCGGCCGTCGCCGCCGCGTTGACCCCGCCCACCATCGCGACCGCCGCCGCCGACGCCGCCGCCGCCGCGACCGGCGAGCCCCGCACCGAGCCGCGGACCAGGAAGGCCAGCACCCACGGCGCCAGCGCACTGGGCCAGACCTCGATCGAGATCTGCCCGAGCAGGCTGATCATGCGCGGCGACAGGGCGTACGCCGCGCCGGCGAGCAGGCAGGCGGCCTGCGACCGCACCCCGAGCAGGCGGCACAGCCAGACCACCCCGACGAACGCGGTCACCGTCACGAGGGCGATCCAGGCGCGCTGCACCGCCCAGCCCGGCACTCCGATGAGGTCGCCGGCCCAGAAGAACGGGCCCATCGGCCACAGGTAGCCGTAGCCCTGGTTCTGCAGCTGGCCGAAGGCGCCCTCCGGGTCCCACAGCGACAGTGCCCGGCCGAGGAACTGACCGGGGTCCAGGGCGAGGTCGAGCTTGGTGTCGGCGATCAGCAGGCCCGGCTGCTGCGCGAAGGCGAGGGCGACCAGGCCGACGGCGACGGCCAGCACCCGCAGCCGCCACCGGGTGCGCTCGGCGCGCCCGGCGTCGGTGGCCGGCTCGGTGGCGGTGGCCGGCTCGGTGGCGGTGGCCGGCTCGGTGGCCGGCTCGGTGGCCGGCTCGGCGGGGGTCAGCGGGGCCGCAGCACCAGCACGAGGTTCCACGTCACCACCTCGCGCAGCACCGGCACCCGGGTCAGCCAGTGCGTGCCGCGGGGGTTGTACCGCGGGTAGGCGGCGACGAGGTCGGCGTCCGGGCGGGACCGGGCCCACCGCAGCGCGTCCCCGACGCGCACGGCGTACAGGGACTCCCCGTAGACGTTCTTCGGCCGGTGGCCGTGGCGGCGGGTGTAGCGGTCGCGGGCCCGGCCGCCACCGAGGTAGTGCCACGGCGCGGTCTCGTGGCCCCCCCAGGGACCCCACCAGCAGGTGAAGGAGACGTACGTCGTGCCGCCGGGACGGGTCACGCGCACCATCTCCTCGGCCATCCGCCAGGGGCGGGGCACGTGCTCGAGCACGTTGGAGGAGTAGCAGACGTCGATGCTGTCGTCACGGAACGGCAGGTCCATGCCGCTGCCCAGGACGGTGCGCGGGCCGACCTCGCCGAGCCCGGAGAGCTCGCCGGCGTCGGCGTCGAGGGCGAGGTAGCAGGCCCCGCGGGCCTCGAAGGCGTCGCGGAAGTAACCCGGTCCCCCGCCGACGTCGAGCAGCAGGGCGCCGTCGAGGTCGGCGTGGGTCGTCAGCTGCGCGGCGGAGTCCGCCGCGAGGGCGCCGTAGAAGCGGGCCGGGTCGTCCTGCTCGTGGGTGAAGTCGGCGAGCAGACGCAGCGAGCGCCGCCACGTCGGCCGGGCCGACGCGCGGCGTGCTGCCGCGCGGGCGCGCTCGTCCGTCACCGGTCACCCTCCTCGTCACGCACCGGCGCGACCCCCTCCCGGGCGCGCACCGGGCGAGGGTAGACCACCGCTCCGGGGCGCACCGGAAGCCGGGAGACCGATGTCACACTTCCGGTTACCTGCTGGTAACGTCCCGGGGGTGCTGGGGCTGGGAGGGAGCCCCGTCACTCTGGCGGACCGACGCGTCGTGCTGTTCAACTGGCGCGACACGGCCAACGCGGAGGGCGGGGGCTCGGAGAGATACGTCGAGAACATCGCGCGCGGCCTCGTGGCCCGTGGCGCGCACGTCACCGTGTTCTGCGCCGAGCACCCGGGGGCACCCCGGGACGAGTGGGTCGAGGGCGTCCGCTTCGTGCGCCGCGGCACCAAGCTGGCGGTCTACGCCCGGGGGCTGCTGCACCTGGCGACCCGTCGCTTCGGTCGGGTCGACCTGGTCGTCGACGTCCAGAACGGCCTCCCCTTCTTCACCCGCCTGGGCACCCGCGCCCCCGTCGTGGTCCTCGTGCACCACGTCCACCGCGAGCAGTGGCCGGTCGTCTACCCGGGCCTCGCCGGACGCTTCGGCTGGTGGGTGGAGAGCCGGGTGGCGCCGCGCCTCTACCGCCGCAGCCAGTACGTCGCCGTCTCCCGCGCCACCCGTGAGGAGCTGGTCGGGCTCGGCGTCGACCGGTCCCGGATCGCCGTGGTGCACAACGGCACCGACGTCGAGACGCCGGAGGACCTGCCGCGCTCCGCGGTGCCGACCGTGTGCGTGGTCGGGCGCCTCGTGCCGCACAAGCGGGTCGAGCACGCCGTCGACGCGGTCGCCGAGCTGTCCGCGGACCTCCCCGACCTGCAGCTCGTGGTCGCGGGTGCGGGCTGGTGGGAGGAGGAGCTCCGCTCCTACGCCCGCAGCCGGGGCGTCGCGGACCGGGTCCACTTCGAGGGCTTCGTGGACGAGCACCGCAAGCACGAGATCTACGCCGCCTCGTGGGTGATGGCCCTGCCCTCGCTGAAGGAGGGGTGGGGTCTCGTGGTCGGCGAGGCCGGGCTGCACCGCACCCCGACGGTCGCGTACGCCGCGGCGGGCGGCACCCGCGAGTCCGTCGCGGACGGCTGCTCGGGCCTGCTGGTGGACGACGACCCCCGTCTCCTCACTGCGGCGCTGCGCCGGGTGCTGACCGACGAGCGGCTGCGCGCCTCGCTCGGGGACGGCGCTCACGACCTGGCGCACCGCTACAGCTGGGAGGCGTCGCGCGAGTCGTTCGCGGAGGTGGTCTCCGGCGCCCTGCAGGGCGTGCGGACCTCGGAGGTCGACCCCGACGACGAGCCGGCGCCGGTGCTGCTGGGCGACGCCGACCCCGGGGACGCCCCGGCGCTCAGCGCCTGAGGGCCCCGCGCCCGGGTGTCCCCGCGCGCGAGGGGCCGGGTCCCTCGACGGACGTCCCTCGACGGACGGACCCCCGACGGCGAGGCCGTCGGGGGTCCGGTACGTCGGGCGGGGCGGGTCAGCTCGAGGAGCCGTACTCCACGACGGGGCGCTCGACGTTGGCCGGCGACTGGTCCGGCGCGTCGGTCTGGGAGTTCACCAGGCCCACGACGGTCACCGCAGCGACCGCACCGCCGACGACGACGCTGGCCAGCAGCGCACCCACGGATCCGAGCAACGTGCCCACAACGCCTCCTCGACGTACCGGTTGACTTCTCGCGCGACCCTACCACCGGGTAACCCCGTCGCGCTCACCCCGACGACGGCGCCGCGCGCGTCGTCGGTCGCCGCCGCCGACGCCGCCGCCGACGCGAGGCCAGCGCGCCCGCGGGCCCGGCGAGCAGGCAGGCCCACCACGCCGCCCACGCGACACCGACGCCGACGGCCCGCGAGGCCGGGACCGAGCGCTCGAGGACTCCCGGGAGGGCGACGACCTCGAGGTCGGAGGAGGCGTGGACGACCTCGCCGGCGACCTCCGGGGCCGGTCCGGCCGCCGTCGGGTCGGTGACGACGAGGCCGATCCCGAGCTCGGCCAGGGCACCCGCCCGGCCCTGCGACCCGGGTGCCGCGAGGGCCGCGGCGACCTCGTCGACGCGGGGGTCCTCCCCCGGCACGACCTCCCCGGAGACCACGAGGTCGTCGGCGGTGACGTGGTCGCGGGGCAGGAACCGTCCGAGCGGGTCGAGGACCGGGCGCCCGTCGTTCCACGACGGGGCCCGGTAGGCGCTCAGCGGGAGCACGAGGACGTCGCCGACCACCGGTGACGCGAGGACCGCCTCCCGGGCCGACTCCCACGTCGGCGGGTAGTCGACAGCCTCCAGCCGGCCGCCGACCCCCCAGGCGGCACCGGGCAGCAGGGCGACCGGCGCCAGGGCGGCGGCCATCGTCCACCCCACCCGCTCGGCGCGGCGGCGTGTGCCGACCAGGACCGCGACCCCGGACGAGGTCACCGCGACCAGCAGCGGGGCGCACAGCGTCAGGCTGCGGGCACCGTCGCGGAGCAGCCCACCGCCGGGGAGCGCGGCGACCGCGGCGAGGACGCCGGGGGCCGCCCAGCCCACCAGGGCCACACCGAGCCCGACCACCCAGCACCCGGCGAGCGCCAGCCCCTCCCGACGGCCCGTCGTCCGCCACCAGGAGCGGGCGCCTGCCGCCGCCAGCACGGCGAGCACCGCCAGGGCGACCAGGACCGCGGAGGTCCCGCGGGGCGCGGCGGCGTCGACGTTCCAGACCCCGCCGAGGCCCAGCAGGACCACCGGCGCCGGCAGCCCGGCCGCGCCGGAGGCCGCGAAGGGGACGGTGCTCGCGGCTCCCCCCGTCGCCGCGGCCGCGGAGAGCAGGCCGGGCACGATCCACGGCAGGTTGGCCGCGCCGACCCCGAGGACGAGCCGGGCGTCGTCACGCCACCGCCCGCGGCGCAGCCGGAGCCCGAGGGCGAGCGCCAGCACACCGGTCACGACGCCGGCGGAGGCGCTCAGGCTGCCCAGGACGAGCAGCGGCCAGAGGCGTGGGGCCGACCCGCCCGCACGGCGTGCGCGGACGGCGAGCAGCACCCAGGGCGCCACGGCGTACCCGACGAGCACCGGCCAGTGACCGATCACGAGGCGCTCGACGACGAAGGGGTTCCAGGCCCACAGCGCCGCGGCCCACAGACGGGCCGCGAGGACGTCGGGGGCGAGGCGCGCCGCGCCGACCGCGCCCGCGACCAGCGACCCCGCGAGCGCGAGCTTCTGCAGCAGCACGCCCGGCACGACGAGGTCGAGGGCGGCCACGACCGCGTCCGAGGGCACGGCGCGCGGCAGCGCGGAGCCGAGGCCCAGGAAGTCGCCCCGCATCGTCAGCTGCGGGACCCAGACCATGTCGTAGGACAGGACGTACCCCGGACCGAGCGCGGGCCCCAGCAGCAGCGCGACCAGCAGCGCCGCGAGGAGGGCCGGGGGCAGGTCCCCCGGCAGGCGCGCGGGGCGGGCGGGACAGGCGGGGGCCACCTCGTGATCCAACCAGCCGGGACCGTGGGCGAGGGAGCTGACGCGAGTTTCCCGATTCCGCTGCAAAAGAAGGTTGCACCATCCATTCTCCTTGGCATGGCGATCTCCCTGCGCACGCGTCGAGCCCTCAGCGCCGCCCTTGGTCTCACCACGGGGGCCGCCCTCGTCCTCGCGGGACCGGCCGCAACGTCGGCGGGCGCCCCGCTGCCCGGCGCCGTGCGCGCTGCCCCGCTTCCGGCCGCCTACTCCGCCTCGGCGGACGCCGACAGCCTCCGGCTCCAGTCGACCGCGCTGGGCGGCGGCCTGACCGACGTGTACGTCGCGCGCTCCGAGGCGGTGACCGACAGCGAGGCGACGCCGCGGGTGCGGGCCACCAGCCGCGCGGCCGCCCTCGGCCTCGCCGGCGGCTCCCTCGACGTCGACTCCGTGACCGCCACCGCTCCACCGCCCAGCGACCCCGACGCCGTCGGGCTCGACGGTGTCGTGCTCGGGGTGGCGACGCTCGGCGCCGTGCAGGGTGACGTGGAGGCCGACTGGGCCGGCGACAGCCAGTGCGTACCGGCCACGGCCGGCGTCCGCCCGCTCGGCGAGTCCACGACCACGCTCGCCCGGACCACGCTCGCCGGCGTGCCCGGGTTGCTCTCGCTCGGGTCGGTGGAGGCCTCGAGCACGACGTCGCGGACCTTCCTCCAGGACGGGGCGGGCGCGGGCTCCTCGGTCGTCTCGGAGACCACCTCGACGCTGGGCGACATCAACCTCCTCGGTGTCGTCACCATCGGAGTGGCCGACCCCGTGGTCCTCCGGGCCACCTCCGACGGCACGACCGGCCGCACGTCGTTCGGCAACCCGACGGTCCGGTTGACGGCCCCCGGGGTCAACGAGGTGCTCACCCCGAACGGCGTGGCCCGCAACCTCACCATCAACCTGGCGGCCGTGCGCGCGACGCTCGCCGTCCGGGCCTTCACGCCGACAAACGCGAACGTCGGCCCCCGGGCCTCCAGCACCCTGCCCGCGGTGGTGTCGGTGGACCTCACGGTCCGCGACCTGTTCGGCAACGTGCTCACCAGCCTGTCGCTGGGCGTGGGTCGCGCCTCGGTGGCGGCGACCGCGCCCGCCGGCGGCGTCGAGTGCCCGGCTCCCCCGCCGGTCGACACCGACGGCGACGGCCTCACCGACGACGAGGAGGCCGGCCTGGGCACCGACCCGCTGGACCCCGACACCGACGACGGCGGCGTGCTCGACGGCGCCGAGGTCGCGGCCGGCACCGACCCCCTCGACGGCACCGACGACTTCCCCGGCCCCGTCGACACCGACGGCG